>DATNLZ010000134.1:0-138439 GCA_035602605.1 Candidatus Dormiibacterota bacterium
GGGGATAGGGATGACAGAGAGAAGGCCGTGGCAGCCAGCGGTTGATGAGGCGCCGCATGCGATCCCAAAGGACGCGGCCGTTCTGGCTGCGCCGCGACAACGCGCGATGCCAGAGCTGTCCCACTTGGAATCGGAAGATCCCCAGCGCCGGTCGGTTCATGGGCACGCCGTAGTACCGGATGTGTCCACGCACCACCGCTTGCAACCACTTGCCCAGTTCGGGGATGGGTTCGTGCATCCGTCGCTGAAGCGTGGCTTTCACCTCGTTCAGCTTCGTCTGCAGTCTCTTGCGTATCGTCTGCCGCAGCACCGTAAACCGTCTATTGCTTCTCTTCTTTATGCAGATGTGCGTAAAGCCGAGGAAGTTGAACGTCTCCGGTTTCCCTTCTCCACGCCACTGCCGTTGGTCGATCGCATACCGACCGAACTCCAGAAGTCGCGTTTTCTCGGGATGCAGTTCCCGGTTGAACTTTCGCATTCGTTCGCTGAGTTCCGCTCGGAACTGATCGGCATCCGCTTTGCTGTTAAAGCCCACCACGATGTCGTCAGCGAAGCGCACGACGATCATATCGCCGTGCGCGTGCTTCCGACGCCATGCTTGGACCCACAGGTCAAACACGTAATGAAGGTAGACGTTCGCCAAAAGCGGCGAGGCCCTGCCACCCTGGGGCGTCCCTTCCTCAGTCCGTATCCGTTTCCCATCCTCCAGCACGCCGGCTTTCAACCATTTCGGGATGAGCCGCACGACGTGCCGGTCTGCGATCCGATGCTCAATGAACTTCACAAACCATTCGTGGGACAGCCCATCGAAAAAAGCTTTGATGTCCAGATCAAGCACCCCGTTCACTTTTCTCGTCAGCAACCCCGTGTAGAGCGCATCCAGCGCTTGATGCTGGCTGCGCCCTGGTCGGAACCCATACGAGAACCCGAGAAAATCCGTCTCGTAGATGGCGTTCAGCACCTCGACCGCCGCGCGCTGGACGATTTTGTCTTCCAGCGCCGGGACCCCCAGCGGTCTTTGCCGCCCGTCGGCCTTAGGGATAAACACTCTAGGCACCGGCTTCGCTCGGTACGCTCCTCGCTTCAGCCTTTCGGCAAGATCCTGGAGATTTACCTCCAGTTGCTCGCCGTAGTGCCGCCACGTCTCTCCGTCCACGCCCGGCGCGGCTTCCTTCTTCAATCGGAAGTAGGCCATGCGCAGCGTTTCCAGGTTGTAGATGTGGTGCAGACCGGCGCACAGAAGATCCTCTGATGAAACTGCGGAAGAAAATTCAGCTCGGTGTAATGCTGGCTGTGTTACTCGTGGCCGGTGTTGGAGGAGCGGCGGCGTTGCAGGCATTGCGACGGCCGGACCGCGAAACGCCGACAACCCGCGTACGCCGTGGCACGCTGGCGGTTAACGTTTACACTTTGGGCGAGCTGCGGCCCAACCGCACGTCGATGATGATTGCGCCGCAAGTGGCGGGCGCTCTGCAGATCGTGCAATTAGCGCGCACCAGCACAATCGTCAATGCCGGTGATGTAGTCGTGGAGTTTGATCCCAGCGAGCAGGAGTTCAACCTCGAACAAAGCCGCTCCATGTTGCAACAGGCTGAACAACAGATCACCAAGAAACAGTCGGATACAGCCGTACAAGCGGCGCAGGATCAGGTGGCCCTGCTCAAGGCTAAATACGCGGTGCGCCGCGCTGAACTCGACGTGAAGCGCAATGAGCTGGTCAGCTCCATTGACGCCAAGAAAAATGATCTGACGCTCGAAGAATCGAAGCGGCATCTAGAGCAGCTGGAGCAGGACATTGATTCGCGTAAGGCCTCCAATCAGGCCTCGTTGGCCGTGGTTCAAGAGCAACGCAATAAAGCCAAGCTCGATATGGAGCAATCGAAAAAAAACATCGAAAACATGACGCTACGTGCACCGATCGCAGGTCTCGTATCGGTTCGCGAAAACCGTGATTCCACCTCTGGATTCATGTTTCAGGGCATGTCGTTGCCGGAATACCGCATGGGCGATCAAGCCTTTCCGGGGCGGCTCATCGCTGAAGTGCTGGAAGTCAGTCAGATGGAAATTCAAGCCAAAGTGCCGGAAACAGCGCGAGCGGATATCAATACGGGTGAAAAGGTCGAGGTACACGTACACGCGCTTCCAGGCAAGACCTACCATGGCAAAGTGAAAACGGTTGCGGGCCTGGCGTCACGCAGTTTTTTTAGCGACGATCCGACGCGCCGCTTCGATGCCACATTCCAAATCGATGAGCCTGACGTGCGTCTGCGTCCCGGCCTCACCGCCGAGGTCATCGTGCTTGGCAATGAGGTGCGTGACGCACTTTGCCTGCCGACGCAGGCTGTTTTTCAGAAGGACGGCAAGCCCGTGGTTTACGCGCGAAGCGGCAGCGGTTTTGTTCCGCGCGTTGTAACGATCAAACACCGCACCGAGAGCCAAATCGTAGTTGACGGTGTGACCGAGGGTACGGAAGTTGCGCTTGTAAACCCAACGACCAAAGGCACCGAACCAACGACGTCCGGAGGGCCGGCACGGGTCGGAGGAGCGAGTAAATGAGCGCTAGCCACCGAGCGTCGCCGCCTGTAGCGCTGCATCGCGAGCGAGGATGGGATCAGGTTTTACCCGATCTCGCGCTCGGCATGCAAAATCTTCTGCAGCATAAGTTACGTTCGCTCTTGACGATGCTGGGGATGATCTTTGGGGTCGCGGCGGTTGTCTCGATGCTTTCCATCGGCGCCGGGGCACAGCAGCAGGTGATGGCCTTCATCGAGCAACTGGGGTTGCGCAATCTGATCGTGGAGGCCAAGGAAGCGCCTAGCTGGCAGGACCTGCAAAAGATGCGCAAGCTTTCTCCGGGGCTTACCTTTCAGGACTTCCGGGTGATTCGCGCCAACGTCGCAAATCTCGCTGAAGCCACACCGCGGAAGCGCTTCATCCCTTCAAAAATGATTCCCAAGCCGCAGCGGGAAATGCCCACGGTGTACGGTGTGGGGACAAGTTATCAGAGGATTGCGAATTTGCACCTTGTAGCTGGTCGCTTCTACGACGAAGAGGAAAACGGGCGAGCTGCTCCTGTGTGCGTGTTGGCCCAGGCAGCCAAGGTAAACTTGTTCGGCTCGCAGGACGCGCTTGGACAATACATCAAGGTTAATACGCAATGGTTTCGCGTTGTGGGAGTGGCCGGGCAGCAGCTTACCGCGGGGACCCAAACCCCGGGCCTGCCGGCGCAAGATTTTAACAACTTGATTTACGTTCCGTTGAACGCCGCGATTTTCCGGCTCGAAGATACCTACAGCCAACTGAAAGACGAAGTTGACGGCATTTATTTGCAAATGCAGCCTGCCGCTGACAGCTTGGAGGCGGCAGAAGTGGTGCGTGGCTTGCTGAATCATTCGCACCGCAATGCCGGCGATTTCACACTGGTTGTGCCCGCCGAATTGCTCGAGCAGCAGAAGCGCACGCAGCGAATTTTTGACATGGTGATGGTGGCGATTGCTTCCATCTCGCTGCTTGTCGGTGGAATTGGAATCATGAATATCATGCTGGCTAGCATCCTGGAACGCACGCGTGAGATCGGAGTGCGTCGGGCGATTGGGGCTCGCCAAAAGGACATCATCCGCCAGTTCTTGATCGAGGCGGTTCTGATTTCATTTGTCGGGGGGGCCATGGGCATTGTGTTTGGGTTCGGAATGTCGCGACTGATTGCCTGGCTGGCGGGATGGTCCACGATTGTGACGGCCACGTCTATTTTGCTGGCGTTTTTGGTTTCGGTGTCGGTTGGGTTGATCTTTGGAATTTACCCAGCGGTGAAGGCGGCGCGGCTGGACCCTGTCGAGGCCATCCGTTACGAGTAGAACGCCGAATCGGCAACGGCATCCGAACCGTGACCCCCTCGCTCATCCGTACGCGCGAGCAAGGCGCGAGCCGTTGTACCGCTGTGAGGCGCGCCATGCGCTTCGCGCAGGAAAGCAAAAGCAGTGCGCCTCTTCACTCGAACCGGGTTGCCGGGCCTTGCGGCGATGTGCGACGACTTACCGGGAGGGACAAGCATGACGCGTAGTTTCTCGTTGATTGTCGCGGGTTTTGTTTTGCTGCTGGCGTCTCCGGCAGTGCACTGCCAAACGTTCCCTTCGCCAGAGTGGTTTCGCCACGTCGTACTCGGACCAGAGATACCCGAGCGCATACCGGGAGCGGCGGGCCTGCGAGACTTCGTCGTGAATGGAAAGCTTAGGCTGGGTCTCACGGATGCGCTGCAGTTGACGCTTGTCAACAACTCCGATGTGCGCATCAACCAGCTCAATTACGAGGTAATGCGATTTGGTATTCTGCGCGCGCAGCAACCCTTCGATCCGTCCTTTACCTCGAGCTTCAATCAGTTGCGTTCTACTTCGCCTACGTCTTCGACCTTGCAGGGCGCCCCGATCCTCACCAGCCTCAGCCAGCAATCGCAGTTCAGCTACTCGCAAACATTGCAGACCGGCACCAATTTTGGGATCGGTCTCAGCGCAAACCGCGCCTCATCCAATAGCAGATTCGCCACCCTTAATCCGTCTATTTTTTCGGCTTTGAACTTTAGCGCTAGCCAGCCGCTTCTGCGTCATCGCGGTTTGTTTGCCAATCGGGCACCGATACTGATCGCGCGGCGCAACATGCGAATGTCACGAGCTACGTTCGAAGCCCAGGTGAGCGATTCGCTTTCGCGAGCGGTCAATGAATATTGGGATGTTGTGCAAGGACGAGAAAATCTCGGCGTGCTACGCGAGTCGCTGAAGCAGGCTCAGGCCAGCTATGACCAAAACAAGCGTGCGCTTGAGCTTGGGGCGCTTCCGCCACTGGATATTTACCGTTCGGAATCTCAGGTGGCCACGCGCCGCTTGGCGGTGATCCAGGCAGAGTATGCGCTGAAACAGACCGAGGACCAGCTTCGCCGCACGATCGGTGCGGATCTCGATCCAACGATTGCGCCGCTCGATCTCGAGCTGACCGAATCCGCGGAGCCTCCCGGCGAAATGCTTTCGGTCGATGCGCAATCGGCCATCGAACGGGCGCTTGCCAAACGTCCGGAGCTGGAAGCCTGGCGTCAGCAGTTGCTCAATGACGATGCCTCGATACGACTGGCGCACAACGGGCTGCAGCCCGACTTAAATCTTGGCGGTTCGTATTCTTCGAGCGGGCTGGCCGGCAATCAGTTTGATCTTACGCAAACGCCCCCTGCGCTGATCCTTGCCAACGGGTTGGGCGCGGCATTGAATCAGATTGGCAATTTCAAATTTCCAACGTATGGTTTTTCGCTGCTGTTGCGTCTGCCCCTTCGCAACCGCGGCGCAGAAGCCGATTTGGGCACAAGCGAAGTTTTCAAGCAGCGCGACCTGTATTCCATGCGGCGCAGCGAGCAGGCCGCGCGGCAAGATGCCTTAAACGCTGTCCACCAATTGGAACAGGCCAAGCTCTCGGTGGCTGCCGGCAAGATTGCGCGAGAGCTGGCGCGACAAAATCTCGAGGCTGAGCAACGGAAGTACGAGTTGGGCGCGCAAACAATTTTCTTCGTGCTCGATGCGCAGACGCAGCTCGCACAAGCTGAAGTAAACCTGGTGCAGAGTGAAATAAATTATCAGCGGGCGCTGACTGCGGTTAGCCGGGCCACTGGTGAATTGCTCGAGCGGTATCACGTTGAGATAGCGGAACCACGCCACAACTAAACCGTTTGCGAATGCCCGCCTGGAGACATCGCCCTTCGGAGCACTCCCTTACTTCCTTGCACGTGTGGGCCGCGGTCGCGTCTGCTGCCCTTTAGCAAAACCAACGGACCAACAGACCGAGGGGTAGGCGCCGCTTGATGTCATTTCATTATTTGAAATTACAGTTTGACACATTGAAGTAAATGTGAGGGCTTGCTATACACCCTATACCTCGTGGCGACCAGGCTAAAAATGAAGGAGAAAGGATTTGCTGGTCTCCCGCATAGGTCTTCGACTGTGGTTGAAGTGCTGAAAGTTCTAGAGGTGTTCCCATGCAAAGACTTATCTCCCCGAGAGCCCGCCTGATAAAACGGGGCGCTTTGGTTCCGAGAATAGCTTGCTTACTGGGTGGGTTACTCTTCGCCTGCGTGAGCATGACGCCCCGCGCAGAAGCGCAGGCGATGAAGGTCGACAGTTTCGATGGCGCGGTTACGCAGAATGAAGTCAATTCATTCAAGACGTACCTAGCGACACTTACACCGGCCGCTGACAATATTGGGAACCAATGGGCTCAGGGACGCAGCGGCGAGCAGACCAAGGCGATGGGACTCGTTTATGAAATCACCGGGGATACCGTGATCCTCGATCAAATGATTTCTTTTTGCGACGCGCTGCTTTCCGAGCGCAACGACCTGGCTCCTGACCCGGTTGGTCAATATGTGATTTGGACCGGAAGAATGGATCCAGTCTGGCCGAACAATGTTTCCACACTACCCATCGGCACTGGCGGCGAACAGGGCGATCCCGTCGGTCACTTGGGCAATTGTGCTCGCCTAATTCTCAGCACTCCGTCGATCACCGACATTTCTGTGGGGATTGGTGACCCGTACGGTTTCGGGGCTACCTACCTGGACCGCGCAAAAACATTTGTCGCCGGTGCCGATCTGGCCATCGACCAGCATATTTTGGCGTCGCTCCTGGATTTGTCAGACGGGAATCGCCAGTTTTTCTCTAGCGCATCCCCGTACATGCCCGGGCACAGGGTGCCTTGGAACCAGCAAATGATGTTCAACTACGGATTTCAGAATTTGGCGGTTTGTCACGCTTTGCTTGGCGACGATTCTGCGCGCGTCGCGCTTTACGACAGCATTGTGCAAGCCAGCATGGACTGGTTTTTCAGCTCTGGGGTACGAACCTATCAAGATAGCGCCGGGAACACAGCTTATAATTGGGGGTACGCGTTGCCCTCAACCAGTGGAGAAGACTCGAATCACGGCAGCCTGGATGTGGCTGGGTTTTACCGGGCTTACCTCAGCGACAGATATGGAATGACCGCCGGCACGATGGTTCCTTTTGCCAACATGTTCGCGGATGTGATGACGCTCGGGCCGCGCAATTACGCGGGGCGTGTAGACGGTACCAATGGCACGGGGCACGGCGCTCCCACGACATACATCCGCAGCGGCTATCTTTTTCTGGCAGAGTTTCGCCCGGATGCGTATTACGACATGATGGGCGCGGACCTCAGCGTCGGAGGCACAACGGGGAGCATCGATCAATTCTCGCGTTTTCTGTGGGTGAAGAACCGGCGGGCTCAGGGAAGCGCCCAAGGTGTTTGGGTCGAGTGCTCCGATTGTATAAATGGAAACGTTTCGCGTGAATTCCATTGAACACTGTTGATGGGAGACCGCTGCCTTCATCCACGGCGCCTCCCCACGAATAAAGGAACCCGCTCCGCGGCGAAATCTCTTCTTCCATTGTTTTCGATTGCAACCGCGAGTAATGTCAAGGCTTATTGCCAGGTGCGCAAAATAATTACCGAAACCGAATTCCGGAATGGCCGGTGGTGCGCGGTGGCCTCGGGCCTTCCGACTCAGCAATAGCGGTTCCCGCCGCGCAACCTGGGCAGAAAAGCCAGTACGTTCCTCACCTTGCGATCGCTGATCAGCCCGGTCCGTTGATCCCTGCTTTGTCGGACGAATTCAACGCTACAACGCTCAGCGCGCAATGGAGTTGGGTGCGACCGCCGGCTGCCGGCACCTTTGCGCTCAATGGGCAGAGCTTCGAATTTAATACCCAGTCAAACGGACTGTTCCGGGCGAGGAGAGCTATACCGGGTACAGCAGCACGGATGGGCAAAGCTGGATTCGCGGCGGGACCTGGACGCACACGCTCGGGTCGGGTGGGCGGATTGGTCTGGTGTCTATGGGAGGCGCGGGCTTTAAAGCCCAATTTGACTACGTGCGCGCGTCATCGCTCGCGCCCTAGCGCAGGTGGAGCGGGTCATTCTCGTCTTACTCTCGTTCGGCCACTTCGTTGTTCTTATGCGATTCCCAATTTCTTCTGCATCTCTTCAAGCGAGATTCCTTTGGTTTCAGGGTACGCGAATAAGACCACGAAAAACTGGAGTCCCATCATGACCGCGAAAAAAATGAATGGGTACCCGCCGGATGACGCCGCCAAACGTGGAAACACAAAGGAAATGAGCGCATTCATGACCCAGTGGGAAAGGGTGCCCAAACTTTGCCCCTTGGCCCTGACGCGATTGGGAAACACCTCGCTAATGAAAACCCAGATCACCGCGCCCTGTGAAAATGCGAAGAACGCGATGTAGCCAACCAGCAGCCAGACCAGAAGATTCTGGTGGCTTTGCGTCAGGAAGATAGCCGCCACACCAGCGAGGCACGCCGCCGTGCCTACAGAGCCGATCAGCAGTAGTTTCTTACGGCCGAACCGATCGATCACCGACATCGCCAGCATCGTAAAGATCAAGTTCGTGGCCCCAATGGCCACGGCCTGCAGGTCGGACGAAACTTTGTTGAAGCCGGCGTAAGCGAAAATATCATTCAAGTAATACAGTATGGCGTTGATTCCCGAGAGCTGGTTGAACATGCCAATCGAGACAGCCAGAAAAATCGGTAGGCGATACTTCCACAAGAACAGCGAATCACTCGCACCGTGCTCCGCGTCAATCGATACGATGATTTCCTGCAGCTCCCTCTCGTAGTCCGCTTCACCCAGCATCCGAAGAACTTCCCGGGCTTCTCCGATTCTCTGTTTCTTGACCAGCCAGCGCGGGCTGCGCGGTATACCAAATAGCAGAACCAAAAACAGCAATGCCGGGATTGCAGGGACCCCCAGCTTCCATCGCCATTCATTGGCTCCGAATTGCATCGTTCCAACCAAGTAATTGGAGAAATACGCGAGCAGGATTCCCAGCACAATATTGAACTGAAACAGTCCCACCAGCCGGCCCCGCCATTTGGGCGGCGAAATTTCGGCGATGTACATGGGTCCCAGCACCGAAGAGCCGCCAATACCCAGTCCGCCAATAAAGCGGAACAGCATCAGGGCATACCAATTCCACGCAAACGCGCAACCCAGCGCCGAAACCAGATAAAGAACCGCCAGGATTCTCAAACTATCCCGGCGGCCAAACTTGTCCCCGGGAATTCCGCCAAACATGGAACCGACGATTGTTCCCACCAGCGCCGCCGAAACGGTCATACCCAGCGCTAGCGGGGAGAGATGAAAGGTTTCCGTCAGCGCGTGCGTTGTGCCGGAGATCACCGCCGTGTCAAATCCGAAGAGAAGACCGCCAAGCGAGGCTACGACGGTGCTCTTGAGCAGATTGGAATTGAGTTTCATTTTTGCCTTTCACGAAAATCGTCAGATGTTCGACGAACGAGCGCTCGATCGCCGACATTTCTAACATTTCTGAAGTCTAAAATCGAGTGACCTCACCAAGCGCCGCGGTCCACGTCCTTCCAAGCGCGGCTAGCATATATCACGACCGGGAACCGGCTACACATCTTCTTGCTGGAAAGCGAGCACCGCTACGGCTACACTGCGAATCGCTCCAAGAGGTCGAAGGTACGGAGGTTCCTTGCAACCGTCGACAAAACCGGTCAAAGTATCTCGAACAAAATCATCCACCCTTCGATTGATCTTTACGGACATACATTTTTGGGTGCCGGTTATCGTCCTCTTTCTGGGCGCGTGGCTGCTGGCGGTTTTCGCAATCACACCCTGAGTCACAGAATTGATTAGCAAGTCAAGGAAGCAAGCCGTGACTGACGAACATGATCACCAAAACATGAGCAGCGAAACAGAATCCGTCACCCGGCTTTCCGCGCGTTCCTTGCATCGCCTGGGAGTGATGTGCGGGCTGGCCGCCGGTGCATGGCTCGGAGCGGCTGAGGCCCCCACCAAGCTTGTCACCGTGGGATTATCTCCATTTTTAATTTCGCTGGGCATGGTTGCAGGCGTCTTTGTCGCGCGCTGGACGGTTCCAACTTTGCTGAAAGGGACCGGTTATATCTGGCGCGATTTCAGGGAAAAGCCGCATCTGATGGTCTGGGCGATCCTGGCGGGCATGTTGTGGGCGGTGGCCAACACGCTCACGGTATTCGCGATTCGCAATATCGGTCTTTCGATCGCCTTCCCGCTCTGGAACATGAATAGCCTGGTGGGACTTTTCTGGGGCTGGCTGCTGTTCAACGAATTGCGCGGCGCCGGATCCAATCAATGGATGAAGGTGTTGGGCGGCACCACGGCGCTCGTGGTCGGGGCCTGCCTGCTCGCCTATGCCACCTCGCAGCAGGCAACGACCGTTGCTCATAGCTCCGACGCTGCTCATCGGGCAACCATGGGGATCCTCGCCGCGCTCGGCGCCGGAGTGCTTTGGGGCACCATGTACGTTCCGTACCGCAAAGCCTACATCAGCGGAATGAATCCACTTTCTTTTGTCACCGTGTTCACGCTCGGCGAATTGGGCACTACTCTCACGCTGGCCTGGATATTCCTGGGCGGATTCCACAATTTAGCCTCGGACTTAAGCAACGCGCGGCCTATGTTGTTTTGGCTGTTTCTGGGCGGATTCTGTTGGGTGTTGGGCGATCTTTTCCAGCAATATGCCGCCAAATACATCGGCATCGGACGGGGAATTCCCCTCTCGAACACCAACCAGCTTTGGGGCTTGGCCTGGGGAGCCTTGGTCTTCGGCGAGTTGGCGGGACGCAGTCTGGGAACTCAGCTCATGGTGGTTGCCGGCTCGCTGGTCATGGTGGCAGGTGCAGTGGCCATAAGTTTTGCCGAGGCTTCCGAGTCTGAGAAGATCTCCTGGAACGACGCGATGGAGCGCGAGTGCGACCGCTACGACCTGCAGCGCGACCGCATCCGAGCCATATTGCAAGGAGATGACCCGCTCTCGCGAGAAAACCCAAGGCGCAGCTGGTGGGAATTGCTCCTGGTTGCAGCAGCACTCGGACTGTTCTTGTGGCTGGCTATCGGAGCCGAACGCCAGCCCCTCACGTTCAGTGTTCCTTGGATGATAGCGCTAGTCACTGCCACGCTCGGGTTTTTGCTGGCCTGCGGTATCTTATTGTGGAAGCGCACGCGGTTCTCGTAACCGCGTCGTTGAAAGCAACGTTTCCCTGCCGCCGCAAGTCTTGGGTAGACCGGCAGCAGCAACGCAATGTAAACAAACCTTTATTTGACATTCTAAGAGACGTTGAGTATAAGTGCGCCAGGTTTTCCAGCCACGTCCGAAATAACGATCGTTCGAGGTCGGCAATGAAAAAAGAGACGCTATCGGTCCTTGTGAGCCCGATGTTGCCGAGCCTCGAATCATCCATGCGGTCAGCCTATGAGAGCCAAGGGGGGAACATGAAAAACATATGCGTTAGGGTGATCCTGGTTCTTTTCTGTAGCTTGGCAAGTTCGGCGGTAGCATTCGCGCAATCAGACCTGGGCACAATTTCGGGCTACGTCAAAGACCCATCAGGTGGAACCATTGCTGGCGCCCAGATCACCATCAAAAATCAAAGTGGTATCGAACGCCAAACGACAACCAACGAGTCTGGCTATTATTCGGTCACCAACATCCCGCCTGGTTTTTATACTCTGACCGTAGAGGCGTCCGGTTTCCAGAAATACGAATCGATAAACAATAAGCTCGACCCGAGCGCACATCTCGGTATTGACGCAACGCTCACCGTGGGATCGGCCACCCAGACCGTCGAGGTGACGGCGACAACCGTCCCGCTGCAAACCGAATCGGCCGCGGTGCAAAGACTCATCACCCGTCAGCAGATTGATATGCTCGAACTCAATGGGCGGAACCCGGTTGGGCTTGCCGGCTTGGTCCCTGGCGCTCGCGGCGGCTCGGCAGCAATCGCAAGCCCTTTTCTAAACCAGGGTCCGGCGAACTTCAACGGCTCCCGCAATCAGGAGAATCTGATCACCTTCGACGGCGCGCCGGCTACGCGCACGCGATCGAATGGTGCCAGCATCGGCGCGGCCGATGTGGACTCGACGCAGGAAGTGCAGATACTAACTGCGAATTACTCGCCCGAATACGGCCGCACCTCCGGCGCCCAGATCCGAATCATCAGTAGGACCGGCACGCAGCAGTTCCATGGCGCACTTTACGAATACATCCGCAACGACGCCTTAAACGCCAATACATGGACACGCAATAGTAATCCAGCGACCCAGTTCGCACCGCCTCTGCACTACAATCAGTTTGGGTACAACATTGGCGGTCCGATCTACATCCCTGACAAATTCAACTCCAACAAAAGCAGATTGTTTTTCTATTGGGGGCAGGAGTGGGTCCGCTACCACTGGCAGGAATCAGGCTCCTCCGTGGGAAGCGCAGGTTTGCTAAGTGTTCCGACGCTTAAAATGCGCCAAGGCGATTTTAGCGAGTTGCTTGGGTCCAATGCGTTTTACTCTACGCCAAAGTTTATCCGCGACCCCCAAAAGGCTGGGACTTGCGATGCGACCGATAAAACGGCTTGTTTCCCCGGGAACGTCATTCCGGCAGGCCGCCTAAGCCCGAATGGTCTGGGTATTCTAAATGCCTGGCCAGTCCCTAACTTGACCAACTTCATCGGCGGGAACGGCAATTGGTTTGCCGCGCGCCTCCATACGCAACACCAGCGAAAAGATACCCTGGCCGTAGATATGAATCTCACAGCCAGCCAGCGGTTGGCGTTTCGGCGGCAGAATTACACCTATCTCGAATATCAACCGCTGGACGGCAACACCGATCGAACACCAAAGTTTTTCGACCGCCCCAATCAAACCAATTCGCTCAATCACGTGTGGATCATTAGCCCCACTAAGGTCAACGAGATTTTGCTAACCGCTAGTCTGGACATCGTCCGCATCCCGGTCGACGTCGCACATTTTTTCGATCGGACCAAAGCGTGCTCTCTGCCCTGCAGGCTCGACTATCCCTATATATTCACCGACGGGAAGTTGATCCCGAACCGTATTCCAACGGTGAAAGTGTCCAACTTCTCCGACTTGAACGGCGGCCCATATCCCTCGAGCTCGTCAGGCCCCATCTATGACCTGTCTGACAGCTTTACCTGGACCAAGGGGAATCATACGATAAAGTTTGGAGCGCTGTTTGAGCGGGCCGGCGAGAACGATAATGATGAGATTAACGTCCAGGCCTGCGCCACTTGCACGGCCAACCAGAACGGTCAGTTCCTGTTTACCGATAGTCGAGGAAATCCAGCTTCGAGCCAGCCCACCACGGGGGTCGCTGCAGCCAACGCAGCTCTCGGACTGTTCGATACCTACTCAGAAATCGGACATCGTGCTTATACGCTGTTTCGAGGGCACATGTGGGAGGGCTTCGCGCAGGATTCCTGGAAAGCCAGTCAGAAACTGCACATCGACTACGGAGTCCGCTACACGGTAATCGTTCCCTACCATGCGACGTGGGGGAACATGACCGTATTCGATCCCCGGTTCTACGATCCGAATAAAGCGGTGTCGATTGACCCGAAGACCGGACTTATCCAAGGTGCGATTGACAAGAAGACCGGCCTAGTTGTTGGTAGCGGAAAAGATCTCTACAACGGCATGGTCATTCCGGGCAGCGGGTTCCCGAGTTCCGCAAAGGGCCGGGTCCCCGAGGCCGACCCCAGCCAGTTCGATTTCAGTCGCCTGTTCCGCGGCGTGCCCGATCATTACTCAGACATCCAGTGGGGTAATATCCAGCCGCGCATCGGCATCGCTTACCGGCTTGGGGATAAGAACGTAATTCGCGCCGGCGTGGGGCGCTTCATCACCCGTCTGGGTGTGAGCGACTCGGTTTTTTTGGGTGGGAATCCCCCGTTCCAGCCAAACGCCAGCGTATCGTTCGGCGCGGTGGACAATCCCGGGGCCGGTGGAGCCAGCAACATCCCCTTGGTAGTTACCACGCAAAGCAAGGCTTTCAAAAACCCCGAAGCTTGGAACTGGAACATCACCTTTGAGCGGGAGCTATTCTGGAAGACACTCCTCAGTGTTGCGTATGTGGGCCGCCGCGGTCTGCATCTGCAGAGGGAGGCCAACATCAACCAGCCGCCACTCAGCGCATTGACTGATCCGGCAAACTTCTACATTGATCCGGCTGACGGCAAAAGCAAGCTCAAAAACATCAATGCGTGGCGGCCATATTTAGGATTCGGCTCGATTCGGCAAACCGATAATGTCGCGAGCTCACGGTACAACGCATTACAGTTAAATTGGACGCGGCGCTGGTCGAACGGGCTGGCGTTTAACCTTGCCTACACGTTCTCGAAGAGTATGGACGATGGGTCTGGCCCGCGCGATGTCGTCCCAAACACTTATGACACGCGCATGTTGTGGGGACCATCTGAGTTCGACACGCGCCACATTTTTGCGCTGGGCTACATCTACGGTCTGCCATTTTTCCGCGATGCATCAAAGTTCAGTGGCAAGCTGCTTGGCGGATGGCAAATCAGCGGAATAACCCAGTTCCAGACCGGCTTACCTTGCGGGGTAGCCGAATCGAAGGACTATGCGGGCGTTGGCTTGGACGCTAACTACGGATGCGGCGTAGGCGGCCAATACTTGACGCTCAACGGCGATCCCAAGATTATCGGCACATTCGGCTCGAATGGACAGTGGTTCCGTACCTGCCTAATCGATGTCCCGGCAGGAACGCCATGCCCGGACGGCACCAGAGGAACCACTGACCAGAGGATCTTCAGGCCTCCAACCGCTGGTACATTCAACACCCAGCGTGTTCGCGATTTAATCTACCAACCCGGATTTCAGAATTGGAATCTCGGATTGTTCAAGTCATTCGCATTCACCGAAAGTAAGGGTTTACAGTTCCGCGCCGAGGCTTTCAACTTTATCAACCACCCGAACTGGGGAGGCCCGAGCGGTGGAGGCGTGAACTTTAACCCGACAAATTCGAACTTTGGGAAAGTAACCACAAAAGGCGGCAACGTCGGACAAGGTGAGCGCAACCTGCAGCTTTCGCTGCGCCTATACTTCTAGTGTTCCTACTTGCTGGGTTGCGACGAAAACGTTCGCGTCTGTTGCTCGGTCTCGAGCTAGATTGCCGTGGGAATTGCGGCCACGGGCGGCGGGCTTTGACACGACAGCATGTTGCGAGTGATTAGCGAATGATGCCGCGTCGGTTGCTGCTATGGCCAGTCCTGATGCTTCTGTCCATTGCTGCGCCTGCGCAGCAGAAACTCACAACGAAATTCAAAGTGGCGTCTCGCTCAGCCGAGGTCGTCATGAACGTGACCGCTTCCGCCCCGGGCGCCAGTTGGGATCGTGAAGGCGCAGAGGCGCCGCTTTGCAACGTCTATGTTGATGGCAAGCTAAACCAGAGCATAGTGATCTTCCAAGGGGAACAGAGTTGGACTTACAAAGTTTTCCTTGGAAGATTTGCTCCCGGACAGCACGACCTGCTGGTCGAGCGAGACGCGCGCTGGTCGGCGCCAAACGCCGGCCTGCACCTGGAAACAATTGAGTTCCGCCAGCTCGAACCAGGAGACCGCGAATACATTGCCGTTGCGCACGCGCCCATTCTGCAGGCTCGCGCGGACACCATCGGGAGATATTCCGACCTTCCGTTATTGATGTATTACGAAGAGCTGCCAGACGAAATTGGGAAGAGTCTCCAGTACACCATCATCTTTACCAACGAGGACGGCGGAACGGCCACCGACGCCCTAATGTCTCGCTGGGGACGTACCACCGACATCGAATATATTTATCGCCTGCATCTCGACGGTTCCGGCAAAATACTGCGGGAAGTCTTTCAGGCCCCCGACCATAAGGAGCAGGACTTCCACGGCGAGAAGGAAGATGGCCACCCGCTCATCTTGAATGCCACCCTGAACAACGTATTTTCCGACCGAGGGCAAACTTCGGTCCACTATCGAATGCTGCCGTTCCGCGAGGAGCTCGGCGCCGCCTCCCGCGAAAAGGTTATGGACGAGAATCCGTGGACGTATCGCCTCAGTGCTCAAGAGATGCAAAAGGAGCAAAAGGTACGCGCGTATGGAGTCGAAGCCGGAGCCAAGATTGGCGATGTTCGCGATTACCTGCACCTGGAATTCCTCAGCCAAAACAACGGTTGCGGTTTGATTGCTTGGGCCAAGCGCTCTGGCGACCCTCACTGGCACAGTTCGCACCAAGGGCGGCTGGATTTCTCGATTACCCGCGGCGCATGGGTGCGCACCACCATCGAATTGCCGCCGGGAACCAATGCCGCTGAAATCGAGGAAGTGGCCATCGAGTGTGTCGACATTCGCGATCCGCGCAACTACGGCAGCTCACCGCGGCCCACCGCAAGCGTGCAGCAGAGTGTTCGCGGATTTCTGCTCGATCGCGACTATGTGCCGGTGGCCGTTTTCGACCGCAGCATCAACGTGCAGCTTGCCAGCGGTCAGATGACCAGCATCTTTGCCCGTCAGTAAGCAGTGACTAGCAGCTAGCCCTACCCTCGCGCCCCTATTCTCCGACAACGACATGTGTCGGTATATCGTCAGTCTCTATGCCGATATATGGGCATAGCCCTCAAGCGAGGGCCAGTGCACTCAATGGAAAAGCGTAAGTGATTGACAATAATGCTGTTTACAAATAATGAGGAAAGTTCTTGTTGGGAACCGCGACTGCATGACCTAAGCCGATGAAAGGTGTCGATGCTTAAGATCACCAGCCAACGTATTGGTAATGACGTCACTCTGGAGCTTGAGGGCAAACTTGCGGGGGCATGGGTGGCGGAGTTGCGCCGGTTCTGGCGGGAATTGAAGGCCGGTCGAGGAACTGAAGGCGTTGAGGTACGCGTGTGCGCAGTGACCTTTATCGACGCTGCGGGCAAGCTGTTGTTGAGCGAGATGTATCTGGAGGGAGTTGAGCTGGTCGCGGCAGGGTGCATGAATCAAGCCATCGTCGCAGAGATTATCGAGGCTTGCAGCGAGGGGCGTAAACGCAGCTCAAGCACGCCGAAAAATTCTCCGGGGATCATTTTTTGGATCCTGTTCTTGGGCACGGTGGGGGCGGGCAGCACACGCGCGCAGACGACCGCAGGGGACCTGACCCTGCGATCTGCGGAGACCGCGACGCAGCTAGCACCAGCTGAAAAATCGCTGCAGCGTTTGACACTTAACCAGGCTGTGGCGCTGGCATTGAAGCAGAATCCGCAGGTAGAAATGGGGTCCTTGGCCGCGGCGCAGAGTGCGCAAGACAAGGCGATAGCACTCTCAGCGCTTCTTCCGCAAGCCGAACTGGGCGTGAGCGACGCAGTGCGTCGCGGCAATCTCGAGTCCGCGATCGGGTTTAAATTCCCCGGAGCCCCCCAGCATTTTGGGCCGTTTCAAGTGTTTCAAGCTGGGCCGCAATTTGGAATGCCCATCGTGGATTTGACGCTGTGGCGCAGATGGCAGGCAGCGCGGGAGGGAGCGGGAGCGAGCCACGCACAAAGTCAATCCGTGCGCGAGCAAGTAGTGCTTCTGGTCGTCTCGCAATATCTCGGTGCGCTTAGAACCAGCGCCGACGTGAAAGCGGCACGATCGCGCGTAGAGCTGGCACAGGCGCTTTTCAATCAGGCAGGCGACTTGAAGAAGCAAGGAGTGGGAACAGGAATCGACACGCTGCGCTCGAACGTAGAGCTGCAGAACGAGAAGCAACGTTTGATTACCTCAGAGGCTGCGCTGCAGACGACCCTGTACGGGCTGTCGCGGCTGCTGAATATCGACCCGCAGCAGGAGATTGCGCTGGCCGATGAGCTCAATTTTTTCGAGACGCCTGAATTTACGGTGAGCGAAAGTTTGCAAAGCGCGTACGCCAGGCGTCCGGAAATGAAGGAACTCGAAGCTCAGGTGCGACAAGCGCAGGCACTTAAACGCGCAGCGAGCGAGTCCCGGCTCCCGGCACTGCGCTTCGATGGAACTTGGGGATATCAAGGGTTGTCGGCACGAACCGCCATTCCTGCTTACCAATACCAGGTCTCCATTGGCATGCCGCTTTTTACCAGCGGGCGCATTCACGCCGAGTTGGCAAGAGCCGAGCTGGAGATAAAAAGAAGATCCGAGCAGCGCACCGATTTGCGCAATTCGATTGCCGTCGAGGTAAAAACCGCAATCGTCAATCTGGAAGCGGCGCGGCATGAAGTGGAGTTCGCCAATCTCGGTGTCAACCTGGCCAATGAAGAGGTGGTGCAGGCGCGCGACCGATTTAATGCCGGCGTGACAAACAATATCGAAGTGATTAGCGCGCAGGATGCGCTGGCGCGCGCCAATGATAATCAGATCACCGCGCTTTATCGATTCAACCAGGCGCGAGCTGATCTGGCGCGGGCTACCGGGCAGATGGAAGCGCTTTACTCGAAATAACCAGCGGGGCGTGAGGAAACATGAGTATCGAAGTCGAATTAGGGCTGGAAAATTTTGACAAGGTTCCGGTGGCCGATCCGGGACTGAAGCCGAGGCGAATCGCCGAAGGGTGGGCGAATCCCAAACTACGTTGGGCCGCGGCGGCGGCGGGGGTCCTGGTGGTGGCATTGCTTATCGCGCTTTACCTGCACTACCACGGTCGTCAAACAACCGACGATGCGCAGGTCGATGGTCACATGGCGCCAGTTTCGGCAAAAATTTCGGGAATGGTGGCCGAGGTCCTGGTTACTGACAATCAACCGGTGAAAGCAGGGCAATTGCTGGTGCAGATTGATCCCCGAGACTACCAGGCCAAGGTCAGTCAAGCGCGTGCCGCGCTGGCGATGACCGAGGGGCAATCACAGGGAGCAACGATCGAAGTGCCCATGACTCGAGAAACAACCGCAAGCGGCAAGTCGGGCGCGGAGGCCCAGCAGGCGTCGGCGGAAGCTGATCTTGCGCGCGCCAATCTTTCCTACGAGCAGGCACGAACGTCCGACTTGGCCTACGCACAGGCAGAGCTCGAAAAGCGGCGCGCGAATGATGAGTTGGCCAAGGCGGATTTGGCCCGTATGAGGCCACTGGCGCAAAAGGAAGAGATTTCGAAGCAACAACTTGATGCCTTCGAATCCAAAGCCCGTGTGGAGGAAAGCGAGTTGAAGGCCGCCGAGCAAAAGCTGGCGCAGGCGCAAAGAAGCGTGGAGATCGCTCGGGCGCAAATGCTGGCCGCACAGGCTCGTGTCGCACAGGCCAGGTCAGGGGTGCAAGATGCGCGCGCCAATGTTGGGCGAGTGCAGATCCGCGGCGCAGAAGCCAAGACCGCAACAGCGGCGGTGCAGCAGGCCAAAGCCAATCTGGAAATGGCCGAGCTGAACTTGGGCTACGCAACCATTGTGGCGCCGATCGATGGAGTGGTGACTCACAAACAGGTGGAGGTTGGACAGAACGTGCAGCCTGGCCAGGCTCTGCTGATGGTCGTGCCCCTACAGGACCTGTGGGTGACCGCAAACTTTAAAGAGACGCAGCTGGCCAAAGTGAAACAGGGCCAGAAAGCTGAGATCAAGGTAGACATGTACGGACGGACGTTCCCCGGACATGTAGATTCGATTGCCGGAGCGACGGGGGCGCGGCTGAGCCTGCTGCCACCGGAAAATGCGACGGGCAACTACGTGAAGGTGGTGCAACGCATTCCCGTAAAGATTGCGCTCGATCCGATTCCGCCCGATCAGGCCGTGCTGCGGCCGGGAATGAACGTGGACGCCACGATTATAACCCAGTGAAGGAGATTGCAGGAGCACGGGATTCGGCGGAACCATGAATCGATTTCTGGCCAAATTGAAGATGCCTGATGGAACGATTAATCCGTGGGTTATCGCCATCACGGTGACGCTGGCGACATTCATGGAAGTGCTGGATACCTCGATAGCCAATGTATCGTTGCCGCATATCGCGGGAAATCTCTCGGCAGGAATAGATGAAAGCACCTGGGTCCTGACATCGTATTTGCTTTCTAACGCCATCGTGCTGCCGCTTTCCGGCTGGCTATCGTCATTGATTGGCCGCAAGCGGTTTTACATGATTTGCGTACTGGTTTTTACAGTGAGTTCTTTTTTATGCGGGCTGGCGCCGAATCTAGGAATGCTGGTTTTCTTTCGGGTGCTGCAAGGAGCCGGTGGTGGCGGTTTGCAACCGAGCGAGCAGGCGATTCTGACAGATACATTTGCGCCGTCGAAGCGTGGAATGGCGTTTGCGATTTACGGTCTGGCGGTAGTCGTAGCGCCGACGATTGGTCCCTGGATTGGCGGTTGGATCACCGACAACTTCACGTGGCGTTGGATTTTTTACATCAACGTGCCGATAGGAGTGATTTCGTTGCTGCTGACTTCGGCACTGGTCAGCGATCCACCGTACATGAAGAGGCAGAACATCCGCGCAGGAATGCGGATTGACTATATCGGGGTTGGACTGGTGGGCCTTGCTCTCGGAAGCATGCAAATTGTTCTGGACAAAGGGCAGCGCGAGGACTGGTTCAGCTCGAATTTTATCCGGCTCTTTTTCGTGCTCACACTGGTGGGACTAGTCGCCGCGGTGATCTGGGAAATGCGCGCAAAGGATCCGGTGGTGGATCTACGGATGTTGAAGGACCGCAATTTCGCAATCGCCACCATGAGCATGTTCTTTTTGGGCTTTGTGCTTTACGCGAGCACCGTGCTGTTGCCGCAATTCATGCAGCTACTGCTCGGTTGGGACGCGGCAACTTCGGGGAAAGCGCTGATGCCCGGAGGGATCGTGATCATGATCTGCATGCCGTTGGTAGGCATGCTCGTGGCCAAGGTGGAGGCTCGGTGGCTGGTGACGTTCGGCTGCGTCACCGTGGCGGCATCTTTGTTTTTCATGTCGCACTGGAACCTGCAGGTCGATTTCTGGACGGCCGCGCGAGGACGCATACTGCAAGGACTAGGCTTGGCGTTTCTTTTTATCCCCATCAATGTGTCTGCGTTTGCGTTTGTCCCGAAAGACAAGACGAATATGGGGACTGGAATCATTAATCTGGCGCGCAACGTCGGCGCGAGCATCGGGATTGCTACGGTAACGACGCTGCTCGATCGGCGGGCGCAGATCCATCAAAACACGCTTGCTGGGCATATCAATCTTCTGAACCCGGCCTACCGGGCGGCCCTGGACGGGATGACCCATCGCCTGATGCTGGCGGGGTCCAATGCCATGCAGGCTACCGCGCAAGCCAATCAAATGCTGTATGCAACGATCCAGCGGCAGGCGTCGATGCTCGCCTTTATGGACAATTTCCGGATGCTGGGCGTGATTTTTCTGGTGCTGATTCCCTTGGTGATGTTCATGAAAAAAGGGAAACCCAGTGGCGACGTGCCCGTGCACTGAGGTTCGGCGGCGGGCTCACAAAGCCAATTTCTGAAGGCTGTTTTAAAGAATAGATGAGGAGGGGGGGCAATGCAGGAACAAAAAGAAGCAGCGGGCGGCAGAAACAACGGGGTTCGCAATGATGCGCAGTTAATCCGTCAAGGGCTGAAAGGCGACGCGCAGGCTCTGGAGAGGCTATTTACCGAGCACAAGCGACCGCTCTATCAGACGGCTCTGCGCGTGTTGGGAAATCCAGAAGATGCCGAAGACGCCGTGCAGGATGGCTTGCTGTCCGCCTATCGGAACCTTCCGAGGTTCGAAGGTAGATCGCAATTTTCCACCTGGTTGACTCGCATCGTGATCAATGCGGCGCTGATGCGCCGTCGAAGCAGGAAGGCGCGGCCGGCAATTTCGCTCGATGAGCCACCGCGTGAACATGAGTTGCCTGCTGTCGAACGGTTCGCCGATCATGGGCCCACGCCCGAGCAGGAGTACCAGCGGCGCGAACTGCACGAGATGATTCGGGAGAATCTGGATGAGCTTTCCCCTTTGCTGCGGACGGCGTTTGTGCTGCGCGAAGTGCAGGGTTTTTCCACCGGTGAAGCGGCCGAGAAACTCGGTGTCACTGAGAACACGCTCAAAGCCCGGCTGTGGCGCGCCCGCCAGCAGATGGCCGACCGGCTCAATCGGCGCATGCGACGGGACTACGATGAGAGTGCGGTGAATGGGATCGCCAACCGCCAAGGGTTTAACGGCCGGCTGTGCGCGTGTGAAGGAACCTAAGCCATAAAACCATGCAACTCGAAAACTTGCGCGACCGGGGCCACCCCAGGCGCGTAAAGTGCCTGGCCAAGGTTGCGGCATCACTCGCCGACTGCTAAAATCCTCAATTCGTCAGTTGCGGCGGGGCTCGATCGTGACCCGTGCACGCCTGTTCTTATTTGATTTCCCCTTACCAGCGACACCGAGCGGCAATGAGTCGAGACTGCGCTCCCACGGTCAGCGATCTGAGAGGGAGGTAAAGCTTGTCCACATATGACCTGGCAATCATCGGCAGCGGACCCGGCGGGTATGAGACGGCCATCCGCGCATCGCAGTGGGGTCTCAAGACGGTGGTCATTGAGAAGGATGGGTTTTTAGGCGGCACGTGCTTGCACGTCGGCTGCATTCCCACCAAGGTTCTGCTCTACCATGCCGAACTATACGATCATTTCAAGAACGCCAAAGAATTTGGCATTGAGGTTGGCCCCTTTACGTTGAACTGGGGGCAAGTGCTGGCGCGAAAAGACAAGATCGTCAACAAACATGCCAAAGGCATCGAGATGTTGTTCAAGAAAAACAAAGTGGCCAGCCTCACCGGATGGGGACGATATGCCGGACCGGGCCGCGTGGCCGTAGAGAAGGACGGCAAGCAAACCGAGGTGCAAGCCGAGCATATTATTCTCGCCACCGGCTCCGAGGCGCGTTCTTTACCGGGAGTGGAGTTCGACGGAAAAAATTTTGTTGGCAACCGCGAAATTCTTTCCCTGACCGGCGTGCCAAAAACTCTGGCGGTCGTGGGTGCGGGTGCGGTCGGCGTGGAATTTGCGTCCATCTTCAATTCGTTTGGTACCCAGGTGACGATTATCGAAGCATTGCCGCGTATTGTGCCTCTCGAGGATGAAGATATTTCCAGGGAGCTCGACAAGGCCTTTCGTAAGAAGGGCATCCAGATTTTTACCGGAGCGAAAGTGGAATCGGCAACCCGAGATTCCAAGGGCGCGAGCGTCAAGTTCAAAGACAAAGATGGCAAGATGCAGACGCTCGCGGCCGAAAAGGTGCTGATTGCTGTAGGGCGCCGCCCGATGACCGAAAACTGCGGTCTCGAAAAATCGAAGGCCAGGCTCGAGCGCGGATTCGTGCACGTCGGCCCCTACATGGAAACCGCCGAGCCCCATTTGTACGCCATCGGAGATATTGTTGCCGGAATGCCGCAACTGGCGCACGCCGCTTCGATGGAAGGGATTACCGCGGTGGCCGCAATTACCGGCAAACATCCGCCCAAGCTGGAGCGCACGCGAATCCCTGCGGCGACCTATTGCGAGCCGCAGATTGGCTCGATTGGTCTCACGGAAAAAGCCGCGCGCGAAGCCGGCCACGCGGTAAAGATCGGCAAATTTCCGTTCGTGGGGAACAGCAAGGCCACGATTCTGGGGCAGCACGAAGGATTTGTTAAAGTGGTCTCCGATGAAAAGTACGGCGAGCTCCTTGGCGTGCATATTATCGGGCCGCTGGCGACCGAGATTTTAGCGGAGTCGGTGGCGGCGTTGCAGCTCGAGGGCACCATCGGCGACATGCTTTACACGGTTCACGCCCATCCCACGGTCTGGGAAGCGATGAAAGATGCATTCGCGTCGACCGAGGGTTTAGCGATCAATGTTTGAGCGAACGATTTGCAGTCCGTGTCTCTGATTTGCATTAGCGGCGAGCGAAACATGAAGACATGTCTGGCAGTTGACGCGAGCTGCTTGGAATACGCTAACGCTTACTCGCTGCAAAAGCGGTTGGTCGCAGCGCGCCAAGCTAGTCTTATCCCGGATGTATTGCTTTTGTGCGAGCACCCCCATGTCATTACGCTGGGGCGCAACGGGAAACGCGTGCACCTGCTCGCGTCTGAGAATCTGCTCCACGAGATGGGTGTCGATTTTTTCACAACCGACCGCGGCGGCGACATTACCTATCACGGGCCGGGCCAGATTGTGGGCTATCCCGTTTTGCAGCTCGCCGAAATGCGGCGCGACCTCGTGTGGTACGTGCGCCAACTGGAAGAAGCCATGATCCGCTCCTCGGTAGAGTTGGGGATTGATGCCGGACGCCTGCCTGGAAAAACCGGGGTCTGGGTGCCAGCCGAAGGGCCGGCAAGAGAAAAGCTCGCGGCCATCGGAGTGCACGTCAGCCGCTGGGTGACTTCGCACGGTTTTGCTTATAACGTTTCCACCGAACTGCGCTATTTTGATTTGATTGTTCCTTGCGGCATTGCCGACCATAAGACCACATCGCTCGAGCGTTTGCTTGGTCGCGTGGTCAAACGCGAAGAAGTTGTCGAAACGATTACAAGAAATTTTGGGGACGTCTTTGGACGAACCATGCGCGATGTATCGCCAGAAGAATTGGCGGCGATGCTGGAACAAGCGGAACGGCTGGCCGCACTTCCAGCGCCGGCGTCAGCCTGACCCGGAGTAAACATGAAAGCACCGGCGAAGCTAACCATCACCCGCGAGCAGCATCTCGAGCTGTATTACTACATGAAGCTAAACCGCATGCTCGAGGAAGCGATGGTGAATCTGTTCCGGCAGAACAAAATTGTCGGGGGGCTGTACTCGAGCCTGGGCCAGGAAGCGATTTCCGTTGGGACGGCCTACGCGCTTGAGAAGCGCGACTGGCTTGCGCCCATGATTCGCAACATCGGCGCGCTGCTCGTCAAGGGAGTTCGCCCGCGCGATATCATGACCCAGCACATGGCCAAGGTCACCGCGCCGACCAAAGGCAAGGATGGCACCAGCCACTTTGGAGATCTGGAGAAACTGCACATCGTGTCGCCCATTTCGATGCTCGGCGATTTGATTCCGGTGATGACCGGCGTAGCGATGGCTGGCCGCTATCTCGGGCAGGACATTGTGACCATGACCTGGATCGGCGATGGCGGCAGCTCGACAGGAGTTTTCCACGAAGGATTGAACTTCGCAGCCGTGCAGAAGGCCCCGCTGGTGCTGGTGCTTGAAAACAATCAATGGGCCTACTCGACTCCGGTACACAAGCAGGTCCCGCTCGCCAACCTGGCCGACCGCGCCAAGGCCTACGGAATCCCAAGCTATAGCATCGATGGCAATGATGCTCCAACCGTGTATACGACGGCGCGTGAGGCGGTGGCGCGATGCCGCGCAGGTGAAGGACCGATCCTGATCGAAGCCAAGACCATGCGCATGAAAGGCCACGCGCAGCACGATGCCGCCGAATATGTGCCCAAAGAAATGTTTGCGTACTGGAAGGCGCGCGACCCCATCCTGCGGTACGAAAAACTTTTGATCGATGAGAAGCTGCTTACCGCAAAAAGCAAAGCGGAGATCGAGTCGCGCATCAACAAACAGATTGACGAGGACCGCGAGTTCGCCGAGAAATCCCCGCAACCTCCCCCGGAACTGGCCGAGCAGGGCGTCTATTGCGATGGCTGCCACACCATTGAAGCGAAGTGGGAACGATCGAAAAAAGATGTGCTGCCGCCAAAATCGAGTGTTGCGCCGCTCTGGAAGGTGCGCCAGTTTGGCGCGTATCAGGGGTCCGCACCTCGCCATCCTGCGGGGGAGCTGGCCGCGGAGGCCGCGGGCGGAAATGGCGCGAGCCGCGAGGGAGCCGTCAGCAAGAGCTCGCGTGGAGCCGCAGCGAAATCGACCAAGGGTCGTGTAGCGGATGCCGGTCGCACCTCTAAACACAAGGTTGGGAGATAGCCGTGGCTCCGGTGACATTTCTCGAAGCCATTCGCCAGGCGATGTTTGAAGAGATGGAGCGCGACCCGACCGTCGTGTTGATGGGAGAAGATGTCGGCGTCTATGGCGGAGCGTTCAAGACCAGCGAAGGCTTACTGGAGCGCTTCGGCTGGGAGCGCGTGATTGACACGCCGATCAGCGAATCGGCAATTGTCGGTGCCGCCGTGGGCATGAGTTATCTTGGACTGCGCCCCATCGCCGAAATGCAATTCATTGACTTCATCGCCTGTGCCTTCAACCAGATCACCAATTACGCGGCCAAATCGCACTATCGTTGGGGCGCGCCCGCGCCGATTGTCGTGCGCGGGCCTTCCGGCGGCGGGGTCCACGGCGGCCCATTTCACTCGGCCAATCCGGAAATGTATTTCGTGCACACTCCGGGGCTGAAGGTGGTTTATCCCTCGACGCCCTATGACGCCAAGGGCCTGTTGAAATCGGCGATTCGCGACAACAACCCGGTGCTGTTCTTCGAGCATAAATTTCTGTATCGCCGGATCAAGGAAGAATTGCCGCAGGACGATTACGTCGTGCCTATCGGAAAAGCGATTGTGCGTCGCGAGGGCACCGACCTTACCATCCTATCTTACGCAGCAATGATGCATACATCGCTCGAAGCTGCCGGCGAACTCGCCAAAGAAGGCATCGAGGCCGAAGTGGTCGATCTGCGCACCCTGCTGCCGCTCGACAGGGAAACGATTTTTCAGTCGCTCAAGAAAACCAATAAAGTTCTCGTGGTACATGAAGACACACGCACCGGCGGAATCGCAGGAGAAATAGCTGCACTGGTTTGCGAAGGCGCCTTTCAGGAGCTCGACGGTCCCGTGATGCGCGTCACCTCGCTCGACACGCCCGTGCCCTACGCACCCCCCCTCGAAGAGCATTTTCTGCCGAACACGCAAAAAGTTTCCGCAGCGGCTCGCGAACTGGCACGATATTGAAGCAATGGTACGAAGGAGAATCCCATGGCTGTTGACATTGTGATGCCCCAAATGGGCGAAAGCATCTTTGAAGGAACCATAACCAAGTGGCTGAAAAAGCCCGGCGACAAGGTCGAGCGCGATGAGCCGTTGTTTGAGATTTCCACCGACAAGGTGGATGCGGAGATTCCCGCGCCCGCGGCCGGCGTGCTCAAAGAGATCAAAGTGGCCGAGGGCCAGACCGTGCCCATCCAGACGATCGTTGGCGTGATCGATGCAGATGGAGACGGTGCCGGCGCGGCCGTACCTTCGCCGGAGAAAGCGGCGGCGGCTCCGAAAAAGCCGGAAGCGCCGAAACCCGCGGCACCGCCTTCTGGAAATTTGCCTGCTGGATCGGCTCCCGCACCTGCCGGCAGGCCAGCGCCGCAAGCACCCGCCGCGGGAACATCCGCACCCCCAAAGCGCGGCGATCGGATTCACAGCTCACCGCTCGTGCGTCGCATGGCCAAAGAGCATGGTGTAGATCTTGCTTCGGTACCCGGCAGCGGCACGGGCGGCCGCATCAGCAAAAAAGATATTTTGGCGGTCATCGAGGGTGCCGACGCGCAGGCTGTAGCGTCCCCATCAGAACCAGACGACGCTCCCCAGCAGGCTGCGGGCGCTGCAGGTCGCGCGCCGCAGAGTGGTCAGCCGCAAGGCAGCCAGGCGCAAGGTGGCCAAGCGCACATCAGTCTCGAGAATGCCGTGCCCCGCGAGCGAATGTACTTCGGGCGGTACGAAGTGCAGCCCATGAGCGTGATGCGCCAGAGAATCGCCGAGCACATGGTGGCCTCGAAGCGCGTTTCCGCGCACGTCTACTCGATAGATGAAGTAGACATGACCAAAGTGGCGTCGCTGCGCAACCGCTCGAAGGATGAGTTTGAGAAGCGCCACGAGACCAAGCTGACCTTTATGCCTTTCTTTGTGAAGGCTGCCGTCGCGGGCCTGCGCGCGTTTCCCACGCTAAATGCCTCTGTGGATGGCACGAATGTCATTCTCCACAAGGAAATCAACATCGGTATTGCCGTGGCGCTGGATTGGGGTCTCATCGTCCCGGTCATCAAGAACGCCGACGAGAAGAATCTCCTCGGTGTCCAGCGCGCGATGAATGACCTCGCGGAGCGCGCGCGTTCCAAGAAGCTCAAGCCCGAAGAGGTGCAAGAGGGTACGTTTTCAATCACCAATCCCGGCGTGTTCGGAGGCCTGTTCGGCCTCCCCGTGATCAACCAGCCGCAGGTAGGCATCCTCGGGCTCGGGGCCATTGAGAAGCGGCCGGTGGTGGTTGACGATGCCATCGCCATCCGTTCAATGTGCTATTTATCGCTGAGCTACGATCACCGTGTGGTGGATGGAGCGGTGGCCCACCAGTTCATGCACAAGGTCAAAGAGACGCTCGAAAATTGGAGCGAGCCGGTGCTGTAGGCCATCGATGCTGTTCCGCATACTGGCTGCATCTAGGCTTTGCGAGCGGCGCAACCGCAAGACGGCTGGGTACCTAAAACCCTGACCACAGCCCGGCGATTTGGAAGGCTCAGTTTGAAAAAGGGATCCATCGTTTGGATCCCCTTTTCTACCGACCTTCTCTTAGAGTTGTCTTGAAGTTATTCCTGCAGGTGGTCCAGATTGTTAGCGACGCTTGCCGCGGCGAGCGCTTCTCTTTCCGCCTTTCTTACCGCTCTTCTTACCGCCTTTAGACTTGCTCTTGGTTTTAGACTTAACCTTGACCTTGCTTTTCTTGCGTCGCGCGGACTTCGCTTTGCTTTTCCGGCTACCTTTAGCCTTGGACTTCTTCTTGTGCGACTTCCCCGGCGAGCCCCCGGAAGCTTCGGAAGGTCCGGCGCTGCCCGGCCGTTCGATGGAAATCAGTTCCTCTTCATCGGTCTCGACAATCTCCTCGCGACCCGCACCGCCTTCTTCTTCGTCCTCGAAGCGGGAGATTTCGTTATCGTCGCCGAATCCATCTTTTTCCTGTGCCATAGTTTCCTCCATGAATTGCCTCGAGATTTCGGATCCGCAGGGAGCGAGCCGGATAGTTTACACCAGAACTTGCCGCGCGTGCGCCATGCATCCGGCGCTTATAATCGCACTTTCCTATGTTTGTCAAGGGTCGCGGATGAACAGTGTCAAAGCTCGTTAAAGATGCCCCCTTTTTTCTTTTGTTTGCTGTTGTGGTCGTTGGCCTTGCCCGGAGCGAAGCCTGGGGAGCCCGCACGAAGTGCGGAGCGTTTAGGGCGAAGCGCAGGGCAGGCCAATGACCATGCCTGTTCGTCGTCTTCGCCTGTTGCAAGGGCGTTGTGTCAGGAACCACCAAAGGTATCTGTGCTTAAACACAGAACCAGTAGGAATCCCCCGACTTTAGGCGGGGGAGGATGTCAACCGCCAAGCCTTTCGCCCGCCACCGACGCACCATTCCATCGTTCAGCGCGATATGTATCGGAAGAATTCACGAATCAACGCGCGGAAATAATTTTCAGTTGGTCGCCGGCCCGCAGCGTCCGACTAGCCAAAAAACTGTTGGCCGCACGCAGGGCCTGCACGTTGGTGCCGTACGCCGAAGCCACCGACCAGAGCGTTTCGCCGGGTCTTACCTGATGCAGCACTGTCTTTCCACGCGGTTGTATTCCCCCGGATGCTTTTTCCGGAGCCCCGGACGCAACCAGCGCAGGTGGCTTCGCCGATGCCGGGCGCGGCGCTGTGTTCGCCGCTGATGGCGCAGCCGTAGGACGGGTCTTGCGGCTTGTTTTCGCTTCCGGCGGCCGACGTCCGCCGGGATAAATCCGCAGGCTCATCCCGCGACGCACCGTGTTCGACCGCAGACCGTTCCAGTGCTTTATTTCGTCTGAGTCCACGCTAAATTGCTCGGCAATCGATGCCATCGTGTCACCGCGCCGTACGCGGTAGTGAACCAGCTTGCCGTGCATCGCCTCCGCACTTGCAGCGGGAATGATCAGTTTTTCGCCAGGCTGTAACCCGGCTCCTTTCTCGAGTTCATTGGCGTCGGCAATGGCGGCTGGGGTAACGTGATAGCGGTGCGCAATGGCTGTAAGAGTTTCTCCGGCCTCTATGCGATGGCGCCGCCAGCTAACCCACTTTTCGGGCGGGATCGCGGCGATCTCCGCGAAAAATCGGTCTGCTGTTCCACTAGGCAAGCGCAGCTCGAATCCTGGATCAGCGGGGGTAACCACGCGCAACAGAGAAGGATTAAGGGCCTTCAGTGTTTCCAGATCCACGTCAATCGTTTCCGCTACCAGACGCAGATCAATCGGTCGACCGGTCTTGACAATATCGGTGGGCTCGGAGGTCTCCGGCTCAACGTTGATGCCATAGTGCGGGGCATCTTTCCCGACCAGCGCCATCGCCACGATGATCGGTACATAGTTTTTCGTCTCTTTGGGCAGCACGTTGCGTTTATAGAGCTCCCAAAAATCAGCGTAGCCGGTTCGCTCGATCGCTTTTTGCACATTTCCAGGACCCGAGTCGTACGCGGCCATCGCCAAATACCAGTCGCCAAAAATTCCGTACAGATCGCGCAGATGGCGCGCCGCCGCGCGGGTGGCCTTCTCTGGATCCTGTCGGTCGTCTACCCACCAGGTATGCTGCAGCCCGTACAGGCGGCCGGTGTAGGACATAAATTGCCACATCCCCCGTGCGCTAGCCTTCGACAGAGCCAGCGGCTTGAAGCCGCTCTCCGCCTGCGCAAGATAGATCAGGTCTTGCGGCACTCCCTCTTCGCGAAAGATCCGCGAAATCATTTCCCGGTAGCGTCCGGCGCGCCGCAAGCCGCCCTCAACAATGGCCCGCCCCCGGGGGGTCTGGAAAAAATTCAAATAGGACAAAACGGTATCGTTGATCGTCAGGGGCAAGTCATGAGAGACGGCGTGGAGCTCCTTTTCGGCGCGATCCTTAAGGCGCGGGTCTACCGGAAAGGTCATCTCTGCGATTTCGTCAATCGGCGCTGGCTCCGAAGCCGGCTCGCTGAACCCATCACCGGCACGGAACGCGGAGAGTTCGTAGCCATGTACGGTGTCAACAATGTGCGTGAACAGGGCCTCCAGGCGCGCGTCGGATTGCACATCGAAGCCGCTCAGCAGGATGCAGTCCAGGGCATTGTCGAAATGGTGCCTGGCGCTTTCGAGATGCCCGGCCTTGTACTCCTGCTCGCCGGTAGAAAAGGTCCGCTCGACCTGGGCCATCAGTACAGCAATGCCATCCGGCACTGCTGGGGAGAGGACCAGGTGACGCAAAACAGGACTGTTCACTGGCAGCTGACCCACGATAGCCGTGACCCCTGGGGGGTTAGCGGCGGCGGCCCGCGCTTGGGAAGCACGCAACGCACGGGGCTGTTGGGCGGGAGCGGGATGTGCGGCGGCATACTGACAGACGCATAACGCCAAAAACGCAGTCCGCACCAGATGCCGAGAGATCGAACCGAGCTGCATCCTTACATTGTATGGAACTTCTCCCCGCCCGGGCAACGCCGAACCATGGCGCAGTTGACAGGCCGGCAACAGCGGTACCGTATCTCCGTGGCTTCCAGGGCCTACCCGGAGAACTCAGCACCGCCTTCGACCAACCGCTAGCTGCTAAGGGCCTGCTTCAGGTCTGCCAGAAGGTCAGCGGCATCTTCGAGCCCTATGGAAACCCGCACGGTTCCAGGCGTAACCCCCGCCCGAGCCAGCTCTTCGTGGCTCATCCGGTAGTGCGAGGTATAAGCCGGAAGCATTACCAGCGACTCGACCCCTCCCAGACTCACCGCCAGGAGAAAAAGCCTGGTGCGATCGCAAAACCGCCGAGCCGCGGGCAGCCCCCCTTTCAAGTCGATCGCCATCATTGCACCAAAGCCGTCCATCTGCTGTTTGGCCAGCTTGTGGTCTGGATGGGAGGCCAGACCCGGATAATGTACGCGCGTGATCTTAGGATGCCTTTCGAGGAACTTGGCGACCACCATCGCAGTTTCGCACTGTTTCTGAACCCGCAATTGCAGTGTCTTCAGACCGCGGATCAGCAAGAAGGCGGCCTCCGGATCCATGGAGCCGCCAAGATAAATGACCATCTGCCGAAGGCGCTCCATCCACTTGCGGTTCCCGGCGGCAGCCCCGGCTATCAAGTCCGAATGCCCGGCCATATATTTCGTGGCGCTGTGCACTACAATGTCAAAGCCCAGTTTCAGCGGCTTCTGCAAAATCGGCGAGGCAAACGTATTGTCAATCATCGCGACGAGTTTGTGCTGGCGCGCCAGCCCTACAGCCTTCTTGAGGTCCACCAACCGAAGGGTCGGATTGGTAGGCGTCTCTACGTACAACACTCGAGTCCGGGAATTCACGAGCTCGTCCACCCCCCCGAGATCACCCTCCACAAAATGGACGCGGATTCCTAAATCCGGCAGTATGTCGCGCATCAGCCGGTACGTTCCCCCGTAAAGCTGGCGCGTGGCGATCAATTCATCGCCGGCCTTGAGCGTGCCCAGCAGCGCCGAAGAAATCGCCGCCATTCCCGACGCGGTCACCACGGCAGCTTCGCCGCCCTCCAGCGCGGCGATTTTTTCTTCGGCCACCGTAAGCGTCGGGTTCCCATAGCGTGTATAGATGTACGCCTGGCTCTTCCCTTCGGCCCACCGCTTCATCTCTTCGGTGCTCGAGAAGGTGAACGTCGAACTGCGCGAGATCACTGTTCCGACGGCCGCAGCGACCCCGTGCCGTTGCGGTTCCCCCGAATGAATCGCGCGCGTTTGATTCCCCCATGGCTCGGACGAGAGGCCTTTTTTCATAAGGGCAGGATTGTGCCGCAGTCCCAGCGGCCTCGCCAAGCACCAATTTGGCGTGACTGCGGGCAATGCATCTGATGCCAGCGGACCCAATTAGTTTTGCAGGGAGTTGAATCTTAAGGGGAGACCTAAATCACCATCACTCCGAGTCAAGCGCGCACTCGCGGAACGTTGTCCTCGATTTGCATTGGCAGGTTGCCAACCGCTCGTCAGCCGATTACGCCTCTTCCTCCACCGTCTCCTCGACGCGCCCGGCCTTGTGCGCGGCAATCACCTTGTCGGCGATTTCCCCAGGCACATAATCGTAGTGCGAAAATTCCATTGAATAACTCGCCCGCCCCTGGGTCATCGAAGTCAAATCCGTCGCGTAGCTGAGCATTTCCGCCAACGGCACCTGCGCTTTTATCACCACGTTCATCCCCCGCGCTTCGCTCCCGCTGATTCGCCCGCGCCGTGAGCTCAAATCGCCCATAATGTCTCCCGAATACTGATCCGGCGCGTAGACCTCCACTTGCATTACCGGCTCGAGCAGTGCGGGCTTGGCCTGTTTCATGCCCTCTTTAAACGCCAGTGACCCGGCAATCCGGAACGCCATATCGCTCGAGTCCACGTCATGATATTTGCCATCGTAGAGCGTCGCGCGGAAATCAACCACTGGAAATCCCGCTAGATATCCTCGCGCAGCGGTATCCCTGATGCCTCTTTCCACCGACGGAATCCAGTTTTTCGGAATCGCGCCGCCGAATAGATCGTCCACGAACTCAAAGCCCGCGCCGCGCGGCAGAGGTTCCAACTTTACGCGGCACACGCCAAACTGCCCATGCCCGCCAGTCTGTTTTTTGTGTTTGCCTTCCGCGTCGGCCTTGCCCCGAATCGTCTCGCGGTAAGGGACCTTGGGCGGCTTGAGCGTCAGGTCTACGTGGTATCGCCTATGCAGCTTGGCGACAATCACCTCCACGTGTTGCTGCCCAGACCCCGCCAGCAAAAACTCTTTCGTCTGCGGATCGCGCGAGAATCGCAGTGCCAGGTCCTCTTCCAGAATTTTGTGAATGGCCACGCCAACGCGGTCTTCATCGGCACGCGTCTTGGGCTCGATGGCAAACGTGATGGAAGGCTCGGGAAGCTGCACCGGCTTGTAAAAAACGGGCGCAGACTTGTCGCCGAGGGTCTCGCCGGTAATCGTCTCCTTGAGTTTTGCAATCGAGCCTATGTCACCGGCGTGAATTTCCGGAACTTCGACGCCGGTCTTGCCCTGCGTCGCGTGAATATGCTGGAACCGCTCCGGCGTACCACGATTAAAATTGGTCAGGGTGGCATCGTTCTTCAAGAGACCGCTCATCACCTTGAAATAGCTGATTCGCCCCGCGAAAGCGTCGGCCATGGTCTTGAACACATAAACCGATAGCGGCTCAGTGTCGGCGATCTTGCGCTCGATGGGTTCAGACTTCGCGGCACCCTGCGAAGCTGTAGGCGTGCCGGCGTGAGCCCCGGCTGCCATCGAGTGAGGCGATTGTTTGAATCCGCTAGCTTTGCGCATTGCCGGGTGCGGGAAAACATCCACCATAAAATTCAGCAGGCTGGCGCTCCCCACATTGCGCAGTGCGGAGCTGCACAACACCGGAAAAATCCGTTTGCTTTGAACTCCATCGCGCAGGCCGGGCAGCAGGTCCTCGACCGGCAGCGTGCCCTTCTCGAAAAATTCCTCCATCAATTTGTCATCGCCTTCGGCGACGATTTCCACCAGCTTCTCGTGCGCTTGCTTCGCCGCCTCGGCTAGTTCTTCGGGAATTTCTTCGATCTGCGGCTTGCCATCGCCATCCGGCTTGTAGACGTGGGCCTTCATCGTCACCAGATCAACCACCCCGCGGAAGCTTCTTTCCTGGCCGATGGGCAACTGCGCGGCCACCACGCCCCGCCCAAAAACTTGCTCGACGGAGTGCAGCGCGCGCTCGAAATTCGCCAGATCGCGGTCCATCCAGTTGATCACAAACGCGCGCGGAAGGTCGTACTCGGTTGCATAATCCCATACTTTTTCCGTGACCACCTGTACGCCGTGGCTCGCGTCAATCAAAATCAGCGTCGCATCAGCCGCGATCAGCGAACATTTCGTCTCATTGACGAATGTGCCGTAGCCCGGCGTGTCTAAAAAATTGAGTTTCGTTTTTTCCGCCGCCGCACTCGCCCCTGGTCCACTGGAAGAGCCGACCCATTCGGCATAGGCCAGGCCGGTCTGAATCGAAATTTTTCGCGCGATCTCTTCTTCGTCCCAGTCGGTAACGCTGCTGCCCTCCGCAACCCGGCCCAGTCGCGGCGTCATTCCCGCGGTGAACAGCAGCGACGACACCAGTTGCGTTTTTCCGGTATCGCCGTGCCCTACAATGCCCACGTTTCGGATGGATTGTGTTGCATAGGCTTTCATGATTCCTCCTAGTTGCGGAGCCGGCGCGGCAAACCGCGTTCACTTAAAGGAAGGAGACGCGGGACGTCCAAGGAGACTTTGGAATCGGATCCCGAGAAGCCGGATGCTAGCATAGCGGGCCTCCCGTGGGCAATTACAACTAAGCGATCACTCCGCTCGATTCGGTTCCCTGGGGGGCCTTGACTTTTGTGCGCAGCAGACTATCTTTGTCGGCCACAGCGAACGAGCATCCCCAAGGAGATCATCACATGCGTCGTACTCGGGCCTTGTCGTTTTTCCTGGTGTTTTCGTTTTTCCTCTGTCTGCGCACGCATGCCCAGATACCGCCCCAGACCCAGGAGAAAGCGCAGCCGGCTCCGCCAAAAACGATGGTTCTGAAAGCCGCCCGCATGTTCGACGGCAAGGGCGACACCCTCGCCAAGCCTGGCATCGTGGTCATCAGCCACACAAGAATTACCGCCGCTGGCCCTCATGCCACCATTCCAGCCGGCGCCGAGGTGATTGACTTAGGCGACGCCACGCTCCTGCCCGGCTTCATTGATGCGCATACGCACCTCTCGGGCGAAGCCAATGACGATTGGCGCCAGGCCACACTCAACCGCCTGCAAAAATCCGTAGCGGAGCAAGCCCTCGACGCCAGCGCCAACGCCCGCAAGACGCTGCTCGCCGGTTTCACCACGATTCGCGACGTCGGTTCCTCGGACTTCATTGACGTGGGGCTTCGCAACGCCATTCGCGATGGCGCAATCATTGGTCCGCGGATGCTCGTCACCGTTCACAGCATCGGTTCCACCGGCGGACACTGCGATAGCAGCGGCGGTTTTCGCGCAGGTTTGTTTGGACGCGAAACCGGCCCGCTCGAAGGCGTCGTCAATGGACCCGACGAAGCCCGCCGCGCCGTTCGCCTCGACCACAAATACGGCGCCGACATCATCAAAGTTTGCGCCACCGGCGGCGTGCTCTCACTCACCGACGACGTGGACACTCCACAGCTCACCCAGGAAGAGCTCAACGCCATTGTTGACGAAGCCCACGCCCTCCGCCGTAAAACGGCCGCGCATGCCCACGGAGCCGAAGGAGCCAAGCGCGCCATTCGCGCCGGAATTGACTCCATCGAACACGGTTCGTTTCTCGACGATCAAGCCCTCGACATGATGAAAGCCCGGGGAACCTATTTGGTCCCCACCCTGCTCGCCCCCGAATACATCCGCGAGAAATTGGACGCCGGCGTGTACATGCCCCCGCCCGTTGTAGTCAAGGCCCGCGCGGCCATCGCTTCCATCCAGTCCACATTCAAGCGCGCGTTAGCCAAGGGCGTAAAAATTGGCCTGGGCACAGACGCCGCCGTATATCCGCACGGCCGCAATGCGGAAGAATTCCATCTAATGGCCGATCTAGGCATGAAACCCATCGAGGCCCTCAAAGCCGGAACCTCAGCCGACGCCGAGCTGCTCGGCCTGACAACTCAACTAGGTACTCTCGAGGCAGGAAAGCTAGCCGACATCGTTGCCGTCCCCGGAGACCCCACCGAAAACATCCGCCAAACCGAACGGGTCTTCTTCGTCATGAAAGAAGGCACCATCTACCGCAACGATCGCCAATCGACGAGTGGCCAGCACTAAGGTAGGAACTTCTGCTGGTTTCGATAGCGCCTCCATCCAAGGTTCCTGGGATGCACACAAAGGCTTCCGCCGACTGCTACCCTTCCGCGATGCTGACTTCTAAGTCCTTTAGAACCTGCTATTAGGAAACAACACCGGGGGAGGGGTATGGGCGTTTCTCGCATACCTCAGTGCTTAACGCACCTGTTGCTGTAAGCTGACTCGGCGGCTCGGCGCGCATTGCTAAGACCAAGGAGCGTACGTATTTTTAATGATGCCCGCAACAAGATCGCAGAGCCTTCTGGCGTTTCTCGCCGTAGCCATCGTGGCGACGCTGGTCGTGGGGCCATTCTTTTTCGCCGGAAATGTCTCGGGCCACGACTTTGAGTTTCACACATCCTCCTGGCTCGATGTCTCGTGGCAGTGGAAGCACGGTGTGATTTATCCGCGCTGGTCGCAGTGGGCCAATGGGGGATTCGGCGAGCCACGCTTTATTTTTTACCCGCCCGCGTCCTGGATACTGGGTGCCGCGCTCGGCCTGGTTTTGCCGTGGCGCGCCGTGCCTGGCGCCTTTATCTGTCTGGTCGTGATGTTCAGCGGCATGAGCATGATGCGCTTCGCGCGGTACTGGCTCCCGCCGCGCGACGCCATTCTCGCCGCAATTTTGTACGCCGCGAGCCCTTACGCGCTTTTGATTATCTATCTTCGCAGCGACTTTGCCGAGCTTCTGGCAGCGTCATTTTTTCCTTTGCTGGTCCTATACACGTTGCGTACTGTTGCATCTGCTCCGCGAGCACGAGTCACGGCAGCCCTCGCAGCGGTATTCGCGGCCATCTGGCTTTGCAACGCGCCCGCGGGAGTGTTAGCGACGTACACGGTATGCCTTCTGATCACCGTCTTGGCGATCACCGGCCGCAGCAGCAGACCCTTGTTCATCGGCATCGCGGCAATGGCGCTCGGGTTTCTTCTCGCGGGATTTTTTATCGTGCCGGCTGCGTTTGAGCAGCGCTGGGTGAATATTTCTCGCGCTCTTTCCTCCGGTTTGCGCCCCGAGCAAAATTTTCTGTTCACGCGCACCAGCGATCCGGAGCACAATCTTTTTAACGGTATCGTGTCGGCCATCGCAGTCGGCATGCTTGTGCTTGCGGGAATTGCGGCGCGCGCGCGCCCCAATCTAAGCCGCCATCCGGGCGCTGCGCCCAACTCGAACGAAGAAAGAAAGCCCCCGGCCTACGGGCCGCTGCTGGCTTTGACCCTCGCGGCAGCGGCGCTGCTGTTTCCGATCAGCGGTCTAATTTGGCGATGGCTTCCGCAGCTGCGATTTCTGCAATTTCCGTGGCGATGGCTTGGGCCCCTCGGTGTTCCGTTTGCCTATTTCCTGGCCTCGGCAATTGCCCGCGCGCGATGGCGCCACTTGTGGCAGATTCTCGCGCTTGCGGCAGTCGTTGGCTCGGGCTTATTTCTTGTTCGTCATGCGTGGTGGGAGACTGACGATCTCAACGTTTTGCGCGATGCCGTCAGCAGTGGCCAGGGCTTCGAGGGAACCGACGAATATGATCCGCTGGGCGACGACCACTACGATCTCCCTAAACATGCACCGCTGGTCGCCGGTCCATCTCCGGGCCAGCTTCACGCACAGGGTCCTCGTTGGGCAACAGAGGCCGCACCACGCATAGGTATCGAGCGTTGGGCACCCGAGGAAAAACGATTCGAGGTGGATGCCGACAGACCGGCACAAATCGCTCTCCGGCTGCTCGGTTACCCGGCTTGGCGCGTGGAAGTGAACCAGCAGCAGGTCGACCCCTCATCGCCGCCAGGCACCGCGCAGATGATCATCACAATTCCTGCAGGCCACAATCGTGTGCGCGTTCGGTTTGTTCGCACCTTGGACCGCACCATAGGTCTCGCGCTATCGGCAATGGGGTTCATTGCTCTGCTTTGGCTTCGTCTCTCGGGAGCAAAGAAAGAAGACATTCATCCGCTTGGTGGCCAGGATTCAAGTGCCTAAGAGACGTTGCGTGATGCACTCGCGGGGGTTCCGAGGAAGAATTCAGCGGCGGTCGACAGCGGGATGGCGGACATCCTGGCCGGCCACAATATAGATGACATCCTCGGCGATGTTCGTGGCATGGTCGCCGATACGCTCGAGGTTTTTGGCCACCAGGATCAGTTCGAATGCGGGAAAGATGACTGCGGAATCACCCATCATGTAGGTCAGAAGCTCGCGGAACATCTGGTCGCGCAGCAAGTCCACTTCGTCGTCGCGGCGCAACACCGATTGCGCCAGGTCCACGTCGCGACGCACAACGGCGTTCAACGCATCGCGCACCATCTCTTCGGCGAGCTCGCTCATGCGCGGCAAATCCACATAAGGCTTCACGCGGGGGTGTCGCAAAATCCGCTGCGCCGATTGCGCGATATTGACCGCCTGATCCCCGATGCGCTCGAGATCGTTATTGATGCGCGAAACCGCCAGAACCAGGCGCAAATCGGCAGCCATCAATTGATTGAGCGCAAGAAGTTGCACGACGAAATCATCAATCTCAATTTGCAGCTCGTTGATCGGTGTCTCGTCCTTGAGGACGCTCTCGGCCAGCTGGATGTCCCCGTCCAGCACCGCGTGCACCGCGCGATGGACCGCGCGCTCCGCGAGGGTTCCCATCCAGAGCAATCGCTCCTTTAGTTCGTCGAGCTGCTTTTCAAAATGCCTTTCCATCGCATCCCTTCAAACATCCGCCGCATCGTTGCTGCTTGCTGCACGCGTTGCGGTCCCCATCACTTCTCGGAAACCGACGTTGCCGCCGCCCGGTTCGAGCAAAAACGTTAAGCCATCACCCGAATCTCCCGGTAATGTACGCCTCTGTGCGCGAATCCGCAGGCATTGTGAACAATTGCGCGGTTGGAGAAAATTCGAGCAACTGGCCCATCAGCAGAAAAGCGGTGAAGTCGCTCACGCGCGCCGCCTGTTGCATATTGTGCGTCACCATCATAATCGTCCAATTCTCTTTCAATTGGAACAACAACTCTTCAATTTTTGCCGTGCTGATCGGATCTAGCGCCGAACATGGCTCATCGAGCAAGAGCACTTCCGGATCCACTGCCAGTGCTCGCGCAATGCACAGCCTCTGTTGCTGGCCTCCGGAAAGCTCATACGCGGACTTATGCAGCTGGTCTTTGACCTCGTCCCACAACGCCGCTCGACGCAGGCTTTTTTCAACGGCGTCGGCCACGCTCGTCTTCGAGCCGTTAATGCGCAGGCCATACGCTACATTTTCGAAAATAGATTTTGGGAATGGGTTGGGCCGCTGGAAGACCATGCCCACGCGCCGACGCAACTGGGTCACGTCTTGCTCGAAAATACTGGTTCCATCGAGGGTAATGTCACCTTCGATCCGCGCATTTTTAACCGTTTCATACATCCGGTTCATGGTACGCAGCAGGGTGGACTTGCCGCATCCTGACGGCCCGATCAGCGCGGTGATGCGGTTTACGGCAACTCCTAAGTTGATGTTGAAAAGAGCCTGCTTGGTCCCATAATAAAAATTCAAATTGGACACGCTCATCCGCTTGGGCAAATCAGTCATAGGGACCGGCCCATTTCCCGCTGGCGGAGTAGGCCTCGTCAGCGTCGGCTTTGTTGCCGCATGCATCATTTATGCTCTCGGCGCCGAAATGCCACGAGCCAGCGCCAATCTTGAGATTACATTAATCAGAAGCACCAGGCCAAGGAGAACCAATCCCGCGGCCCACGCCTGCCTGTGCCAATCATCATAGGGCGCAATGGCGTAAGTAAAAATCATCACCGGGAGCGAAGCGGCGGGCTGGCCCCAGCCGGGGCTCCAAAAAGCATTATTAAACGATGTAAAAAGAAGGGGCGCAGTTTCTCCCGCGACGCGAGCCAGGGCCAGCAGCACGGCAGTCATAATGCCGCGATAGGCCGCGGGCACCACGACCGATGCGATCGTTCTGGTTTTGCTGGCGCCCAAAGCCAGCGCACCTTCGCGCAACGTACGGGGCACAGCCCGCAAAAACTCTTCCGTGCTGCGCATGGTAATCGGAATCATCATCACGCCTAACGCCAGAGAACCCGCTACTGTCGAAAAATGCTTGAAAGGCAGCACCGCAACGGTATACGCAAAAATACCGATCACGATGGAAGGCACGCCATTCAACAAATCCGCAGTGTAGCGGACCGCGAACGCCATGCTAGTTCCGCCAAACTCCGCCAGGTAAATCCCGCCTAGAAATCCGATGGGGACGCCAATGAGCGAGGCCAGTAACAACAACTTACCGCTGCCCACAATGGCGTTGGCCATGCCTCCGCCGGTTTCACCGACCGGTGCGGGCAGCTTGGTGAAAAAATCCCAACTGAGCGAGCGACCGCCGTGATAGACAAGATACCCGAGGATGAAAAACAGTAGCGAAACCGAAATAACCGCGCAGACCCCGGTCAAGGTCAACATCGTGGCACTCACAAATTTGCGCCAGCGAAGCTTCACGTTTATGCGTCTCCTGTTCCGCTGCCACGCTGTGAGGTTAGTACAATCATGATGCGGGCGAGGCCATTGAGCGTAAACGTCAACAAGAACAGTACCAGAGCCAGCTCCATCAACGCGTTCAGATGCATGTTCGATGTTGCCTCGCTGAACTCGTTGGCAATCACGGCGGCTATCGTATAACCCGACGCAAGAAGCGAGGCGCTGACGTGCGGTGTGTTGCCGATGACCATGGTGACGGCCATGGTTTCACCAAGGGCACGGGCCAGCGCGAGAAAGATCGAGCCAAGAATCCCGGTGCGGGCAAAAGGCACGACCACTTTCCAAGTGGTCTCCCAGCGCGTGGCGCCAAGTGCCAGCGCCGCTTCGCGCTGATCACGCGGCACCGAAAGAAGCACTTCGCGCGAAACAGAAATGATAAAGGGAATCACCATCACCGCGAGGATGACCCCTGCTGCTAGAAACCCTACGCCGTAGGCCGGCCCCCGGAACAACGGCAGAAATCCTAGCGCACCCATCAGGAACGGTTCGACGTATTGGCGAAGCAGCGGCACAAGAATAAAAATCCCCAGCAGTCCATAAATGACGCTAGGGACGGCAGCCAGCAGATCAATGACAAACGTGAGACCATCGGAAAGAGTCGGGGGGGCCAGTTCGGCGAGGAAAATCGCGGCGCCGATGCCCAGCGGCACGGCGATAAGCAGAGCCACCGTGGCGGTCACGATCGTGCCATAAATAAAGGGGAGGGCACCAAATTGCTCTGCGATAGGATCCCAAACGCGCGTAAACAGGAAGTGCCAGCCGAACTTATGGCGAGTCAGCGAAGAATTTAACCAAAGTTCGTAAACGATCAGGCTGGTAATAACGATGACCGCAGAGGCAACGCATAGCGTGACCAGGTGTGCAATTTCGTCCCCGCTTCGCAAACGCCGCACAAAAGAGTGCAAGCCCGTGGCCGGGCTCGCGTTTAAGACCGGAGTGGTAGCCGCCGCCATAGGGTAGCGCCGCTAGTTAGTGAATCTGTTCGACGGCCTTGGACTCGTCCTCGATAACTTCCTTCGGAAGCTTTGCGTAGGAAAGCGGCTCAGCAAATTTCTGCCCATCCTTCAACATCCAGCGAATAAACGCTTTCAGAGCGTCGCGTTTGTTGCTGTCTGAAAACTGGGTGGGAATCAGCAGCCAGGTGAAACTCGAAATCGGGTAGGCCGTTTTTCCTGGGGCATTGGTGATGGAGACACGAAAATCCTTGGGCATGTCTTTGGCCGTCGCCGCAGCCGCCGCAGTGACTCCTGCAAGATCCGCCTTCACAAAATTTCCAGAGGCGTTCCGCACCCGCCCGTAGGGTATGGAGTTCTGTAGGGCATACGTCAATTCGACATAGCCGATACAATTGGGTGTTTGCTTCACAAGTCCCGACAAGCCCTCGCTGCCCTTACCCCCGAGCCCGACCGGCCAATTCACCGAACTGCCCTTTCCCACTTTGGTTTTCCAGTCGCCGCTGACCTTGGAGAGGTAATCGGTCCAAATATAGGTCGTTCCGCTGCCGTCCGAGCGATGGATTACGATGATGTCGTTCGCCGGAAGTTTTATATTGGGATTCGGCCCGGCGATCGCGGGATCATTCCATTTGGTAATCGTGCCAAGAAAAATGCCCGCCAGGGCCTCGGGCGTGAACTTCAGCTCCGAGGAAACGCCCGGAATGTTGTACGCAGGCACAACCGCCCCGAGCACCGTGGGGAAATGCAGCACCTTGGTTTTCGACTCCGCGAGTTGTTCATCGCTCATGGGCAGATCCGAGGCGCCGAAGTCCACCGTTCCCGCCTGCAACTGGCGAATACCTGCCCCGGAACCGAGCGGCTGGTAATTGATCTGTATATTCGGATGGCCCTTGTGATACTCATCGAACCATTTCGAGTAAAGCGGGGCCGGAAATGTCGCGCCGGCTCCGTTTATCAAAAGCGGCGTCTGCGCGCACGCACAGACTGCCAGCGCCAGACAAAACACCCAGGCAGCTACTGTCTTCATGGACTCTCCATCGTGCGGTTAGATCAGTCAGACCATCGTTCCTTGCAATTCTGCGGGCCCAATGTTACAGGCAGATTACAATCGAAGCAGGCCGCCGTAAAATCCCGATGTATCTCTAACGAATTGATTCTAAGTATTTTAACAGCGCCGCCGGAGGGAAGGAGTCGGGGTCGGCTGCGGGGTGTGAGCCGACCGACCCCGTGGTGGGTCTGTCGTGAAGATCAACCGAAACCGGAGTGTCCCGGCAGCGGAAAGACAAAATGTTTCGAAGCGATGGCCCGCTAGGCCCGCCACGTCAACGCCGAATCACGCGTGCATAACGTTTCCCTAACATCTGCTTCGGTTCCGCTCGGATCCGGCGCAGCGTGCCCGTGGCGAACATCCAGCCCGCGAATCCAGAAAATAATCTCCTCGGCAATATTGGTGGCGTGATCGGCGATGCGTTCGAGGTGCCGGGTGGCCAGAATAAACTGCATGTTCGGCGCAACCACCCCGGCGTCGGTGGTCATTTGGAGCATCAAGTGTTCGAAGACCCGGTCACGATACCTGTCGACAATGTCATCGCTTTCGAGCACCCCGGTGGCCAGGATTACGTTTCGGAAAATGAGCGCGCCCAGCGCGCGACTCACCATCGCTCTAGCCGCGGCGACCATCGGGGCAAGCTCCGCCGGAGCGGTTACCGGGAGCATCTGGTTCAAGGATATAACCCGCTCGGCAAGGTTGACGCACAAATCGCCCATGCGTTCGAGATCTTTGGTAATTTTCAGCGAAGCCACAGTCAGGCGAGTGTCTTCTTCCGGAAGGCTTGCTTTGCGAAGCAGTCGCACGGCATACTCGTCAATAATCATTTCCATTTCGTTGATGCGCGGCTCGAGCATAAAAATTTCGCTCGGCAGCGAACCAGTGCGCGGATCACCTAAACCGATCAGAGCGTCGAGCGAGCGATTGACCGTGCCTTCGACGGTTCTGGCCATAGAAACCAGATAGTTCACCAGCACTTCTTGCTCGACCACTTCGGGCTTTAGGGTGGGCGTCGCCATCGGTATTCCTCCTTGGAGAGTCCGCCGTTTTCCGCGAAAATAATAAACCGCCAAACGTTGACGTGGTGTGAAACGGGCATGAATTTTTTGCGGCAAGTTCTAGGCCCATAGCACTAGGAGGCGTGATGCTGGCCTGAGGGAAAGTCCGAAACCTGAATATCCCCTGGCTGCACCATGGGAATGGAGAAATGGAAGTCCGAGCCGCGGCCGACCTCACTGTCGACCCAGATGCTCCCGCCGTGAGCCTCAACGATGTGCTTGGCAATCGCAAGGCCCAGGCCCGTACCTCCACCTTCACGCGAGCGAGCTCCATCCACTCGATAGAAGCGTTCGAAAATGCGGGCCTGCTCGGCTTGCGGGATTCCGATACCAGCGTCGGAAACGGTCACGATTATTTTTCCATTTTTGGAACTGGCGCTGACAATGATTTCCCGCCCGGCAGGAGTGTACTGAATCGCGTTATCGAGCAGGTTTTGGAGCACTTCGGCCATAGCATGGGGATCTCCGAGCCCCGGAGGAATCGCTTCGGGACATTCGATCTTCAAGGTCAGTTGATTCTCTCCCGCGCGAAAGCGGGCGGTTTCTACGCATCCAGCGATGAGTCCGCATATCGCTATGGAACCGAACTCGAGTTCCATCTGGTCGGCCTCCATTTGCGAGAGCTTGAGCAAATCATTGGTCAGGCGGGACAGCCTGCGCGCATGGTCCAGGATGATTTCCAGGAAATGCTGGCGATTGCCAAGGTCCTCAACGGCCCCGCCCAAAAGCGTTTCCGCGAAGCCCTGAATCGCCGTCAGCGGGGTTTTGAATTCGTGTGAGACGTTAGCGACGAAGTCGCGCCGCACACGCTCCAAGCGCCGCAACTCGGTGATGTCGTAGAGAACCAGCACCGCGGCGGCTCCGCTCGAATGCACCGCGCTCGCGGTAGCCGCAAAATTTCGCGTTCGCACTGTGCCCATGGCTACCTCGCAGTGCACCGTGCTGCGACCGGCCAGCACCTGGCGAATCGCGGTAAGCAGCTCGGTTTGACGCACGACTTCCACCAGGCGGCGCCCCTGCCATCCGCCCGCTTCGACCCCCATGGCTTGGGAAAAGGCTAGATTGGCGAATACCAGCCGCTCGTCGGCGCTAACGACAGCCACGCCTTCCACCATGCTTCCCAAAATAGCTGCGGAAAGGTTGCGTTCTTCGGTGAGCGACCGAATCGTCAAGTCGAGCCGCGCCGCGGTGTCATTGAGGGCCACCGCCAACTCATCGAGAGCGTCTCCGTTTTGCCGCGCGACCAGCGGGCGAAAATCGCTATCGGCCACTTGCCGGGAGAACTCCTTCAAGCGCTCGATGCGCCTGGAAAAGGTTCGCGACACAAGCAGGGACATTGCCCCGGCCAGCAGCAAGATCAACACGGACGCTCCCCACACGCGGCGTCGGAATGTGCCGAGCTCAGTATCCACGTGCCACAGGGGCACAGCGAACAGCAGAACCATCGGTTGCGAGGAAGGGTGGTCAGCGCGTACCGCGGTTGTGGCGTAGTAAAGCCATTCCTGTTTGTCAATCGGGCGGTGGCGTATCGAACTGCCTTCGCCATGCGCCAGGGCTTCACCGATTTCAGGATGGTCGAGCTGAGTTTCAACTGCTGCAGAGCCATCTTCAGAATCGGCCAGCACTGCACCGGTGGCTGACAGTACCCGCACCTGCACGCCGCCTGCGGCCAGTGAATGAATTAGGTTGCGTAGGTCATCGGCAACCTGGGACCGAACAGATGACCCTGATGCCGAAGCTGAGGGTGCAGCCAACGGGATTTGGGGCAGGCGGGCTTGCGCGACGCGCGCCAGTGACGCAACTTGATGGCGCGCGGCTCGCTCGTACTCGCGGCGCAACGCGCGATCCGCAGCTGCGTCCATCGCCAGCAACACACCCAGCAGCAGCCCGAGATAGGCGAGACCCAGCTTCCAAAATAAATTAAGCCGCACGAGTTTCAAAAAGATAGCCGGCGCCTCGAACCGTTTTCAAATGTGCCGGTGTCTCCGGATCCGCTTCAATTTTTTCGCGCAGCCGCCGGACGTACACGTCGACGCTGCGCGGAGTGACAAAGCGTTCCGTACCCCAGACCGCATCGAGCAGCTGGTCCCGGGTGAAAACACGGTTGGGCCGCGCCGCCAGATAATACAGCAGCCGGAATTCGAGCGTGCTCAAGGTTACCGGCTGTCCCTCGCGCATCACGCGATATGCGGAAGGATCAATCAGCAACGGCCCGGCTTCAATGGTTTTCTGCGTTTCGCTGGCCGGCTCGGTGCGCCGCAGCAGGGCTTTGATACGGGCCACCAGCTCGCGCGGGCTGAACGGTTTGGTCACGTAATCGTCGGCGCCCAGCTCCAGCCCGACAATGCGGTCGGCTTCGTCGCCGCGCGCGGTGAGCATTAATATCGGCAGACGGTTGAGCGAGGCGTCGCGGCGAATCTCCTTGCAAATTTCGAGGCCCGACAGGCGTGGCAGCATCAGGTCCAGCAGCAATAGATCGGGCGGCGATTTCTTTACGCCGGCGAGGCCACTGCTTCCGTCGGCAGCGGCATTCACCTGAAAGCCTTCATTCACCAAGTTATAGCGCACCAGTTCGACGATGTCGCGGTCATCTTCAATGATCAGGATACGTTTCATGGTAAGCCCGCCCGGCAGTCCTACTACTTGAGTGTATCGTATTGTCTGCACCGGCACATGCTCGCAAGGTTGTGGCTCGGTATGATTGCAGGAAGTTTGAAATAATGTGAATGTTCGATGAACGCCGGGCACCGCGTCGCCAGGGATCAGGCTTCGCGGGTCGTAAATGCCAGAGTGAGCAGCGTTTTCTGCTCGACCTCGTGTGCTTTGGCCGACCCGGTTGCCGGGCTGGCGCTTGCCGATCGCTTCACCGAGCGCACTGGTCGCCGGTTTGCTGCTCGTTCGAGGCGCGGCAGGACGTAAAACAGCGGGCCCATGTTTGCCGGCTCTTCCTGCACCCAAACAATTTCGCGCGCTGCCGGGTGCCGCTCGAACTCGGCGCTGAGTTCGGCCCGTGGGAATGGGTAAAGCTGCTCCAGAAACAGAATCGCCGTCGTGGAGTCTGCGCGGCGCTTACGCTCTTGGCGCAATTCGTGTCCAACCTTGCCGCTGGCGATGAGTAGGTACTGGGCACTGGGGATCTCCGGATCCGCCAGGACCGGCAAAAAGCGCGCGCGCGAAAATTCCTGAATCGGCGAACTGGCATCGGGATGCCGCAGCATGCTCTTGGGCGTGAATACCACCAGGGGCTTCAGCCATTTTCGCCGCGCCTGGCGCCGCAACAGATGAAAATATTGCGCCGCGTTCGACGGCTGGCACACCTGGATGTTGTCCTCCGCGGCGAGTTGCAAAAACCGCTCAATGCGCGCGCTGGAATGTTCCGGACCCTGTCCTTCGTATCCATGGGGCAGCAGCAGAACCACGCCTGAAGGCAAATTCCATTTATCTTCCGCCGCGCTGATGAATTGGTCGATGATTCCCTGAGCCCCGTTGGCGAAGTCGCCGAATTGCGCCTCCCACAACACCAGGGCCTCGGGAAAATCGCGGCTGAAGCCGTATTCGAAGCCCAGGCAACCGGCCTCCGATAGAGTGGAGTTATAAATTTCGCACCATGCCTGCCTGGGACTGAGGTGCTGCAGCGGCACATACTCGTTTTCGGTTTCGGTATCCACGAGCGCGGCATGACGCTGATTGAATGTGCCGCGACGGGTGTCCTGTCCGGAGAGCCGCACCGGAGTGCCTTCGTCGAGCAGCGTGCCTAGTGCCAGCGCTTCGGCGAAACCATAATCAACGGCGCGCTTGCCGTGACCCATCTCCGCGCGCTGTTCGAGGAGCTTCTGCAATTTGGGGTGAACGTGAAAGTCTTGCGGCGCCCGAGTCAGGGCCTCGGTGATTTCTGCAAGCTTCTCGGCAGCAACGCCGGTGTCCACTTCATAGGCGGGGTCATAGCGGCCGCGCTTGTAGGGCGACCAATAGGAAGGTAGCTGGCGCAGCAGCGGAATTTTCTTGATGGTGCCCGCTTTTTTTTGTGCGTCTTCGTATTCCGCGCGCACCCGCTCGACCGTTTTCGAAGCATCGATGCCTGTTTGCTGCGCGTAAATCTGCCAGAGCTGCGGATGGTCTTTTATTTTTTTGTAGAGAAGCGGCTGGGTGATCGTGGGGTCGTCCACTTCGCTGTGGCCGTGTCGCCGGTAACCGATCAGGTCGACCACGACGTCGCTGCCAAACTCATAGCGATAGTCCGCCGCGAGCTGGGCCACCCGCGCTACCGCATCGGGATCCTCTGCGTTCACGTGGAAAATCGGCACGGATTGGCGCTTGGCAATGTCCGAAGCAAACCGCGAAGAGTGCAACTGGCTTGGCCGCGTGGTAAAGCCGATCAAATTATTCACGATCACGTGGATGGTGCCGCCGACGGTATAGGCTTCGAGGTCGGCGAAATTCAACGTTTCCGCCCACACGCCCTGTCCCGCGAACGCCGCGTCGCCATGTAGCACAACTGGCAGGATCTTAGCGGTGCTGTCTCGGCCCAATCGCATTTGCTTGGCGCGGGCGCGCCCCACGGCGACAGGATCAACCGCTTCCAGATGGCTCGGATTCGAAACCAGATGGATTCCGATGGTTACGCCGCCGGCGGTTCTGTATTGACCAGTTGCGCCAACGTGATATTTCACGTCTCCGGCGCCCAGAACGCTGCGCGGATCGACATCTTCGAATCCGCCGAAAACCTCGTGCGTGGGCTTGCAGGCGATGTGGGCCATCACGTTCAGGCGCCCGCGATGGCTCATGGCCATCAGGGTTTCCATCGCCCCCTGGGCTCCGGCGCGATCCAGAATCTCGTCGAGTAGCGGAATCAGGGCGGTCACCCCTTCGAGCGAAAACCTCTTCGAACCCAGGTAGCGCGCCTGCAACACCTGCTCGAAAAGATCCGCGCGCACCAGCCGCTCGAGAATGCGCTTGCGATCCACCTCGGGAGCGGGTCTCTCGATGCCCTGGGAAATCCAATCGCGGCGCTCGCGCTCGGCCAGGTGCATAAAATCTGCGCCAATCGTGCCGCAATAGAACTGGCGGGCTTCGTCTGCGGCCTCCCCGTGCTGCTCTAGCTCGGCAACCGCCAGGGGCTTCAAAAACCCCAGCGGATCAAGCTGGGCCTGGAGATATCCCCAGCGCCGAAACGCATCCAGGATGCGCTCGCGCTCCACGGTGGTCTGGCGCCCCACCGGGGGTTTCACTTGTACTACGCGGATTGGCACCATAGAAACTCAATTTTGCCACACTTTGTTGGCGATTGCTTAGAGGCTCCGGACGCGAGACTCCAGGTCGCGAACAATTTGTCCCGCAGGAGTAGCCGGGGGGTAGGTAACCGGCGAGCCGATGGTTACTTTAATTTTGCCAGGACGCGCGAAGCGCCATCCGGTTTGCTTCACTTCCCACAAACCATCAATGCGCATAAGCACCACGGGAATGTTCAGATTGTTTGCCAGCAAGCCGACGCCGTTTTCGAAGCGGCCCAGCGTGCCATCACTGGTTAGCTCACCTTCGGGAAACACCAGTACGCTATAGCCGCGGTCGACTGATTCTCCTGCGAATTGGAAGCTTTCGCGAAATCCCGAACGCTGCGGCAATGGAAACACATTGAAAAGCGCAACGACTAGAAAATAGTTCAATCGATACACCAAGCGTTTCAAGAAAAACCATTGGCGCGGAGGGTGCCGCATGGTTCCGAGAGTTTCGCCGCCCATGGCCGCGGCCAGGCGATGTCGCAGGCGCAGCGGCAGAGCCGCGAGAATAAATCCGATGTCGGTGCGCCGCGTGACATGGTTGGAGACAATCAGCACGGGCCCGCGCACCGCGCGCAAATGTTCACGACCGCGCACACGGGGATGCGCCAGCAAATGTGTTGCCGGCCAGACAAGCAAGTAATAAATGGCCGCGCGAATTGCCGGCACCGGAAAACGTTGCGTCCAACGCGGATAGTGAAACTCGCTGCGCTGCTGTTCAGGGCATTTAAGCAGTCGCTCGAGGTCCGCCACCGTCCGTGCTTCCGCGAATTTTATCTCGTTCAAGCTGACCTGAAAGCGATCCTCAATCGCACTCATGAGCTCCACGCGGTCGAGTGAGCTCAGATTTAAATTCGTCTCGAGATTCGCCTCGGACGGTACTTCTCCGCCGGTAGCAGAGTTGCGCGAACGCGATAGCACGGTCGCCACTAGGTTCGCAAAAATCGTGCCCTGGTTTTGCGTGGCCGCACTAGCCATGGTTGCTTGCGAGGCGGACACCTTGGCTAACCGAGTGCCGCCGCTTGATTCGGCCGACCCCTGTTTAGTGCTGAGCGCTTTCTTGGCCGCCTCGGCGATCACCTGGGTGCGCGGTTTCCCGGTTGATGTCCGGGGAAAATCCATTTCCGGCCATACGAGCCATTGCCGCAGGCGCTGGTATTCGGCGAGCGATTGGCCGGCGCGCTCGATAATCTGGACCGCTTGCTGCTGCGCGTCTGCAGAGACAGGTGTTGCATCGGAGTGCTTCAGAATCAGCACCGCGCAAGGCTCGGCATTGCCGCCCTGCTCGAGCGCCACAACCACGCAGTCTTGCACCGCGGGATCGCGCCGCAGGGCCGCCTCGAGGTCCTCGGGATAAACGTTCATTCCCGCCGGCGTAACGATCACGTTTTTTTGTCGGCCCTTGAAGTATAAATTCCCAGATTCATCGAAGGCTCCGCTATCGCCCGTCGAAAACCATCCCGCTTCGCTCGCCGGCTTCAGCGAGCCGCCTTCCCAGTACCCCGCGGCCACACTATCTCCGCGCACCATAATTTCGCCGTTGTCGCCCAACTTGATTTCGCGCCCCGGGAGAATCTTTCCGATCGAGCCTTGGCCCACGGCGAAGGGATGGTTAACACTGATGAGCGAAGTCGTTTCCGTCAATCCGTAACCTTGAATCACGGCATAGCCCATCCGACTGAAAAAGGTCTCCGTCGCCGCCGCGAGCGTTGCTCCTCCAGAAACAATCGCCCAGAATTTCCAGCCGAATTGGCGGTGAACGCGGCGGAAGATCCACGCACGTCTCAAAAACTTCTTCCCATCGGCGGCGTGAACTTTTGCGTCGAACTCTTGGCCTTCTCTGCGCGCCTCGATGTCCCGCTCGATTTTTCCACGAAGCGAATCGAGCACCCGCGGCACGGCGACCAGGAGTGTGGCGCGTTCGCGGCGAATCGTTTGCAGGATTTCTGATGGCTTCAGGGTGTCCTCGAAAACCACGGTTGCACCCAGCAGTGGCGGCACAAAAATTCCAAGAAACTGCCCGAACAGGTGGCTCAGCGGAAGCAGGTTTACAAAGCGGAGCGGGTGGAAACATCGTTCATATTTTAGATACGGCTGGATACCTCGCTCCAGCGGTTCGAGGTTCGCAAGAATATTTCCGTGCGTGATCACTACACCGCGCGGCTCCGCCGTCGTGCCGGAAGTAAAAACAATTTGCGCAATATGCCCTCGCCCAAGAGGCTCGTCGGAAAACACCGCGCTCCTCTGGCCATGCGCACCGATCGTAGTGCTCCGAGTTGGCATATGCCGACCACGGGCCATTTTGGGCAAATCTTCGAGCGCCATCACCGGCAGCGTCGCATCGATCAGCGACTGTTCGCGGCAGACCTTTTCTCGCGAGGCGACCAACAGCTTCACACCGGCTTCGCGGGCCACGCGTCGCGCAAAGTCCGGCGCAGCGGCGTCGTCGATCGGCACGGCCACCGCCCCGCGGAGCAGGCAGCCCCAAAACGCGACCGCCCATTCCGCCGAGTTTGCGCCCCACAGCATCACGCGGTCGCCGGTGGCTATCCCGCGCTCGCGCAATTCAGCGGCAAAACACGCCGCTGTCGCGCAAACCCTCCTATAGGTCCAGCGCTCCCGGCGGTACCCGCGCTTGTGCACGAATGCCACGTCGCTCGAGCGCCGGGCAACCTCTTCAAAATAAACGGCAAGTGAAACACGAGCCATCAGACTCCCGCGCACCAGTCAGCAAGCACCACGTTCTAGCGCAAGTATAGGCCCGCGGTCCCCAACTTGAGTTGGCCGGGTTGAGAGTCCCGAGCGGTTCGGGGTGATCACGAAAATTCTTGACAGGTTGCCATCGGCGTAGCATGTAAACAGGGGTTTTTTCGCACTCCTCGCTGCCGCTGAGACCGGGGCGAGGGAACTTGCAACGTCATGCAGGCGCTGCATCGGACTGACCTCAGACCTTGCTTTTGAAGTCACAAAAAAGTAGTATCCACTAACTCTTAGGGATAACCGGCTGAGTTCCGCCACGAAAAACAATCATCGGGAGGAAGACATATGAGAAAACAAGTTCATCGTCCATGGTGGGCGTGCGCGGGTTTCGGCGCTCTTATCTTAAGCACGATCGTATGGCCTGGCATTGCCGCCGGACAAGGCGTACTGACTGCCGGGCGTGCTCCGGACCCCACAGGAAAAGGCAAATTCGCCGTGGCGACGTCGCAATACCGCCTACCGGCGTCGGTCGATCCGACCATCATGACCGATCGCGCCACGGAAATCTGGGCGCGAGTATGGCGACCTCGAACAGAAGAATTGGAGCGGTTACCGCTGGTCGTTTTCCTGCACGGAAATCATGGCACCTGCGGAACGTTTTTCTGCTCGGTCGCCAATTGTGGCCGTTTCATTCCTCTGCCAGACGGGCCGCGCATCGACGACCGCATCGACTATACGACCACCGGCACCTGCCCGCGCAAGGGTGAGGGCACTCCTCCTGCTGAGTTTGACTACGTCGTCTCCCCGAGCCACGAAGGATACGCATACCTCGCCGAGCAGCTTGCTTCGCGCGGGTACCTGGTTGTTTCCATTAACGCCAATCGCGGAATCACCGCCGGCGCTTTTCAGGATCTGGGAACGCCGGGAAACCCCTTCGTCGAAGACCGCGGCCTGAACCTGGCACGCGCCAGATTGACGCTCAAGCACCTCGAACTTCTCAGCCGCTGGAACCGCGGAATCGAGCCCACCCCCAGCTCGCTGGGGTTCAGTCTCCGAGGCGCGATCGATTTTCGGAACGTCGCCTTGGTGGGGCACTCGCGCGGAGGCGAGGGAGTGCGCGGCGCGTACAACATCTACACCGGTCGAAACACGGACATCAATCCATACGCGTCAATCGATTGGCGATCGCGCATCGCCGATCCCGTGGACCTCAAAGGAATTTTCGAAATCGCCCCAGTGGACCGACAGACTGTGCGCACGCTCAATGCCGAGGGTACGACGTGGAGCGTGATGCTTCCGGGCTGCGACGGCGACGTGATCAACCAGCAAGGAATGTGGCCGTACGATCGAATGATGAAGAGTTTCGCCGAGCTGCCTGCGCGGCAAAAGGCGTTCTATTATGTCCTCGGCGCCAATCACAATTATTGGAACACGGAATGGCAATTCAGCGATTCGTCAGGCTGCTTCAGTCCCGCAGTGCAGCTGTTTGAGACCGATCCGGCAACCGGCGTTCTTCCCGGCGTGACCGGCTCCGCGAGGCAGCGGACCACAGGTTCCGCCAGTATTTTAGCGCTGATCCGCGGTACGCTAGGCGAGGGCGCTGTTGAGGAATCGTTCGGCTTCCTGCGCAACTTTGATCCGCAGTACACGCTTCCGCCCGTAGTGACCGCGGCCGCGCGCATCCAGCGCGGATTCATCGCCTCGCCCAATTCGGAGGTCACCCTGGCGCTCGAAGACTTCGAGCAGCCGGCGGGCACCAGCCAGTTCGGTGTCCCCAACCAAGCCAGCAACGTGACCGTTGAGCATGTGGGCGTGATTGAGCATGGGATTCCGTTTTCGACTCGTGATGCGCATTTAACTCGTGTGCCTCTGCCGGCATTTGTCCGGGGAGGACGCATCACCTGGCAGCGCGCCGGTGCCGATGTCTACTTCCAGATCAATTTTGCCAACGCCGGCCAGGGATTGGATCTTTCCGACTACGCCACGCTGGACTTTCGCGTCGACCGCGAGACCCCCTCGCGCACGGCGCTCAATCCGGCCAGCGCCAGCAACTTCCACGTTCAGCTTGTGGCCGCGGACGGAACCCTCTCCGAGCCGGTTGCCGCGTCCAACTTCATACAGCTGGATGGGCCGTTTGGGACCCCGGATGCCGACCTGACGCCTCCGGCAACCTTCCCCGATGGCTACCACCTCAACCTCCCGACGGCGCGCATCCCGATCGAAGCATTTCGTTCCGACAAAGCGGACCAGACGCGCGGAGTGCGCTTGATCTTCGACGACACCGCGAGTGGGAAAATCTACGTGACGAACTTCCGCGCCTCACGGCAAGGCCGAAGCTTCTTGGGAGAAGGCTTCGACCCATCGGGAGCGCTTGGGGCGATCTTCAACGTCCCGAGCCTGGACGCCTTCACTGGGTGGCCGTCGCAGGGCATCATCGCGCACGAAGGCGTGATCGAGGACGTCCAGTTCGTTCCCGCGGCGGGAATCGGAGCGGCGGCGACAAACGGGGGCGGAACGGTGCGCTTCAGCGTCCGGAGCGAGACGCCCATTCCCGTCGGAAACGAGCTAGCCATTATGTCCATCGGCGCGGTTCAATGTGATGGCTCCTACGTAGATGGTTCAACCCAGCGCATGATGTTCGAGTGCCCCGCGCAGGGCCTAGCGCTTGCTGAGGGCGAGCCGATCATCGTCCGCAGCAACGCGCGTTCGGGCTGGAAGTTCGGCACTTTCTCCACGAAGATGTTGAACTAATCGCCCGACTCCTGGCGGTAGCCGAATGGATAGCAGCTGATGTCTTGGTTCTCTGCCTGGCTCACTAAAGACAACGAGTTGGCCTACATTCCAGGCGGTCTGGTTTGCGACGGCCGGCGGTTTGTTGACTCCGCCGGGAATGCCCCACTAGACTGGAATGGACAGGCTCCCATCGGTTCCTGCAAAGCACCCTTAGTTTTATGAATTTGAGCCGCATGCGCACGATCCTCGAGATGATCAAGTTCGAGCACTCCGTTTTTGCGCTGCCGTTTGCGTTGACTGGCGCGCTCTTGGCGGCTCGCATGACGGCGCATACCTGGCCAACCCTTTGGCAGACTTTCTGGATTGTCGTCGCCATGGTTGCCGCCCGTTCTGCTGCAATGACCATCAACCGCATCGTTGATTTGCGCTATGACCGCGATAATCCTCGAACCCAATCGCGAGCGCTCGTGACCGGCGCGCTTTCACTTTCTTTTGCGTGGATGTTCACGGTGGGTGCCGGCGTGATTTTTGTGTTTGCGGCGTGGCGACTCAATCCGCTGGCCCTCGCGCTCTCGCCCGTCGTGCTTGCTGTTGTTTTCTTCTATTCGTTCACCAAGCGCTTCACCAACTGGTCGCATTTCGTGCTGGGCTTTTGTCTGGGAATGTCCCCGGCAGCGGCCTGGATTGCCATCACCGGCGCGCTCGATTTACGAATGCTCATTCTGTGCGCCGCCGTAACTCTTTGGGTTGGCGGCTTTGACGTGCTCTACGCGTGCCAGGACGTCGAGTTTGACAAGCGCGCTGGCCTGTACTCCATTCCGAAACGTTTCGGTGTGGCCCGGGCACTGACCATTGCACGCGCGATGCATGTGGTTATGGTTGCTCTGCTCGCTTGGCTGGCGGCTAGTTTTTTGCTGCCCTGGCCTGCGTGGGCGGGAATTGTGGTGGTGGCGGTGCTGCTCGCCTATGAGCACTCGCTCGTCAAGCCCAATGACCTCTCGCGGATGAATGCTGCCTTTTTCACCGTAAACGGATATATTAGTTTGCTATTCCTGCTGTTCTGGGGCGCCGCAGTTGCAGTTTGGCGCGGTTGAATCGTTGGAAAGCGATGCCTGCTTCAAACTGAGAGAACCCATTTCGAAAGGCGCGAATTCATTTAAAATGAGTGAAGAGATGCGATGAGCGAGTTGATTCTAGATGACGCACGACTGAAGCCGATCGCCGACAAAATTCTGGCCGGTGAGCGGCTGAGCTTCGACGATGGGATTATGCTCTACCGATCGCCGGACTTGCTGGCCGTCGGCTGGCTCGCGAATTATGTGCGTGAAAAGCGTCACGGTAACACCTGCTATTTCAACGTCAACCGCCACATCAACCCCACCAACGTGTGCATCGCGCACTGCCGGCTCTGCGCTTTTGGCCGCGACCCGAATGCCCCCGGCGCGTACACGTTCGCGCTTGACGAGATCTACCAGCGCGCCGAACAGGGTGTTCGCGAAGGCGCCACGGAGTTCCATTTGGTAGGCGGATTGCACCCCGATCTGCCCTTCGAATATTTTCTCGACTTGATGCGCGGCCTAAAACGGCGGTGTCCCGACGTCCATCTAAAAGCATTCACCATGGTGGAGGTCGGATACTTCGCGCGCATCGCCAAGCTGTCGATTCGCGACACGCTCCTGGCCCTAAAAAACTCGGGCGTAGATTCGCTGCCGGGCGGCGGCGCGGAAATTTTCAATCCTCGCGTGCGTAAAGTGATCTGCGACCACAAAGTGAGCGGGCAACAGTGGCTCAACATCGCGCGCACCGCGCACCAGATTGGGTTGCGCTCAAACGCAACGATGCTTTACGGACACATCGAGACTGCGGACGAGCGCGTGGAGCATCTTCTTCTCTTGCGCGACCTGCAGGATGAAACGCACGGCTTTGTCGCGTTCATTCCGCTGGCGTTTCATCCCGAAAACACTGCGCTCGCGCATCTTCCCAAGCCGACAGGCTTTCACGATTTGCGCAGCATCGCCGTGTCGCGCCTGTTACTCGATAATTTCGATCACATCAAGGCTTACTGGATCATGTTGACGCCGAGCATCGCGCAAATCGCGCTGCGTTTTGGCGCTGATGATATGGACGGCACCGTAGTTGAAGAGAAAATTTATCATGATGCCGGAGCCACCACCTCGCAATTTACGCCGCGCGCCGAACTGGAACGCCTGATTCGCCAGGCCGGCCGCGTTCCCATCGAGCGCGATACCCTGTACCGCCCGATGGATCGCTCCCAGAGGCCTCCCCCGCCCGCTGCTCGTTCCGACGTGACGCTCACGCTGAACGTATAAGCAACCCCACAAAGCGAATCATTCGACACGATCCGCACTGCTCGGTTCGTGCTCCTGACCGGATTCAGAGGCAAAAGGCAGCACGTTCAACAAGCGGGGAATCATAGGGCGAAGCTCGAGGGCGTCAGAATGTCGCAAGCTTCGCGTGGACCTTGGCGACAAGGCGTGGGGGCAATGGCGCGTAACCCTTGGTTGCCGCGAGCTGTTGCCCGCTCGTCAGAGCCCAGCTCACGAAAGTAATCACCGCCCTGGTTCGCGCCGAATCGGTGCTTTTCGCAGGAACGTAAATCCAGGTGAAGCTGCTGATCGGATAGCTTTCTTTGCCCGCGCCATTGGTCAGCGAGATTCGAAAGTCTTCGGTCATTTTGCTCTCGATACCGGTTGCTGCCGCCGCGATGGTTTCCGCCGAGGGATTCACAAATTCACCCGCGGCATTGCGAATGAGCGCTATGGGCAAGCCGGATTTCGCGGCCCAGTTAAGCTCGGTATATCCGATGGCCCCTGGCTTCGTTTTCACTTCCTCAATCATCTCTTCAGTACGCGAGAAAGCATTTCCCACAAGCCACTTCGGCGATGTGCTGCGGCCCACTTTGCTGTGGAATTCACGGCTCACTTTAGAGAGGTAATCGCTAAAGATATAGTTCGAGCCTTTGCCTTCGGTTCTGTGCACCACGATGATTGGTAGGGGAGGCAGAGTTACGCCGGGATTACTCTTGGCGATTCCCGGGTCATTCCATTTCTTGGTTTTTCCTAGAAAAATATCCGCCAAGACCGGGCCGGTCAGCTTAATTCCGGTGCTGACGCCGGGCACGTGATAAATCACCACAACGCCGATCAGAATCATCGGAAATTCCAGCAAAGGCACCCGGGATCGTTTTAATTCCTCTTCCGGGATGGGTGTATCGCCGCCGCCGAAGTCGCCGTTACCGGTCACGATTCTGTGAATGCTTTCGCCGGTCCCGATGGGCAGATAGCGAATCGAGATGGTCTTATGTTGTTTTGAGAATTCTTCGGTCCAGGCGTTGTAAAGAGGTGCGGGGAGGCTGGAGCCGGTTCCTACCAGCATGATGCGATCCTGTGGCGCCGCTGGACCAGCGATGAGCATGCCAAGCATGACTATGGCGAGGCATGCCGAGCGCTTCCGAGCGCGTGGGGAACTTGGGTTTGTCGGCCGGCTGTAACTCATGAGAGAAATCGCACCCCCCTTTTTTAGCGCCCCTGCGGGTGCGCTGGGAAGGAGCAAGAAGCGCTTGCAGACGCATCGCTCAATTAATAATAGTGTTACGTAATTATATGATTACTAAATGGTGCCCAGACACGAACGTCCTGAACTCGCGCGAAATGCAGCAGCGACGGACTTTGCGGCAAAGCGAAGCCTAGCGGAGCGGTCATCGTGTGCATGGCAAACTCGGCTTCAGCAGGTTGCAGTGGCCAAGGCCAATGATGAATTCCCGCGCGGTAGATTCGCTGCCAACAATCGGCGGAGTACAAGCAGTAGCGTTCGGTGAGCCAGTGGTCGAGGGTTCCTGCTTCCGCCGTATAGGCGGGTCCGGTGGGACGATATCTCGCTTGCAACTCCGCTCCTGGGCAACCGCGGTGGGTGCGACGGCTGTGGTAAAAAATCCATCCCTCCTCTTGCACGAGCCCCATCTCCGCGCGAAAGTAAGGCAGGTGAAACCACAGACGTGCCCCTGCGACCGCCCCCGAATTCGTTGCATCCAGACTGAAGAACCACACCCCAGGCTTGCCGCCGTGGGTCACATAGGTGCGCACATTGAGTTCGGGAAATGCGGAGAACCAAGGTATAGCGGGTGTTGCGCGCAGCCGGACTCCGGTCATACGAAAGGGCACGACGGCAAGCCATGCCTGCCCGTTCCATGTGTCGAGTGCTAGCCCCGGTGGAACGAGCGGTCTGAGGATTTCCGGTCCGAGCGGCCAATGCGCAAAAAGCAGATCGTGCCACACTTGGGCCATAATCCATGGCCGGCGAGGAAGCGGCCAGGGACGGTGATCTTGCTTTTTAAGGGGATGGGACATCCCTTTTGTAGCTATCGCGCTGGGCATGAAACGCGTCGCATGTTCTGCAGATTCAATATAACCTAATCAGAACCCGGGCAATCGAATCACTACACTATCGGCGACAGGAGGCAGGATGAATCGGAAAGCAAGCGCAGTTTGGAACGGCGGGTTGAAGGACGGCAAAGGAACGATCTCGACCGAAAGCGGTGTGCTCAAGCAAACGCAGTATTCGTTTGGCACGCGATTCGAGAATGGCCCCGGTACCAATCCCGAGGAATTGATTGCCGCGGCGCATGCTGGTTGTTTTTCCATGGCCCTTTCCGGCCAACTGGCGGGCGCCGGGTTAACCGCGGAAAAAATCGCGACCACGGCCACCGTGTCATTTGAAAAATTGGCGGACGGTTGGACGATCAACAAGATTCATCTTGACGTAGCTGCTCGTATCCCCGGCGCGGATAAGGGCAAATTCGACGCAGCCGCCGCGGCAGCAAAAGCCGGATGCCCGATTTCGCGTTTGCTGAAAGCGGAAATCACGATGGCCGCGCGGCTGGAGACGTAAACGCAACATGAACACGACGGTTTTAGCTTTCATCGCAGGAATTCTACTGCTGCTCATCGTTCTGTGGGACGCCTTTGAAACGATGGTGTTGCCGCGGCGCGTCCGGCGGGAAATCCGCTTGGCGCGATTGTTTTACCGCAGTTTGTGGAAACTATGGCTGGTCGTTTGGCGCAAGGTACCAGGAAAGAAAGCGCGCGAAAGTTTCCTGAGTTTTTTTGGGCCGCTATCACTGCTCTTGCTCTTGATTGTTTGGGCGGCGGCCTTAATTCTCAGCTTCGGACTATTGCAATACAGTTTAGGTTCGGTGGTGGAGCATGGTGGGCGAGCTACGAATAGTTTTACCTATCTGTATTTGAGCGCGACAACTTTTTTCACGTTAGGAATTGGCGACGTCACCCCGGGCTCACAGTTAGCCCGCGCGCTGACCGCAATAGAATCGGGGGTTGGATTCGGGTTTCTGGCTATTGTAATCGGCTATTTACCGGTCATCCACCAATCGTTTTCGCGGCGCGAAGTAAGCATTGCGATGCTCGATGCGCGCGCTGGATCTCCGCCCACGGCCGGCGAATTACTTCGCCGATACAGTTATTCGCTAGGGCTTACGGAGCTGCAAAAGCTCCTGGCGGATTGGGAGCGCTGGTCCGCCGAACTTCTCGAAAGCCATCTTTCGTATCCGGTGCTCGCCTATTTTCGCTCGCAGCATGACAATCAATCGTGGCTTGCGTCCTTGACGACTATCCTCGATACCTGCGCACTGTTGATGACTGGTCCAGTGGATTCATGCCAGCGGCAAGCGGAGCTTACCTTTGCGATTGCGCGCCATGCTGTTGTGGATCTCGCGCAGGTGTTCGATGCACCTCCCAAGGCCCCCGAAATAGGGCGCCTCACGGCTGAGGATTTGCAGAAGCTGCGCCCAAATCTTGCGACGTTGGGGATTCCTCTGCGCGAGGGCGCCGAGGCCGAGCAACGGCTGACGCAATTGCGAGCACTGTATGAGCCGTATGTGGCATCGCTGGCTCGCTCGCTCTACGTAAAGCTGCCTCCATGGACTCCGCAAGGGCCACGCAAAGACAACTGGCAGACCAGCGCTTGGGGCCGCATTTCCGGCGTGCTGCAAGAGGCCAGCCCGGCGCCGGACGATCATGAGTGAGAAACTTCAGGTAACCAGACAATAGAAGTAAATCGAACAGGAGAAGAGATGAAGGCGATTGTAGTGCACCAATTCGGCGGACCTGAAATGCTGAAGCTGGAGGAAATTCCGCAGCTTTCGCCGGGACCCGGGCAAGTGCTGATTCGCGTGAAGGCTGCCGGCGTAAATCCCGTGGACACGTATATCCGCAGCGGGACTTACGCGCGCATGCCGGAGTTGCCTTACACCCCGGGCACAGACTGCGCAGGAATCGTTGAGTCGGTAGGAGCAGGCGTAACCCGCGTGAAGCCTGGCGACCGCGTATACACCGGTGGAAGTATCAGCGGTACCTATGCCGAATTCGCGCTGGCGCAAGCTTCGCAAGTGCACCGGCTGCCGCAAAACATTTCGTACGCGCAAGGGGCCGGGGTGCACGTACCTTATGCGACCGCACATCGCGCGCTGTTTCATTTTGCGCGGGCCCGCGGCGCGGAGACCGTGCTGGTCCACGGCGCAAGTGGCGGCGTCGGCACTGCTGCCGTGCAGATTGCCCGTGCCGCGGGACTCACCGTGGTTGGCACGGCTGGCACGGAGAAAGGGCGCGCGCTCGTCACCGTCGAAGGGGCGCATCACGTACTCGACCATCGCGCGCCGACTTATCTGGAGCAAGCCGCGAAGCTTACACAGGGTCGCGGCTTCGACATCGTTCTTGAGATGCTGGCCAACGTGAATCTTGGCGCGGATTTGAAACTGCTGGCCATGCGCGGCCGAGTGGTCGCGATTGGCAGCCGCGGTGAAGTTCATATTTCCCCTCGGGAACTGATGGGACGAGACGCGGCGGTGTATGGCATGGCCCTGTGGAACGCCACCGACGATGACCTGCGGAGCATTCACGCAGCCATTATCGCGGGCATGGAAAACGGCACGTTGCGACCAGTCGTCGGCAAGGAATTGCCGCTTGCCGAGGCCGCGCGCGCGCACAAAGAAATCATGGAGCCGGGAGCATACGGAAAAATCGTGCTGCTGTCATGACGAAGCCGCCACTACATAAGGCGGCGCAAAGCGTGACTGCCGCACAGCCCGGACGTGGAAATGCCGGACGCAGAAAAGCGGGTCCTGCGTTTCTGTTCGACCTGGATGGAACGCTGGTGGACAGCGTTTATTATCACGTTCTTGCCTGGCATGAGGCGCTCGATTCGGGCGGGATCGAGCTGGCTCTCTGGCGCATTCACCGAAGCGTGGGCATGAGCGGCGGGCTATTTGTCAGCGCGCTGCTGCGCGAGATCGGACTCGAGTTGAGTCCGGAGAGAGTTACCAGGCTGCATCAAGCGCATGACGATGTGTACGCGCGGCTGGCCCCGCGAGTTCGGGTCTTGCCCGGCGCAAAAGAGCTGCTCTCGTATCTTACCAGTGTCGGCGTGAGGTGGGCCATCGCCACGAGCGGGATGCGCCAAAGCGCCCAGCCGGTTCTGAATTTTCTGGAAATTTCGCAGCACGTGCCGGTGATCACGCGCGACCAAGTGCACCGTGCCAAGCCCGATCCCGATCTTTTTCTCGCAGCTGCCGAGCGACTCGACGTGCCCATCCTGGAGTCAGTTGTCGTCGGTGACAGCATCTGGGATCTTCTGGCGGCCCGTAGAGCTCGCGCCCTTGGCGTGGGACTGCTTTCCGGAGGCTTCGGCCAAAGTGAACTCGAACGCGCGGGAGCGTATCGCGTGTATCAGGACCCCGCCGACTTGCTGCGGCATCTCGACGAGGTAGGAGTGCGAACCGCGAGTACGCCCACCGGCGGATCACTCGAGCCATGAAACCGCCGGCGCGCCATCTGGCGAGCGCCACCGAGCGGCGACCACCAACGTCGTGACAAACGCCGGCCTGCCCAGCGAAACTCCAGTATAATGACCTTCGACAAATGTGTCGTAGATCGAGAGAGCTGCGGGACCTATCTCGCCGGCGGACCTGAATCATAGAGTGGCACAAGGAAGGTCAGCAAATTGATCGGAGCATTACCACTCGGTAGCCTTGGGTACGGGCACATGTATGTTGCGTCGGTTCTTTATCTGGCGCAAAGCCCGATCGTGAAGTATTGGAAGAGGCTGACGGACCCAACATTTCGGAATCTTTACCATGTGAATACGTTTGACGTATTGATGTTGATCCCGTATTTCCTGGTGCTCATTGTGCTGGCGATGTACGGCCTGCACCGGTATTGGCTGGTCTATACATTTTTCAAGCATCGCGACAATGTTCCTGGACCGCCGCCTAAGATCGGCAATTGGCCAAAGGTCACCGTACAACTGCCCATTTTCAACGAGCGTTACGTCATCGAGCGGCTCGTGGATGCCGTTTCGCGTTTCGATTACCCTCGCGAATTGTTGGATGTGCAAATCCTTGATGATTCCACCGATGAAACGCAGCAGGTAGCGCGGGATTGCGCGGAGCGATACCACTCGCTGGGTCTGAATATTTCGTATCATCATCGCGATAACCGCGAAGGATACAAGGCTGGGGCGCTGGCCGCTGGGATTACGTCGGCGCACGGTCAGTTCGTGGCCATCTTCGATGCCGATTTTCTCCCCGGACCGGATTTCCTTCGCGCCACCATCCCCTACTTCCAGTATCCCGGCGTGGGCATGGTGCAGACCCGATGGACCTATGTGAATCGCGACTATTCCTTGCTCACGCAGGTTGAAACCATTCTGCTCGATGGACATTTTGTGATCGAGCACGGGGCCCGCTCGCGCAGCAACAACTTTTTCAACTTCAATGGCACCGCCGGCGTTTGGCGCCGCACGGCCATCGACGATGCGGGGGGCTGGCAGCACGACACGCTCACCGAGGATACCGATCTCTCCTACCGCGCCCAGTTGCGGGGCTGGCGCTTTCTCTATCTCCCACACATTGAATGCGCTTCGGAGCTGCCCGTGGAAGTCAATGCATTCAAGGCTCAGCAAGCGCGCTGGGCCAAGGGTTTGATGCAGACGGCCAAGAAAGTTTTGCCGGAGGTCATGCGCTCAAATGCAGCGCTACACATAAAAATCGAAGCCTTTTTCCACCTCACCGCGAACATCAGCTACCCATTGATGATCATGCTCTCGACCCTGCTGCTGCCGGCGATGATTGTACGGTTTTACCAGACCTCATTTCAGATGCTGGTTATTGACCTTCCGCTGTTTCTGGCTTCGACATGCTCGATTTCGAGTTTCTATCTGGTGGCCCAGCGCGAAATACGCCCTAAGACTTGGTGGCGCTCCGTGATTTATTTGCCGTTTGTGATGGCCATGGGTATCGGACTTTCGGTACGAAACGCCAAAGCGGTTTTGGAAGCCGTCTTGGGAGTGAAATCAGAATTTGCGCGGACGCCGAAATACCGAATCGAGGACAGCAACGATTCGTGGGTTAAAAAAAGCTACCGCAATCCCGCCGGATGGATGCCCTTTGCTGAAATCGGCCTGGGTATTTATTTTGCGCTGACGGTCATTTACGCCATCCGCAACGAGAATTATGCTACCGCTCCTTTCCTGCTGCTTTTTGTTTGGGGTTATCTGTACACCGGCTTTATGTCGCTGGCGCAAACTTACCTCGAGCGCATGCGCTTCGGCATCCGGCCCGCCGGAGAGGTTCGGCCGGCTTCCACTGGCGCGCCGGGATTCTAACCTCGCGGTGATTCGGTTGTTTAGTCTTTGGTGTTCGACCGAGTTCCGCCGCAGCCCGCACTCGACGAAATATAATTTCCACTGGTGGTGGTTGCTCGCTAAAATCAGTGCGCCCCCATGCCCCTGTGGCGCGAGTGAATTGCCGGAGTGAGGTGTACCCATGAGTGGTCGTACGCAAGCGGTGCGTTCGTTGGCATTTTTATTCCCGCTGGCGATCGCCGGGATGGTCTTCAGTTGCGCGGCGGATCTCGCGCGCGCGCAACAACGCCGCGAGCGCGAGCCTTGGAGCGTGTATGCGGAGCGCCGCGCTAAACTTCTTGCGCAGGCGGACGGGCCAATTGTTCTGTTCGGTTATACCGGGATGGAAGAAGAGGCGCAGACCTACCTTTTTTCCCAGGAAGAAAACTTTTATTACCTTACCGGGTATAACGATGAAGGTGCGGGACTGTTGCTCGTGCCGGAAAGCAAAAATCACACGGCCGGTCAAATCGAAGGGAATGCACCGCGCGAGATTCTCTTCCTGCCTCCGCGCAATCCCCGAAAAGAGCGATGGGTAGGCCCGCGTCCCGGCCCCGACGATCCAGACATCTCGCAGAAGACGGGGTTCGCCGTAGTGAAACCATTTCCGCAAATGCGCGCCAGCCTCGAGAAATTAGCTCGCGCGTACGACAATTTCTACACCATCCTGCCTTATGAAAAGGAATTGGGCGGTTATCCTCACGAAAAAGAGTGGACCCAATATGTGCAGCAATCGGTGCCGCAAGCCAAGCTCAATGACCTGCGCGCGAAGATTGGCGCGCTACGGCAAATTAAATCGCCGGGCGAAATTGCCTTCTTGACCAAGGCCATCAACGCCTCCGATGACGCGCACCTCGCGGCGATGAAACGAATGCGACCCGGGCTCTACGAATATCAAGTAGCTGCAACAATGCTTTACACGTTCTCGGACCAAGGCTGCGAGGCTCCCGCCTACGCGCCCATCGTTGGCGCTGGGTGGAACTCGACGGTTCTGCACTACGATACCCTCAGCAAAAAAATTGCCGATGGCGATATCGTCGTGCTTGACGTGGGGGGGCAGTTCTCCGGGTACGCGGCCGACATCACGCGCACGCTGCCAGCCAACGGAACATTCACGCCGCGGCAGCGGGAAATCTATGAGATTGTCCTCGGCGCGCAGAATGCTGCGATTGCCGCGCTTAAACCAGGAATGGGTCTGGGGCGCAAGAGTAAGAATAGCCTCTTCGAAATCGCCTACAACTATATCAATTCACATGGAAAAGATAAGCAGGGTCGCCCGCTTGGTCCCTACTTCATTCATGGGCTGGGACACCATATCGGCCTGAACGTCCATGATGCCGGGGACCCCGACAGGCCTCTCGAGCCGGGAATGGTAATCACCATCGAGCCAGGTATCTACATTACCGAGGAAAATTTAGGCGTGCGCATTGAAGATAATTTCTTGATTACCAATACCGGCTACAAGTTTCTGTCGGAAAATCTCCCGCGCTCGGCTGACGAAATCGAAAAGATCATGAACAAAGCGCAAACCCAGCCTGCCCAGCCTGCCCGCCATGATTGACCGCATGCGCACGCGAACCGTATACTAAGTGCTTGCGCTGCGAGGTTCGTTGCAGCCACCTCGGTCACTTCGGTGCAGTGACCGCGCGATTGCGAACGCCGCGGGTTTCCCGCCTGCCGCAAACTTCCGCTAGCATCAGGAGCTACCAATGGTAAAAGCTACACAACTCCGCCCCGGCATGGTTATCCGCCATAACAACGAATTGTATACCGTCTTCAGCGTGGATCACCGCACCCCGGGGAATAAGCGCGGCGCTATGCAGACGAAGATGCGCAACCTGCGCAACGGCACCATCATCGACTACAAGTTCCGTGCCGAGGAGTTTGTCGAGCGGGCGGTTCTCGATGAAATTGAATTTGAATATTTGTATAGCCAAGACGAAGATTTTCATTTCATGAACTCGGAAACCTACGAGCAGATCCACCTTCGCCATGACATTTTGGGCGACGCGGTGAATTATCTGATCCCTAACATTCACGTCAAAGTGGAATTCTACGAAGGCAAGCCGATTGGCGTGGACTTGCCTGACACCATTGACATGACCGTAGTCGAAACCGAGCCGACTTTGCAGAAAGCGACCGCCAGCGCGGTTATGAAACCAGCCAAGCTGGAGACCGGGCTGGTGATCAACGTTCCTCCGTTCATCAATAATGGCGATAAGGTGAAAGTCGATACCTCAGAAGCCCGCTACGTGCAGCGCGCTCAGTAAACTGCTGGTCCTTTCTGATTCTGCGTCACAGCAAACGCTCGCTACCGTCGTACTCCTATCGATGACCGCCTCCGCCGACCTGCATGTAATCACCCATGAACGCGCGCTCCAAGGTCATGAGCGCGTTTTATGTGCATCAAAGAAGCTTCTTCAAGTGGGATGCGAGACGATCGGGGTGTTAAAACCCGATAGCCTTTTTTCGAAGGGTTCCCTCACGGTCATAGAAAGGCCTGCGTGCGGTCATCGGTGACGACCGCCCGTGGATAACCACTCACTTGGCGCGGAAGACGCGCGCAAAAATCGCATCCACGTAGCGCAGCTGCCGCCCTAAATCGAACGTGCGTCCAAGGGCCGCGCGATCCAAGACCTTGGTAATCCGCAGATCGGCGGCCACTCGTTCCCGGAAGCTGCTGCCCGATTCCCAGGCAGCCATAGCATTTTCCTGCACCATTTTGTAGGCATCTTCGCGCGGGGCGCCATGATCGACTAGGTCTTGCAGAAGCTGCCCGGAAAAAACCAGCCCTTGGGTCAGCTGGAGATTGCGCAGCATGTGCTCGGGAAAAACGCGCATACCGCTGACTATGTCAGTCATTCGCGCCAGCATGTAGTCAACAAGGATCGTCGAATCCGGCAGAATAATTCGCTCGACCGAACTGTGCGAGATGTCGCGCTCGTGCCACAGGGCCACATTTTCGAGCGCGGCCCCGGCATTTGCCCTCACCACCCGCGCCAACCCGCAAATTTGCTCGCAGCTTACCGGATTACGCTTGTGCGGCATCGCCGAGCTTCCGCGCTGTTCGCCGCCAAAAGGCTCCTCAACCTCGCGCACTTCGGTGCGCTGCAGGTGACGAATTTCGAGAGCGATTTTTTCAAGTGTCGCCGCAATCAGCGCCAGCGCACCCAAATAGAGTGCATGGCGATCGCGCTGCAGAACTTGCGACGAGATGGGCGCCACTTGTAATCCCAGCCTACTGCAAATTCTTTCCTCAATTTCCGGGCCCAAGTGCGAGCAGTTGCCCACCGCTCCGGAAATTTTTCCCACCGCCATTTCTTGCGTCGCTTGGCCAAATCGCACCAGATTCCGGCGTGTTTCCGCATACCAATTCGCAAGTTTCAGCCCGAAAGTGAGGGGCTCGGCATGAATGCCATGGGTCCGGCCGATTTCCGGAGTGTGCTGGAATTCCCTGGCGCGCCGCTCAAGCACTTCGCTTAACCGAACCAGTCCGTGCTCGATCAAACGCGATGCTTCGCGAACCTGCAGCGCCTGCGCCGTGTCCACGACGTCATTCGACGTCAGCCCGAAATGCAGCCAACGCGCTGCTTCAGGATCGCCAATGGATTCGCCGACCGCTATCGTGAAAGCGATAACGTCGTGGCGGACGCGCGATTCGATAGCCAAAATCCTGCTCGCATCGACTTTTGCGCGTGTGCGAATTGCAGACGCCGCCTCTTTCGGCACTTCACCCGCCTCAGCCAGCGTCTCGGTCGCGGCAATCTCCACGTCCAGCCACTTTGCAAACTTGTGCGCGTCGCTCCAAATACGCCCCATTTCTTCACGCGTGTATCTCGCAATCAACGCTAGCTCCTCCCACCGTAGTCACAGGTCCATGCCGGTCGGTCGCTATGGTATCAGCGGATTCAACTCTCGGACTCTGGCGGAATCCGAAACGGCGTGGAAATTCCCTTTCCGATGATACCGTAGTTTCTGCCGTTGACGCGGTCCGTCGGATACTGACGGTCTCACAATAACCTTGGAAATACGTTTGCCTACCTAACCGCAGCTCGGTAGTTGCGGTCTAATGATTCGGATGAGCGAGAGCACCCAGAGCGGCGCCGGCGCTGCCGATGCCCGGTCCGATCGCGGGGCCGACAGAGGTAACGTCGAGCGGGTGCTCGCCGGCGATCAGGATGCATTTGGTCTTCTCGTCGAGCGGCACAGCCGCACCCTGTTTCGCCTGGCCTATCGCATGACCGGAAACGAACAAGACGCTGAGGAAGTGGTGCAGGACGCCTTCCTGCGCGCTTATCGCAAGATGGACCGGTTTGAATCGCGCGCTCATTTTGGCACTTGGCTGTACCGTATTGCGGTCAATTGCGCTCTTGACCGCATGCGCAAACGCCGCACCGAAGACGCCCATCGCGAGCTTCCTTCGGCACGCGCTGATGACCACACTGCGTCTGCGAATCGGCTCGATTCCCACGCCGCGGATTCGCCCGCACCGGACCGCCTGGTCTTAAGCGCGGAAATCGGCGCACGAGTCACTCTGGCGCTGCAAACACTGAGTCCCGCTGAAAGAGTCGCGTTTGTGATGCGCCACTGGGAAGGCCGCGGGATCGACGAGATCAGCCAAGTGCTTGCGTTGCGCGCTAGCGCTACGAAAAACACGGTGTTTCGAGCGGTTCAAAAACTTCGCCGCGCACTCGAACCGCTTATCACACGCGATTTGATGGATTCATCACCAACAGCTCGCGCCATGGGAGCGACACCTGGTTCAGAGACATAAAACCGGGTGGCCCGGAAACACAAAAGAGGTCGGAACTATGAAAGAGATTGAAAAAAAGAAACACCTGAATGAAGAACAAATGATTGCTTACCGGTTCGGCGAAGAAAAAGATCGCAGTGGGATGCAAGCTCATTTGGCGGACTGCCCCGAATGCAGCGCGCAGTTTGCCGCTCTCGAGCGTGTTCTGTCCTTGCTCGATACCCCTTCGGTTCCCCAACGCGATGAGCATTACGGGCAACGTGTCTGGCGGCAGATTGCGCCTCGCCTCCCGCAACGCCGTGCTTCCACTTGGCAGTTCTGGTCAGCGCGGGCATTTCCGCACAGCTGGGCGATCGCCGGAGCCATGGCTGTCCTGGTGATTGCCGCCTACGTTGCTGGAAGGCTGACCCCTCCGCATCGTGGACATTCCACACCTGGACCGAAACAAGTTCGCGAGCGCATTCTCATTGTTGCCGTAGGCGATCACCTGGACCGCTCAGAAATGGTTCTCGTCGAGCTTTCGAATGCCGTTCCAAACCCCTCGAATGGACAGTCGGTTGACATTTCCTCCGAGCAGCGGCGCGCGGAAGATCTTCTCGATGACAACCGCTTGTACCGGCAAACAGCTTTGGAAAGTGGTGATGCAACGCTCGCCAGCGTCCTCGAAGAACTGGAACGCGTCCTCCTCGACGTCGCACATAGCCCGGACAGGCCGACGCCCGCGCAGTTCAAAAAGATTCGCCAACGCATCGAGTCTCAGGGAATTCTCTTCAAAGTGCGGGTGACCGGCTCGGAGATGCGCCAACGCGAAAAGTCCGCAATTCAGGCGCCGCAAGAGAACCCGAAGGTTAGGAAAGGGAATCACACATGATCGCTTATCGAAAACACTTTTGGACCATCCCTGCACGGTTGTGCCCGGCAGCAACCTTGCTCTGTTTGATTACGCTTGGCCCCGCAGGAGCTGCAATGGCCGCGAACCTAGCAGTGTCTGAAGACGCGCCCCACGATAACGAACCAGGGCCACTGCGTTCGGCCATAGGTGCGGCAGTGGAATCGTCAGTACGTTCGACCATCACGTCGCGGGCGCGTTCGTCTGGGGAGTCGGCTGCGCATACAGCCCTGGATGCAGCGGTGCGTTCTTCGGTAGGTTTGGCAGTGGGTTTTGCGGTAGGTTCAGCGGTGGCCTCGGCGGCGGGTTCGGCCGTACTTTTGGACGAACCAGAGCGCCGCGCCAGTGAACAGGAAAAGCGCGACCGCGAGGTGGAACGAAACGGCCGCCGGCAGGAGCTTTACCAAGAAGGGCAAGAAGCTCTCGATGAAGGCCGCTACGAAGAGGCTACCGCCAAGTACGAGCAGTTGGCTAGGCTGAATGGCCCACAAACCGACGCGTCGCTGTACTGGAAGGCTTGGTCAGAGAACAAACTCGGACGCCGCGATGCCGCCCTTGCCTCCCTCACCGATCTTTACCAGCGGTTTCCGCAAAGCCGCTGGGTAAAAGATGCCAAGGCGCTCGAGGTTGAGGTACGCCAGTCCTCCGGCAAACCGGTATCCCCAGAAAACCTCAACAATGACGACCTTAAGCTCCTTGCCATTCAAGGCTTGATGACGAGCGATCAGGAACGCGCCTTACCCCTGTTGGAAAAAGTTTTGATGGGCAGCAGCTCGCCGAGTGAAAAGAGAAAAGCACTGTTCGTTCTCGCTCAAAGCGGCTCGCCAAAAGCCCGCGAAATTCTCGGCCGCATGGCTCGCGGGCAGGTAAGCCCGGATCTGCAGCGCAAGGCTATCGAGTCACTGGGCCTGTTTGGCGGATCCGCGAGCCGCCAGACGCTGTCCGACATCTACAGTAGTACGAACGATTCCAGCGTGAAGCGCGCCATCCTCCGCTCGTTCATGCTTTCCGGTGAGCGCGACCGCATTTTTGCCGCTGCCAAAAATGAGCAAAATCCCGAAGTGCGGCGCGAGGCCATCCGTCAACTCGGGCTGATGGGCTCACAATCCGAGCTCCAACAGCTTTACCAGAGCGAATCTTCGACCGACGCGAAACGTGAGATTCTGCAATCGTTTTTTCTGAGCGGAAACGCTTCGACGCTCATAGAGCTCTCCCGGTCCGAAAAAGATCCCCAGCTGCGCAAAACTGCGATTCGCAATCTAGGGCTGATGGGTGGCGCGGAGTCGACGCAAGCCCTCGTTTCCATTTACGACAATGAGAAAGATCGCACGCTTCGCGAGGAAGTGTTGAACGCTCTGTTTCTGCAGGGAAACGCCAAAGCTCTGGTCGCCATTGCGCGCAAAGAAACCGATCCTGGGCTGAAAAAGACGGCTGTCTCAAAGCTTTCTTTGATGGGTTCGAAAGATGCCGTGGACTTTCTAATGGAAATTATCAATCAATAGAAACTAGAAACAATGTGGTGAGCCATGAAAACAATCTTGCGAGCCATTAGTTTTGTTGTTCTTGTCTTGGCCGCGCATCTGGGAATGCGTGCGCAAACAACTCAAGTTCAGGAAGCCAACCTGCCACACCTGGTGAACACAAAGCTCGAAACGCGCGCCGTCTCCGCGCCGCTTGAGAAAGAATTTCGAACGCTCCTGGCACACGCCGATTCGCCCCAGTGGATTGGCTATTCGGTTCCGGAAATCGCCGGCGATCGCATCATGTGCTGCGGCAATGACGCCGACGGCGCCTCTGATTGCGGGAGGTGCGCGCTGGAAACAAAGGATCACGGAATCAATATGAGTACGAATGAGAAGCAGGCAATCGCTCTGGAGGGATCCCGGCGCGTTTCCACATTGTTTCGTGTGGAACACGCTCGCGTGGACAAAATCCGCGTAGTCTCCATGGATTGCCAGCTCGATGCCGGAGGCCTCACGCTCCATTGGCTTACCGGCGTGCAACCTGCTGAGAGTGTTGCCTTCCTCAGTGAATATGTTACCGGCCCCGATCGCGGCGATCGCGATGGCAGCGAAATCTCGAATGGGGCGCTGGCCGCAATCGCCATGTACGCCGATCCTTCGGCCGATCGTGCGCTTGAACGTTTTGTCGCCGCCAATCAGCCGGATTCGTTGCGAAAGCACGCCTCCTTTTGGCTCGGCGCCGCGCGCGGCACAGCCGGATTCACGGTTCTAACCCGCCTGGCTCGTTCCGATCCGAGTCCCGAGGTGCGCTCGCACCTGGCCTTTGCGTTTTCCGTTAGCCACGAAGCCGGCGCGCTCGATGAAATGATTCGCATGGCGCGCGAAGATTCCAGCGAGCACGTGCGCGGCCAGGCGCTGTTTTGGTTGGCCCATAAAGCGGGAAAGAAAGCCGTGGGAGCGATCGATGAGGCCATTGCGAACGATCCCGCTACAGGGGTCAAGAAAAAAGCGGTATTTGCTCTGAGCCAGTTGCCCAAAGACGAAGGTGTTCCGAAGTTAATCGAGGTTGCGCGCAACAATCGTAATCCTTTCGTACGCAAGCAAGCTATGTTCTGGCTTGGCCAATCCCACGATCCTCGCGCACTAGCGTTTTTCGAGGAAATCCTTACGCACTGATTCAAGCCACGCTTCTTTTTATTGCGTCGCTGGCTTTGATTTGGTTTTTGAATTTGAACTGAAGAATTCAGGCTACGAAAGCGCGAGCTTGAAGAAACGTACACCGGGGAGCTCATAGCTGCGGTACGCAGGAACTTCTTGGAAGCCGATCGAACGATACAGCGCCTGCGCTCCAACCATTTCAGGAAGCGTATCGAGGAGTATTTTTCGGTACCCAAGCGCCGGCGCGGCCCGGGTCACTTCCTCCACCAAAGCGCATGCCACACCTTGCCCACGAAACTCCGGACGCACATAGAGGCGCTTCATTTCACACGCCTCGGCGTCAAACTTCCGCAGCGCAACACATCCTGCCGGCCCGGCCTCCTGGGCTAGAATTCGGGCACCGGGCTCGCGCGCGGACGCGCCCGGGTTACGAGTCTCCCTGCCAGCACGTACCTTCGGCGAGTCCGTCGCCAATGCCAAGTATAGTCGCCCCGTTGGCGGCCCATACTCCCCGGGGAGCCCCGCCAACTCTCTCTCGAAATTCTGAAAGCACAAATCAATGGTTAGCCCTGCGGCATATTCGCGAAACAGCGCGCGAACCTGGCTCACCGCTTCGCCACCTTCGGCTTGCACAATAGGCACAATCGTTTTGCGTTTCCGCACAGAGATAACCTGCCGCAGCACGGCCTTCTTGCCAAGCCCCAATTTGCATCGTATGACCCGAACTTGGTCCGAGCTGTGCTGGGCTACCTCCTACAACGATCGGCCCGGGGACGACGGCCCCGCTGGTGGCAGCGGCGTTGCGCTCGGCGGTGCCTGCACAATTCCGTCCAGCCCCAGCACATTCACCAGCGCAGCGTTCGAGGGCACGATGTACTTGGTATTCTGTGCCAGGGTGTTGTTCAGCACTTCGAGGCGCCGCATCATTTCCGCGCGCTCTTTGAAGTACGTTTCCGCGGCGTTTGAAACCAGTTTGATCGCTTCAGCTTCCGCATTTGCGCGAGTGATTCGCGCCTGCGCGTCCCCTTCGGCTTTCAGAATCTCCGCTTGTTTTTTTCCTTCAGCCTGAAGGATTTGGCTCTGCTTGATGCCTTCCGCCTCCAGCACCGCGGCGCGCTTCTCGCGTTCCGCCTTCATCTGCCGCGACATCGCGTCGGTGATGTCCCGCGGCGGCTCGATTTTTTGCACTTCCACGCGCGTGACCTTGCATCCCCAGTTGTTGGTCGCCTCATCGAGAACTTCGCGCAGATTTGTGTTGATCATGTCGCGCGCCACCAGTGTTTCATCGAGCGTGCGGTCACCGATCAGGTTACGCAGATTGGTCTGCGCCAGCGTCGTGCACGCGTACCCGAAATCCTGCACCTCGTACTGCGATTTCACCGGGTCAATCACCTTGTAATACACCACCGCATCCACTTCCACGGTCACATTGTCTTTTGTAATCAGTTTCTGCGGCGGCACCGTGATGACCTGCTCGCGCATGTCCACCCGCACGATGTCATCGACAAACGGAATGATGAACGTAAGCCCCGATGTAGCCATGGCGTGATATTTTCCGAGACGCGTAATCAATCCCTTTTCGTACTGCTTGACGGTGCGCGCTCCCCTTGCCAGTGCCAGCAGGCCAAACACGACAAACACGATGAGAAACGCGGTGAACAGCATTCCTGTATCCATTGTTGTTACCTCACTTTGAGCGTCACGCCTTCCACTGATTCCACTGTTATGGTCACGCCGGTTTCGCGCGCCGTTTCGTCGCCTGCTGCCAATTCGGCTCGCCACACCTCGTCGCCGAGCTTTACCATGCCCGCTTGCCGCGGTGCAATCCGTTTCGTGACCACGCCCGTCCTGCCAACCACTGCGTCCACATTGCTCGCATGCTCTCTCACGGTTAGCTTCGCCTTCAGCCAACTTCGCAGTACCGCAAGATACACCAGCGCGAGCGCGCCTCCCGCCAGTAAACCGATTTTGGCCGAGCCCGTTGCCAGCCCAATGCCGCCACCGGCGGCCAGCGACGCGCCTATAAGCGCCAGATCAAATCCGGTCAGCGCGCCAAGCGCCAGTTCGATGATGATGCAAATAATTCCAGCAATCACAAGAAGCCAATTCATCCAGTTACCCACCGCTCGCTCCTTCCCGTTTGTGCAGAACGATACTCTATAGCTAACAGAGTGGCTAATGGTCTAATCATTTATCGAGTACAAGTTGCCAGTGGCTGCAACAAGTGCAACGAACTCCCTTGCCCTAAACACGCTAAAAATGTTTTCATCCCACCGTGCCCTGGGACTTCATCCTCATCTTCCTCATCCTGGGCGTCGTGGTTCCGTGGCGCGGAGCCATCCGCGTCCGCAAGCTTTTGGCCCGCCCCGCTCTTACCACCACCGACCGCCTCGCTCTGTACGCCTCGACCATCGCGTTCCAATGGCTCGCCGTCGGCATGGTCACCTGGCGCAGTTTGGCCCGCGGCCTCTCTCTCCACGAACTTGGACTCACCCTCCCGCACCCGTTTCACACCGTCGTCGTCACCACCCTTATAACCACGGCCTTCTGCGCCTTCCAATTCTTCGGACTCCGCCACGCCGCTCGCGTCCCTCCCAATCAGCGTGGGCTCGTCCAGCAACTCGCGGCAAAAATCCTCCCGCAAAACTCTATCGAGCAGCTAGCTTTCATCGCCCTAGTCGCCACTGTCGCTCTCTGCGAAGAATTCCTCTACCGCGGTTTTGCTTTCGCCGCGATTGCTCGCGCCGCCCATCAATCTTTATTCGCCGCAGCCCTTGTTTCCGCCCTATTTTTTGCCGTCGCCCATCTCTATCAAGGACGCCGCGGCCTAATCTCCACCTTTCTCATCGGCATCGTCTTCGCCACCGTACGGATCACCGAGGAATCCCTGGCCCCGGCGATCGTCGCCCACCTTTTCGTCGACCTTATCGCCGGCCTCTTGGCTCCCCGCCTCCTCCTGCGCCGCACGCAAGGAGAACAAGCTGCGCTATCGCCCCCACACTAAGCGCCGCTATCGCATCGTTTTGCTTGCCCCCACCGGGCGATTCCACTCCATAACCACACCCTGACTGCGCAGCTTCTTAGCCAGTTCGGCGGAATCAACGTCCTGCACGGCAACTCCCTTGGCAATCGCCATCTTCGCGGCAACGCCAGCAGCCTGTCCAATGATCATGTACTGAGGTTCCATTCTCAGAGTTGAGTAGGCAACGTGGCTGGCTGAAAAGCAGACGGGCACCAGTAGATTGGTTGCCTGTGCACGCCTCGGCAAAAGGATACGGTAAGGAATTTGATAGGGATTCACCGGGACTTGCATATCGCCTTCATTTTCAACCGCGCTGCCGTCGGGAGTCACCACGCGTTGCACGTTGTGCGAATCGCTGTTGTAAGAGCCCATCCCAATCGAGTCCTTTTTGGCTAACTCGCTTTGGATATCCTTCTGGGTCATTACATATTCACCGATCATCCGGCGCGCCTCGCGCACATAGAGCTGACGCGGCCAATTCTCACTGTCGGTGAACTCGTCCTTTGCTAATCCCCAACGACTAACCTCTTTCTGCAACGCTTCGGGCACCTGTGGGTCGTTCGCCAGGAAGTAAAGAAATCCTGCAATGTAATCCTTGTGCTCTTGCCAGATTTTCTTGCGGGCTTCGGAATCAGCCTCCGGGTAATTCCAACTGCCTCCGATGTAGTCGGTGGAAAACGCGCCATTGTTGTTGGTGTCCGTTTTTCTGTTTGGCAACAGGTCCACTTTCATCATTTCCTTCATGATCGGCGGCCGCCCGTTCTTTTCGGTAACCGCTTTGAGCATTCGCGCCAGTAGTTCATAGCGCTTGGGGTCGTATTTCGCAGGGCGTGGAAACGGAACCTGATTTTCTTGGTTATCGGTCATGCACAGCCGGAAGTTGTAGGCTTGCACCTTCTTATCTGCCGCCCCGCCGTTGCCTTTTGGACCGCCGTAAACCTCGGGCAGCAACTTGCCATTGGAATCGAAAGGAGAAACCGCAACCGTGAATTGATGCTGCGGTGTGTGATCTCTGACTCCCGCGAGCGATTCGTTGTACTGCGAAACTCCCTCGCGTCCCCATGTGTATTGAACTTTGGCCTGCGCCATCAGATCACCTTCATACGAGCAGTCGGCAAAAATCTTCGCCCGGAAAGAATCGCCATTTTCCGTAATCATCTCGATTATTTCCGTGCCGCGCTTGCGAACCCCTCCTGTTGCCCGCAGGCGATGCGTAAAGAAGACTTCGACTTTCGCGTCTTTGACCATCTCGGTAAGCACCCGCTCGGCGACATGGGGCTCGAAGTACCAGGTCTCTGGTTCGCCGTAGTGGCTTCCGACGCGAGTGAAAAATTCACGCGAAATGCCGCCAATCACTTCCTTTTTGCCGAAATCGGTCCATCCTAACCCGCCCGAAACCATGCCGCCGAGATGGTGTCCGGGTTCAAGCAGCGCAACATGCAATCCTTCACGCGCCGCAGCGACAGCGGTGATTGTGCCGCCCGCAGTGCCCCCATATACCACAACGTCAAAGTTTCTGGTCTGGCCATAAACGCTCACGCCGGCAAGCCAAAGCATCAGTGGCAGGGACAAAAGGCGCATCTATTCCTCCGAGTTGCTGCTCTTGCGATTCTTCATCTCCGCCTCGCAGCGCAGCTAAGCGGCGAAATGCACGGCTAAAAGCGCGCATTGCTGTTTGAGCGCGACCGGGATCGCGCCCCAATACAGTCTTGACTGGTACCGCGCCGCGCGGAGCGCAGCCCTCTTCCCTTCGCGCGATCGTTTTTGATCACGTGAAAATCGTCTCCGCTGCGACTCCCCGTTGCCTGTACATACACTACGGCATCATCTTTGTCATGTGGTGCTCAACATAACCATTATGCGGTGTCGCAATTGCATTGACTCCGTCCTGGTCGCCGCAGGGCGAACAGATCGCGTTTGCCGTGGGCACGTTTTTCTTCAGACCCGGGAACCCGGGGCAGTTAGCCCTGATCAAGCCGGACGGTTCCGGCTTCCGCAGGATTACAACCGGAGATACCGACAGTGGTTTTCCAGGCTGGTCTCCGGACGGCAAGCGCTTGGTTGACCGCGCCGAGGGCAAGCAGGGCCGCGGCTTGGCGATCTTACTGTTGAGGATGGAAAGATTACGCAGCTCACCACTGGTTCGCAATACGACAACTTCCCCGTTTGGTCACCGCGCGGCGACCGCATCGCCTTCACCCGCAATCGCGACAGCGATTTCAATATTTACACGGTGAAGCCAGACGGCACGGATTTGCGTCGCCTGACGAACTCGCACGGAAACGATGCGCACTGTGCCTGGTCCGCTGACAGCGAGTGGATCCTTTTCAGTAGCTCGAGGATGGGTTTCAAGGATGAGGCGCCTCTGGTCTACCGAATTCCGCAGCCGTATGGCGAGTTGTTTGTGATGCGCAGCGATGGAACCGGCGTGCGGCAGTTGACCGATAATCAGTGGGAAGACGCAACGCCCGCCTGGATGCCCGACAGAGCGAAGCGCTGAGCCCCATTAGTGCACGAATACCACGCCTGCAGGGTTGACCAGATGCGGGGCCGTCGCGCTAACTAACCTGATTGACGTACGCGGGCGTGCGGTAGTCTAATCAGTAGCTTAACGTCGTACGTCTTGGACGCGTGAGCACCGCCCCGTGGACTCGCACGCACAACCCGCCTCCGGAAGAATCAACTTTTTCTTATTCGGAGTTTCTAGGCACAAACGCCTGCCGTTGGCGATTCGACCGAGAATCATGCGATCAGCGCGGCGAAAGCCGCTGCTCTCAACACTCTTTGTGCCGAACGTGGCTCCCCGTAACTATAGAGTTATTACTTAACAGTGACACCACCACACCCTCGCGCGCGGCAGCTCTCTAACCAAACCATTGCCTCCACGCTCGCCAGATTCCAGATCAACGTAGGTCCCTCTGTATGCGATTCCATTCGTGAATACATAGATTTGTTACTCCTTTGGAATCAAAAGATTAGCCTTACATCCATTACCGAGCCACTAGAGATCCTGACCCGTCATTTTGGCGAAAGCATGTTTGCCGCATATGCCATCCCTGAACTGCACGGTCGGCTCGCCGACGTTGGTTCCGGCCCCGGTTTCCCAGGAATTGCCCTTAAACTCTTACGACCGAACTTGGAAGTCTTTTTGATTGAATCGGTTATGAAAAAGGCCACGTTCCTCGCTGAGGTCACAAGGCATCTCAGCCTGACCGGTGTCAAAGTTGTCGTAAGCCGCTTCGAAGACCTTGCCGACAACCTCGCGCCCTTAGATTTCATCTGTGCTCGAGCCCTTGGTGACCGTGAGACGTTCCTAAACTGGGCCACGCACAATCTCAACATCAATGGTCAAGTCGTCCTCTGGCTAGGTACTGACGCTGCTGATCTGGCACGTCCGGGCGCGGACCACGACTCCCGCGAAGCCGACCACGGCACCGGCTCCGACCAAGCTCATCAGAGCTTGACCTGGGCTCCTCCCATCCCAATTCCAGATTCCACAAACCGCTATCTAATTGTTGGTAAGTCACTTATGCGATAGTCCTAATAGCCTCGACACTCGTCTTCCTGACGCCTCCGTAACACAGAGCGCAGGCCCGGCAAAACAGCTCACGACATTGACTTCGCCAAATTCAAGCTGTGATGCCTTGAGCAGGCGGCCTCTAGAAACGTGCAGCAGCAGGTCGGCGAGTCAGGAAACAGCTCCCACGACTACCACACGGATGCAGGAGCTGTGACCTTCAGCGAAAATTCCCTATTGGAAGTTCGAGGCGGTGTTTCACGTGAAACATCGGCGAGTTAGCTAAATAGCGGTCGCGCGGGCTCCATTTTGCAAGCGTCATTGGCACGTGAAGTATGCAAAGGGGCAAACCCACTCGGATGCAGGAAGCCAAGCGGGCATCTGACCGATCAAACGTTTCACGTGAAACCCATCGCGGTCTTGGTTCTAGATTTATTCCTCCAAGAGGAGCTTGTAGCTCACCGTAAAAGACAAGATCGCTGGTAAGACGTGCAATCTCCCCGGTAGCCGTCAGTGTTTCACGTGAAACAGGTCGTTGTGAGAGCCCGTAGCAAGACCGCTCTCTGGATGGATCCTGTCGCGAATGCCAGAGCGACGGACCTCCCAGTCGCTCCAGTGTTTCACGTGAAACATGCAGCTCGAGGAACTCTTCGTAGCCTCCGGGCACGCTGCACCACGTTCGAAGGCCAGTATGTCGCGCACTGGGAGCGCGGTCCAGGGTACTTGCTGAAGGTACCGTCAGGAGACACTGTCAAACACTGCGAAGCCCGCCCCGGAAGCGGAGCAATTCCCACCACGGAACAAACCCCGCGTCATCTGGGAACGAACAGGACGGAGAACTCGCTTGATGATGCATTGGAATGTTTCACGTGAAACACATCGGCCGCAGATGCTCACAAAGGCGCAGCGGTCCTGCGACCGTAGTGCGTGGCCATCCAAACTTCGCATGAGCTTCCGTGAACAGCGGAATGTCTTACGGCGAACCGGGGCGGTCCGCGGGGTACGAATTGGGGGCAGTCTCGATGCGCAACGCACCACCAAGAGTGCCGCTGAAAGCGGTGTCCGTCTGCGGATCACACTTATCGTGTTCTTGGGTCCCTCCGGGCAACCTCGTTCGTAATCAATTATGCCCCGGCGGACTCTCTCGGCGGCCTCAGGCGAGTCTCGTATCAATGTTTCACGTGAAACATGTTGCGCTTGGTGGAGGCATTTTGATAGATTTTGCGCTGGGTCTCAGGTTCCGGTCGTATCTGAATAACTAAAACACTACGGACGAGCGGAGCATCAGGAGCCCGTTCTATGCGGGCACGCTAGATTTCGCCGATGTCGGCGCGCTGACTTTTCGGTTTCGGGCTTCGGAGGTATGGCGACGTCGTGACTCAGGGCTATCGTGGCCGGAGATTAACGTAGTCCACGCGGGATTGCGCTTTTGGGGGGTGCGTTTGGGCCGAGTGATTGCGATTGCGAATCAGAAGGGCGGCGTGGGCAAGACGACTACGGCGGTCAATCTCGCGGCGTCGCTGGCTGCGGCGGAGCAGCCAACCTTGCTGGTGGATTGCGATGCACAGGCCAACGCAACCGGGGGCATTGGATTTCCTAAGGACCCGTCGCGCAGAACTTTGTACCACGCGTTGATTTTAGGCGAGCCCCTGGAAAAAATCATTTTGAAGACGCAGGTCGAAGGCCTAGACCTGTTGCCGGCGGACAAAAACTTAGTCGGGGCATCGGTGGAGCTGGTGGGTGTGGAAAATCGGGAATACAGACTGAAGGGAGTGCTGGAGCAGGTCCGCGAGAAGTATAAGTTTATTCTATTGGACAGCCCGCCGTCATTAGACTTGTTAACTATTAACGCATTAGTAACTAGCGATGCGGTCCTGGTTCCGATCCAGTGCGAGTACCTGGCGCTCGAAGGGGTGTCGGAGTTGCTCGATACGTTAATGCGGCTGCGACGCAGCTTAAATCTGGAACTGGAGATTGAAGGGATCTTGCTGACGATGTATGACGAGCGAACAACGCTGTCGAAGCAGGTGGCGTCGGATTTGCGGAGCTTCTTTGGAAATAAAGTTTTTAACTCGGTGATACCGCGGAACGTGCGGCTGGCAGAGGCGCCGAGCTTCGGCAAGCCGATCATCTTTTACGACCTGCATAGCCGCGGAGCAGAAGCGTATATGCAGCTGGCACAGGAGGTCATAGTCAATGACGAGAAACGCGCTGGGACGGGGACTCGGAGCGCTCATTCGGGAGCCTGAAGCGCTGGTCGGAACGGGCGCTGCGAATGCAGATAACCTGGCAAACGCTGGAAATTCAAGCGGCGTCGCCGGGGCAACTGGAGCGCAAGACGCCGGGGCTATTACGGAACTGGGCAAGGCAGGCACCGAACAAGCTTTGGCAGGACCGGATCCCGGGGAAGGGTCGGGGCAAGCTCTAACCGGTGGTGGGCCGGCTGCGGTGAGAGCGCCTGCGAGTGCCGCGGGAGCTCAGTGGCCGATAGCAGCGGCGTTTGCTTCGCCAACGCCCGGGGCTTCTGCGGCTGGGCACGGGGGGAAGCATTCGGGCCTGCATCACATTGATATTGAGCTGATTCGTCCTAGCCCGTATCAGCCGCGGAAACACTTTTCGGAAGAAGGACTCGACCAGTTGGCGCGGTCGATCACCAACAGCGGAGTGATTCAGCCGGTGGTCGTGCGGCAAACGGGGAGCCACTATCAGTTGATCGCCGGGGAGAGGCGCTGGCGTGCGGCGCAACGTGCCGAACTGCGGAGCATTCCGGCGATTGTGCACAACGTGCCGGACGATGTCGCTCTCGAATTCACGCTGATCGAGAACTTGCAACGCGAAGACTTGAATCCGATGGAAGAGGCGCGGGCGTACGACCGGCTGATTCAGGAATTTGGATTGACGCACGATGAGGTGGCGGCCCGGACCGGGAAGGATAGGACGACGATCGCGAATGCCCTGCGCCTGCTGGGACTCGAGAACGGCCTGCAGCAGATGTTGGAAGAAGGGAAGCTGAGCCCGAGCGCGGGCCGAGCGTTGCTGGCGGTGATGGACGGGGGATTTCGCAGACGAATGGCGGCGCGGTCGGCGCGCGGGGCGTTGACGGTGCGCCAGATCGAGAAGCTGGCGGCTCGGCAGGCGCGGAGGGAGAGGGGCGCGTACGAACACAAACCACCGGAGCCGTTGCCACCTGATCCGAACATTCGGCGGGCGCTCGAAGAATTGCAGCGGATTTTAGGGACGAAGGTAACGCTGGTGCCGCGGCTGGGGAAAAAGGCGGGGCAATTGATTATTGAATATTACGATGAGGCACAGTTGATGGGGCTGTGGGACCAGTTGTCTTCACGCAGATAGACGACCACTCGCCCGGAATTGTGTTGGCGTTGGCAACAAAGGTCTGATCTATTGACGGTTGCGGCCCTGTCGGGCCATACGCGTCTATCAGCAGTTGCCCAGTAGCACTGCACTCATTGATTCCTGGGCTACCGTTCGGCGGAATCTGCTAATTCTGAGGATGCCTATGGGTTTGGCGATCTGCTCGCTTGTACTTTCCGAAGGGATTGGAGAATGTGGACCTGCGCTTCGCTAGAAGACTTGGCTCTGTCGTTTGCCTGATTCTCGTTGTTTCCCTCGCCGAACGGGCGCAAACGATTCGTGATCGCATTCACGAACGAGGAGATGCTCGCAAGATCTTGGGGGAAAACGACTCTATCTTTCCGGCCAAGGGACGCCTCTCCACTGCTGAAAAGAAAACTATTCAGTTCGATGGGATCGATCGCTACTATCTGATTCAGCCTGTGCGTGAGTCCGGTTCGCATCCTGTCGTCATTGTTCTCCATGGCGGCACCCAAACCGCCGAGGAGGTTTGGACGCAGACCAGCCTCCCCACCCTGGGCGAGCGGGACAAGTTCATCGTCGTCGCGCCGAATGCCGTTGGCAAACATTGGAACGACGGCCGGGGAGCCACGCTTGCTGGTGATCGTCCCTCGAACGCGGACGACGTCGGCTTCCTCAAGCAGGTCATCGTCGATTTGATTGCCAAGAACAATGGCGACGCTAATGCCATCTTTATGATCGGTCCCTCGAACGGCGGCTTCATGACCATGCGCTTTGTCTGCGAAGCCAGCGAATTGCTGCGCGCTGCGGGCAACGTTATCTCCACTCTTCCCGTCAACCAACAGCAATCCTGCGCTGCGAAGAAACCGCTTCCATGGATCTCTATGAATGGCATGGCAGATCCCATCGTGCCCTTTAAGGGAGCAGCGGCTGGCACGATCCGGAACGGCCAGAAGCAACCTGCTCTTCTCTCTGCCGACGCCACCTTCGCCTTTTGGGTCGATCGCGACCATTGCAGCGCACAGCTACAGACCGCGGAGATTTCGCACCGCAGCCCGCAAGACAAGACCTCGGCAGAAAAGCGCACCCGGACTAACTGCGCGGGCGGGCCGGCTTGCGTCTATTACGTCTTCGAAAGCGCCGGACACACCTGGCCCAACACTCAACCCAGGGCGCTGGCCAAGCGCATTGTCGGCCAGTCCAATCAGGATGTCGATGCGGGCGAAGCGATCTGGAATCACTTCCGCAGCACTCTCGGTCACTGACGGTCCACTTGCCGCGTAGTTGGCTAACCGAAGTTGTCGCCCGGCCCCGACACGGCGATGACCGAACGACCCTATTTTGTTGCCTGCTCCCATTCTTGTTCGCCGCGCTGCATGAGAGCTTGGCGGTCTTCCTTCAGTATCCAGCGCTGCTCCACAAGCTCATCCAGTGCGCGACGATAGCGGCTGAGGTAGTCTTCACGACTGGTGTAGCGCTCCGCTATCGATCTGCGTGGATCGCGTCTGTCCTGGCGCTCGGCCGGTGTCCTCGGGAACCGAAGGTATGAACCCTCGAACGAGACGCGCTCTTCGGGTGCGCCAATCGAGGGATCGCGCAGATTCCAGCCGGTGTACGTCGCGAGCGGGACGGTTATCTCCGGCAGACGTACGCCGCCGCGCTCATTTCCATCGGGATCAACTTGCGGCACGAGTACCGGAAAAGGCGCCCCAACCTTGGGTGCTTGGATGGTGAGAATTCCTTCGCTTCGCTGAGGGCCAAAGTCGAGTCGATAAGCCTCGTTCACCTCGTGTGGTATGTGGATTCCGGGGATCGCGGGAAATGCGTACTCGCGCAAGTCCACGAGGGTCCGGTCAGCCAGTTTCGAGTAGCTGCTTTCGGGCGGAGCGGTATGGTTGCGAACCCATGCGTCCATGTTCGCGATCATGGACCGCCAGAAGTACTTGATCGGAAGCGGCGACTGTGGCTGTTGCCCAAGCAAATCGTCTTTTCCCTTCACCGGCGGGAACGGCCCGGAGAAATGCTGCAGCCCGGTGAAGTGGTAGATTCGAACATTGGGAGAGACCAGCGCATCACTTCTTCCGTCGGCAGTTGTGTGAATCAGAGAGGCCGCGCGTCCCCAGTATTCGTAAGCGGTGTTGGAGAAGAAGATTTTGGGCACAACTTTGTCAGCAACGGCGCGGTCGAGCAACCCTCCGGTTTCTTGCGTCAGGGAATCTGTCTCGGGCTGATCGGTGAAAGGGAAAATGTCGGTCGGGAAGAAAACGGACGATGTTGGCTGTGCGTCTCGTGAAGGCTGAGCGAAACGGTAGTTGAAGCTGCCGCGTCCTGCTCCCGCGACGTGTGCGAGAAGGCCATCGAGCGCCATCCTTCCTTCTTCGTCAGCGTTGAAACCTTGATAGAGGAAGTCGCGAAGGAAGCGCCCATTTTGCGAAATCCCTTGCCCATAAACGCGCGCGGCTGAGAGAAGCGTATCGGAGGCATGCTTCGCGTACGAAGCAAAGTCCCGAATCGCTGCAAAGCCGAGACCGGAAACTACCGGGTCTTTGACGACATAGATATATTCATAGATCTTTCCTGGCTGGAAGCCTCCGTTCAGATGGATGTACCGATCACTGGGTTTGAGCTTTCCGTCTTGCGTGTGCGCGAATTGCCACTCCGAGCGGGGAATCGCGATGCGCTTGGCCATGCGGGACTCGCGCACAGTGAGCACGTTGCGCGGATCTTGCGGCGCGGCAACGGGGTATTCGGCGCCTCCGATATTGCCGAGGAGGAGATGCCCGAGTGGAATTTCCTGCAGCACTTGAGCAGGCATCAGATCGCCGCGCAGCAAACCGGTGATCGTCTTGCCATGGTCTTTCGCGAGCGGCGTATACAGGCGCAGCGCATCTTGACCGGCGGCATCCCACTGCCATCCTAAACTTACGACCGTGTAGCCATTGCGCAGGAGCCAGGCGTCGCCGGCATCATTGGCGAGGTCAGGATCGCCACCATCGACCAAGGTGATCATACGTGCCCGTCCGCGATTTGGTACTTCCAGCAGCACCGAACCATTGCCTCTGCTGGGATCTTTCGGACGGACGGCAACGAAGTCCGCGGAGAATTCGACTTCGCCATTGTTCAGGTTCACGGCCTTATCGAGGTCCACAATGCGGCGATTGTGCGGATTCGCGAGCGCTACGGAAAAATAGACGCGGCCCATGAGTCGCTCATACGCTCCGGCATTACCAAAAGCTTTGCCGTTCAGAATCTCGTTTCGCGAGACAATCTCGACGCGGACGACCCGCGCGTCGAGCGCCGACACGCTCCACATCAGAATCAAAAGTAGAAGCAAGGGCCCAATGGACCGCAGTCGCATGCTTAGATCCTTCCTTTTGGACAGCGGCCGCCAGAAGAAAGTCAGCTTCCGGGCAGCAGCGAAGCGATTGTATTGGGCTGCGGAGTTGCAGTCCAGTTGGGCGAGAAGCCGGGCCCCCGGACGGAATGGGGAACTGACCAGTGAGTGGCGCAGGTCACGCACTTTAGCGCGGGGTAAGCCGCGACTATAGCCGTCTCGCCTGCTGTTCAATGGTTCGCTTGATTACTTCGAGCGGTGCGCCGACTACAGGCGATGGGTCCAAACTAGGAGCAGAAGAAGAAGGATGATTAGGCTGATACCGCCGAGCGGATAGAAGCCCCACTTTTTGCTGTGCGGCCAGACAGGCAGAGTAGCTACGAGCGCCACCAGGAGAACTACTGGAAGAATGAACATTAGCAGCATGGGATCGCCTCTCCTTTTTGGCCGTGCCCGGCGGCTGCTCCCGGTACGCGCAGGTGCGATTTGTCGGAGTGAATTCTCTCACCTAACCACACATGCCTATACCCGCACATGCACCGGAGGGGGATGGAGCCAGGGTGCCGGTTCCCGGATGCGTTACAGGCGAATTACGCCAAGCAGGTATAAAACCAAGAGGATGATCAGCACCGTGCCGAGGATTCCGATGCCACCGCCGGTTCCCCATCGGCGATATCCGTAATAGCCTCCGCCACCCCCGAACAAAAGCACCAGGAGAATAATCAGCAACAGCAGCGTCATGGAATCTCCTTTTGGATGTAAACGAACCGGTTCCGTCCAAACGAGACTTCAGGCCCAGCCGTATTATATGCAGAATGTAGCGTATTCGGTGGACAAGTTGTCTCACGGTACTGGCTTGAATGGTGAGCGAACCTGTACCAAGAGACAGGTTACTAGAGGTGGGAGCGCGATGTGCGCGACTATGGACGGACCGGCGGCGATGGATGAGACTGTAAAGCATCATGAAACCCAGCTATGTGTGCAGGAGTGTTTTTCTGTTTGCAGTGGTTTGGGCTGGTTCGCTAACCGTTAGAGCCCAAGCGCCTACGCCGACTCAGGTTCCGGTGGGATTCGCAGGGAACTTTGTAGGAGGAAAGGCGGAGGGCAACGCGGCTGAGCAGCCGCCGAAAGGTCTTACCCTTTCTGAAAGATTTGAAGGGAGCACCAGCGACGGCACGACGGTACTCGATATGAACACAGCGTTGGGCTACAATTTCGGTGAACATTTTGGGGTGGATGTGGGCGTTCCGGTGTTTTTCCTTGTCCCCAATGGGCAGAAAGGTATTGCCAGCAACACCGTCGGACTTGGGAATGTTTCCATTGGTGTGCACACCGATTTCGAGTTGGGACCGGTCAGTTATAGCTCGTCTATTACGGCAGGCTTTCCGACTGCGAGTACAACGAAGGGTCTTAGCACGGGCCGCGTCATCGTGGATTGGGATAACCGGTTCGAGCATAGCTGGGGAAACTTCACGCCGTACATTGATATTAGCCTCGGCAACGGGATTAACGACGTGGCGATGTTGAATCGACTGCGCGCGCCGGTGCAGCGGCCGTACATCACGCTGGGCAAGGAAGTGCAGATTGAGGGTGGGGCCGACGTGAAGCTGGGAAGAAAGACGACGCTCAGTGTGTCGGGATACGATGTGGTGCCATGGGGCACGCAGAAGGTTTACAGTCTGGTCGTCCGACGCGGACAGACGGGCAAGGGCAAGACCCGGCATCAACGTGTGTACGAAACTTGGGCGGTATCGGAAGGGTCAGCAGACCTCGATCGCGACCATGGGATCAACTCATCTGTGGGATTTCAAGCTACAAAGTATATGGGATTGAATGCTGGATACAGCCGTAGCGTGCGTTTCGCGTCCAACAGCTTCTCATTCGGTGTTGGATTCAATCTGAGCCGACTGTTCCACGGGCAAGGGCAACAGTAACGCTACTGCAGGATGCAATCTACAGACGAATTACGCCAAGCAGGTATAAAACCAAGAGGATGATCAGCACCGTGCCGAGGATTCCGATGCCGCCTCCGGTTCCCCATCGGCGATATCCGTAATAGCCTCCGCCACCACCGAACAAAAGCACCAGGAGAATAATCAGCAACAGCAGTGTCATGGCAATCTCCTTTTGGATTTAAACCAACTGCTTGGATGCAAACGAGCTTCAAGCCCACCTGCATTGTATGCAGAATGTAGCGTATTAGGGGGATAAGTTCTCCGCTTGGGGCCGTTGCCATCGTACGCGAAGATTGCGCTCACTCGAGCTGACCGGTTGCGGTGACGTTGCAGACGGCAACGTCACGACACAACATCGCAGAATGGGACGCGCGGGTTTTTGATGCTTTGCGCTTCATTCAAGGATCTTCGGTGTTCGTTAGGAGTTGGCAGCTTGGGGGTGGCGTTGTGGCTGGGCGATCCATAGCTGCAGTTCGTTCATGTCCTTGGACACAGCGCGCGCGGCGGCGAGAAGGACTGCGGAGAGAATCAGGTTGCCTAGAGGGATGACGTACATTGCGGAGTGCAGGCCCGCGGCTCGAAACGATTCAGTTATGTGCGTAGCACCAGCAGTCGACATGGCCAGGCGAGCGAAGTGATCACTGAGTCTGCCAGTCAAGACCGGACCGAAGCTGCCACCCAGCAAATACATGGCAAGAAAATAGATTGCCATGGCCGTGGAGCGCAGGGTTGGCGGGACAACGTCCTGGATGGCAGCGTAAACCGCTGCGTAGTAAACAAAAGCTAACATGCAGCCGGTGCCCATGAGCAGGCTGAAGGTGGCGATCTGCCCGGACGGACGGCCTAGCGCCAAGTAAATGCAAGGGGCAGCAATGAGCGAGGAAATTGAGGTCACCAGCAGGCGGCCATTCAGCTGGTGCCTGCCAGCATAATCTGCGACCCAACCGCCAAGCAGCAAGCCAGGGACTCCCACCAGTCCGAAAACAATTGCCGTGATCGCGTTGGCTTCTTTTAGATCGAGGGCGTGATAACGGCTCAGAAACGCCGGCAAGAACGTGCCAATGGCGTACATGTTGAAGTTCATCAGCGCGCCGGAGATGATCAGCCAGCGCATCGTCGGGATTTTTAGCACGCACCAGTAAGCGGAGCCCTGGTGCAGACGACCGGCACCCGGGGAAGATTCGGACCAGCCGCGCGGCGGTTCGTAAATTCGCCAGGCGAGAATCGCAAGGAGCAGTCCTGGAGCGCCGGCAACGTAAAACGGAACGCGCCAACCATACGCGGCGGCAAGGCGACCGCTGACAAAAGTTCCAAGAAAAGTTCCGAGGGGAAGGCCGAGCATAAAAACAGAGAAGGCGCGGGCACGATGCTTGGCGGGAAAGAGATCACCGATAAGGGAACTCGATGCCGGCGCGCAACTGGCTTCACCGATGCCGACGCCTAGTCGTGCCGCGAACAGTGCGCCATAGCTGGACGCGGTTCCTGAAGCGGCCGTGAGCAGGCTCCATACAGCGACACCGAGGCCTAGGATTTTGGGGCGCTGCCAACGATCGGAAAGACGGCCGAGAGGGATTCCGACAACGGCGTAGAGAAGAGTAAAGGCTGTGGCCAACCATCCGATCTGCGAATCAGTGAGTGCCCATTCTTTACGGATGGGCTCGACGAGGGCACCGAGCATATTGCGGTCGAAGAAATTAAGGAGGTTGATGGCGAACAGGGTGGCCAGCGCAAACCGGGCCCGATCTCTCGAGTGGGTTACGTTCATGTTGGTTGCGTCGCGGCCCAGTGTATCGAAACAAGGGCTGTTCGCAATGTGAAAACCAGCTTTATCGAGTGAGGCCTTGGTTGAACCGTGGCACGCGGCACCCGCCGAACTGGTGTCGAGCCCAGGAAAAAATGCTATCCTCGCGTTTGTTGCACCGTCGCAGAACCCGGGAAGGATGATTTGGGTCCCCTGCGGGTCATTTTAAGGATTGCCGAGAATTCATACCCTACCTAACTAAGGAGGTCTGAGAGCTAACATGGCTACACCCCTACAATCTCCTTTACATTCCGTTCGTTTTCCTAGCGAAGGCGATGCCTATCGAGCCGCACGTAACGAGTTGCTCCACAGGGAAATCTTGTTGCGCAAAAACATTGAAGAGGTCGCAGCACTGCGGCGGAAGCTCCCGGTTGGAGGCGCAGTGCCGGAGGATTATATCTTCGAGGAAGACCTGCGCAATCTTGTTGATGGGTCAGCGGCGCGCCAGGTGCGTATGTCGGAGCTGTTTGAGCCTGGTAAAGATATCCTGATGATGTACAGCTTCATGTACGGACCGGAGATGGCGACGCCCTGTCCTCTTTGCACGTCCATTCTTGACGGCCTCGACGGCCAGGCGCCGCATATCTCACAGCGCGTTAACTTTGCGGTGGTCGCGAAATCACCGCTGGAACGCATTCGAGCCTTCTCCCGGGAGCGCGGCTGGCGCAACCTGCGGCTACTGTCTTCCGGTGCGAATACGTACAACCGCAGCTACCAGGGTGAAACAGCCGCCGGGGACCAAATTCCTTCGCTGAATGTTTTCGTGCGACAGGATGGCAGGATCCACCATTTCTATAATACCGAGCTACTGTTTGCGCCGAACGAGCCTGGACAGGATGGGCGTCACGTGGATCTGATCTGGCCGTTGTGGAACATGTTCGATTTCAGCCCGGTAGGCCGCGGGGAGAAGTGGCGTCCGATGCTCGCGTATCGCTCGCGTGAGCTTACCGGAACTGCACAGACTATAGGCCCCACGGCAGAATCAAGCAGAGACTCCTAGACGCCGTGGGACCACGGCGGGATGGAAGCGGAAATTCCTCAGGTGTGCGGCCTCGGATGGGCAGTGGGCCTTCGGTTTAGTACGCTAATTGCTCAGCTTTTTTGAGCAGACAGTGGACCTGAAGTTCGAGTCCTTCTGCACGACACCCCAGCCCTGGGTCTCGCATCCAAATGAAGAAGCGTACGGAGGTGCGACTTGAGGCTTAAAGGCATCCCTTTCTTTTCCTGTTCATGCTTGGTGAAAAGCGTAGCTATTTTGGTGACATTGTGGATTGGGCAGGCGGGTTTGTGGGCTCAGGGCACCCCTGCCGACCTGGACAGTTACGGCGGCAGCACGGCGTTGGCGTGCCCGGGAGGTCCAGCACCTCATTTCTATACGCAAAAGATTGGCGACCGGTGGTGGCTATGCACCCCAGCGGGGAATGTTTTTTGGCTACGAAGCGTCTACCACGTCGATGGAAACGATGACGTCGCCGATTACCAGGGCAACACGTTAGGTGCGGTGCTTACCGCCAAATACGGGAATAACTCGACTCTGTGGGGTCCGGTCACCGTCGCGAGGCTGCGATCATGGGGTTTCAATGGGACGAGCGAATTTTCGATCAGCTATGTCCTTCCTACGACAACACATCCCGATTGGACCTCGACCCCCGACAGCAGCAATCCGGAGAAAATGGCGTTTACCGGCCTGATTTGGCCTGCGCACTACGCACGCAATCGAAATTCTTACGCCGAGCCGGTGAAGGAGTTGGTTCGCGCGACCAATCCCAGCGTCTATACAGGCGCTCGGCGTAACTGCATGGACGTCTTTGATCCGAACCTGGCCCAGTGGCTGCGCAACGATCTTAGGGATTACCAAAACCCTGAGTACACCTGGATTCGCAGCTCGCATAGCGATTATCTGATTGGACTCAACATCGATGAGACCGATGAGATTTTTGGATTTGGAGCCGGACCCGATTTTTCAGGTTTTTACCTTGGGCGGCCGGATGACTTTTCACACGTGCATCTGGGATGGATCGTCCTGGTAACGAGTCCGACGCAGTCTTCGGGAACAGACGCCAATGGCAATCCTATTTCTTACACTGACACGAAGGTTTATTCGAAGCAGGCGCTCAGCGATTGGCTCTCAGCGCGCTACAGCGGGGATATCTCGCTGCTGAACCAGGCTTGGGGGTCAACGTACACCACGTTCGGGTCGAACGGCGGATGGGGAAGCGGCAATGGTTTGCTCGATGAAGACGGAGTACACAGCTGGGTTCCGCGAGATTTTATTCGGATGAACGGGGCTGGGGCGGCGATTAAGCAAGATCTCGATGATTTTTTGCTCTTCTTCGCGCGGCAATACTTCTCGACGATTCAGGGCGTGCTTCAGATGGAAGCTCCAGGAATCCTTTACCTGGGGCCGACGAACGTGGGAAGTTGGGGAGCGCCAGCGCGCCGACAAATCTTGCAAGCGGCTGGTCAGTATGTCGATGTAATGCACCTCTCCCCGATTCCCACACAGTGCCTCTCATGCACCGATGACCAAGCGCGGATCGATTTTGTGGCCCAGTATGGCGGGGACAAGCCATGGGTGAACTGGGAGACGATCACGGCGCAAAGCGATTCCTACATGTCACCGTTTGAAATCCCGGCGACGTCCGCGCCAGATGCCGGAAATCAAGGAAATCGCGGACAGCGGTACCAAACAATGGTGAACCAATTGATGGATGCCAAAGATTCTGCGGGAATACACCACACGGTCGGATTCAAATGGTGGCAATACTATGACGGGCGAGCACAGGAGGCCAACTGGGGCCTGGTCACCCTCAGAGACAACCCCTATGATGGAACGTCTGCGGTTATTGCTCCGGGCGTTGATGAATTTGGGTATCCAACTGGCGGGGAACGCGCCAATTATGGGGACTTCATTAGCTCGGTGAGGGCTGTCAATCAGAATATTTATTGGTATTTGTTGAGTCCGCCGTAGCTGTCTTTTTCTTCAGGGAGGATCCTAGACTGCGCGACGCCGTTGGGCTTCGCTCATTGCCGGCGGCGATGCCCTTGGCGCAGGGAAGGCCTCGTGGTGGTACGCCCGCCCTGACCGTTTACTAGGTATTTGGTCCCTCTGTATCACTCCACGAGCCTGCCTTGCGACCTTGTGCTGCCTTGGGTACCCGGCAGCGCTTCCGAACGCTTCTTGTGGCCACCTGCCTGGATTTAATTCGTTAGCGAAGAACTATTTACTGGGCTTTCCAAGGCTTACTCGATGCGATAAAACATTGCTGGCGGGGACGTTGACTTGGGTGCGGGGCACATCCTAAGATGCTCCTCACCAGAAGGTTCCTACCGATGCTGGGCCAAACAATATCGCACTACCGCGTGCTGGAGAAACTGGGCGGCGGGGGCATGGGTGTTGTGTACAAGGCCGAGGATATCAAGCTCGGACGCGCGGTGGCCCTGAAGTTTTTGCCGGAATTGCTGGAACGCGACGCGCTCGCATTGGAACGATTTCAACGCGAAGCGCGATCAGCTTCGGCCCTGAATCACCCTAATATCTGCACGGTTTACGAAATTGATGAGCACAAGGGTCAATACTTCATTGCCATGGAGTTCTTGGATGGTCAAACGCTCAAGCATCGGATCGAGAGCAAACCGTTTGAAATAGACAGGATGCTGGACTTGGCCATACAGGTGGCCGATGGGCTGGACGCAGCTCACTCAGCGGGAGTCATCCACCGAGACATTAAACCGGCAAACATTTTTATTACCAAGCGGCTGCACGCCAAGCTGCTGGATTTCGGGCTGGCTAAGCTGGCTCCCAACCAGCCGCATATCTCCGGCGGACTCCGCGCTTCACTTTCGACGATCGGCGAAGAGCAGCTGACCAGCCCGGGCGTGGCTGTGGGAACTGTAGCCTACATGTCACCGGAGCAAGCGCTGGGCGAAGATCTGGATACCCGCACAGATCTGTTCTCGTTCGGCGCGGTTCTGTATCAGATGGCCACAGGGAGAGTGCCATTCAACGGGACAACGTCGGCGGCAGTGTTTGATGCGATTTTGCATAAGACTCCTGTTTCGCCCATACGCCTGCAACCGGGTTTGCCGGATGAACTGGAACGAATTATCAACAGAGCGCTGGAGAAGGATCGCAAGCTGCGGTACCAGACCGCCTCCGATCTGCAGGCCGACCTGAAGCGCCTGAAACGCGATACCGATTCCGTACGAGTGGCCACGCAGGGCGGCCAGGGGTATGCCGACGCTGCTCCGTGGTGGCGAGGTAAGGTGGTGGTAAGGAGTACGATAGGCGTGCTTGCAGCGTTGGTGCTGGGGTCTGTCTTTCTATTAAGCGGGTTGCTGAAAAGCGGCAAAACCATCGACTCCGTGGCCGTGTTGCCGTTTCTTAACGTGAGCGGCGATCCCAACATGGAGTATCTCAGCGACGGAATTACCGAGAGCATCATCAACAGCCTTGCGCAACTGCCCGGGGTCACAGTGAAATCGCGCAGCGCTGTTTCCCGCTACAGAGCTAAAGGGCATGAGGAGCCCGATCCTCAAAAAGCGGGGAAGGAACTTGGAGTTCGCGCGGTACTGGTGGGTAGGGTTTCCCAGCGCGAGGGCGGGCTCAGCATCCAAACCGAGTTGGTGGATGTCGATAAAGATTCCAGGCTGTGGGGACACGGTTACAGCGGCTCGCTCGCGGACCTTATTGGAGTCGAAGAGAAAATTTCTCACGATATTTCCGAGAGGCTTAGACCAAGCCTGACGGGCGAAGAGAAGAAGCGGCTCGTCAAACGGCATACCGATAATCCTCAGGCCTACCAACTTTATCTGGAGGGCCTATACCAGGAAAGAAAATCGACCGAAGAGGCTTTCAATAAAGCCGTGGAGTACTTTGGGTTGGCGGTGCAGGAGGACCCCAACTTCGCGCTGGCGCATGCTGGACTGGCGGATACCTATAGCCTGCTGGGGGATGCCGGTTATATTGCCCCGAAGGAGGTGTGGCCCAAAGCCCGGGCGCAAGCGATGGAGGCCTTGCGGATTGACGGGACACTCGCCGAAGCGCACACCTCACTCGGTTTGGTGCGCGAGTATGCGGATTGGGACTGGTCAGGCGCAGAAAACGAATTCAGACGAGCCGTGGAGCTGGACCCGAGCTCGTCGAACGCGCACCTGTGGTATGGAAATCACCTGGCAAGGGTAGGACGCCTCGATGACGCGGCAGGTGAGCTGAAGAAGGCGCAAGATCTCGAGCCGCTCTCGCTGCGTATTAATACCACCCTTGGATGGCATCTCTATTTGAAGTCTCAATACGATCAAGCCATCGCGCAGTTGCAAAAAACTCTGGAAATGGATCCGAACTTCGCGCGAGCTCGCTGGATCCTGGAGAATGTTTACTTGCAGACGGGCAAGTATAGGGAATTTCTTGCTGAGGAAGAAAGAGCGTTAACGCTTGGCGGAAATGCGGATCTCGCCGCAGCGCTCGGACAGGAATATAAAACCTCCGGTTACCGTGGGGTTTTGCAATACCGGTTAGGGGGATTGACCGAGCTTTCGAAGCGCGGACGAGTGGTATCGTATGGGATCGCGCAAATTTACGCGCGCCTCGGGCAAAAAGATCAGGCGTTTGAATGGCTTAAGAAAGCCTACGAAGAACGCGACAGCGGTATTGCGTCACTCAAGGTGGATCCGGCGTTCGATACCTATCGCACCGATGCGAGGTTTCAGGATTTGATACGGAGGTTGGGGCTTTCCTGATCGCCAAGTTCGATGCTAAATCGTCAGCGGAGCGGGTAACCTGGCTCGCCGGGGAAATGGCCGTCGACTCGCAACATCTTTGGACCGGTACCTACATCGCGAGCATCCATAAAAACGATGGCCCCGGGAATCCCAGTGACTAGCTCCATGGCTGCGTCATTCGAGGAAACTGTTTTGGGAGGAGAGACAGCTTCGGCGCGCAGGATCTTGGCAATCCAGTACTGGCGATATTGAGCCTCACTCATCTGATAGATGACCCGCAGAACTACGCCTCGCTCATGAGAAACCGGGGCGCGGAGATACAATTCCACAGGAAGCTTAGCAGTCCAATATTGCCGTTCGCCCAGAAACACTTTGCGCACGTCGGCCAGGCTGAGATTATCTACCGGCGTGTCCGGATGGACCAGAAGCGCAATATCGGAAGAACGGGTTGTCTGCGGTTTTGCCGGCCACAAGAACCACAAGCACAGGCTGGCCGATACAAGTAACCTGGCGATCGTATTTTGCGCGGAACGCTTCATAACGCCTTCAAAATGTAAACTTTGGCTTGGGCCCGCCGCGACTCACCGCGTGACTGCTCCAATACATCGCTTTAGAACAGAAAAGCCAGAAATATCATAACGCAATTTTAGCGTTGGCCCAGCCAGATTGGGGACAGTAGCCGTATCAGGGACAGTAGATGGAACCTAATTCATTGAGCTGGATTCTGTCTAGTGAAATTATCTACAGGAAAATGGCCCTGCTCGCCGCGGTTGCAATGCGATAAGCGGGCAACGCGCCCGAGAGCGGGAGCCAAGAACGTGGATTCTGGGTTTAGCTTGTGAAACCCATCGGTATGTTCATTGTTCTATTCCTAAGATTCCATCCAGCCGGGAATTTAGGGTTATGGATGGGGTTTAGCGGGAGCCGCCAGCATAGCTTGCACTGAGGCGGGTAGTTTGTCGGCATTGGCAAGCAGGACGCTGACTTGCCACGCCTGGGTATCGGATAAGGCTCCCTTAAACCCGGGCATGCCGCTTAAGCGAATGCCGTTTACCACCTTCCAATATGTCTCGCCGGGTGCGTCGTCGGTAACACCTTTGCCGTGCAAAAGCTCGGGAGGCTTCGGGTACATTCCGTTGGCAATCGCGGTCATGGGCTGACCCGGGCGTCCATGGCAAACTGCGCAGTTATCGAGATAGAGCATCGCTCCCGCCAGATAATTGGATTCGTCGGCGGCAATAGGAACAGTTCTGGGCATCTCTTTCTCAACCTTTTCGTGCAACGCTCTATGGGCGAGGTATCGTTCCAAAGGAAGCGGACGAGCGGATGTCGCAATCGGCATGCTGCCAGAATCAACGTAGACGATAACGGCTACGATCATGAGTATGAACGCTGCAATCATACCGCCTATAAATGATCTCATCGCTTTCACCTTTCGTAACGGCGATAAAATGAGAAGAAAGCACCTGCCGGTTGCCACCGCGCTCCCGAGCGAAGCCCCGCATTATTGCATGATGCGGGCACAGAAACCATCACCAACGCCTGTGGACACCGGGGGTTATAGCCCATCACAACAGGTTGGGGCCTCGGAAAACCAACCGCCGCAAACGCCGGGCCATCGGAAAAACGCGACCTTCCGGGCTGCAAGATTTGTTCACTTCGGTAAAAGCATGTTCGCAAACTAACTCTTTTGAATTGAGCAGCTAGATCCCGCGGGCATTTCTGGTCAGAAATGTCGAAACAACAAAGCGTCCTGCAAAAACACAAAGGCCGGTCTCGCCGAGACTTCTGGACGGGGGCCGGCCTTTGTTTCCCTTGAGCTGGAACTTGGTTTGGTCCTAACACCTGGCAAATAAAAGCAGCGTCCTTGAAGGGCCGCAACGGCTTCGCTTAGTGCTCGTCGTGATCGTGGTTTTGATTCTCACGATTGCGCTTGTAGTTACGGTGGCGGTCGCGATTGTAGTCTTCGTTGCGGTCGTCATTGCCGTTACGACGGTCATCGTAATCGTCGTTCCGATGGTAATAGTCTTGGCGATCGCGGCGATAACCATAATCTTCATTGGGATCATAATTGCGATCGCGGCGGTAATCCTGGTTACGGCCATAATTACCATAGGGGTGGCGGCCGTAGTATGGATCGCGATGGTTATAAGGAGCTCGGTTGTAAAAACCGTCGCGGCTGTACCCGTAATTTTGGTAGCCGCACTTTTGCTGGACCTCACCGAGCTTGTAACGCTCATGATTAGCTTGGCGGCTGTTGTAACCGTGGCGATTGACGGCGTCGTTTACCTTTTGCTCTTGCTTGTAAAGATTCCTCGAGCAATTTTCAGCGCGAGCACTCGCTGTCCCGCCGAAAAGAAGAAGTCCGCCGAAGGCGGCCGTAAGAAGTGCTGCTTTCCAAGCTTTGGAAATCCCCGATGTGCTCTTCGAATCCATGAAGGCCTCCAGGCAAGGCGGCGTAAGACCGTTAGCAGCCGGAGCTAGTGCTGCACCCGTCGCCTCGGGTAATGGGCAGGTCTGATGAAGTGATGGCGTGGAGCGACCAGGGGTTGCTTCGGACGACTCTGGTTGGGTTGCGTCCCACTCGCTACCGGCTGGGAATCATTGGGAATATTCGGCGCGGGCACGCTGGCAAGCCAACACGGCGCGTTGAGCGGTCATCGAATCGAGTAGACTAGAGAGTGCGAGCCTAATGAGGGAATCAGCGCGATGATGCTACCAACAAAAAGTTCCTACAAAGTTGCCGCAGGGCCCGTGAGCGCACTGCTGTTCTTGCTGGCGACCTGCGCACACGCTCAGACACAGCAGGGACCGATCGCGCCAAAGCCCGGCGTCTCGTTGCAGACGGCGCCACAGGATAAGCAAAGCAAGGTGGTCGTCAACGTGCACTTAGTGAGCACACCGGTAACCGTGCGCGATGCCAAGGGAGAAATGGTTGTTGACCTTGCTCAGAGCGATTTTCAAGTTTATGACAATGGCGTGCAGCAGCGAATCACCAGTTTCGAACTAGGCGGAGAATCGTTATCGCTTGTTTTGCTGGTGGAGAATAGCTCGCGGATCGAGCCTATTTTGCCGGCGATTCGCAAGACCGGGATTGTGTTTACACAAACGGTGATGGGCCCGACCGGTGAAGCAGCGGTGCTCGAATTCAATGACACCGTGGACAAGCGGCTGGATTTCACGAAAAACGCCGATACGGTGGAAAAAACGGTCGGAAGCATTCGCGTGGGTACGTCCGGGGCGAAACTATACGATGCGCTTTCGGCGGCGGTCGAGATGCTGGCGAGCCGGTCGGAATCGAGCGTGGAGGGCGGAAGGCGGCGCATCATTCTGGCCCTGTCGGAAGCCGTCGATACGGGCAGTGCGAGCAAGCTTGGCGAGGTGCTGCATGCGGCGCAGCGCGCGAATGTGACGATTTATAGCGTGGGGCTTTCGACAACTGCTGCGGAATTACGCGCGCCTCCGAAGAAAGTCGCGCCGGAGATTACTCCGCCGGGAACGTTTGGACGGCCGCCGATTCCTGGAACGGTTCAAACGCCCACAACTGAGGCACAACGCGATGCCAGCATCGATTTCTATGCGCTAGCGGTCTGGCTACTGAAAAATATTCACAATCAGGTGAGCGATCACGCGCTCGAAGCGGCCACGGTGGCCACCGGGGGCGTACATCTTTCCACATTTAAAGACCGCTCGATTGAAAAGGCGATGGACCAGATCGGCGGGGAGTTGCACGCACAGTACAACCTGAGCTACGCGCCGAGCGGGACGGAGATGATCGGGTATCACGAAATCAAAATTGAAATTATGGGGTCGCGAAAGGGACTGAAGTGGCACGCTCGACCTGGGTATTACCTGGCGGAACCGCAGGGTTAGAGATCCTAGGATTCTTTCGACTGAGAGCTGGAGTTTTGATTTTGACCAATCACGATTAGCGAATTTTATTCCAAAAAGAAGCTTCTCGATCGGCAAGTAGAGAGTCTTTGCGCTCGTTCCAGTGAAGGAAGTGCGGGGTCCGGGTGTGGCGCGTGTGATGTTCGCGACTTGTCCATGCTTCGTGGAGCATAAATAAACCAGGTGTCTCGGCGGCACGGTAAAGATCGTAGGTCAAACATCCCTCTTCGGCGCGGGTCGGGGCTACCAGTGAGAAGAGTTCCTGCTCAAGGGCCGCTGCTTGACCGTCTCGAGCTTGGAGGCGAACGGTGAGAGTGAGTGTGGATTCGCTCATGGCTCACCGCCATTGTGTCGCTCGGGATTAACCATGGATGCCCACCAAACGCTCATCGCCACCTAGCTTGGGGGAGGTTCCTTCACCGCAGTTTCCTCTTCGAGAATCGAAGCAGCGGCGGCAATGGAATCATCGCCGTCCAGGCGAAGCAAGCGCACCCCCTGCGTGGAGCGGCCCGCTTCGCGAATTTCATTTGAGTGCACGCGAATAACTTTGCCGTGAGCGGTGATGATCATGACGTCGGAATCTTCGCTGACCTGGAGCGCCGCGACGACAAAGCCATTGCGGTCGGTGGTCTTCATATTAACGACGCCCTTGCCGCCACGCGAGGTGATGCGATATTCGGCGAGCGGAGTGCGCTTGCCGTAACCCTTGTCGGAAATCGTGAGCATCAAGGTGGTGAGCGAATCCTTGATGTGCTCGTTTTCGAGGTCGTCGAGGTTTTGCGTGGTCTGCTTGTGTTCCTTGTGGATGATTTCAAAATCGGGCTGGACGGCGTCCATGCTAACGACGTAATCGTCTTTGTCGAGATCCATGCCGTTTACACCGCCGGCCGCGCGGCCCATTGGGCGGACTTCTGTTTCGCGGAAGACGATGGCCTGGCCCTCGTGACTGGCCAGGAAAATCATTTGCTTGGAGTCAGTGAGTTTCGCGCCGATGAGCTCGTCTTTATCATCAAGACTGATGGCGATGATGCCGCTCGGACGAGGGTTGGAAAACTCGGTTAGGGCGGATTTTTTAACGGTCCCGAATTTTGTGGCCAGAAAGACGAATTTGCTTTCGTCTTCGAGATTGCGCGCGGCAACCAGAGCAGTAAGTGTTTCGTCCTCCTGGAAACGCACTAGGCTGGAAATCCCTTTGCCGCGCGTGGCCGCGGCAGCTTCGGGGATTTCGTAAACCTTCAGCCAATAAACGCGCCCTTTGGAAGTGAACAATAAAATGTAGCTGTGGGCCGAAGCGACGAACAGATGCTCGACGAAATCTTCTTCCTTGGTACGCGCTCCGATTCGACCTTTACCGCCACGTGACTGATGACGATAAACGTCCACGGGGGTGCGCTTGATGTAGCCGGCGTGGCTGACGGTTATAGCCATGTCGGTGTCCGCGATCAAATCTTCGAGCTTGATTTCGTCAACCTTGTCGACGATTTGGGTGCGGCGATCGTCGCCAAAAGCTTTCTGGACTTCACGGAGCTCGGCGACGATTACTTGTTTGAGCTTTTTGTCACTGGCCAGAATCTCCCTCAGTTCGGCAATGAGTTCACGAATTTCTTTCAATTCTTTGAGAATTTCGTCGATGGAAAGCTGGGTGAGGCGATGCAATTGTAATTCGAGGATCGCGTCGATCTGGCGATAGGAGAGGCCCGGGCCTAGCGGTATTCCAGCGACCGTATCCGCAGCAGCGACGACCCCATATTTTTTGAAGACCAGCTTTACGCCTGCCAGGCGCTTGGTAGCGCCGTCTTCGGTGATGCTCACTTGCTCGTTGCTGAAATGCTTGAAAAGGTTTTCGCGGGCGTCCGCGCGGCTCGAGGAACCGCGGATCACGCGGATAACATTGTCCAGGTGATCGAGCGCGATTTGATAGCCGAGCAAGATGTGTTCGCGCTCTTCGGCCTTGCGCAGCTCGAAGCGTGTGCGACGAAGGACAACCTCACGGCGATGCTCGATGAAAAGTTTGATCAGCGGGATCAAGCCGAGTTCGCGCGGCTGGCCGCCAACGATCGAGAGCAGGATCATGCCGAACGATTCCTGCATTTGCGTGAATTTGAAAAGATTGTTGAGGATGAGCTGCGATTCTTCGCCGCGTTTTACTTCGATAACGATGCGCATACCTTCGCGTGAAGATTCGTCGCGAACATCGGAGACGCCTTCAATTTTTTTGGTTTGTATCAGCTCGGCGATGCGTTCGATGAGCCGCGCTTTGTTTACCTGATAGGGAATCTCGGTGACGACGATATTTTCGCGGTCTTTGCCGGCGTCTTCGATGGCGGCCTTCGCGCGCATCACGAAGCTGCCGCGGCCGGTTTTGTAAGCCTGCTCGATGCCTTCGCGCCCGGCGATGTAAGCGCCCGTGGGAAAATCAGGGCCAGGAACGATCTTCAATATTTCCTTGAGCGGAGTGTCGGGCTTATCAACGAGCAGCACGGCGGCTTCAACAATTTCGCGCAAGTTATGCGGCGGGATGTTGGTCGCCATGCCGACAGCGATGCCGCTCGCCCCATTGACGAGCAAATTGGGGATGCGTGACGGCAGCACCACAGGCTCTTCGCGCGTTTGATCAAAATTGGGGATAAAGTCGACAGTTTCTTTTTCCAGATCGGCCAGGATTTCCTCGGAGACCCGCGCCAATCGCGCCTCGGTATACCGCATGGCCGCAGGCGGGTCGCCATCAACCGAGCCGAAATTTCCCTGACCGTCAATCAGCGGATAACGCATGTTGAAGTCCTGGGCCAAACGAACGAGCGCCGGGTAGATGACCGCTTCGCCATGCGGATGATAATTGCCGGAGGTATCGCCGCAGATTTTGGCGCACTTGCGATAGCCTCGATTGGAAGCCAAACCGAGATCGTTCATGGCCACAAGAATGCGGCGCTGCACCGGCTTCAAGCCGTCGCGCACGTCGGGAAGCGCGCGGGCGATGATCACGCTCATCGCATAATCGAGATAGGACCTGCGCATCTCGACTTCGATGTCCACCGGCAGCAGTACGGAAGTATTTGGTTCGTCGGCCATTCGCTAACCCCTCCGAGAATTCCCAGATAAAACTACGGCGCCCGCTCCGAGCTGCCCATGACCCTTCAAAGTTGCGCCCTCTACCTACGCTTCGCGGCCCACTCTAAAACGTAGGCCTTAACCGATTCGAAGGCCGCAGCGTTGTTGGAAAAACACTGCGCGGCAAAGACGCCCTCTAGCTGCCGGAGAAACGTGTCCCGATCCGCCACGCTCGAAAATGCCACAGCGACGCCACGCTGGTTGTCCGGCGCAGCCGTGGGGACCGCGGCAAACTCCGAACAGGAGAGGCCCCGCAAACCAGGCAGAGTTTTCCAACTGAGTTGATACATCACGCCGGTAATTTTGCGTTTGCGATTGCCACTAAATATCCAGGTTCACCACTTCGAGGGCGTTTTCCTCGATAAATTTGCGTCGGTCTTCCACATTTTCGCCCATCAGTGTGGTGAACATTTTCTCTGCCTCGACCACATCTTCCAGGCGCACCTGCAGCAGGGTGCGCGTGTCAGCGTTCATGGTGGTATCCCAGAGCTGTTCCGCGTTCATCTCGCCGAGGCCTTTGAACCGCGTGACCGTGAAATCTTTTTTGGCGTCTTCCAGAACGTACTGGAGTACGTCCTGGGCCCTCTCCTTGGTCACCTTGTCGCCGTTGCGCGTGACGGTGAACGGCGGCTTGTTGAATTCGGCGATGGATTTGGTGAGCGAACGCATGCGCTTGTATTCCGGTGTGGAGGCCAGTGCCCAATTAATTTTCTGATTATGAGGCATGCCGAATTGTATTTCGTGCAAGCTGTGCTCTTCGTCGTAAGCGATCTTGCCCTCGAGTTTGAGCTTGGACTTTTCGATTTCTTTCAAGAGTTTGTCGAGAGCTTTCTTATCCTCGAAGTCGGTTTTCTTTTCGAGACCACTTGCGGCAAGCAATTCGACCAGGCCGTGCTCGCGCAACCTGCGGCCCAGCTTGGCCGAGGCGGCCTGATACTCCTGCACGTTCAGCAAAAAAGTCGTCAAGCCCGCACCTTGCAGCGCCGCGCCTTCTTTTGCTTTGACGACATGATCTTCGGTGGCCCGCTTCATCAACTCGCGGGTGAATTCGCTTTCGTCGCGGATGTAGCGCTCGGTCTTTCCGCGCTTGACGCGATACAGCGGAGGCTGAGCGATGTAAATGTGCCCGCGCTCGATGAGCTCCTTCATGTGCCGGAAGAAAAAAGTCAGTAGCAGGGTGCGGATGTGGCTGCCATCGACGTCGGCGTCGGTCATGAGAATGACTTTGTGATAGCGCAACTTGCTGGCATCGAAATCCTCTTTGCCGATTCCGGTGCCGAGCGCCGTGATAATGCAGCGGATTTCTTCGTGGCCGAGCATTTTGTCGTAGCGCGCTTTTTCGACGTTGAGGATTTTCCCCTTGAGCGGCAGGATAGCCTGAAACTTGCGGTCGCGGCCCATCTTGGCTGAGCCGCCGGCCGATTCGCCCTCGACCACGAAGAGCTCGCAGCGCGCTGGATCGCGTTCCTGGCAATCGGCAAGTTTGCCGGGGAGACCGCTGGAATCGAGTGCCGACTTGCGGCGCGTGAGTTCGCGAGCTTTGCGCGCAGCTTCGCGGGCGCGGGCAGCGTCAACACATTTTCCAATGATGCGGCGCGCGACCGTGGAATGCTTGTCAAAATATTCGCCGAGCTTTTCGTTGACCAACTGCTCGACATCGCCTTTGATGTCGCTATTGAGCTTGCCTTTGGTTTGTCCTTCGAATTGCGGCTGCGGCAGCTTTACAGAGATGACCGCCACCAACCCTTCGCGAACATCGTCACCGGTAATGGTAACCTCATCTTTTTGCTCCTTGAGCATTCCCGTCGAGGAGGCAAAGTTGTTGATCGAGCGCGTCAGCGCCGAACGAAATCCGGAAAGATGCGTTCCGCCATCGACGGTGTTGATCGTGTTGGCAAAGGCGAAAACGTTTTCACCGTAGGTGTCGTTGTATTGCAGCGCGATTTCCATATCCACATTTCCGCGCTTGCCTTCCATGTAAATCGGCGAATCGTGGAGCGTGGTCTTTCCGCGATTGAGATGCTTGATGAATTCGGCGATGCCGCCGGTGAAGCGGAATTCCATACTTTTTTCGTTGGAGCTGCGCTCGTCGGTGAGCGTGATCTTCAGACCCTTGTTCAAAAAGGCCAGCTCGCGCAGGCGTTGCGCAAGAATGTCAAAGCTATAGACGGTTTTCTCGAAAATCTTGGGGTCGGGATGGAACGTCACTTTGGTACCGGTTTTTTTGCTTTTGCCGGTCTCTTTCAGCTTGCTGGTTGGCTTGCCGGCCTCGTAGGACTGCTCCCATACCTGGCCATCGCGGTAAATCTCGAGATCGAGCCAGTCGGAAAGCGCGTTAACGACCGAGACGCCTACGCCATGCAGTCCGCCAGAAACTTTGTACGTGTCGCTATCGAATTTTCCGCCGGCATGCAGAACGGTCATCACCACTTCGGCAGCTGGCCGCTTTTCGGTGGCATGCATGTCCACGGGAATGCCGCGGCCATTGTCGCTTACCGTAACGGAATTATCTTCATGCACGACCACGTTGATTTCGTCGCAATATCCGCCGAGGGCTTCGTCAACGGAATTGTCCACAACTTCCCACACTAGATGATGCAAACCCATTTCGCCGGTCGAGCCAATGTACATCGCCGGACGCAAACGAACAGCTTCGAGCCCGCCAAGAACTTTGATGGACTTGGCATCGTACTGGTGGCCGGGAGCTTTGCCGGTCACGGATTCTTTATCACCCATGTAGTCTCCTGCCCGAAACAGTTAGGACCCATCGCTGTCGCGTACGACCAAAGAAAGTTCACAAAGAAAATTTCGTTGAGGGAAGGCCGTCCAGCACCGGGAGCCGACCGTCGCCTTTACCCTTTGATCCTGGCGGATACCTAGCCAGGACTCGTAGGGCTGCTGCTCCATCCCGCCCGCGCGTTGCGGACGTGGCGAAGACTTCTTTTCTCCAAGCCAGGGCGCGTAGTTGCTGGCGCGCAACAGGAAAACCGAGCCACTGAGCTTGGCCGACGTGCCGATTTAGAGGAACGAAACGAGCGAATCGACAACAGCACTAGCTTACCGGAAAAGGCCCAAAATCTCAAGCGTCCAAACGAGGCTGTGTAAGAATTAAGTCCTTTTGCAACAGCGAGTTATGTATGTAAACGGGCTTGATGGGCGCAGCTCGTGCGCGACTATCGTGGGTCTTACAAAAGGGTCCAGACAGCGAGGCGTGTGCAATACCAACCGCAGGAAGTTTTCAAATTCGCATGGGCATGATTACGTACCGATAGCGGTACGATTCGTCGGCTAGCGGGCGCAACTGACCTGCGGATTGCTCATCCTTGAGCTCGATGCTTACCGGGCCATCGGCCGCAGCTCCGAGGAAATCGAGCAGATACTGAGCGTTGAACCCAATGGCCATGGGTTCGCCCTTGTATTCTTTTTCGATATTTTCTTTGGCCTCTCCGTATTCCGGGCTGGACGCGGAAATTTCAATGCCTTCTTTGGCGACGGCAAATTTCACGGCGTGCGAGCGCTGGTCGGCAAGCTGAGAAACCCGGCGAACGGCATCGTTGAGCTCAACGCGTTCGAGAACAAAGTGGCGAGTATTTTCGCGCGGGAGAACCGCCTCATAATTCGGAAATTGACCGGTCAGGACGCGGGAGATCAGTAAGCGCTCGCCAACCTGGAAGAAAAGATGACTGTCATCGCGCGCGAATTCAATTTGCGCGTCGTCGGAGGCATCGTTGGCCATTTTCTGGACTTCGACCATAGCTTTCTTGGGGATCAAAACGCGCGCTTCGCTGTTGAGTCCGGCAAGTTTGTGATCGGTTTCGGCCAGCGCCAGGCGGTGTCCATCGGTAGCCACCATGGAGAGAGTATCGGGTTTCAAGATGAGCAGACCGCCATTTAACGTGTAGCGTGATTCTTCCATGGAGATTGCGAAGCATGTCTTGGAGATAAGCCCGTGCAGAATTTTGGCGGGAATTTTCACCAGGGCGTGGGGAAATTCTGGAATGGCCGGAAAATTGTCGCGGGCCATTCCGACCATTTTATAGGTCTTGCGCTCGCAAATAATTTGCATCCAGTGGTTCTCGAGAAGCTTGAAGCGAATTTCACCTTCGGGTAGGAGGCGGATTAGCTCAATCAGTTTTTTTGCCGGGATGGTTCCTGCACCTTCTTTCTTAATTTTCGCGTCGCACGAGGTACGCACACTCAGCTCAAGGTCGGTCGCGGTAACCGTGAGGCGGCTGCCCTTGGCTTCCAAGAGCAGATTCGAAAGAATGGGAATCGTGGTCTTGCGCTCGATGACCCCTTGCGTCATGTTCAACTCATTGAGCAGTTCGGAACGGCTTACGCTGAATTCCATCGCTTGGTTTTCCTCACGCGCTGGTGCGGGTTTAGGCATGCGGTTACGAAGTTACTTTACTCGCTTTCTTAAGAAGTATAAAGACCGTAGTAGTAGCCGTAGCTGTGGAAACGTGGAAAAGCCGCGCCGGTGATGGAGGGACAGTGGTTAGGCCTGTGCAGGGTGTGCGGTGCCGCGGAGGAAATCGAGGAAAACGGCGCGGATTTGTTGGCCCATCCCAAGAGCGCGCGAAAACCGCACAAAGCATGCACAGGATTTGATGAGGATTCTCTCAGGCAATCCACAGACCTCTAAGACGGAGTTGGGGGAATGGGCCGAGTCTCAGCAATCGACCAAGTTCGGTCGACGCGAGAACCGGGACACGCTCGGCGCGCAGCAAACGCAAAACCGTCGCGTCTCCGCGCTCGCGATAACCAAGTTGCGCCCGCCGGCGTTTATTCGAAGGAGTCGAGTAGGCGGTTGATGGTGCGATTGAGTTCCTTGTCGCTGCGCCGCAGGGTGTCAATCTTGTGGATGGAGTGAAGCACCGTGGTGTGATGCTTACCGCCGAACTGCCGGCCAATTTCGGGTAATGAGGCGGAAGTGAGCTGTTTGACAAGATACATGGCAATTTGCCGCGGGAAAGCGATCGCCTTGGTGTTGCTGCGCACCTTGAGGTCCTGTTCGCGAAGTCCAAACTGTTCACCGACCCGCCGTTGGATCAGCTCGATGGTTACCTTTTTCTCCTGCGTGGCAATGATGTTTTTCAGGACCTGTTGCGCGGTGGGCAGGTTGACGCCCCCGCCGCTCAGGGACGAAAAAGCGATGAGGCGCGTCAGCGCTCCCTCGAGTTCGCGAACGTTGGATTTAATGGATCTGGCAATAAACTCGGCAACTTCGTCGGGAAGATGAACGCGCTCGGACTCCGCTTTTTTCTGCAGAATGGCGATTTTGGTTTCGAGGTCGGGCGGCTGAATATCGGCGATAAGTCCCCATTCAAAACGCGAGCGCAGTCGCTCTTCGATGGAAGATATTTCTTTTGGCGGGCAATCCGAAGAAACGATAATTTGTTTTTGCTGCTCGTAGAGTGCGTTGAAGGTATGAAAAAATTCTTCCTGGGTGCGCTCTTTGCCGGCGATGAATTGGATGTCATCTACCAGAAGCACGTCAACGGTACGGAAGCGGTCGCGGAAACTGATCATGCGATCGAAGCGCAGCGAATTGATCACTTCGTTGGTAAATTTCTCGGCGCTGATGTAGGTAAGGCGCATTGCCGGATTGCGCTGCTTGATGAGGTGACCCACGGCCTGCATCAGATGAGTCTTACCCATGCCCACCCCGCCGTAGAGGAACAACGGGTTATACGAGCGCGAAGGGCGCTCGGCCACCGCCTGCGAAGCCGCGTGTGCAAACTGGTTCGAAGCGCCGACCACAAAAGTGTCAAAGGTATAGCGGGGATTAAGCTGGTGATCCACGCTGTCAAAGTCCAGCCGAGTCTGTTTAACGGCAGGGATAACGCCACCCGAGGACAGCGACGTCGCCGCCACAGAGCTGGCAGCGTCTGCCTCAGAGCAGACAAATTCGAGCCGGGTGTCCGGAGTGCCCACTTCATTCAGGACCGCGCGGAGAAGCTCGCCGTAGGTTTCCGTAAGGCGCTTGCGGAACAAGCGCGTTGGAACGCGGATCACCAGCTTGCCATTCTCACTGCCTTCCAAGCGCGTTGGGCGAAACCACGTGTTGAAACTGTGTGGATTGACGCGGCGTTCCATATGGTGAAGGATCTTTTCCCAGGCGCTCATCAATCGCTGATCTCCAAAAAGCAAAATTAAGCCTTCCCGCTATTTCCACAGGTGTGGAAATCATGTGGAAAACGAGACTGGGCAGTCCCGCTGTCCTACAGTGGTTTAAGGATGGATGCTGTACCCCTCGGTGCCCCGGGTTCCCCGGGTGGCAATCCGCATAAGGCGCTTCCCGCTTGAACTCTCGCTGGTATCAGACGGGCGCCGATTGTCCATGAATGACGGGTACAGGGCAAGAGAAAACTGGGCGAAGACACTGAGGGATTGCCACAACGTATTCACAGGTTTTCCACAAGCGCGAATGCGCATGAATTTATTCGACTTGCAGCGATTCGACTGCCAAAACGCGCTTCGTTCATGGCGGTAATCATAAAAATAATTTATTTCGTGCTCTTGCATTTTTAATCCGGTTGAGATTTTTTATCGGGGCGCGCAAATTCATAAATGCCCAGAGGGTCCGCGGAAAGAAGCAAGCGGTCAGGCTCCACGAGAATCGAAGTAGCTTCGAGACGCGCGCCCTCGGGCGTGAGCGTGTAATACGAGGCGCGACGATTGCCGTCGCGATCGAAGCGCAGCAATTGGCCATGCAGGGCTATCCAGATTTCCTGGGTAGCGGGATCGACGCCGAATGCGGTCACAATGGGCTTGAGCACCGGGGCGCCTTTTCGCTCGAGCCGCAAAATTTCGCGGCGCGCCGCCTGCGCGGTGGGCTGAAATTCAAGTGCGGTCAGTTCGATTTGAAACGATGAATACCCGAAGCGATCGTATTTCCGCACCGTAGGTTCCGGGAGGTAGCTAAACGCGTAATAAATATGCGCCTCGGCGTCAGAAGCCACCCGGCCAATATTGGCGAAACGATTCAGCTCAGGACGCTCGGCAATCTCCATGGCTTCGCCAAACTCGCGAATCACCTTGCCCTGAAGATTGAACACGGTGACCAGTCTGGCCGAATTGGCGGAGGCCACCGCAAGCTCCCCACCCTGCAGCGCGGCCACCGAGGTGGGCCCCCGGACAGGAATCGAAATGGCCAGCGTGCCGTCGGGGTTAAAAACTTTGACGGCGTTGGCCCCGCGATCGGCCACAAAAACGCGACCGCTCGAATCTATGTCCAGATCCTCGCCATAAACAATCGCGGCAGCTTTCTCGGCCGAAGCCGCGGGGACTTCCCCAAGCCGCTGGCCTTCGGTGTTGTACATAGCGATTGCACTGCGCGGCGCAGAGAGAATGTAGTAGCGCAAAGATGAGTTGCGTCCCGAGGAGAATCGTTTAACCGCGCGGAACCCCGCACCAACCGCGGGAAACACACGGCGCTTGGCGAGAAGATCGTTGTCAACCTGAGCGCGTAAGGTCGCCATCGACAGCGCCAGCGACGCCACAGCCATGGCCAAAATTGCACCGAGCAAATTTCGGCTCTGCGACATAGGGAGTGCGATTATACACAGGAGCCGGTGGTTGCCGCGCGTGGTCGGCGTCGCCAGTTCGAAAAGTTCGCCAAGAGCGAACCTCAGTCCAGACGGAACCGCAGGCGCTCAATCGACTTGGCGCGACGTGAGCCTACGCTCGAGCCAGGCTCAGCCGTTTCGATCAAGACACAATTCATTTGCAAGTCGCCTTCGGCAACTTCAAAGCGGCCCGGCTGCGCGTCCAGGAATCGCTTGAGGATTGCGGCGTACTCCATGCCGATAACGCCGGCATGCGGACCGGTCATACCCACGTCGCAGATGAACGCTGTGCCACGCGGGAGAATGTGTTCGTCAGCCGTGGCCACGTGGGTATGGGTACCGACGACGGCGGTGACGCGGCCATCCAGGTAATAACCGAGAGCGATTTTCTCGCTGGTGGTCTCCGCGTGCATATCCACAAGAATAATCGGTACGTCCGCGGGAATTCGCGCCAGCCCGTGGTCGGCGATGCGGAAGGGGCAGTCGATTGGCTGCATGAACACGCGGCCTTGCAGATTCAAGACGGCATACTTAACGCCATTTTTGGCGGTGCCCAGGTAGAGGCCACCACCGGGATTCCCTTCAGGGAAATTCGCGGGCCGAAGCAGGCGCGGTTCGTGCGCAATATATTCGAGAATTTCCTTGCGATCCCAGATGTGATTCCCGCCAGTGAGCACTTCGACGCCCGCCGCGAAAAGCTCTTCCGAAATACGCGGCGTGATGCCGAAGCCCGACGCGGAGTTTTCGCCGTTGGCAATAACCAAATCAATTTCTTTTTGAGTAACGATGTCCCTCAGGCGATCTTTGACAATCTGACGCCCTGGTGACCCTACGATATCGCCGATGAATAAGATGCGCATGTCTATGTGACTCGGACCTTGGAAATCGCGACGTTACGATTTGGTGCGGCATGCTGCTTACGTTGGCGCAGCGCCCGGAACAAAAAAGTAGAGCGGACCACTAGGCCGTGTGAAGCTAGGCCGTGAACCTCTGTATAAGGTGGGCGCCTCGCGCCGGCCGTCAGGCTTTCCTGCCCCGAGTGCGCATCCCGCGTCGGCTAATAACGTACTCTGCGGATTGCGGACTCGGGACAGGCCATGCACACGGGCCGTCTGAACTTGGCTCCCCAGAGATCCAGCATTGGTTCAAACAGCTTTCGCTTTCATCACCTGCTTCGCAGTACCGCTCTATAATCATTGTAGCCCGGCTAGTCGAACCGACCAAGTGCCCCAGCGAACGCTTCGGATCGAACAATACCGTCCATGGGCGTGGGATGGCGCAATAGTCAGCGAAATGCCCCCGCGCTTCTTGAAGAACCTTCGCAGTTGCCGAGAACGGGTTGCGCGCATTGTTCCCTCCTGCGGGGATCGAGAGGTTGCGAATTGATCTTGCAATCAGCGCCTCCATTGCTGAGGGCTTTTCCGGTGCACTGAAGCCGCGTTCCATCATGCGCTAGGCCAAGAATGCCCCAGCAAGAACCAAAATCAGAATGGCAGCGGCCAACTTTTTTCCCATTTTCATGACGTTAAGGGACGCCTTCGATGGACGATCTTCCACCGCCCATCGGGCTTGTTTCAGGCCTGCGTTTCGTTCCCAGGGGAGTCGATGGCCTTACCTTCCAACGTTCGGTTCATCGTTCGTTTCCTGAAAATGGACGGAATCGCACGAAGACGGCAACTCCAAACGGATGCGAACCGTATATCGGCTTAAAAACATTGCCTACACCGTAGGTTGTAACTTGCGCCCCTACAGCAGACGCCACATGCGGAATCAAATCGAAGTCATGGCTGTAGCCGAAGGTGTAGGCCTGGACCGGTCCGAACGGCTCCTCCCGGAAGTTTGACGGCAACGGACGCTCGCCGATCAACAGTTCGTTTGAGCGATCCACATTCTCAATTCGCGTCCAGGCGTAATTACGCGTGAGGAACCGCACTGTGGATTCCAGAAGATAACTGTTGAACGTAGAGTTGTCCGGGAGCGAGCGTGTGCGGCCCCACAGAATTGTGTTTGCCCAGTTGCCATCGTGAAGCGGACGGTTATACATGATGGATGCGGTCATGCGTTCTTGATCTTCACCGGGAAAGAGAGCTTCCGGACTCCTGATGCGTGCATAGGAAAACTGCCCGCCCCAATTCTTCCCTGGTTGAATGGTCAAGCGCGTGGACCACGAATCGATTTTCCCTTGATCAATGTCCCATCGAAACTCCTCTGGCTCCCGACCATGAAATCCGGACGCCTCCATACGCGCCAGGCCATAGGTCCAGCCGACCGTGACGACATCGTCCGCAATATGCGTAGAGTCCTGCTGGTGGTGGCTGAGAGCGCCGACCGGATTCTCGGCGGCGGAAGCACGATGCGGATACGCTGTCGGTCCCATCGCAGGGTCGCCCATGGGAGCGAAATAGAAGGAAAGTAAAGACTTCTTGCCCAGCTTTACATCATATAGCGCAGCGAGTTCCATGATGAAGTCATGCGGGTGTTGGCCGTCTACGATCGGAACTCCGAAAGCCGTCTCGCCTTGCTGGAAAAGCAGCGGGTAGCGCTGCTTGGACACCGTTCCTGGCTCTAGGCTTAACATTACACGTCCGGTGAAAACTCCCGGCCCCACGTCTCGCTGAGCCATTCCCATGAACCAGTTGGTCGAGAAAAACTTATCTGTTCCGCGCACGCTCGATTGTTGGATGTCCGCCAAAAAGACGTTGGCGTGGAACATCAGCGTCCACTGCCTCTTCATGGTCATGAGCATGGGCGTTGGAGTGGAATTCGGCTCCGCACTGGTACCTGACGTGCCGTGATGAATAATCTCCTGAAGAAAGGTTTCAGGATGCATATTCATCATGCTGTTCTGGTCCATTTGCATGCCGGGCATCTGCTTAGGATCCATTCCGGGCATGCCCTGCATCTCATCTTTCGTCTTCTTTTCGGGCTGCTGATCGTTAGACTTTGACCCCATCTGCATTCCTTGCGTCTGGTCATCGCCGCTGGATTGTTGAGCTACGGCAAGCGCCGGAACAAACAAGAGACCAAGCGTAATCGCGGCAAACATCTTCATCGGAAATCCCCCAAGAAACTCTCCGGAATACGCGCAAAGCTCATGAAAGGTCTCCCTCAGCAAACCGAATTCACACGCTGAGAGCCCGACATCGCCAGCAGGAAGAGATTCAGGAGGGTTCTAGATTCTCAGGCTTACCAAAGGCGGTTCGTACGCGGATAGATTTAGTGTAGGTTCTTCACTTGGACTGTGAAGCGGATCTTTGGCAACGAGATCGTGATCGTCAGAACCTTCGGTGGACACCAGGGAGCGAAAACTAAGCAAAGGCTGCGCAGGGTCCAAGCGAATCATCTTGGTCGCTGAATCTACCAACTGCTGGCAAGGCCGATCTTGGCATGGCGCTGCTGACGTGAGATGAGCGGACGATCCTGATTGAGGATTGGCCATATGCCGACAATGTTCGCTAGGAGTCGCCCTGGGGGTGGCCTGCGCTGCTCCGCTGTTTTGTTTGCGAGTCGCACTCAAATTCTGGCCAGCCATCGTAAACGCACACTGACTGCACATCGCTGGCAACTGCGGGGCGAGCAAGAAGAGCAGCAACATCACCGCCCCAATGGTGCGTCGTCTCTCCACGCTGAAAGTATACTCCCTCCAGCGTGAGGTGCGGCGGACACAATTCAAAGACTAAGGGCGCTCCAACAACGAGCGCCCCCCTGCTGCTGATGCACGTTAGAAGTGGAAGCCTAGTTCGACAGTTTCGGTACGGGGTGTGACGAAGTGCGTCCCGCTGAAGGTGGACAGGAAGTTGTACAGAGCTACCTTGTTGGTCAGGTTGATCACCGTGAAGCGCAGACTCCACTTATAGCGATCCCCATGGAACAAATTGTCGTCACCCACCGCCACATCAAACAGGTGTCGCGGCTTAATGCGGGCAGGATTGCGGTCGGGATTCTGGGTGCCTGGCGCTGGGATGTCGATTCTGGTCGACCCATATCGCCCTGCTGGGCAGCTTACGAGCGGCCTGCTCAGCGTGGGGAACACGTTTCCACAGAAAAGACCAGCCTGGGTCTGCTGGTCTGCCGTCAGAACCGTGAGATCGACCACGTCGGTATTACTCGTCGCGAACGGAACCGCCCCGGCCACAAGGCCGCTGTCGTACCTCCAGTTAAAGCCGATCCACGGTCCGGTACGCTTCCATTGATACTGGATGTGGGTGGTCTGCTGGAACGCCTGGTCATGGTCGATGCGAAAGACGCCTGGGGGGGGCGCCGCGTTGAAAAGTAGACCGCCGACTCCTGGAGGAAAGAACCGGTCGCGCGAGGTTCCCAGGACAGTCACCAATGCCAGCCCGTGGAAGTTAGGCACGCTCACCCGCACCGCAACTCCATCGATCTTTGCCTTTCTCCATTGAATAGGGAAAGTCAACGGTGTGCTGAATAAGACGCCGAAGTCGTAATCGGGTTTGGTGTACTTCCAATAATAGTCGGCGGTCACCACGAGGAATCTTCCGAATGCCTGCTCGAACCCCACGTTGAACAGATTGCGGTAACCGGGTTTCGGGGGTATGGCGCCACCGCCAGGACCGCCCAATCCGCCCAGCCCGGTCGAACTGGAAACCAGCAGATTCTCGTTGTACGGAGTCACAATGGCCCGGGCATAGCCGATACGCAACACCGTATTGGTTTTCTTAATGTTGTAAGCTGCAGCTGTGCGCGGTTCAGCCACCGAAGCGCTACTGAGTCCGCGGTACAGGTCTCCGCGGATCCCCAGGTTGAACGACCAGTTTCCCAGCCTTATCGCATCCTGAACGTACATGGAGGTTTCCTTGATGTCGGTGTGATCATTGAAATTCAGAAGTCTCCCGCTGCGCGTCAGGTCGAAGGGCAGAAGCCCGGCCAAAAACATATCATTCGCTGTGTCTCCCTCCCGGGCTGCCGAGCATTGCGCGGGATCCCTCGGCGTAGGACTTGGATCCGGCATACCTGTGGAATCCAGGCATGGCGCGTTGAATGCTGCGTCAGTGATCCCCAAACTGAATTTCTCGTTCAGCAACCAGTGTTGCAGTTGCGCACCCATCTTGATGTTGTGGGCGCCCTTAACGTAACTGAGGTCAGCGCGCACCCCCAGGTTGGTGAGACGCCTGTTTTGTGCCAGCGTCGCGGGCAGGTCCGAGAATGCGTTCGCACTGGGAAAATAGTGGTAGCGATCCTGACGCACGAAAGCATTCACGTTCAGCACGGCAGTGGTATTGAATATGTGCGTCCACGCGGGCGCGATATTAAATGTATTGATGAGTGCTCGTTGATCCTGTCCTGCAGCCCCCTGATCGAATTGATTGGGCTGTTGGAACCAAGAGCGGGCATAGTTCAGGTTCAGGCGGAAGGTATCTTGTATGCGAGGCTGAAAGTCCACCCGGTCGAAGATATTTTCGGAGTTTCCTTTTGCATGAATCACCTGAAACTCTGGGGGATCGAGAAAGCGACCCGACTGTAGGCCGCTTGCAGTCAGAAAGTTTCCCCAGTGTTCGCTGCCTGCGGCAAAATCGAGGCCAGCATTGCTCGTCCCAAAAGAACCATAGGAAGCGTTCACGCTGCCCGTCGGCCGCAGGTTGAGGCCCGAGCGGGTCGTCACGTTGATGATCAAGGTAGTTTTGTCGCCGTACTCGGCCGGAGGAATTCCGTTTACCGCTTCCAGAGACTGCACCGAACCGAGCGGAATCTGGTTGGAGAAGGCCTTGCTTTGCTGGTCGGTGATGGGCTGTCCGTCGACTGAGAAAGCGTTTTCTTGATGCTCTCCCAGACCGTGCATAAACCCGTTGGAATCAGCCGCCACGCCAGGAGTGGTAAAGGTGATCAGAGAACTGATCGACGACGAGACGCTTTCCAGCGGCATTTTCGAAAACAGGTTGCGATCCACATCGGTATGCGCGGTCGGATCATTTTCGATCAGATCTGCGGCCTCGCCTTGGACGGTGACCGAAGTTTCTGCCGATGCCACCTTCAGGTTCACCCCGAGACTCACGGTCACCACCGAGCGCAAATCGACATCCTGCGTGTACGGCGCAAAACCAGATGCCGTCACACTAAGATGATAAGGATTGAACGGTACGCTCGTGAACCGGAATTTTCCTTCGCTGTCGGTGGTTGCGCTTACGTCAAAATGGCTTACCGGGTTGTGAATCTGGACCGTTGCGTTTGGCACTGCCGCTCCCGAAGGGTCCTTCACAACACCCTCGATTGTTCCTGAAGATTGCGCCCAGCCGTGCGAAGTAAAAATAAGCAATAGTAAGCTCAAGAGCAAAAGCGGAAATCTTCTAAACTCTTTTTGCGCTTTCCCTCCGACCCCTAGGTTAGGCGATGTTTTGCTTTTGTTGAAGTCGTCGGGCAAGCGTAAACCCTTAAATAAAAAACCAATTCGAGCAGCAATGCGGATCATGATTCCTCCCGGAATAGGCCACGCTGGGCCTCGACGAATTTGGCCAAATAGAAAGAACCATCAGCTCACTCGCCCCTGACCAGCGTGAGCAGCTGATGTTCAAAAGAACTCGGAAAAAAGTTTCGGTGTGAGACTAAGCGGGAGGCGCGCGGGAGGGGTGCTGATGAAACCACGGATCAAGATCGATGACTAATTGTTCGTTGGGCGCGTACGGCGCAACGAACGCAAGGGAAGGAATCAGTTCGGGAATGCCGGGATCGAGAATCGGCATGTGGGCGAGCTGGCAAATCGCGCACGGGCGGCTCGAATTGTTGTCGTCGCCGTGCGAGACAGCGCCCGCCGCCATGGCGAAGAGCAGCGCCAGCAGCGCCACTCCCAAGACAGCCTGACCGAACAGAGTGTGTTTTTCAGTTTTCCGGCTCAAGCCCTAATCCTTTAGGGGCGACACATACCCCTGCCGCCAAACATCCTATCAGACGCACATCATTAAAAAAAGGCTTGATGGGTGCTCGTTGGGGCGCACAATTAGTTTTCCGAACGTCGCAGCAGGAAGAGATCGCCGGGCCTATGTCATCCTAAATCCCTTAGTCTCTGAGAGGAGTATTTCGATGAGAAGAGCAATGGTCGTCGCGTGCGCATTTTGTTTCGTGCCAGGCATGCTTGTAGCCCAGGGCAAATCCACCGGTGTCGCGGAATCGACGGAAACCCGCCGGCTCCAGGCGCTCGAAGAACAAGTCCACGCGCTAGCCGCGCAAGTGGAGCTGTTACGCAGGGAACTGATCAAGGTGCGCGACCCCCAGCCGAACGGCGTCGCGCCAAGCGGTCGACTCGTACTCACGGCGGGGCCTGGCATGGAAAAAGGCGCTGCAGAAAGAACCGTGTCGGCGATGGCGCAGCCATCCACTCCAGTTAGCGGCGAGATAGCCGCCATGCAACCGGCGGCCCAAGAACCATCACCGATCCTTGGTGGCCCGCAGACGCAGGTCTTCGGCGGCGCAACATCCAATGCCAAACTGCTCAATCCGGATATCAGCGTGATCGGCGACTTCCTCGGCTCGCTCGGCCGCAATAAGATTCGCCCGGTGCCCGCGCTCGAGCTACACGAATCCGAAGTCAGCTTCCAAGCCATCATCGATCCCTACGCCCGCGGTGATTTCTTTCTCTCCTTCGGCGAAACCGGCGTGAACGTCGAAGAAGGTTACGTTACCTTCACGGCGCTGCCTGGCGGCTTTGTAGCCAAAGCGGGCAAGATGCGCGCCGCGTTCGGCAAGGTGAATACGATTCACAATCACGCGCTGGAATGGACTGACCGGCCGCTGGTGACAGAAAATCTACTGGGCGGCGAAGACGGTATCAATGACGCTGGTTTTTCCGTCACCCGTATTTTGCCGGCACCGAAATGGATCTTCCTCGAAGGAACCGGCCAGGTTTTTCGAGGAGATTCCGGCAATATTTTTCGTGCGGACAAACATAAGGACGTCAGCACTGTCGGGCATATTCGCGCTTACAAAGATCTAAGCGAATCGTCGAACGTGGACATCGGCTTTTCTTACGCCCACGGTCACAGTGCCGGCGACACCCTCGTGACGCTGCTTCCTTCTGACTTCCACACCAATCTCTATGGGGTAGACGCGACGTTTCGCTGGAAGCCGCTTCGTCGCGCCATCTACCACTCATTCCTGGCGCGGACCGAGTTGGTCTGGAGCCACCGCGATCAGCTTTCAGCGCGCAATGCTTTTGAAACCCAGCGCGCGTTTGGCCTCTACACCTCCGGCGAGTATAGGCTCACGCGCCGGTGGACCGTGGGCGGCCGCTTTGACCGCAGCGCTCGCGCAGCAGATGCCAATCTGCGTGATACTGGTTTTTCCGCGCTTCTGACCTATTGGCCGAGCGAGTTCAGCCAAGTTCGCGGGCAGTACCGTTTTGCGCGATATGCTGAAAAATTCGACGCCAATGAACTGCGCTTCCAATTGTTGTTTGTACTCGGCGCGCATGGCGCCCATCCGTTCTAGCAGTGATAACGATTAGGAGATGATGATGAGAAACGCATCCGAAGAAACTCGTCTTACTTCGCTGGCGGCGAGCATTGTCAGCATCGCGTTGCTGCTGGCTACGCTCACGCCTCTGCCCGCGCAAGCGGCTGGAAAACTTCAAATCATAACGGCCACCGCGGACCTCGCGTCACTCGCTCAGGAAGTCGGCGGCGACCGCATCACCGTGGAATCGATCGCCCGCGGCTATCAGGATCCGCACTTTGTGGAAGCCAAGCCGAGCTTCCTGCTGAAGCTGCGCAAGGCGGATCTGCTGATCGTGGTCGGCCTGGAGCTAGAGATTGGCTGGCTGCCTCCGCTTATCAACCAGTCCGGCAATCCCAGAATACAGGTAGCCGGGCCAGGCTATCTTGACGCCTCGCGATTCGCTGAAATTCTCGAAATCCCCAAAGGCGTAGTGACTCGAGCGGAAGGCGATGTCCATCCGCAAGGCAACCCGCATTATTGGCTCGACCCCAACAACGGACTGCGCATCGCTAAGGGCATTGCCGACAAACTTTCGGAGATGCGTCCTGCCGATGCGAAATATTTCGACGAGCGCTATGAGGCCTTGGCAGACCGCCTGAAGCGGGAAGACAAAAAGTGGCTAGAACAAATGAAGCCGTACGCGGGACGCAAAGTGATTACCTATCACCGTTCGTGGCCAAATTTTGCCAAGCATTTTAGCCTCGACGTCGTTGGCTATGTCGAGCCGCGCCCCGGCATTCCGCCGAGCCCGTCACACACACTCGAGCTCATTCGATTAATGAAGCGCGAAAACATAAAGATTGTTATGGTCGAGCCGTATTTTGACCTGAAAACACCGAATGCCATTGCGCGCGACACGGGTGCGAAAGTCGTGGTGATGCTTCCATCGGTCGGCGGCGAAAAGCCAGTTACCGACTATTTCAAGCTATTCGATTACGATATAGCGCTGCTGGTGAAGGCGTTTCAAGAAGTGCACTGAACGTCTCCGTTTTTTCACCTTATGGCTTGCGTCTACAAGGAGATCTCACAGCGATGCTGGAATTCCTGCTCCCAGCGTTTTTAGCCAGTTTGATCCTCACCGGCATTCACGCTTATCTTGGCGTCCACGTCGTCGAGCGTGGGGTTATCTTTGTGGACCTGGCGCTTGCCCAGATTGCCGCCCTCGGCGCCACCATCGCGATCCTGGCCGGCATGGATCCCCACGGCCGCGGTTCTTACTGGATCAGCCTCGCCTTCACCTTTTTGGGTGCCGCTATTTTTGCCACGGTCCGCACGCGTCGCGGCCACATTCCTCAAGAAGCCTTTATCGGCATCACCTACGCGGTCGCTTCCGCGGCCGCCATCCTGGCCATGTCCAAAGCCACCGGAGAGACCGAGCATCTGAAAGACATGCTGGTCGGAAATATTTTAGCGGTGTCCATGACCGAGGTCGGGCATACCGCGTTGTTATATGGCGCCATCGGAATATTTCACTTTGTCTTTCGCAAAAAATTCCTGGCGATCTCGTTGCATCATAACCAGCCCGATGAGGGGTCCGAGGAGCTCGGCTTAGGAGTGCGATTCTGGGATTTTTTGTTCTATGCTTCGTTCGGATTTGTGGTTACCTCGTCGGTGGCCATCGCCGGTGTCCTTCTGGTGTTCTGTTACTTGATTGTGCCCTCAGTCGGCGCGATGCTCTTTGCGGACCGCATCGGCCCGCGTTTGGCGATCGGCTGGACCATGGGCACGCTGGTCTCCGCCCTCGGTGTTTATCTCTCGGCGCGGCTTGATTTGCCCACCGGAGCTACCATCGTATGCACGTTTGGCGGCATCCTTGTTCTGATGTTCTTTGTTCACCTGATCGTTCGTCACAACCGCCCGCAAATTCCCATGCAACGTTAATATTGCCTGGTTTGCTTCGAGCAAAGGAAAAAACGCATGCGCAAATTCCTCACGATGCTCGCCACCTGGTGGCTTGCCATTGCTTCCCAAACTGCAGCCCAGACGAAACCATTGGAAGGACCGCGTCCTCGCGCACGCGACCTTGGTATTGGCCCCGGCATTTACGATCCTGGCCCGCTTAATTCCATCACCGATGTTGCGGGCGTACGCGTCGGCCACGCCACTCTGGTTTCCGGAAGCGATGTCCGCACCGGGGTGACCGCCATCCTTCCTCATGGCGGAAATATCTTCCGCGAAAAAGTGGCTGCCGCTGTTTACGTCTACAATGCCTTTGGCAAGCTCGCCGGTTCGACGCAAGTGACCGAACTGGGCCAACTGGAAACGCCGATCATACTCACTAACACGCTCAGTGTTTGGGACGCAGCAGCGGCTCTGGTTGATTGGACGCTCGCGCAGCCTGGCAATGAAGATGTGTATTCGGTCAATCCTCTGGTCGGCGAAACCAATGACGGCTGGCTAAATGACATTCGTGGGCGACACGTCAAAGCCGAGGACGTCCGCCGCGCTCTCACGAGCGCGCTTTCAAGCGGCCCGAGTGCCCCTGTCGAAGAAGGCGCCGCCGGAGCCGGAACCGGCACCCTCGCTTTCGGCTGGAAGGGCGGCATTGGCACAAGCTCGCGGCATCTTCCTGCCAGCCGGGGCGGCTACACCATCGGCGTACTGGTGCAAACAAATTTCGGCGGACGCCTGACCATCGCAGGCGTCCCTGTGTGGCGCGAGCTGCAACCGCCGGAATCGCGTGCAAGTGCGACTGGTCTGGCACCGCCTTCAGCCGACGGCTCGTGCATGATCGTCGTCGCCACCGATGCACCGCTCGACGCCCGCCAGCTCCGCCGCTTGGCCGCACGCGCGATTCTGGGCATGGCTCGCACCGGTGCAACAGGCAGCCATGGCAGCGGTGAGTTCGTCATCGCGTTCTCAACTACAACGAATCGCGCCGCTGCCGATACGGCCGCATCCCAGCAACCGCGCACCGAAGCGGATTCGCCGCGAGGCGCACCCGGCGCAACGCGCCGCACCTCCGTCCCTTCTCGCAGCACACCGGCCGACAACGTTTTGCGGCCCGCCGTCCAACTCGTTGACGAAGATCATGTCTCACCGCTCTTCGAAGCCGCCATCGATGCCACCGAAGAAGCCATCTACAATTCCCTGCTGCGCGCCCATACCATCCACGGGCGCGCCGACCACTCCGCCGAAGCCTTGCCCATGGACAAACTTCGTCAACTCCTCGCGCGCCCTCGGCCCTAGAGTCACCGCTGGTATTGGTCGGTAGTGGGTCAGTTTGCATTTGACTGACTCGGCACAGGGGGTCGTATGCGGGCATGACGAAAACGAATCAGCATAGGGCCACATATCCGAATTACCACCCCAAAACAACAACGTCACAATAGCTCACTCAATCCTAGTCGCCTTGGTCATGTCTCCGTTTCCGGCGCGGAGTCAAAGCTTGCTATGATTCTGACGCAGCAGCGCCACTTGCTTAGAAGGAGTAACGCCGCTTGAGATACCGCCGCTTTGGCAGGGCTGGATGGAACGTTAGCGAAGTCGGCTACGGAATGTGGGGAATGGCTGGCTGGACCGGCTCCGATGACGCCGAGTCCCTCGCCGCTCTCCAGCGCGCCGTGGATCTTGGGTGCAATTTTTTCGACACCGCGTGGGCCTACGGCTCGGGCCACAGTGAAAAATTGCTCGGCCAAATTTTGCGCGCTAACACCGGAAAGAAACTTTGCGCGGCCACAAAAATTCCCCCCAAGAATCGCCAGTGGCCCAGCCGCCGTGAATTCAAGCTTGACGATTGCTATCCTCCCGATTACATCGAAGAGTATGTTCATAAAAGTCTCGCCAATCTCGGCGTGCCGCAAATTGACCTCATACAATTTCACACCTGGGAAGACGCCTGGACCGACGATGAGCGCTGGATTCGCAAGATTGACGATTTGCGGCGGGAAACATTAATCAGCGCCGTCGGAATCAGCAGCAATCGCTGGGAGCCGTGGAACGGAGTGCGCGCCGTGCGCTCCGGCCACGTGGATGCCGTGCAGGTCATCTACAACATTTTCGATCAGAATCCCGAGGATGAGCTTTTTCCTGCGTGCCGCGAAAAAGATGTCGCGGTCATCGCGCGCGTACCATTCGACGAAGGCTCGCTCACCGGCACGCTTACACTCGATAGCCGCTGGCCCGAGGGCGACTGGCGCAACACCTATTTCGTTCCGGAGAATTTGAAGGCCAGCGTCGCGCGCGCCGACGCGCTAAAGCCCCTGGTTCCCACTGGCGGGACTCTGCCGGAAATGGCCCTGCGCTTCATCCTCGCCAATCGCGACGTCAGCACCATCATCCCCGGCATGCGCAAAGCGCAACATGTGGAAGCAAATTTGGCCGCAAGCGATGCCGGTTCCCTGCCCGAGCCGCTGTTTGCAGAATTGCGCGAGCATCGTTGGGAGCGCAAGCCGACGCCCTGGTCGCATTAAATTTGTGAAATAACAATTTCCGCTACTGCTGAATGTCCCGTCAGTTTTGCTGAGCGGTTATCACGAAACGTCAGAAGAACGAACGCAAAAAGAAATCCGAGCGCAGAGGTTAGAAGGAGGAGAAATTTCCGAGCATTCGCGTCAGGCCGTCTGCTTCAGCGCGCGCTCGACGAGCGTGAGGCATCGCTCGACTTGTTCGCGCAAAGGCTCTTCCAATTCGCCACGATCCTTGCGCAGCGCGTGCAATTCATCGGCAACGGCCAGCGCCGCAAGAACAGCTACCTTTAGCGAGTCCACTGCCTTGGTGGCCTCGGCAACGGCGCGCATCTTCGAATCCACGTACTCCGCGAGTTGCTGGACGTAAGCCTCATCGAGATCGCCGCCGATGTTGTAGATCTGGTCGTAGATTTCCACTTTGACTGACTTGCTCATGGTTGCTCCTACGGGGATTCTGCTGGGCGGGGGCCAGCCAAACATAACATAGGCAACTAGCTGGCGCGAAGCGTCGCGCCGAGCTGCCTCGCGAGAGCAGCGACAATGCCGGACGTAAACTCGGTGAGTTGGGCTTCGGTAAACGTTCCTTCGCGGCTGTGCAGCCTGACGCGCACCAGTAGCGAATATTTTCCGGCCGGGACAGTTTTACCGCGGAATAAGTCCACGGCCTCGATGGAGGAAAGTTCTTCGATGCCGGTTTGGCGAATCACCCGCGCAACATCGGCGAAGGAGGTGCCCTCGGGAAGCAGTAAAGAAAAGTCACGCTCCACGGCGGGATAACGCGGCAGCGGTTGGTAACGGCGCTGTTGTTTTGTTTTCGTGTAGTGCTGGTAGAAATCGTCGAGCGCTAGCTCGGCGAGAAAAACATCCTGCCGGATTTTGAGCCGCTCGCAAACAGATTTGGCAAGTTGTCCGGCGATGCCCGGAGAGGAACCGCCCGCTCTGCTTCCGGCGCTTGGAAACGTATTAACGTCCTGGGAATTCAGTATGTGGAAGTGCCCCGAACGTCCGCGATGCAGCCAGTTGGCCTCAGTTGGCTGCCAGGCAAACCCGCCTGCGAGTTCGCCCAGGGCGTCGAGGTCGCCCTTCAAATCCGCGAAAGAATAGTCGCGCTGCTCTTGGTAAATGCTTTTCTCTTGTGCATCGCCGGTCGCGCCAATGGTGAGGATGCGCGTTTCGACCGGATCGGTTCCGTCGAGACGATACCCGCGCCCAAATTCGAAAAGACGCGCGTTGCGCTGGCCGTGGTTGAGATTCCATTCGAGCGCTGCGACCATCGAAACAATTCCTGTCGAGCGCAGGACCGACGCGTCTTCGGCGATGGGATTGGCGAGGCGTGCAGGAGTAACGCCATCAGGACGGAACAGTTCATCGCGCGACGGATCAACATGCGTGATGGAAATGATTTCGCGATAACCCAATCCAATCAGGCGCTCGCGCAAGCGGTCGTCGGCTTCAGCGTACGGCAATCGCGCGGCGGCTTGGTGTGCGGAAGGCATGCGCGCAGGAAATTTATCGAGGCCATAAAGCCGTGCAACTTCTTCGATGAGATCGATGCTGCGGGTAACGTCGGAGGATCGCCACGAAGGGGTCGTGCATTCCCATGCGGCCATCAGCGAGCCGGATTGACCTCGCGTCGCGTCGTTGCGCACCGGAGCAAACCCCAGCGCTTTTAGAATGGCTTCAACCTCTTTGTCGGGAATGTCCGCGCCCATTACCCGCAGAAGTTCAGCGCGCCTCAGGGTAAGCTTGGCGGGCGAAAGGCGACGCGGATATTGGTCCACAACTCCGGACGGAATTTCGCCGCCGGCTAGTTGCTGAATCAATTCCGCGCAACGCCGCGAAGCAAGGTCGGCCATTTCCGGATCGGCGCCGCGGCCGAAGCGAGTCGAAGCCTCGGTATGCAGTTTGAGGTTTTTTGCGGCGCGACGAATCGAAATCGGATCGAACCAAGCACACTCGAGAAGAACGTTTTTTGTAGCGAATGAAATTTCCGTTGCCGACCCGCCCATGATGCCGCCAATGCCGACAGGTCGCACAGCATCGCAGACCAGGCAAACATCGCTGGGAATAGCGCGTTCGACGCCATCAAGGGTTTGTAAGGTGTCTCCGCCGGTCGGGCGGCTTGATTGGCCGGGGTCGCTTGGACGCGAGCGGCGCACGATGATGTGATGTCCGGAAATTCGATCGTAATCGAAAGCATGCAGCGGATGCCCGAGTTCGATCATGACGTAATTGGTGGCGTCTACGATGTTGTTGATGGAGGTTTGGCCGAGCGCTTCGAGCCGCTCGCGGAGCCACGCTGGCGACGGCTGGACTCGCACGCCACGAATGACTCGCGCGGTGAAGCGTCCGCAAAGATCGGGAGATTCGATGGTGACGCGAACTGCGTCGCTCGCTTTTTCCGAAGACTCGGTCAATTGCGGCGTGACATTTTTGAGTGGCAAGCGGTAAAGCGCGGCGACCTCGCGCGCGATCCCATAATGCCCAAGACAATCCGGACGATTGGTGGTGAGATCGGCGTCCAACACCGGACCGGCTTGCGAATCTTCCACGGCTCCAATGTTGACGCCTGCGAGCGAAAGGCGCGAGGCAAGGTCCTCCGGCGGAGCGGTGAAGCTCACAAATTCTTTCAGCCAGTTGGAGAGAACTTTCATCGTAGTTGTTCGGCCAGCAACACTTAGCGAATGGCTACGCCGGCGATGTGCGGAGAAACCACCGGCAATGGAGCGCGAAAGTGCTCGATCTTGACGTCACGAAAGCCAGCTGTCGCAATCTCGTTCCAGGTCTCGCGATCCGGGTGGCAGCCTTCCGCAAAAAAGGTAAGCACCGGCCGCACCAAACGCTGCAAATGCCGCAGCCACGTTCCGCGCGGCGCAGCAACGTGTTCGATGAATACGTAGCGGCCACCGGGTTTGAGGATGCGCTGAATTTCTTGGAGAACGCGATCCATATCTTCGACCGAGCAAAGGACCAGCGTGCTCACGACGGCGTCCATGCTTTGATCGGGGAGCTCGATGCGCTCGGCGATACCCGTACGCAAATCAACATGCAGGCCGCGCTTTCCGGCTTCTTTGAGAAGGGGACCTTGCATATACGGATTCGGCTCGATGCCGATCCAATGCACTCCGGCAGCGTAATATCGCAAGTTGACGCCGACACCAGGGCCGATTTCGAGGACCCTGCCGCGCAGCTCGCTGAACAGCTGGCGCTTACGCGCAGCGATCCACCGCTCATATCGCGCATTGGCCTTTGCCAGCAACAAGGGGAAAATGCGAGCGCGCAGGCCGGTGTGCTTTGCGGAAGTGTTTGGCGAATTTGTTGTTTCGATACTCACAGGCGCAAATTCCGACATCGCGTACCAGTGAACCTTGCCGGAGGACCTCACGGAAATTGCCGCAAGAAGCGCACGTCATTCTGAAACAAAACCTGCAAGTCATTGAGGCCGTATTTTAGAAGGGCCAGCCGGTCCACGCCCATGCCGAAGGCAAAACCGTTCAATTTCGTTTGGTCGTAATCTACAAATCCGTATACCGCAGGGTCGACCATTCCCGAGCCGAGCAGTTCGATCCAGCCGGAGAATTTGCAGACGCGGCATCCGCCGCCGCCGCAAACGTGGCAGCTTGCGTCCACTTCCACGGAAGGCTCGGTGAACGGAAAATAGCTGGGGCGGAATCTGGTTTTTACAGATGGGCCGAGAAACTGGCGCACGAAATATTCCATCGTGCCTTTGTAGTCGCAGAAGGTGATGTCGCTATCGACAGCGAGCCCTTCCACCTGATGGAACATGAATGAGTGAGTCGCGTCGGGATTATCGCGGCGGTAAACTTTTCCGGGAACGATGATGCGCACCGGGGGCTTCTGCTTTTCCATGGTGCGTATCTGCACCGGCGAGGTATGGGTGCGCAGCAGCCGCGTCGGTGCATCCTCGGGCAACTCGAGATAGAAGGTATCCATGTCATCGCGCACGGGATGATGCTCGGGAATATTGAGGGCCTCAAAGTTGTAATACGGCGTCTCGATTTCCGGGCCTTCGACAACGGTATAGCCGAGAGAGAGAAAGATGCGTTCGATTTCTTCGATGGTTTGGCGGATCAGGTGCCGCGAGCCGATCGGACGCTGGACGCCGGGAAGCGAGAGGTCAACGTGATCTACGTCTAGATCTAGAATTCCTATCGCATCCTTTTTGTAGCGATGAAGTTCTTCCACGACCGTTGCGAACGTATTGAAATGAGTGCCGATGAGCTTTTTCGCATGTGCCGGGGCCTTTATAAGCCAGTTCTCTTTAATGCGGTCACGAATGCTGTCCTTGCGGCCCAGCCATCTAACACGGAACGCTTCGCACGATTCATCGTCCCCAATGGAATTGGCTTCATTCTGAGCCAATGCGATCAAGTCGCTGAACAGCCTTTGCATTGCCCCTGAGGAGGAGTCCTCTAGCTGGTCGAATGGAATTCTCGTTTTTTCGATAGCGTCCATGACGTTCTAATTCCAGTTTACGTTCCCGAGCGACGGCGCATTCAAAGAAATGCGCAGGGGGATTCCCGAACTACCAGACGCGACATGCGCTTCGCGCATGGAAAGGCAAAAACGTCGCGTCTCTTTGCTCGGAATGATCGAACAAAGAGCAGCTTTGAGCCGGCCGACGTATACCCCTTACGATTTTTTCCTGGGCGCCGAAGGAGGCGCTGGCGCCGCGGCGCTTGCCGCGGTTTTGGCTTGTTCGGCTAACAGGCCGAAGGCCGCTGAGTCTTTCACGGCAATGTCGGCGAGTACCTTGCGATCGAGCTCGACGCCGCCGGCCTTCAGGCCGTGCATAAACTGACTGTAGGTCATTCCGGCATTGCGCGCGGCTGCACCGATGCGCTGGATCCAAAGCTGGCGGTACTGGCGCTTTTTGACTCGCCGATCGCGGTAGGAATAGCGTTCCGCGCGGTTCACCGCCTCCTGAGCCGACTGGTAAAGCTTGCTCTTGGTTAGAAAAAACCCTTTGGTGCGGCGCAAATATTTTTTGCGCCGCGCGCGACGTTTGCTGCCGCGTTTTACGCGAGCCATGATGTTCTCCTATGGGGAGACAAACGCAAGGCGAGCAGACCCCAGCAGAGCGGGTCTTGCCCAGACGGGTTTGTCTCCGGTGTGATGACTACGTGTCCCTGGGCTGCTCCTGCAAAGCAGAAGCTCTCCAGGATCACCTTTGAGGCACCTTCGAATCAGCTTCGAAGGATCGGCCGGCAGGCACCCGTGAAGCGCTGCCTGGCGCGAAAAAGGCACTCGCCTCAACCAGAGGCGAGCTACAAAACTTCAGGCGTATGGCAGCATCATGCGAACGTTGCGAACGTCAGCAGGATGTACGGCGGTGCTCTTTTTCAAGTGGCGCATGCGCTTGGGTTTCTTAGTGCCCATCAAGTGGCGCTTACCGGAATGCGGGCGCCTGATTTTACCTGTCGCGGTAACTTTGAAGCGCTTGGCGGCCCCACGATGGGTCTTCAACTTGCGCTTTTTACCTTTTCGCTTCTTGGCCATGTGAGGAAAACCTTTCTAATGTCCTCCGCCACGCTAAGCGGACTGAGACTCCGCGGCAGGTTGCGCCGCAGGCTTTGCGGAGACACCCTTCTTGGGCGCGAGCAGGGCCATCAAAATGTTGGCTTCCATGCGCGGACCGAGCTCAAGCTGCGCGTAATCGGTAATTTCTTTTAGCAGACGGTCCATCTTTTTGCGGCCCACTTCCTGATGGGCCATCTCCCGGCCGCGATGGAAGATCATGGCCTTAACCTTGTGACCGTCACCCAGAAAACGGATGATTTGGTTTTTGCGCACCTGATAATCGTGCTCGGCGGTGTTGGGCCGAAATTTCACTTCTTTTAACTGCGTGCCCTTGTGGCTCTTGCGCTGCTCGTGGGCCTTTTTATTTTGCTGATAAAGATATTTACCGTAATCGGTAATTTTGCAGACCGGCGGGTCAGCCGTGGGGGAAATCTCCACAAGATCGAGACCCTTTTCCTTTGCGAGACGAATGGCTTCAAACGGCTGCATCACGCCAAGCTGTCCACCATCGTCATCAACGACGCGTATCTCGCGCGCGCGTATCCGCTCGTTGATGCGGATACGATCGGCCATGCGGAAGTTCCGTTCGGCGATAAATCACTCTCCGAGAACACTCACCATCGCCTGCCGCAGCGAGTAAGATCGCGGTGACGATGGGTTACAAAGTATAGCATGGGCCTGCGGCTAGAAGACAAGTGCGAGCAAGTAGGGAAGTACCAGTGGCGGGATGGCCCGGAAATCCCCCGAACAGCCCGAATAGGCTCGATACGACCCGAGCTTGATGCAGCACGTTCCTCCGAACGATTGGGCGTTTCCCAAAACCTAGCACGCTAAATAACCTTCTCCCAATGGGGTTCGACAGGCGTACTATCCAACTCAAACGGTCAGCTCCGTCCCATGGAGGTTACCCGTGCGTACTTCTGACCCTGGGGCCCAAGGATCATCCATCGCCACGCGATTGCTGGCAGTTACCAATGAGCTTCGCGAGTTAGAGCAATTGATTCAGGTCGCCGACCTCGATTCCCGCGTGCTGCGCGACTTTCGCGGCGCTGTGGACAACGTTCGTACGACAGCCTGGGCGACGCAACAGTGGATCGAACGACGGGAACGAGGTAGCGATCCGTATGGAGTGCTGCCCGGTTTATCCGCGGAGCGCGTGCGACGAACTACCGAGCTCGCCAAGGACCTAGTGCTCGACCTTCAATCCGTTGAAGTCAGCATCGAAACAGAAGGACTGCGAGGTCTGTTCGAAGCGATTGACGGTTTGCACGGGCACCTAGCACATCTATTCAAAAACTGAAGATAGTACCTCGTCGTGGCCTGAGTGCCCGCCGGATACGATGATGCGTCCATTTGTGACTGCATCCGGCGTGCTCCGCATGAGCTCCTGGTTTTCAAGTTCGGCGGTGAAGCGCTGAGGTTTTCACCTCGGCGATGTGAGAAGGATGCTACTGCTGGCGAAGGGCGACCATGGGGTCGACGCGCATGGCGCGCCAGGCGGGTATTGCGGTTGAGGTGATAGCGAGCAATATCACCATCCAACGGGAGATGAGCAATCGTGGTGCCAGCTCTAAGTAGCTAGGATAGGGGGATGTGACTACAGATACTGGGCGTTTTTGGGACGCCTTGACGCGCAACCGGACAGCGCCCCGGACCGAACAGCTGAAGTTACTGCGGCTCGAGCTCCGCGAGCCAGGATTCGACCTGCTGTTTTTTCTCGACATGCCCTGATGCCAGGTACGCTCGCAACTCGCGCGCGGCATCGGAGAGGGCGCCTTGGCCAACCAGGAGCTGCGCGATTAGCAAACGCGCTTTGGGAAACGCCTCGACCGATTTGCGCAGATTCTCGATGGCCTCCAGCTCGTTTTTTTTCTGAAGAGCCAACGCTTGGCCCAGCACGTAATGCGCCGGAACCGATTGCGGCGCGAGCAGCAGGGCGCTGCGTGCCGCGGACTCGGCCTGCGGATAATTCTTCTTATTCATTAATGCCACGCCCTGGTTCACTTGCGCCATTACGAATTTTGGGTCGAGGGCAATGCTTGTTTCAAATTCCTTCAAAGCTTTGTCAAACTGGCCCATCCTCAAGTAGCGAGCTCCGAGGTTGTTGTGCGCTTCAGAGAATTCCGGACAAATCTGGATCGCTTTCTCCAAATGCTCTAGGGATTGCTGCATCTGCCCTTCCTCAGAGGCTTTTTGTGCCCGGCGGAATTCCTTCACAGCTTTCTGAGGAATGGGGTGAAGAATTCGGTTCACCGATACACTGCCTCCCGGCGCACGAAGCGGTTCCGAAGGAATTCGAAACGAGAGTGGCCCAAAGTTTTGCTGAATGTTAGCAAGACTCTCTTTGACCACATCGCCCCGCAAATTCACGATCTTGATCCAGTAACTGCCGGGCGAAAGATTTCGCAACTGGAAGCGGCCGTCCCGCCGGATTGGCGATTGATCCACTTTTCGATGGCCTTGAAGATCGTAAATTTCCACCGTTAGATCGTCCGGCAAAATTCCGTATTCCTGCGACACTTCGCCTTCAACGGACATGCCCGTTTCGGAAGGGTTCTGAGCTCGAATAGGTGAAACCAGGAAAAGACTGACCAAGCACAGCAGACACAATTGCCTCATCTGTTTCCCTCCGATTGAACTTTTTTCAGCAGGCGGCGGGCGCGGGTACGCGGCGCCTGGTGAAGAACCGCAAAGGGGTGAACGACGAGGTTCGGTGGCGAACTAAGAAGCCGCTATAAAAAAACTTCCCTTTCGTCAGAGAAAATTAAAGGGGGGTCGGCGGGGACCTAAGTTTGGCGTGTTCTGCTGTGAGCCACGCGTCCTGAGAAATCGAAGGTAAGCGATCTGATTTCCGAAGTCCAATCAAAAAATTCTATCTGTCCCATCGGCCGATGACCGCCCTTACAAAGGAGGCTGCGGGCAAGCGCGGCAATTCCGCCGTTGCTCTTCAGGTTGATTTCTAGCTTGGCTCAAGTACTCGTGCCACAGGAGACGCGCGGCGACGGCGCGCCAGGGTCGCCAAGATCTGCCAATGCGTTCGAGCTTCGCGGGTGACGGATGCTTGCGGAGCCGCTTGACGCGGCGAACGGCTTTTTGGAGCGCGAGATCGCCGACCGGCCAGGCGTCCGGGCGGCGCAGAGCTGTCAGTAGATAAACGTCGGCGGTCCAAGGCCCGATTCCTTTGAGGCGAATGAGCTCGGTGCGCGCAGCGGAATCGGTCATTTGATGAACGGCGTCAAGATCGAGCTGCTTCTTAAGAATGGATTGTGCCAGCAAGCGGCAATAGCCGGCCTTCTGGCGGCTGAAGCCGATGCGCTTGAGCGTGCGCGCGTTGAGCTTGAGGAAAGCTTCCGGATGGAGCGCCGGGCCGATTACGGCGATGAGCCGCTCGTAAGAGGCTTTCGCGGAGGCCAGCGAGACTTGCTGCTCGAGAATCAAGTACACGAGCGTGGGGAAGCCCGGTTCGCGTTTCCATAAGGGGGGCGGACCAAGGGTCTTTACAATACGAGCGAGGTCGGGGTCTTTCTGCGAGAGGAAGGTCACTGCTTCGGCGAGAGAAGTTTCGTCGAGAGAGATAATTTCTTCCACGAGTGATTTTACGGTCGCTCCGTTCGCTCGCGCGCCCACGTTACTCCACCCTTTTCCAGAGACTGATTTCGGTCGGCCCGGAAAGCAAATCTTTGGCTAGCTCACGGAATGCCAGGATGTGCGCTGAGCGACTGTGGCTGTCGAGTGCCTGGCGGCTCGTCCAATTCTCATAGAAGACGTATTGTGCGGGGTCATCTAACGATTCATGGAGATCGTAATTCAGACATCCGGCCTCGCTACGTGTGCGTGCGACCAAGGCAATCAACGCTGCGCGCAAGGCTACCTCCTGGCCGGGCTTGGCTCGGACACGAGCAATCACGGTTAATGGAGTGGGCACGATTACCTCCGCAAAACTTTTGGATTCAACGAATTCATGTGCCGGACAAGAGTCCTTTAATTGCTAAGAAGTTTGATGGTTATGAAGTGGCGCGCGATTCGACTTCGCGTTGCAGAGCGGCGACGAATTCGCCAAGGGGCTGCGGCCCAAGGTCGCCCTTGGTACGGTGACGGACGGAGACGGTACCGGCTTCAGACTCTTTAGCGCCCACGATGAGCATGTAGGGAATCTTCTGAAGCTGGGCGTCGCGAATTTTGGCTTGCAGTTTCTCGTTGCGATCATCGAGATGTGCGCGGAGATTGTGATTGGCAAGCATTTGCCGGACGTGCTTGGCATAGTCCGCAAATTTTTCGCTAAGGGGGAGCACTTCGGCCTGTACCGGGGCGAGCCACGCGGGGAACGCTCCGGCATAATGCTCGATCAAAATTCCGAAAAAGCGCTCGACCGATCCCAGCAGCGCGCGGTGAACCATGAGTGGCTGATGACGGCTGCCATCTTCACCGATATATTCGAGGCCGAAGCGTGCGGGCAAATTGAAATCAAACTGCACGGTTGTAAGTTGCCAGGGGCGGCCGATCGCGTCGATGAGCTTCACGTCAATTTTGGGGCCGTAGAATGCAGCTTCGCCTTCCATGTGCTTGTAGGGAATATTCATGCGCTGCATCGTATTGGCCAGGGCGGAGCTGGCGCGATGCCAGTCTTCGGGCTTACCGGCGTAATTTTCGGGATGTGCGGCGTCCCAATCGGAAAGCTCGACCTCAAACTTGTCGAAGCCAAAATTCTTCATCACTGCAAAAGCAAATTCAGTGCAAGCGGCAATTTCACTTTCGATCTGCTCGGGCATGCAAAAGATGTGCGCGTCGTCCTGGGTGAAGCCACGAACGCGCAGCAGCCCATGAAGCACGCCGCTGCGCTCGTAGCGATAGACGGTGCCGAGCTCAGCGAGGCGAATGGGCAGCTCGCGATAGCTGCGCAGCCGCGATTTGAAGATCAGGATATGTCCCGGACAATTCATGGGTTTCAATTGGTAGTCAGCCTTCTCGACTTCGATCGGGCCGAACATATTATCGCGATAGAAATTGGTGTGACCGCTTGTCTTCCACAGATCGAGAAGCATGATGTGCGGCGTGTAAACGAGATCGTAACCGCGAGCCAGAAGTTCGTTGCGCAGCCAGTCTTCAATGAGCTTGCGGACCAGACCGCCCTTGGGATGCCAGAAAATGAGCCCCGGCCCGGCTTGTTCTTGAATGCTGAAGAGCTCGAGCTCCGTACCGATCTTGCGGTGGTCGCGGCGCTTGGCCTCTTCGAGCTTATGAAGATAGTCATCGAGCTCGGCCTGCGTATAGAAGCATGCGCCGTAAATGCGCTGCAGCTGCGGATTGCCCTCCTGCCCTTTCCAGTAGGCCCCCGCCACGTTCATCAGCTTGAAGGCCTTGATGCGTCCGGTGGAAGGAATGTGCGGTCCGCGGCAGAAATCGATGAATTTCCCGGTGGTGTAAAAGGACACCATCGGTTCGGTGGCTTTTTCTTCGACAAGTTCGCACTTGAAGCTCTGGCCATTCTTTTTGTAGAGATCAACAGCCTCAGGCTTGGGAATGAGCTTGCGCTCGTTGGGGATATTCTGTTTGGCGAGCTCGCGCATCTTGGACTCGATCTTGGCGAGGTCGTCGGACGTAAAGGGCTCTTCGCGCAGAAATTCGTAGAAGAATCCGGTGTCAATGGGAGGGCCGATGCCGAGCTTGACGCTGGGATACAACTCGAGAACCGCAGCGGCGAGAAGATGCGCGGCCGAATGCCGGTAAACTTCGAGCGCAGGCGGATCTTTTTGCGTAAGAATGCGCAGCTGCGCGTCGCGCTCGAGCGGGCGCTTCAGATCAATGAGCGCGGAATCACCATTATGGGGCGAGCTGATTTGCGCGACAAGCGCCTCGTCGGCGAGCCGCGGCGAAATTTTGCGGGCGATCTCCGCCGGCGTAGTGCCCGTGGGCACCTGCTGGGTAGAACCGTCCGGCAGAGTGATCTGAATCGTGTCCATGTTCTTTTTCTTAAGAAGCTAACGCTAGCAGATGGCTCAGAGCGGGGTCAAGCCCTAGACACAAGAAGCCGAACGCGGAACGTTCGACTGCGCGACACTGTTCGGCTGGGCGATAACCCAGTGGGCACGCCGCACACCTCATGAGCAAACGTACTTGACTTAATAATTCTATATATGTAGAATTATGGGATGGGATTGCGCTTGCGATCTTCACCGCAGACACTGACTCTGCTGGAAGTGTTTCTGGACCAGCCCACGCGCTGGCGGCATGGTTACGCCGTCGCGCAGCAGACCCGATTGCAGTCCGGCACGCTTTACCCCATGTTGATGCGTCTCGCGAAACTCAAATGGCTCGAGACTCGCTGGGAGGAGCCATCCGAGGTGGGACGTCCGCGGCATCTTTACCGGCTTACGTCGGAAGGACGTGAATGGGCCCGGGAAGAATTGCGCGCGGCGCGGGGCCGCAAAAGCTTAAGGTTTGCGCGGAGCGAGGCGTGACCATGGGCGGTTGGATCGATTCCGCAGCGAAAACATGCGCTGGAAGCGCCTTGCGTGCGCTCGTGCGCCTCTGGCCCACCGAATCGCTCGAATGGGGGCAGGCAATCGCCACCGAACTGGAGTCGGTCGATAACGGACCTGCTGCGGTGCGGTGGGCCCTCGGAGGTGTCGTCGTGTTCGCCAAAGCGCTTTGGAAAAGTTTCTGGAACTCGCTCAGAAGACCGCTTGGAGTTTCGCGGGAAAACACCTTTCGAGGAGCTTTTGGCGAGGCCGCGCGCGGTCCGAGAATGCCGAGGTGGCTGACGGCATTGCTGCTCGCCGGGACCGTCGTTCTCCTCTTGCGACCTGACGCTAGGATGGGCGCCGGAGAGGTTCTTAGGAGCTGGAGCCTAGTTCACAGAAATCCTCGAAACATAAGCGGCCTCGCCGCGATAGCCAAACGGGCCGAACAGGAACGAGACGCTGCCACTCTGGCATTTGCGGCGATGGAACTCGGTATGGAGTCTTACTGCACCGGCGGAATCTGTATTCCGCGCTATGGGGCGGAGAGTGTGCGCCTCGGTGAGGAAGCGATAGCGCTCGATCCATCATTTACCTGGATCTATGTCAACCTTTTGGGCTGGAGGGCAGATCGCCCGATTCCTGAACAATGGGTGCGCCGTCTGGAGCAATGGGATCCGCAGAACGGAGTTCCGCACCTGCTGGAAGCGGAAACCATTGCCCGCGAATTTCGAGTGCAGTGGAAACAGGCTCATCCCGGTATGAATTTTCCTTTCGGACGTGACGGGGCCAAGCTGCTCGAGACGCAGCCTGCGTGGCTTGCAGCCATGGGAAGGGCGATTGAGGCGCCTCGATTCCACAGTTACATGATTCGCCATTCGGAGCTGAATCGCGAGGTGATGCGCCGGAAAAAAATCGCCAAGCCGACGGTGGCCGGTTTTGCCCTAGCGGCCCATCCCCTGCCGCAATTCTACGCAGTCATGCGTTACGTGGACGTCTTGCTGGAACAAGCAGGAGAGGCGGAGCGGGCCGGCGACTTCAACACCGCCGGCGATGTTTACTGGCGGGTGGCGCACTTTGCCGAACACCTACGGGAGCAAGACCAAAGCTCCGACATCCAAACACTGATTGGCGCCGACATCCAGAAGCGGGTATATGGAAACCTCGAAACTGTGCTGAAGAAAAAGGGACAGTTTCGCGAGGCGGAACTGGTGAGCTACAACCTGGCCGAGGCAAACAGAGCGCTAAAACCGCAGGGACACCCTAAACAGCCGATGTGGGACGCCATCGTCTGGTCCGCAACGCTCGTGCACCTCTGCGCAGTCGGCATTGTGCTGCTAGCCACCGCAGCCGTTCTGTCCATGGCGCTGTTGCTATCTCCGGCGCGGCGTTGGTTATCGCCTTGGGTTCGGACGACGATGTGCTATGTAGCGGATTTCTCTCCGGTGCTTCTGCTGGTTTGCTGCGGCGCTTTCGCACTCAGCTATCATCCGTTCGCGCAAACATTCCACAGATATCTTAATGACCGGCACGAGATTACCGATCTCCCGCCATTCATGCATTCCTTTATCGCGCCTTTTTTTTATGGCCAAACGATCATCGTTGCGCTTTTCGGACAGCATGTCTTCACCGTGTATTTCTGGTGGGGAGTGATCGCCATGGGGGCGCTGGTGATTGCATGGATGCTGATCCGGATGTTTCGTACCCGGGCGGCGGACCCGGCGGCGTGAAATTCATCGTGCGCGCAGAGCCGTGAAGGTACAATTGCGGGCCATGCGCGAACCGTTTGAAATTGTCGAACATCCTGCGGACATTGGCTTCATTGCTTATGGCGGCACGGCGGAAGAACTGTTTGCCAATGCGGCGCTGGCTTTGCTGTGGCTCACCTGCGAACTTCCAGCCGTGCAGGAAACCGTTTCGGTTGACGTCGAAGTGACGGGCACGGATGTAGAATCGCTTTTATTTGCATGGCTGGCGGAAGTTTTGGCGACAGCCGACGCTACGCAGCTTGTATTTCGCCGCGCGACGGTAGGGGACATTTGCGACGGGAAAGTGCGAGGAACGCTTTATGGCGAATCGCTCGATCGTACCAGGCATCAGATGAAAACTGGCATCAAGGCCGTAACGATGCATCAGCTCCGCGTTGCTGAAACCCCCGATGGCTGGCGCGCACAGGTATTCCTGGATGTGTGAGGAGAGACGTTTGCGGAAGGCTTAGGTCGCTGGCCTTTTCTTCGCTTTTTTCTGCTCATTCGACTGCTGGCATCGGTGCGTGACCGCAGTCCCAAGGCGGCCAGTCCGCGCAGCATGTGTGCAACGCGCATTCCGCATTGCCCCCTGGCTGAACGAATTCAGAAATACAGTAAAAATAGTATGGAAAAAAACATCGATGTAGTAAAACCTTGTATGCGAAACCACAAGGTTTGAACCTGCGTTCTCATCCAGTCAGTCACCCACGAGGATGGATATGAGGCCGGCAACCGCTGACAAGCGGTTTTGTGTACTTATCATCGATGACGAACCCTCAATCCTGACTCTTCGCAAAATCCTGCTGGAGACCGCTGGCTATTCGGTACTAACAGCATCGAGCGGCAAAGAAGGGTTACGTTTATTCAGCGTGCACCTGGTTGACGCCGTGGTCGTGGACTATTCGATGCCGGACATGGACGGCGGTACGGTGGCCGGTCTGCTGAAACAGCAGAAGCCGCGAATGCCCGTGATTATGTTGTCCGCGTATTCTGGGGCGCGAGATGATGTGCATAAGGTAGTGGATGCTTTTATCGAAAAGGGCGCCGACCCGGAAGACTTGCTGGGCCGGCTCGAATCGCTCATCAAGCTTCGAAGCCATGCGCATGCGGAACTAAAGTCGGATTACGTCGTATTTGTAGACTCCTCGCAGCGATTTTTGGATTGTTCGGATTCTGCATGTGCATTCCTCGGTTATGGCCGCGCCGAGCTGATTGACAAGACCATCGGCGACATAAGTTACAAGGGTGAGGAATTTCACGGGCTTTGGGAACAGCCGCGGAACAATGAAACATCGCAGGGCGACTACATCGTACGCCACAAAAACGGACGACCGCTGCTGGTGCGTTACCAATCGTGGGTGTTTGCCGACGGTTGCCTGGCCGCGGTTTGGGATCCGGTCAAGGATTGGAAGGAACTGTATCGGCTAGCCATGCTCGAATTCGACCCCGCAAAATTGAAGAATCGCACGGAACTTGCGCTGCTAGAGATTCACCGGCGGCTTCGCGAATTGGAGGCGGCCCCTTCAAAAAACACAGGAGAGAGGGTTGCGCTCGACGACGCTCTCAATGGCCTGCGGGTCTTGAAGAGCGAGAAGTAGTCGCTCCGTTTATCGATCCCTGTGATAACTCCCCACGCGTGAACGCGGGGGCTTCTCAAGCCACGCATGAGCTAATTGCCTCTACGTTGTCGCTTGAAGGCAGTATCCCTGCCCGCTGTAAGATTACTTGTGCCGAAACGTGGTCTCGTGATGCGATGAGACCACACGACAAACAGACATGC
>DATNLZ010000007.1:0-74116 GCA_035602605.1 Candidatus Dormiibacterota bacterium
GGCGATGCTGATGGCCAGCATCGCCCCGACTGCTGTTCAATCAGCTACACCTTCCGCCCTGCCGGCGGAATCCAAAAACAGCACGCACAGCAAGACTGCTCTGGCATCACCTTCATCGGCAAAAACAAGAGGCAGATCCAGGTCGAGGAAGTCTAGGCACGACACCTCATGGCGCCGTGGACAAAAAGGTCCTACGCCCGATCGCGTCAACGAAATTCAAGAGGCTCTGGCACGCCAGGGCGCATATATCGGAGAACCCACCGGAAAATGGGACGCTAAGACCGTAGAGGCGATGCGGCGCTTCCAATCGGCTCGCAACTTGAATCCTACTGGAAAGCTTGATGCTCTCACATTACAGAAGCTGGGGCTGGGCTCGGACATTGCCGGAATTGCACCACCTCAAGCGCTCTTGCCGGATGGTCCTTTGGCGCCCCGTCGGCCACGTTAGGTCTCCTGAAATTTAATATAAAGAACCGCCTAGGAGCTTGGCACCGACGGCGGCTTGGGGACGGCGGGGATCGCGATGGACCGTGCGCCGTTTTTCCCAACCGAGCGCACTGCAAAGAAATGATTGTCTGTCGATATACCCGTTAGAACTACATCCCCCGACGAATTTGCAGAATCAAGGGTGGCCCATCGCGACTCGGTGGTATCGCGCCACAAAATTTCAAACCCCTCGCGCTGCGCGTCATCTCCTGCCGCCCAGCTGATTTTGGCATCCGGTGTCACGCCGCCTGCGAGGGTAACTTCTTTCGGCGGTGCCGGCGCAATGGCGAGCACTCGTAAGGCTTCGGCATTCACGCGCGCCACATTGCCCAAAAATTTGAAGTCCATACATTTCACGAGGTCGCCATACTCGCGCCCGTTCTCATTGCGAGGCGTCTGATGCTGGTGATCGTAATTCTCCAGGGGCTCGGTGAACCGCACAGCAGGCAATCCTGCCTCAGCAAAGGGACGATGATCGCCGCCGCGTCCGAGGCGATCGAGCCGGAAGATCAATCGCACCGCAGGAGCTCCTACAATTCCTTCGATTGCCCGCGCCAGCTCACGCGAAGGCGGGTCAACATTGTCCGGCCCACTGTTTCCCAGGCCACCGTGCGAAAACACTCGCACGCGATGCGGAACCCCGCTTCCCGGAGCGAAGTCGGCGCCGACAATGTCGTTATTCAGCATGCCGCCGATTTGGTAGCCGTTCTCTTTGAAATACGCGAGCAGGCGCTTTGCGCCTAGTAAACCCTGCTCTTCTCCTGCGAGAGCCACGAAGGCGAGTGTTGCGCGATACGTTCCAGGCGAGAGCAGTCGCGCCGCCTCGAGCGCTACAGCCACTCCGGAGGCGTCGTCATCGGCTCCAGGCGCATCGCTTCGCGAATCGGTGGGGGAGGAAGCCCGCGAATCGTAATGGCCTGAGACTATGAAGACCGTCTTGACCAATGATGGGTCGCTTCCGGGAAGAATCGCGATTACATTTTCCATCCTGACTGGTTTGCCGCCGGTTCGCGGAGAAGTAGTTTCAAAACGGTCGACGGAAATCTGCAGCTTCCCACCGGAGCCCTTGTCGATCTGCTCGAATCGCGACTTGATGCGGTCGCGGCCGCAGCCGATACCCCGTTTGGGATCGTCCCAGGAAGAAAGGGAATGCCGCGTCCCGCATGCCACCAGCTCTTCGACGGCGCTGCGCAGAGATGTTTCGTCAACGGCACCGCGCGATATCGCTCCGGAAATTGGGGGAAGGACTTTCTTGCTGGGTTTTGCATTGGGCGGTTCCGAAGGATCCATTTGCGCCGCCACGGTGGCCGCCCCAAGAAAAATCCAAAGCATCACAAAGGGCGCCAGAGCCGCGTAGCTCCCTGCGCCAACCCGTTTTCCATGTTCTTTCGTCAATAGCAGCCTCTCGATACTTGTTACTCCCTGGAGACCAAACAAGCGACCCCAGGCCACAGGTGGACGAGCGTGCGCCGCAACCTCATTGGCGTAAAACTGCCGGGCATAACCCAATAGCTTCCGACAGCGCGACACACGCCCAGAATGTACCTGATTGAGCCTATAAATCCAAACCGATGGGATCGATGTCTGAGAACGCCTTTTCGGGAGCTGCCGAGATGAGTAACTAGGGAGGAGGGCTTAGAACCGAAAACTGAGAGTCATCGGCGATCCGACTGGTCACCCCCTAACCATCATGTGCTTCGACTCTCACAGCATCGCTGCTCGGATTACGGCATCGTCGAGCGGAACCGTGATTTCATCGACTGCCGTGCCTAGAACGGTTTGCTCGTCAAGTTATGCTATGCTTGAGAGCGGAAACTGCTCCTCGCGGTCGATCCGGATTTTGATTGAACGCAATGGAGGTTTTCGTTTTTACACGCATTAACGCCGCAGTATAAGATTAAGTCCTTCAAAATGAAATAGGTTCTCTCGAACAGCAGGAGCTTCCCATGGCCACCGCAGCGATGCCCAAGGTTTATAAGAACTTTATCAACGGCGAGTGGGTGGAAGCTCGCAGCGGCATGGCCTTTGACAACCGCAACCCCGCAAATACCGATGAGCTAATCGGCATGTTTCCGGCGTCGAGCGCTGCAGATGTTAACGATGCCGTGGAGGCTGCGCAGGCAGCTTATCAGAGCTGGCGACTTGTGCCGGCTCCGAAACGCGGCGAGATTCTGTATCGCGCTGCCGAAATACTGGTTCGACGGAAAGAGGAACTGGCGCGAGACATGACGCGTGAAATGGGAAAGGTGCTAGCAGAGGCGCGTGGCGACGTGCAGGAAGCAATCGATATGACGTATTACATGGCGGGGGAAGGGCGGCGCCTATTCGGGCAAACCACGCCGTCGGAGCTGCCAAACAAATTTGCCATGAGCACGCGACAGTCCATTGGCGTGTGCGGGCTGATCACGCCTTGGAATTTCCCGATGGCTATTCCGGCGTGGAAAATGATGCCTGCGCTGATTTGCGGAAATACCGTGGTGATCAAGCCGGCGGAAGACACGCCGCTATCCACGTATAATCTTGTGCAGATTCTCACCGAAGCGGGCCTTCCTCGCGGCGTCGTGAATGTTGTTACTGGCGATGGTCCGTCAGCCGGCGCCCCACTTGTGAACCATCCTGATGTTCCGGTCATTAGTTTTACGGGTTCGACGGCTGTCGGAAAAATCGTGGCCCAGGCGTGCGCACCAGCGTTTAAGCATTACAGCTTGGAGATGGGAGGCAAGAACATCATCATCGTCATGGATGATGCCAACTTGGACCTGGCTATCGACGGGGCGGTGTGGGGCGGCTTCGGCACTACCGGGCAGAGGTGTACGGCTGCCAGCAGAATCGCTGTGCATAGCAAGATTTATAAGGATTTCCTGGGGCGCTTCGTCGCGCGCGTGAAGTCGCTCAAAGTTGGGAACGGTTTAGACGCGGATACAGAAATGGGTCCGACGATCAACGAGGCTCAGCTCAAACAGGTGATGGAGTACGTGCGCGTGGGGACGAGCGAGGGAGCGCAACTACTGGCTGGTGGGCATCGTCTCGCAGATGGCGCGTTCGGTCGAGGCTGGTTCTACGAACCAACGGTCTTTGGCGGATGCGACCCCAAGATGCGTATCGCGCAGGAAGAAATTTTTGGCCCGGTCGTTTCGGTGATGCCTACGGAATCACTCGAAGAAGCGCTGGACATCGCCAATGGGGTGGTCTATGGGCTTTCCGCATCGATTTACACGCGGGATGTAAATAAAGCGTTTCGAGCCGCACGTGATCTCTATACTGGAATCGTTTACATAAATGCGCCCACTATCGGCGCGGAGACCCATCTGCCCTTCGGGGGCACTAAGCAGACCGGTAACGGACATCGCGAAGCGGCGGTCACCGCGCTCGACTTTTTCAGTGAGTGGAAAACTATTTACATCGATTATTCGGACCGGCTGCAGCGCGCGCAAATTGATAATTCGCGGTGACCGTGCATAGAACCAAGTGCCAGAGCAAACATTGACGCTCTTGCTGTTGCTGCATAGAATCAATGAAGGAGACTTTGAGGGATGCTACGCGATCGTGCCCTGCACGAACGCAGGAATCAGCAAGTACTGGTCGATGTGGTTCGCACCTACATCGAGACTGGCGAACCCGTGTCTTCGCGTTCTATTTCGAGACGCCATGAAGAACTGCTGAGCCCCGCGACGATTCGCAGCATCATGGCGGATCTCGAAGATGCCGGCTATCTTTACCAGCCGCATACTTCGGCCGGCCGCTTGCCGACCGCGGCAGCCTACCGATTCTTCGCGCAGCAAGTGGCCTTGCAAGCCACGTTGAATCCCCAAGACCGAGAATGGATTCACCGGGAGATTTCGTCGGCAGCTAACCCGGAGGAAATGACCGAACGGGCGGGGCACGTGCTCGCCGCAATCTCGCAGGGGTTGGGTATCGTCGTGTCGCCGCCGCTCGGCAGAACAATCCTTGAGCATATGCGCTTCCTTCTTTTGCCGGACGGACGTGTTGTGGTTGTACTCATCACTGTGGGCGGAGGAGCGCGCGACAAAATTCTTCGACCGGAGCGCCGCTTCACGCAAGAGGAACTCGATCGCACCGCTGAGTATCTCAACGGCCACTACAAAGGTTGGACGGTTGAAGCTATCCGCTCTGATTTGGTGGATACGCTCGCCCAAGAGCGCGAGCGGTATGACGAAATTGTGCGCGATGCTTTGGACCTGTGTGATCCAGTACTCAGTAGCGCTGTTTCGCAGCAGCTGTATGTCGAAGGCGCAGCCAGGATTGCTGCTGCTCCGGAATTTGCAGATCAAACTCAGTTGCGCGAATTGCTAGCTGCGATTGAAGAGAAGCATAAATTGGTCGCGTTGCTGAACGGATGTATCGAGGGCCCTGAGCCGCTGTATGTACAAATTGGAATCGACCAGATGAATCCGGCTGGTCAGAACCTGGCACTGATTAGTGCGCCGTACGCAGGGGCCGATCAGTTGCAGGGATCGCTCGGAGTACTTGGGCCGCTGCGAATGCAGTACGAACGTGCGATGACCGCGGTTGCCTACGTGGCTCAGTTACTGGGCGAGACGCACAATAAAACGTAAACTGTTCGAGGCCGAGGTTACCTACGTGCCACACGGAGATAAGAAAGAGACTTCCGAATCGAAGATTCACATCGCTCGTGAGCAGGAAACCGAAAGCGATGCAAGCGAGACAGCTGCGTCTGCTCAGGACCCCCAAGAGGCCAAGGGAGCCGGAAGTTCTACGGCAGCTAAAAACCTTACGAGCGAGCTCGACGAGCTTCGGCAAACGTTGATTCGCCGTCAGGCTGATTTTGATAATTATCGCAAGCGCGTCGAACGCGAACGCGGCGACGATTCCCGGCGAACCACCGCGTATACACTCGAGCGATTTCTTCCTATGCTGGACGCGTTTGAACAAGCGCTCGCGACGCACCGCGAGCCGGCTTATGCGGATTATCGCAAAGGCTTCGAGCTGATTCACAAACAGTTCCTCGACGCACTGACCCGGCTGGGTGTCGAGCGCATGGATCCGACCGGGCAACCTTTTGACCCGCACCTTCACCAGGCGGTCGATCGCATCGAATCGACAGAACATGCTGACGGCACCGTTGTGGCAGTGCTCCTGCCCGGTTATCTGTACAACGGGAAGGCTCTGCGGCCGGCGGCCGTGCGCGTGGCGGTTCACCCGCAGGGTCATTCGCCAGAAGCGCCTTCAAAAGCAAATACATCCGCATCAAAGTTAGCTAATTAAGAGGATCGATGGCCCAGACCAAGAAACTTGATTTTTATGAAGTCCTTAACGTAACGCGTACTGCTTCCACCGAAGAAATCAAGAGCGCTTACCGCAAAGCGGCAATGCAATGGCATCCGGATCGTAATCCGCAGCGCAAAGAAGCCGCCGAAGAGCGGTTCCGTGAATGCACCGAAGCGTACAGCGTGTTGAGCGATGCGCAAAAGCGCGAAGCGTACGACCGGTACGGGCACGCCGGTCTTTCTGGCGTGCAGTTCGAGGGAGTTAATAGCAGCATTTTCCAAGACTTCCAGGATATCTTCGGCGACTTTTTTGGGTTCGAGGAAGTCTACGGCGGGGGCTCCGGTCGTGGCGGCAGGAACCGTGCGCAGCGCGGCACGGACTTGCGCTACGACATGTCGCTTTCGTTTGAAGAAGCAGCCGCGGGAGTGACCACAAAAATCAAGATACCGCGGCTGGAGAACTGCGAAGCCTGCAAGGGTACAGGTGGGAAAGCAGGTACCGGAATTTCATCCTGCCAGTCTTGCGGTGGTCGCGGCCAACTGCACTACCAACAAGGTTTCTTCACTATTTCTCGGACGTGCCCTTCGTGCCAGGGAGCGGGCCAAGTGATTCGGGAGCGTTGCCCGGCGTGCCATGGGCAGGGCCGGATCGAGCGCGAACGGACCATTGATCTGCGGATCCCGCCGGGTGTGGATTCAGGAACGAGGCTGCGCATCGCCGGCGAGGGCGAAAAAGGGCCGAATGGAGGGCCTGCCGGAGATCTTTATGTCGTATTAGAGGTGAAGGACCATCCATTCTTTGAACGTCGCGGCGTGGATCTTTTCTGTACCATTCCTATTAGCATTGCACAGGCCGCGCTGGGCACGGAAATTATGGTGCCGGCTCTGCAAGGGGAAGAGAAGCTGAAAATTCCCGAAGGTACGCAGAGCGGCGCGATCTTCCGCGTAAAAGGTAAAGGCTTGCAGGATCCCCGAGGCGGGGGCAAGGGCGACGTCTACTACCATGTAAGTGTGGTCACGCCGAGCAGGCTCTCGCGCGAACAGCGTAAACTCATGGAGCAGTTGGGGGCCACGCTAAAAGTGGAAAACCGCCCTGCGGAGCGTGGGTCATCTATCTTCGATAAGGTAAAAGACATCTTTGGGTAGGCCTCTCTACCTTTTTGACTAGCCGTGAACGACGTCATGGAATAGTTCATCAAACCTTAACTAAAATCCAAAAAATCTTTCGCTAGTGTCGCAATGCGGTAGAATCGGCGTCGTGCGCCGGCGATTCTTTGTCGAACAATTTGAAGGCGATCAGGCTCGGATGGTGGGCGGGGCTGCACATCATCTTGGGAAAGTACTTCGCGCCCAGCCCGGACAACTATACGAGCTGAGCGACGGCCAGAGGATTAGACTGGGAAAAATCGCGCGGGTAGAGCGAGACACGATTGTCTTCGAGCTTGCCGGGGACATTCCCGCGAATGCAACGCGATTGGGAATCACGCTCTTGCTGGCGATCGTCAAATTCGATCGGTTCGAATGGGCGCTGGAGAAAGCCACCGAACTAGGCGTGGAGGAAATTGTCCCGCTAATCGCCGAGAGAAGCGAGAAGGCGCTTATCGTGGCGGCAGCCAAGCGTGTCGAACGCTGGAAAACAATTGCGCTGGAATCAGCCCAGCAATCGCGGCGATTGAAGGCGCCCACGGTTACAGCTCCAGCGAAGACAGCGGACGCTTTGCGCGCATCCCGTGCCGCAGTGAAACTGGTCTTATCAGAAAATAACCAGGCCCAGCCTTTGCGAAGTTCCTTGCCTGAACGGGCGGATGATTCAGCGCGCCTCGCGATTGCATTGGCAATTGGTCCCGAGGGCGGCTGGACCGAGAGAGACCTCGAGCTGGCGCGAGCGTCGCGATTCGTCGAGGTATCGCTGGGCAGAAATATCCTGCGCACCGAAACCGCGGTGGTTGCCGCGCTCGCCGCGCTCAACTACGCGCTTGGAGATTAAAGGCGGGTTGTTCTAGGATAGCGCCCGATGCTTCGTTGGTTTTTGCTATGTATCGTTGTGTTCGGAGCTGCTGCGGCATCGGGCGCGGCGCAAAACCGCCCGTCGCGAACGGCGGATGCCGAGATTATTGAGGCCGGAACACTGCGCGCTGAGGTAGGCTTCGAGTTCTTGCAGGACATTGACTTTCCGCTCTCCGGATTGTCTGGGGACCTGACTTCGGTCGGCGTAACCAACCTGCGTCTCGGTCTGGGTAAGATTGTCGAGGTGCAGCTCGATGGAGCGATTCAGAATTTTCTCGATGTAAAGAAACATGGCGTATCCTACGTTCCAGATTTGCGCCTCAGCGACACCAATTCAACGCACGACATTGGTGATTTCAGCTTAGCGACAAAAATCAGAATGCTTTCGGAAGCCGAACGGCGGCCCGCGCTTGGCTTACGTTTTGGCTTCAAACTGCCGAACTCGAAGCAGTCTCACGGGATCGGGACGAACACGTTGAATGTGTTTGGACTGTTTATTATGCAAAAGCATTTTGGCAGACTGAACATTTATGGCAATAGCGGTCTGGCGATTCTGCAAGCGCCCAACGGAAAGTTTTCTCAGAACGACGAACTACTCTACGGTACGGCCTTCAACTATCCCGTTCACCGGCTTGTGAATGTGGTCGGAGAGGTGGCCGGACGTTACAACGCTCGCAAGATTAACGTGAACCTGGTGGGCACCGAAAGCCAGTCACAAGCTAGGCTAGGAGTGCAAATCCTCGCCGGTGGTTTTCGATGGGATTTTGCTGGAATTGCGGGAATCTCTAAGAACGATGCACGGTCGGGATTTACGTTCGGTGTAAGCAAAGACTTCAAGCTCTTCGATTCCGGCCACTAACCTTCATGCCGCGCTGCGCTTGCTGCCCCATCTTCCCGCGAGCTGCATCAGCATGTACCCGAGGATACTGACCCCCAGAAAAATCCCGGTGAGCTTCACGTTGAGTGTAATGGCAAAGCAAACCAAGGCGAGAGCAAAAATCCAGAAAAAGGATTCCCCAGCAAATGCTTGCCTCCACCTCGGGCTGATACCACTTGGGGGAATTTTCGGTCGAATGGCCGGCCACAAACGAGGCACCGCAGAAATAAAGCGGCGATAGCTTTCTCCTTGCGTTCGCAGCAGTTCGGATTCCTCGCGTAGAATTAACCGGTACTGAAATAAAAGGTTGACGCCAACGGCAATGAGCCAGCCAAGGCGGCTGGCGAGTAGACCGATGCCAATGGCCTGAAGCAGGTTTGCAAAATACAGGGGATTGCGCACATAGCGATACGGGCCATCGCCGACCAACCCTTCGGTTCGGATCTTGCTGTCATGGACTACGTCGGCTTGCAAATACGACGTAGCCCAGGTGCGTATGATGGCAAAGGCCGCCAAAAACAGTGCGCCGACGCCAAAAATAACGTGCAAGGCCCGCAAGCCGGCAGGGCTATCTTCGTTGATCGAGGGTGCCAGCCAATGCAGAAGGGCCACGCCGGCATTGACATGATCGAACCGATAACAGTAAAACGCGATTCCATAGATTGCGCCGAACATCCAGAAGCGGTTGCGAAATTCAAAGTCCGTCGCGCGCATAGGTCTTACCCTTCGCCAATGGAGATGGTAGGCAACCAGAAATACAGTGAGGCGGCATCCTATCGTAGGAGCCCGCTGTTGTCGATGTCGAACCAAATCGCGAAACAGAACAGATTGGCGCGACGGCTACACGCATGATATAAAAGGAACCGCATGAGCGATTCAATACCTCTTGCAGAAGAACAGCCGCAGGCGACACCGACAAATTTGGCGTCCACGGTGACAAGTGTGCCGGTCGTCGGGGCGAGTGAACCGGCTGCTGCAGGTGCCGGACAGACTTTTTCTCTGCCTCGGGAATTGCGCGCTTGGACGCGAGACCTCTTGCTGGCGCTGGGCCTGGCGATGGTAATTATTATTTTCTTGTACCAGCCAGTGAAAGTTGAAGGCACAAGCATGGCGCCCTTGCTTTCGGATCAGGAGCGGATTTTCATCAACAAATTTGTTTACCGCTTTGAACCCATTGAGCGTGGCGACGTCGTGGTGTTCTGGTATCCACTGGACCATTCGAAATCCTTTATCAAGCGGGTAGTGGGATTACCTGGCGAAACAATTGAAATTCGCCAAGGGCATGTATATGTGGATGGACGACAACTCGAAGAAACTTATGTGCCGCCACAATTCGCCGACGCGAGTAATTACGGGCCAGCGCTGGTTCCAGCCGGCGAATATTTTGTGATGGGCGATCACCGCGTGAGCTCGAATGATTCGCGGATGTTCGGCCCGGTCGCGAACCGCTATATTTACGGAAAAGCAGTTTTCGCGTATTGGCCGGCGCATCAATTCGGCTCGATCTCACCGCCGAACGAGCACTTGCAATGAATTTCCCGGGAGGTCCCGCTGACGGAAGCACATCCACGGCCCGCAACTCTCGCGCTCGAGGACGGGCGGATATTTAACGGCCGCGCGGCGGGAGCTCAAATCCGCCGCGGCGGTGAAGTTGTTTTCAACACGAGCATCACCGGCTATCAGGAAATTTTCACGGACCCCAGCTACGCCGGGCAGATTGTCTGCCTCACGTACCCGCACATCGGAAATATCGGCACGAACCTGGATGACCAGGAATCCGCGCACCCTTATATCGAGGGATTGATTGTGCGCGAATTTTCGCCGGTAGCTTCCAACTGGCGATCGACAGAAACCACACATACCTACTTAAGCCGACATAATGTTCCGGTGATCTGGGACATCGATACACGAGCCCTCGTGCGGCACATTCGCATAGCCGGGGCGATGCGCGGAGTTCTGGCAACGGATGGAACACCGGCGGAGCAACTGATTTTTGAGGCGCGAAACGTGCCTCCGATGACCGGGTTGGAGCTGGCTGGTCGCGTCTCGTGCCAAGAGGCCTACCCATGGACTAAAGGTTCCATCGAGGTAGCCACCTCGCCATGGAGCGAAAGTATGGGCGAGGCTGGCGCGGCTGATGAATCGAAACGTTTTCGTGTGGCCGCCTATGACTTTGGCATCAAGCAGAATATCTTGCGGCTTCTGGTGGACCACAACTGTGACGTCACCGTGGTTCCGGCAAACACCTCCGCGGAGGATGTGTTGGCGATGAAGCCAGACGGGGTGTTTCTCTCGAACGGGCCGGGAGACCCTGAGCCGGTTACCTATGCGGTCGAAGCCATTGGCAAACTACTTGGACGCGTGCCCATCTTTGGAATCTGTCTCGGCCACCAACTGTGCGGGCTGGCCCTCGGCGGGAAAACATACAAATTAAAGTTCGGGCATCACGGGTCAAATCACCCGGTGAAGAATCTGCTGACCGGGCAAGTAGAGATCACGGCACAGAATCACGGATTCGTGGTGGATCCAGAATCGCTGCCCTCGCACGACGTTGAGGTGACGCACGAAAATTTGAATGATCACACCAATGAAGGTATGCGCCACCGGTCCCTGCCGCTTTTTAGCGTGCAATATCATCCCGAGGCTTCGCCGGGGCCCCACGATTCGCACTATCTATTCCATGAGTTCACAAACCTAATGAAGGACAACAAGTTTTCAGGCGCGCTGCGGCGGCATCATCGCGCGAACGAGTGATCGAAATTCGGGAGTCGGATGCCTAAACGCACAGACATCAAGAAGATTCTGATTATCGGCTCGGGCCCCATCATTATTGGACAGGCGTGCGAGTTTGACTATTCAGGTACGCAGGCGTGCAAGGCGTTGCGCGCCGACGGCTACATCGTTGCATTGGTGAATTCGAACCCAGCGACGATCATGACCGACCCTGAAGTGGCCGATCGCACGTATATCGAGCCGCTGATCAAGGAATATGTGACAGAGATTATCGCGCGAGAGAGGCCCGATGCATTACTGCCGACGGTAGGCGGGCAGACGGGCCTTAACCTGGCGGTCGAGCTTGCGGAAAGCGGTGTGCTCGAGAAATACCACGTCGAGATGATTGGCGCGTCATTGCGCGCAATCAAAGTTGCGGAAGACCGGTTGTGGTTTAAAGACGCGTGCCGAAAAATAGGTCTTGATGTGCCGGCATCGGCGCTAGTGAACAATGCCCAGGACGCGATGCGCTTGGGCGACCAGCTAGGGTATCCGGTAGTCATTCGGCCGTCGTTTACGCTTGGCGGGACCGGCGGGTCCATCGCCTATAACCGCGAAGAGTTTGCCGAATCGATCACCCGAGCTCTCGAAGCGAGCCCCGTGCATGAGGCGCTGGTTGAAGAATCGGTACTGGGATGGAAAGAGTACGAGCTCGAAGTAATGCGCGACTTCCGTGACAATTTCGTAGTGATCTGCTCCATTGAGAATTTTGACCCGATGGGCGTGCACACCGGCGACTCGATCACCGTGGCGCCGGCGCAAACGCTGACTGACAAGGAATATCAGCGGATGCGCGATGCTTCTGCGGCGATCATTCGCGAGGTTGGCGTCGAAACGGGCGGATCGAATATTCAGTTTGCAGTGCAGCCGGAAACCGGGCGCATGGTAGTGATCGAGATGAATCCGCGGGTCTCGCGAAGCTCAGCGCTGGCGAGCAAAGCGACAGGATTTCCGATCGCCAAGATTGCCGCGCGGCTGGCAGTGGGAATGAGCCTCGACGAAATTACCAATGACATTACGCGGAAAACTCCCGCATCGTTTGAGCCAACGATCGATTATGTCGTGGTGAAAATTCCGAAGTGGCAATTCGAGAAATTCCCTGGATCGGACTCTACGCTCGGCACGCAGATGAAGTCGGTCGGTGAAGTGATGGCCATCGGGCGCACATTTAAAGAGGCGCTCCAGAAGGGGATCAGGTCGCTTGAACCGCATACACCTTGGCGCGCACCTGCGGAAGCACCTGCATCGATGCTGCGGGAGAAGCTCGCTACACCCAGGCCGGACCGGATCCATTGGCTGCTGGTCGCGCTGGAGAGAGGGCTGCCGGCCACCGAGGTGTGCGAGCTGACAAAAATTGATCCGTGGTTTATCCGTCAGCTCGAAGAGATCGTGGCATCGAACCGGCGCGCTGCCGGAGTGACCGTGGAAACCGCGTCGCGCGAATTGCTGCGCGAAGTGAAACGCATGGGCGCGAGCGACGAGCAGCTTGCAGCAATCTGGAAAACCACACCCGCGACCGTGAGGCTGCAACGCGCGCGGTGGGGAATCGCGCCGGTATTCAAGCGCGTGGATACATGCGCGGCGGAATTCGAATCGTACACACCATACTTGTATTCGACGTATGAGGATGAGGACGAGGCTGACCCGCAGGCGCGACCAAAGATTGTAATCCTTGGCAGCGGGCCGAATCGCATCGGGCAGGGAATTGAGTTTGATTATTGCTGCTGCCACGCGGCGTTTGCGCTGCGCGAAGACGGATTTGAAACGGTGATGGTCAACTGCAACCCGGAAACGGTTTCGACCGATTACGATACCTCCGATCGATTGTATTTTGAGCCGTTGACACTCGAGGACGTGCTGGCGGTGGTCGAGCGGGAAAAGCCGCAAGGCGTAATTGTGCAATTTGGCGGGCAAACTCCGCTCAATCTGGCGTTGGAGCTCAAGCGCAACGGAGTGCCCATCATTGGTACCGCGCCGGAATCGATTGATCTAGCCGAAGATCGCCGACGGTTTGGCCGGCTGCTGGAGGAGCTTCGCATCCCGCAGGCGCGCAATGGTACGGCGCTGGTTCCCGAGGAGGCAGCGCGGGTGGCGGCGGAGATTGGATTGCCGGTGCTCGTGCGGCCGAGCTACGTGTTAGGCGGCCGAGCGATGGTGATCGCATATGACGTGAACACGGTCCAGGAATATGTGGCGCAAGCGGCACTGATGGGACCGGCTAAGCCTGTGCTCATTGACCAATTCCTGGAAGAGGCCACTGAAGTGGATGTCGATGCCCTGGCGGATGGCACCGATGTGGTCATCGGCGGAATTATGGAGCACATCGAAGAGGCCGGTGTGCACTCGGGGGATTCTTCATGCGTGCTGCCGCCGGTCAGCTTGACCCCGTCGGTGAAGGCGCGGATTCGCGATTACACCAAGCGACTTGCGATGGCGTTGCGTGTGGTCGGGTTGATGAACGTGCAATATGCAATACAGCGTGACATAGTGTATGTGCTCGAAGTGAATCCGCGAGCGTCTCGAACCGTTCCTTATGTGAGCAAGGCTACCGGAGTACCGCTGGCGAAAGTGGCCGCGCGCCTGATGGCCGGGCGCAAGCTTGCGGAGATACCTTTGCCAGTGGTGCAGGTTGACGGTGTCGGCGAAATTCCGGTACGCGATTACCACGCGGTGAAGTCGCCAGTTTTCCCCTTTAACAAGTTTCGCGGCGTAGATACGATTCTCGGGCCGGAAATGCGTTCTACCGGAGAAGTGATGGGAATTTCGCCGGACTTCGGACAGGCATTTGCAAAGGCCCAGCTCGCGGCTGGGCAGAGATTGCCAAAACAGGGAACACTTTTTTTAAGCGTCAATGATCGCGACAAGCGCCACGTGATCGCCCTCGCTAAAGAGCTTGCTGAATTGGGTTTCAAGCTGTTGGCGACACGAGGTACAGCCGCCGCGTTGCGCGCGGCAGGAGTGGATGCAGAGAGTGTTTATAAAGTGAACGAGGGGCGTCCTAACATTGTGGATCTGATCAAGACGGCAAAGGTAGACTTGATTATTAATACGCCGCTTGGGCGCGAATCTTTTTACGACGAAAAGTCGATTCGCCGGGCGGCCGTGCGCTATAACATTCCGTGTATCACCACTCTTTCTGCGGCGCATGCTGCTGCAAGAGGAATTCGCGCAATGCTCGACCATGGTTTGGAAGTTGCGGCTTTGCAAGACTTGCACAGGGTACGCACGGTCGCTGATCATTCGACGTCTTCAGCGGATTAGACAAAAGATCGAGGATACGGCCATGAGACTCGAGGGCGTTTTTGCGCCACTGACAACTCCGTTCGCGGCGGATGGAACAGTAGCGATCGACCGTTTGCGGGAAAATGTTAGTCGTTACAATAGGACGCGGCTGGCGGGATTCGTCGCGATGGGCTCTACCGGCGAAGCTGTGTTGCTTTCCCGCGATGAGGTTGAACGCGTGTGGGTAACGGTGCGCGAGACAGCCGGCGCGAACAAGATCCTTATTGCCGGCACGGGCGCCGAATCGACGGCGGAAACCATTGAACGCACTGCGCGGGCCGCGAGCATTGGTTACCAAGCGGCGCTGGTTAAGCCGCCCTACTATTACAAGCCCATATTGACGGCGCAGGTGTTGATCGAGCATTTTGAGCGTGTGGCGGATGCGGCGCGCATCCCCTTGCTGCTGTACTCGGTGCCGCAATTTACCGGCGTAGCGTTTGAGGCGCCACTGGTGGCGCGGTTAGCGGAACACCCCAATATTATTGGTATTAAGGAAAGTTCTGGAAATGTGCAACGCATAGGCGAAATTGTGCAAAGCGCGCCGCGAACTTTCCAAACGCTGGTAGGCTCGGCAGCCACCATCCATCCGTCGGTCGCCGTCGGGGCATGCGGATGCATCCTTGCGCTTGCCTGCGTTTTGCCAGACCTGTGCATAGAACTTTTTGAACTGGCGCGCGCCGGCGATGTGCGCCGAGCGCTCTCGCTGCAGCAAAACCTGATACCGGTTTCGAAGAAAATCGTGAGTGAGGGCGGGGCACCGGGAGTCAAGTACGCTATGGACCTGCTCGGTTATAGCGGAGGAGCTCCGCGCCGGCCGCTTCTGCCGCCTGCAGAGGCCTATAAGAAGGAAATTGAGGGCGTTTTGAGTGTTCTCAAGGGGATCCCCGCTGGATCGGCACACGGTTAAATACATCGAATTCCTGTTACTTCTGCCCCCTCCCAGCGTCTAATCGCACAACGGCCTTGATAAAGCGTTGCGGCTGTGAAGACTGGCATATACCATGGACACTGTGATGAAGTGTCGATGCCTTCCGCTTAGCGAACTGCCAAGCTCCACGCCACTATACTCAGCATTTCTCGAAGATTTTTCCCGCCTGTCTGAATTCTTCCACCATCCACCGAGTGAAGAAGGAGTGAAGGCATCCGCTGGCGAGGTTGCTCTGAGCGCGGAAATCCGCGGTGAGGTTGTGGGTATTCTGCGCGAGCAGAACCAGCGCTTCGGAAGTGGCCAGGAGACCGAAGCCAGCCTGACACGCATGGAGCGCGGCGCGGTAGCCATCGTGACCGGGCAGCAGACGGGGTTATTCAGCGGACCGAGCTACACCGTTTATAAAGCGCTTTTGGCGCTGCGTGCTGCCGAAGAGATGACCGCTGCTGGCACCCCGGCCGTACCTGTGTTCTGGATGGCTACCGAGGATCATGACCTCACAGAAGTCAATCACTGTTATTGGTTGGGAAACAAGCGAATCGAACGATTGGAATTGCAACGGACCCAGGAGGAAGGCCGGCCGGTTGGTGACATTCGGCTCGGCGTCGGTATAAACGAGGTCGTTGCGAATGCTGCGGAACAGTTGCAGGGGCCCGGGGCTGAATGGGTGGGCACGCTGCTGCGTGAATGTTACGGGCCGGGAGAAACCTTCGGGAGCGCACTTGGGAAATTGCTTGCGCGTTTGTTTGCAAACAGAGGATTGATTCTGGTGGATCCGCTCGATGCTCGACTGCATCGCTTGGCGGCCCCGGTGTTTCGACGAGCGCTCGACGAGCACGTTGAAATTACGAAAGATCTTCTGAAGCGAGGAACGGAGCTGGAGAGTGCGGGCTTCCACGCGCAGGTCAGGGTCTCAGAAAACGGCACAACGTTGTTTATGGTTCGGAACCGACGGCGATGGCCAATCAAGGTACACAAGGATCGATTCATCGCCAACAAAGAAGAGTTCACGGCTCCCGAATTACTGGATTTACTGGAGCGCGAGCCGGCGTTGTTCAGTCCCAATGCGCTTTTGCGGCCCATCATGCAGGATATGTTGTTGCCCACTGCTGCTTATGTCGGAGGACCCGCGGAGATTGCTTATTTTGCGCAGAGCGGCGTGCTTTACCAGCGCTTGCTTGGACGGATGCCTGCAGTCCTTCCGCGAGCAAGTTTTACCATAGTGGACGCTAAAGTTTCTAACCTACTGGAAAAGTATGGCATCGATGTCCCGGACGTCTGGAAGGGACGACAGCAGCTTCGAAAACGGATGGAGCAAGGATTCTTGCCGGAGTCCCTGCAACAGGATTTTGAGAACGGAGAAAAGTCCGTGGCGGCGGTACTCGATAGACTCAGAAGGCCAGTCGAAGAGTTGGACCAGACACTGGTGGGAACGCTGGAAACCACGAGAGCAAAAATTCTTCTCCAGTTTGAAAACCTGAAGGCCAAGGCCGGACGAGCGTTGGACTTCCGAACAGGAGTGATCGACGGTCACGAGAAATTGCTCACCGATTCGCTTTTCGCCCAGCATGATTTGCAGGAGCGCTCATTGTGCTTCCTTCCATTTCTGGCTCGGCACGGGCGTGAATTTCTTGGCGCCTTGGAAAAGCAAGCTACCTTGCGATGCACCAACCACCAGCTTGTTTACCTCCAGTAGGTTACCTCGCGGAGTTTCCGTCGGGTATTTAGCGTACACTAGCTCGTTGGCGCCCAGCCACGCGGTCATAAATTTCCATGCTAAAATGAATGGGCTTTTTCTCCAATCGATGCGGTCAGTTATCCTTATGGGAGGGTTGATGAAGATTAGTCCCGGAAAGCGAAAGGGCTTGCAGGCGGTTTCCGACCAACGTGGTGTGATCGGAGCGGCGGCGATGGATCAGCGCGGCTCGTTGCAAAGCGCCATTGCCAAGGAAAAGGGAATTGATAAAAAAGCGGTGACGCGTGAAATGATGGAGGAATTCAAGACTGCCGTGACACGCGTGCTGACACCGCATGCCAGCGCTATTCTGCTGGACCCGGAATTTGGATTGAATGCCGCGAAACAACGCGCGAAGAATGCGGGACTGCTGCTGGCCTATGAGAAAAGCGGCTACGACAATACCCAGCCGGGCCGGCTACCGGATTTGCTCGACAATTATTCTGTTCGGCGGTTAGTGGCCGCCGGAGCCGACTGCATCAAGATCCTTCTCTATTACACACCTTTCGACCCAGAAAACGTCAACGATATCAAGCACGCTTGGGTGGAACGCATCGGGGCTGAATGCCAAGCCGCTGACGTGCCATTCTTTCTTGAATTTGTGGGCTATGAAGAAGGCGTGGACGAGAAGAGCATTGAGTTCGCGCGCAAGAAACCTGAGTGCGTTACCGAGAGCATGGAGGAATTTTCAAAGCCGCAATACTGTGTGGACATCATGAAGGTGGAAGTGCCCATTACCATGAGTTTTGTAAAAGGTGCGCGGTCGGGCAAAGGCGAATCGGCATACACGCGAGAGGAAGCCAAAGAACATTTCCGGGCATCAGCGGCGGTGGCGAAGAAGCCATTTATTTATTTGTCTGCGGGCGTGAGCAATGAAACTTTCAATGAAACGCTGGAGCTGGCCGCGGAGGCGGGCGTAAACTTTTCAGGCGTGCTCTGCGGGCGGGCAACGTGGAAAGAAGGTATACCTGTTTACGCGAAGCAAGGGATTAAGGCGCTCGAAGACTGGCTCAACGATCAGGGCGTTAAAAACATACAAAACGTTAACGAGCGACTCAAAGCTGCCAAACCATGGTTCGCGTTTTACGGAGCACACTCGGCCGCAGCGCTTGTCTCTTAGTGACTGATAGCGACGCTATTGAACTGTCTACATGGTGTGCCTCTAGGTTCCCCGGGGCACGATCCCGGATAGAAGAACTATCGAGAGTGTGAGGCAGTCTTTTAGGGCCGGTAGCAGTTTTTATTTATGACCACCCTCACGATACCTACATCGCAGCGAACTGAGTTCGTCGAAATCACGACGAAGGTGCAGAAGGCTGTGACGCAAGCGGGTATCAAGCAGGGTGTATGTTACCTTTTTGTGCCGCACACGACTGCAGGGGTCATGATCAACGAAAACGCGGATGCTGATGTGGCGCGAGATATTAGAGTGGACCTTGATCGGTTGGTGCCGCACGATGGTGATTACCGCCATTCGGAAGGCAATTCAGACTCGCATATCAAAGCTGCGCTCGTTGGAGCGTCGCTTAGCGTGTTTGTCGAGAATGGTAAGCTGGCGCTTGGCAGATGGCAGGGAATTTTCTTTTGTGAATTCGACGGTCCGCGCGAGCGCCAGTTACAGCTAAAAATTCTTCGCGAGGCGTGATACAACGCGCGAAGAGCTGATGTGCTAAAGTGCGGTTTCAGCTAAGCGGCACAGAAAATACGGCATACGCGAAACAATTATGACACTCGGGATTTACGTGCAAGTTCCATTCTGCCAGGCAAAGTGCACCTACTGTAATTTTCATACCGGCGTTTTTTCCGCAAGCCTGTACGCACCTTATACGCAAGCGGTCTGCCGGGAAATCCGCGAGCATGCGTCGCTTTACAAAGCTGCCGGGCTCATGATTCCGAGAGCACTGGACGGCCTGCCTGTAGACACGATTTATATCGGGGGCGGTACGCCGAGCCTTCTGGAGCCTCTCGCGCTTGCGAATATCATTGAGACCATTTGTGCGGCGTTTTCCACGAAACTTACGGAAGTGACGCTCGAGGCTGACCCGGAAACAGTAACGCCCGAGAAGGCAGCGGCCTGGCGAACAGCAGGCATCAATCGAATCAGTCTGGGCGCGCAATCGTTTACAGATGTGGAATTGAAGGCTGCGGGACGCATGCATCGGTGCGCCGACATCTTTCAGTCCGCGAAATGGCTTCGCCAGTGCGGATTTGCAAATGTGAGCTTTGACCTCATCGCCGGACTTCCACATCAAACGCGCGCCAGCTGGGAAAAGTCCCTTGACGAACTGTTTGGGCAGGCGCCCGAGCATGTGTCTATTTATCTGATGGAGATTGACGAGGCCAGCCGCCTCGGTAGAGAAGTGCTCCTGGGCGGGGTGCGCTACGGCGCTATCGCTCTGCCGAGCGACGATGCCATGGCGGAATTCTACGAGAGCGCATGTGTCCGCCTGGCGGAACATGGCTATGAACACTACGAAATCTCGAATTGGGGCCGGCCCGGACGTGCGTCGCGGCACAATTTAAAATATTGGCGTCGAGAACCATATCTCGGATTCGGCGCGGGGGCGCATTCTTTCAATGGCCGGGAGCGGTGGGCGAACGCGCACGATCCATCCGCCTACGCGGCGAGTGTGAGCAAAGGCAAACTTCCGGTCGAACAGGTGGAAACGGTGACCGCACAGCAGGCCCTGGAAGAGGAGCTATTCCTCGGCTTGCGGCAGCTTGATGGTATTGATCTAGACGTTCTCGAGAATCGTTATAGTGGTTGTTTCCGGAAGGACCTTCGCCGCCGCGTTGACGAGCTTGCAACGCAGGGACTTGTCGAACAGGTTGGAAGCCGGGTGCGGTTGGCGGCGGCGCGGCTCGCGGTTTCCAACGAAGTTTTTGTCGCGTTAATGGCTTCGTAGCCGGTAGCGATACGTCTGCGGACGTAAGGAGAGCATGCAAACAACCTCAGCAATTAAACCTGATACCGAAGCACATCGACCACAGTCGAATGCGATTCCCGTCGATCTCCGCAGTGATACGGTGACCAAACCCACGGCTGAGATGCGTCGTGCTATGGCTGAGGCTGCAGTGGGCGACGATGTTTATGGCGAAGACCCTACCGTCAATAAGCTGCAGAAGCGTGCCGCGGAAATCTTCGAGCGTCCAGCGTCCCTTTTTGTCCCTTCGGGGTGCATGGGCAACCTGATCTCCATCAAAGTATGGACGCATCACGGCAACGAAGTAATTTGCGAAGAACGTGGGCACACCAATCTGTACGAGCTTGCGGCGATGTCTGCCATTGCGGGATGCATGCCCCGCGTCACGCACGCGCCGGAAGGCATTCTTACCTGGAAGAGTATTGAACCATTGATCCGGCCGAAGATTTATTACGATTCTCAGACCGCGCTCGTCTGTCTTGAGAACACCCACAATATGGCCGGCGGTACAGTGTATCCGACCGACATCGCCGAGGAGGTTTGCGACCAGGCTCACCAAGCGGGTCTGCGGGTTCACCTCGACGGCGCACGGATCTTTAATGCTGCGGTGGCTCTAAAACAGAGCGTTGCGCAAATCACCAAAAAATTCGATTCGGTGATGTTTTGCTTGTCTAAGGGACTGGGAGCGCCGGTGGGATCGATGATTCTTGGATCACAAGAATTTATCGAAAAGGGGCGCATCTACCGGAAATTATTCGGCGGCGGGATGCGTCAGGCCGGAGTTATTGCCGCTGCGGGTCTCATCGCGCTCGAAAAATCTCCCGCGCAGCTCACACAAGACCACGAAAACGCACGCTTTCTCGCCGAGGGGCTCGCGGCGATTCCGGGGATCAACATAGACCCGAACAAGGTGCAGACCAACATCGTTATTTTCGGCTGTATAGGAACCGGCAAAACCGGCCACGAAATATCGGCAGAATTGCATAAGCGAAATATCTGGGCGCTCGATACTGAGCCGCACGCGGTGCGCATGGTGACGCATTGCGATGTAGACCGAGCCGGGATAGACAAGGCATTGGCTGCATTGCGTGAGGTCGTCAGTCAGTGAGGAGGCAACGATGGGATGGCTCGGAAGCAAAATGTTTAAGATTCCAGCCACCGGAATTTTGTGTCTTGGCATTTTGGCAACCAGCGGGGCCGAGAATCGACCCGATCAGCAATCCGCGAAGCCCCCGGCGGTGCCAAGGGGCATGAGGGGTTCCGCTCCAAACACCGCTGATGCAAAACGATTCATCGATGCAGCAGAGGGGCGCCTGCTTGACCTGCAGATAAAATCATCTCGCGCATCGTGGGTGCAACAGAATTTTATCACCGACGATACTGACCAAATTTCCGCCGAGGCAAACCAGGTGCTGGATGCAGCCACTACAGAACTTGCCGCGGAAGCTACCCGCTTCAAGGGTATGCCCCTTCCCGAAGACATCACCCGCAAACTCCTTTTGCTGCGTCTCTCATCTGATTTCCCAGCGCCACGCAATCCTGCCGAACAAAAGGAGCTGGCCACACTGGGCACGTCGCTTGTCAGTGACTACGGCAAGGGTAAGTGGTGCCCGGAGGGCGCGCCCGGAAAGTGCCTAGACCTTACCGCCATGGAGCGCATTCTAGCGACCAGCCGCGATCCTGCGGAGCTCCAGCGTGTCTGGCTCGGCTGGCACAGCATCGGCGCGCCCATGCGCAAGCGTTACGAGCGATTCGTCGAACTGGGTAACAAAGGCTCGCGGGAAATGGGTTTCAGCGATGCGGGCGCGCTCTGGCGCTCCAAATACGATATGCCGCCCGAGGCATTCGCCAAAGAAGTTGATCGCCTATGGATGCAGGTTCGCCCGCTCTACGAAGCTTTGCACGCCTATGTGCGGGCGCAGCTCGCAAAAAAATATGGGAACGATGTTGCGCCTGAGAATGACGCCATCCCGGCACACTTGCTTGGGAACATGTGGAGCCAGGATTGGGTCAATGTTTATCCGCTGTTGACAGCTCCCGAAGGCCAGCGGGCGTATGAGCTTACCGAAATTCTCCGCGGGCGGAATACCGATGCTCGAAAAATGGTGCAGTTTGGGGAACATTTTTTTACGTCGCTGGGCTTTGCTGCCTTGCCCGAGACATTCTGGGCCAGGTCACTTTTCACGAAGCCGGCCGATCGCGACGTCGTGTGCCATGCCAGCGCCTGGTCCATTGACTTCAAAGATGATCTGCGAATCAAGATGTGTATACAGATTACCGACGAAGACTTCGGCACGATTCACCATGAGCTAGGCCATAATTTCTATCAGCGCGCTTACAATCAACAGTCGGTGTTGTTTCAGAACAGCGCCAACGATGGCTTCCACGAAGCGGTCGGCGATACCATCGCGTTATCGGTCACGCCGGAGTACTTGAAGCAGATCGGATTGATTGAAACTGTTCCGCCGCCCTCTGGTGACATTGGTTTTCTTCTGAAGAAGGCCCTCGAAAAAATTGCATTTCTGCCATTTGGATTGCTCGTCGACAAGTGGCGATGGGGCGTATTCTCCGGTGAAATAAAACCTGTTGAGTACAACAAAGCCTGGTGGCAGCTGAGAAGGCAGTATCAAGGCATCGCACCACCTGTCGCGCGCGACGAAGCCGGTTTTGATCCGGGCGCAAAGTATCATGTTCCTGCCAATGTGCCGTACATGCGCTATTTTTTGGCAGACATTTTGCAATTTCAATTTCATCGCGCGCTCTGCAAGGAGGCTGGCGTAACCGGGCCGCTCCACCGCTGCTCGATCTACAACAGCAAGGCTGCCGGAGCCCGGCTAAACAAGATGTTGGAAATGGGGCAGAGCCGTCCATGGCCGGAGGCGCTTGCGGCTATCAGCGGCGAAAAACAGATGGACGCAAGTGCCATACTGGATTATTTCGCGCCGCTCAAGACCTGGCTCGACGAGCAAAACAAAGGGCATCGCTCTGGTTGGTAAGCGCAGGTCAGTGAGCGGCGCTGTGGTATAAATGATTGTCGCCGCTAGCATTCTCCCGGCCGGCGATAGTTCCAGCTTATTCTGGGGATCTTGTGGACTTCGCGCTAACCGACGAGCAGGGGCAGCTTCGCCGCAGTGTCCGCGAGTTTGCTGAAGCGGAAATCGCTCCTCACGTCATGGAGTGGGACGAAGCCTCGCATTTCCCGTCTGAAATACTTCCCAAGCTGGGCGAGATGGGTCTTCTCGGCGTCATTTTCCCGGAGAAATATGGCGGCGCGGGACTCGGCTATATCGAATATGCCATTGCCATAGAAGAACTGTCGCGCGTCGATGGTTCGGTGGGCATCTTTGTCGCTGCCCACAATTCGCTATGCACTAATCATATTTGCGCGTTTGGAACCGAAGAGCAGCGGAAAAAATATGTTGTGCCGCTCGCGCAGGGCAAGAAATTAGGCTGCTGGTCCTTGACTGAACCGGAAGCGGGCTCCGATGCTGGGGGAACGCGCAGTATGGCCACGCGCAACGCCAAGGGGTGGGTGCTCAACGGCGCGAAAACATTTACGACAAACGGGCGCTACGCCGACGTTTGCGTAGCGATGGCGGTCACCGACAAGTCAAAAGGATCGCACGGCATCTCAGCGTTCATCGTCGAGAAAGGAACCCCGGGTTTCCGCGCAGGTAAGAAAGAAAACAAGCTAGGCGTCAGGGCCAGCGATACTTCTGAGGTGATCTTTACCGATTGCCATGTGCCCGCGGACAACTTACTCGGGGCTGAAGGCGAAGGCTTCACCGGCAGCTTGCAGATTCTCGACGGTGGCCGTATTTCGATTGCTGCACTGGCGCTGGGAATGGCGCAGGGCGCTTATGAAGCGTCTGTAAAATACGCGAAGCAGCGGAAGCAGTTCGGAAAAGCGATCAGCGAATTCCAGGCGATTCAGTTCAAGCTGGCGGATATGGCCACCCAAATTGCAGCCGCCCGGCTGCTCGTCTATCAGGCCGCCTGGCTTGCCGACCGCAAGGACGCACGCTTCACAAAAGAATCGAGCATGGCGAAACTGTACGCCGGCGAAGTTGCTGTGCATGTGGCTAATGAAGCGGTGCAGATTCACGGCGGGTATGGCTTCATTAAAGATTATCCTGCCGAGAAATTTTATCGGGACGTAAAAATCTGCACGATAGGTGAAGGAACGAGCGAGATCCAGCGCTTGGTGATCGCTCGGCAAATTCTCGGGAAAGGTCCGAGTAAATAAGAGAAGAGTATCCTGGGTTTATTCTCAGACTGCACATTTTCCAGATTGCTCAAAACGGATGTCTCCCCTGCCTTCAAAACCGCAAATACAATTAAACTTAGATCGCTGGGTTGACCAGGTGAGAGCCGGCGATATCCGCGCAATCTCACGCGCCATTACTGCAATTGAGAACCACGAAGCGTCGGCGGAAGAAATTCTACGACGTGTGTTCCCTGCGACTGGGGGGGCGTATCTTACCGGTATTACCGGTGCTCCTGGCACAGGCAAGAGTACGCTTGTGGATCGTTTGGCGACGCACTACCGGCACGAGGAACAGAAGGTGGGTATTATCGCCGTTGATCCCACGAGCCCATTTAGCGGCGGCGCGATTCTTGGCGACCGCATCCGCATGCAGGGCCATGCGAGCGACTCCGATATTTTTATCCGCTCCATGGCGACGCGCGGATTTCTCGGAGGATTAGCGCGCTCTACGGCTGACGTTGCCCTGCTGCTTGATGCTGCGGGCAAACAATCGGTGCTGATTGAAACGGTTGGTGTCGGTCAAGACGAAATCGATATCGTCCGCTTGGCCGATTGCGTTCTCGTTGTGATTGTCCCGGGTCTCGGCGACGACGTACAAAACATGAAGGCCGGATTAATGGAAATAGCCGACATTTTTGTGCTCAATAAATCGGACCGCGAAGGCGCTGACCGCGTCGAAGAGCAACTCCACGCAATGCTGGCACTTGTGCCCGAAGATGATGGATGGCGCCCGCCAGTGGTTCGAACCGTGGCCACTGAAAATAAGGGGATCGCCGAGCTTGCGGGTACAATCGCTCAATTTCGCGAGAGGTTCCAATCGAGCCAGCAGGGGCTCGAGAAGAAAAAGGCGCGCTGGAAGCAGCGGCTGGTGGAAATGATCGAGGGGCGGCTTATGGAACGTGCTCTTGGTCAGAAGGGAAGCTCCATCCTTCTCGACGAACTCGCGGCCGCGGTAGCTGAGCGCAAGAAAGATCCATTTTCTGCGGTCGAGGAAATCCTCGCGCGGGCAGGGCTCGCGTAAACTGCAGCTATTCGACGCTGACATAGTGACCGCGAAATGATGCAAGGGAAACGATGCAACTGGGCGAACTCGAGATCCAAATCATCAATGACGGAACACTTTGGCTGGATGGTGGCGCGATGTTCGGCGTGGTGCCACGTCCTCTGTGGGAAAAGAGGATGGCGCCCGATGACCGGAATCGCATCCGGTTGGCGATGAACTGCTTGCTCGTTCGCACCGGAGGTAAGCTGATTCTACTGGAGACCGGGGCGGGTGATAAATGGGATTCGAAGCTCCGCGGAATTTATGGGTTCTCCGAAAAAAATCGACTACCGGATCAACTGCTTGCTGCTGGGGTACGGCCCGAGCAGATCGATATGGTCATCAACACTCATCTGCACTTTGACCACTGCGGATGGAATACGCGTGTAGTTGACGGAAAAGCCCGGCCGATGTTTCCAAACGCGCGCTACATCGTACAGGCCGGTGAAATGGCCCATGCCAGGCATCCGAGCGAGCGCGATCAGGCCAGCTACTTAAGCGACAACTTTCTTCCTCTTGAGGGAACCCACCAGTGGCACCTTATCGAGGGCGATATCGAGATCGTTCCCGGCATTCGCCTCATTCGCCTTCCCGGCCACACCATGAACATGCAGGGTGTTTTGCTCTCTGGCGAGGGGAAGACCGTCATTTTCCCAGCCGATCTAATACCAACGCGCGCGCACGTTCCGCTTCCGTGGATTATGGGATACGATCTCTACCCAATGACAACACTGCAGACCAAGAAAAAGTGGATCTCGGAAATTGTAAGGAATAAATGGATGATTGTTTTTGGACATGATGTCGATACACCCGCAGCCTATCTTCGCGAACGCAATGGTGTCGTTGAAGTTGAGCCTGCGGGAATTTGTTGAGGGGTCTTTATGACATCACGTTTACCTTTGGCTCTTGCGATTCTAACGGCATTCCCTGGAACGTTTGCACGCCTCGCAGCAACAAACAATGGCCCTGAGGCGGCTGTCTTGCTGGTGGAATCACGCAGAATCCAGGCAATGGTGAATCGCGACGTAGTGCTTTTGCAGCAAATACTGTCCGATGATTTGGTTTATACGCATTCCACAGCGCATGTGGATGACAAGGCTTCGTTCATCGCTAGCATTCAGTCTGGGGAGCTGCGCTACGAGGCAATGAAGCATAGCGAAGTGCGCCCGCGCATCTACGGTGACACGGCCGTGCTCACCGGGCAGAGTGCCGTGGTCGCGACTTCACCGCGCTCTAACGGACGGCAATCTATTTCTATTCGTTTTATAAGTGTGTATGCAAAACAAGCGGGCAATTGGAAGCAGGCTGCTTGGCAATCCACGCGTATCCCTGAACAATAGAGAGTACCTGCCAGAACTGAGGACTTATGGCCAGACCCCAAAAAACGACAACGCCGGCAAGAACAGGAACCAAACCGCAACGGCCTGCCAAAAACAGCGTTAAAACGCGAGCGCCGTTGACAGGTGATACCAAACCTGCGATTGGGATCATCGGAGGAAGCGGTCTGTATAGTATGGCAGGTCTTGAAGATACCCGCGAGGTTCGAGTCAAAACGCCCTTTGGCGAGCCGTCAGACGCAATCGTTGTCGGTACTCTCGAAGGGAAGCGAGTTGCTTTCTTAACCCGCCATGGCCGTGGTCATCGCATTCTGCCCTCGGAAATTAACTACCGCGCGAACATCTACGCCATGAAGATGCTAGGTGCCGGGCGGCTTATCTCGGCAAGCGCGGTCGGCTCGCTGCAGGAAGATCTCCGTCCAATGGAATTTCTGATCCCGGATCAATTCTTTGATCGGACGAAACAGCGGATCGCAACATTTTTCGGCCAAGGGTTGGTTGCGCACGTGAGTTTTGAGAAGCCCACCTGCGAGGACTTGTCGATGCTGTTAGCCGCAGCGTGTGAACAAGCTCGGGTCAAGGTGCATCGCGGAGGAACCTACGTTTGTATCGAGGGACCTCAATTTTCTACGCTTGCCGAGGCGCACGTACACCGCCAGTTGCGCTTTGAAGTAATTGGCATGACCAATTTGACTGAGGCCAAGCTCGCGAGGGAAGCCGAAATGTGCTACGCCACCGTGGCAATGATTACCGACTATGATTGCTGGCATCCCGAACATGCTTCGGTGACGGCTGCCGAGGTGATGAATAATTTGAAAACTAACGCCCAGAGTGCCGAAAATGTGATTCGTACTGCCGTGCGTTCGCTGCCAGCGGCGCATAGTTGCAAGTGTGCTGTCGCACTCCAGCACGCGATTGTGACCGATCGTGCTGCGATTCCAGCTGCGGCCAAGCGGCGTCTTGCGGCCATTGTCGGAAAATATCTCAATTAGGAGTCCACAAAGGAATGTCTCTTCTCGTTGTGGGGTCTGTCGCGTTTGACGCTCTCGAATGTCCACGCGGCAAGGTGGAACGGACAGTCGGCGGCGCGGCAACGTATTTCGCTGTCGCGGCGAGCTTTTTCACCAAAGTAAATCTTGTTGGCATTGTCGGTGAGGATTTTACGGAAAAAGATGCTGACATTTTCAAAGGTCGTCACATTGACACGCGAGGTTTGGAACGGGTTCCCGGAAAATCGTTCTTTTGGTCCGGGCGCTATAGCCTGAATTTGAATGAACGCGTGACGTTAGCGACGGATTTGAACGTTTTTGCGAATTTCGATCCCAAGCTCCCCGAACCTTATCGCAAATCGGAGTGCATCTTTCTTGCGAATATCGATCCCACGCTGCAACGGTCGGTGCTCTCGCAGGTACGCGGACGTCCGCGCATCGTCGCACTCGATACGATGAATTACTGGATTGAGCGGACTCCGGTGGAGCTGCGCGAGGTTCTCCGTCATACCCAGATTTTGATGATCAACGATTCGGAAACACGCCAGCTCACGAGCGAGCATAATCTGCTGCGAGCCGCTCGGCATGTTTTCACGATGGGCCCGAAGACTTTGGTGATCAAACTTGGCGAACATGGGGCCATGCTAGTGGATGACCAGGGCGTGTTTTGTGTACCCGCGTTTCCGCTGGAGGAGCCGTGTGATCCGACCGGTGCTGGGGACAGCTTCGCCGGTGGGTTTATGGGATATCTGGCAAGCACTCGGAGTCTCAACGATGCGACGCTGCGCCGAGCAATGGTATATGGCTCGGTGCTGGGAAGTTTCACGGTTGAGCGCTTTGGACTTGATCGGCTGCGGGCACTGACTCGTCGGGAAATTGATAGTCGCGCGCGTCATTTTGTAAAGCTCACGCAATTTCGTTTATAGAGAGCAGCCTTCATGGGCATGGACCTGGGACGCCAGGGGAGGTGGTCACGCAGGTGACGAACAACGATATTATCGCCAGACTTTTGTTAGCCGCGGTATTGGGCGCGGTTGTCGGACTCGAACGCGATCTACGCCGCAAGCCTGCTGGACTGCGCACCGCAATGTTTATTTGCATGGGCTCTGCGTTGTTTACCATTGTTTCCAGCAAAATCGCGATCGCCGTTGGTGATACTGGGGCTACTCGAATCGCCTCCAACATCGTTCAAGGGATCGGATTTTTGGGTGCCGGAGCGATTGTCCGGGACCGCGGCAACGTCGCGGGGCTCACCACGGCTGCGTCGATGTGGGCGATGGCCGCCGTGGGCATGGCTGTCGCAGGCGGCTTATTCAAGGTAGCTATTTTTGTCGTTGGTTGCCTGCTATTTGCATTGGTAGTTCTCGGTTGGGTGGAAGATCGCCTGAATCTGAAAGCGCGCATGATGATGTTCCGAATTACTGCCGCTGATGCTAAGGATTTGTTGCCGCGAACGCAGGAGATCCTTCAAGAGTATCGAGTGAAGCCTTCGCATTTCCAAACCACGCGCCTGGAGGACAGAGTTGTCGTAGAGTTCGACGCGGACGTAAGCCACTACCAAGAACAATCCATCCTTCGGGAACTCGACAAACTCCACGTTCGTAGTGAGGTTATGCCCCTGGATGCGCGTAAAGAATAAAAGGCACCCGATTCGAATTTCGTGACAAACCAGTTATGCCCAAAATCCCGAAGCCGCCGGCGCTTCTTCCAGACTCGACGATCGCCATAATCTCTCCAGCGAGTCCCGCTGATCCACAACGGGTCGCACGCGGCTTCCGTGAACTCGAGCAGCTCGGTTATAGGACCTCGATTTTAACGTGCGAGCCGAGGAGCTATTTCGCCGGTACTGCGGAGGAGCGCCGCCAGCAACTACTCGATGCGCTGCGGCGTGAAGAATTTCGAGCGGTCATTTGCACTCGCGGAGGATATGGGTCAAATTATCTTTTAGATGGGTTGGACCCATGTGCTCTTCACCAACCTCGCATTCTGCTTGGTTACAGTGACATCACCACCCTACAAATCTTCCTTTGGCAAAACCTAGGATGGGTGACATTCTACGGCCCAATGGTCGCCGCAGGGTTCGATGCTGGCGCGGACAAGCCGAGCGGATACGACCTCGAATCTTTGACGTTGGCACTCATTGAAGCGCGAAGCGGCTTCACCTTAGACTTGCGCGGTGAAACACTCAAGACTGGTTCTGCGGACGGTGTGCTCGTGGGCGGATGTATGACGCTGGTCGAAGCGACGATGGGAACGCCGTGGGAGCTCGGCATAGAGGGATCAATACTCGTGCTCGAAGATCGCGAGATGAAACCGTATCAAGTAGACCGAGTGCTGACGCATTTTCGCCAAGCAGGTAAGTTTAAAAATGTAAAAGGAATCATATTAGGTGAATTTCCGGAATCCGGCGCTCCGGTTGCGAATGGTCCGACCGTCCGCGATGTGTGCCATCGCGTGCTGGGCGAACTGGATATTCCGATAGTCTGGGGCGTACCTATCGGGCACACACCGCGACCCATGTTGACGATTCCACTCGGAGTCCCGGCTCGATTGCTGGCTTCGGGCGCTGGAAAACTTGAAATTTTAGAACCCTGCGTGACGCTATGAGCGAAATCTCGCGCATACACCTCCTTGGCATCGGCGGCTCCGCGATGGCCGCTGTTGCAGGGATGCTCAAAGAACGGGGTTACCGAGTGACCGGCTCGGATCGAGGGGTATACCCGCCCGCCTCCACGTTGCTATCGAGCTTGGGAATCTCCTGGAATGCGACATTTGACCAACAGAATCTAAAGCCGCGCCCCGATTTAGTTGTGATCGGTAACGTTATCGCCCGCGGAAATCCCGAGCTCGAATATGTCTTGAACGAGAAAATACCGTACCGTTCGATGGCCCAGGTTCTCGAGGAATTCTTTCTTCCCGGTCACGAATCCCTGGTAGTGACCGGTACTCACGGCAAGACCACAACTACGGCGATGCTGGCGTGGATTTTCCAAGTGGCTGGAAGGCGCCCCAATTTTCTTGTTGGTGGAGTAGCTGAAAATTTTGGCAAGAGCTACGGTCTGGGCGGCGGAGAAGAGTTTATTCTGGAAGGGGATGAATACGAGACAGCGTTTTTCGATCGCGCTCCCAAATTTTTTCATTATCATCCCGACAATTTAATCATCACGTCGCTGGAATTCGACCATGCTGATATTTACGCCGATTTAGCCGCAATAGAGCTGCAATTTCGGCGGCTTGTGAATCTCGTTCCGCAGCGTGGGCGGATCGTAGTCTGGGGCGACAAGGAGGCTTCGGGTCCATCGATTGCCGAGGCGACTCGGCGGGCACTGTGCCCGGTGGAAACTTATGGCTTCGGCCCTCAGAATGATTGGATTGCGGGGGATGTGAGCATCGTGGATGAGGCGACCGAATTTCGTATCGCGCACCGCGGTGTCGAAATTGGCAGAGTGAGAATGACCGCATCCGGGCGGCATAACGTGCTCAATGCGCTCGGCGCAGCGGCAATTGCGTACGGTCGCGGGATCGCCCGTGAAGCAATTGAGCAAGCACTTACTACTTTCCGCAATGTTCGCCGCAGGATGGACATAAAAGGCCAGGCGCGGGACGTGCTTATTGTGGACGACTTCGCGCATCATCCTACGGCCATCCGCGCGACACTTGAAGCCGCGCGCGCGCGCTGGCCGGGTCGCCGGCTCTGGGCGGCGTTTGAGCCGCGATCGAATTCCATGCGCCGAAAAGTTTTTGAAGCCTCGTTGCCGGAGGCCCTCTCCGTTGCCGATGCTGTCGTGCTGGGCCCAGTGCATCGGGCTCAAGAGCTTGATGATGAGGAACGTTTCTCACCGAAGTCGGTAGCTAGCGCGATTCGCGCCAACGGAAGAATTGCAAACGCATTGTCATCCGCGGATGAAATCACCGATTATATTTCTGGACAGTGTCGCGAAGGCGACGTGGTGATAGTAATGTCTAACGGAAGCTTTGACGGGCTCTGTGACAAACTTCTTGAGAGGCTCCGGGCACCGGTTCCTGCCGGGCGCGGTGGCTTGAAGGAAGGAACGTAGCGTTGGCGCCAGCCGATCATTCAATGCGCTTCGTGCGCCGAGTTTTAACGAGCGTCCTTCAGATTGTTTTTCTCCTAGCCGGGTTCGGTTTCGCAACGACCGCAAGCGCGACCGTCCAATATACGGTCTCCCTCGCTAAGCCTGAACAGCATTTCTTCCATGTCACCATGAGAATTGCGCCTGCCCATAAAAAAGTTATCGTTCAGCTACCCGCATGGAACGCGCTTTACCAGATCCGAGATTTTGCCCATCGCGTTGCGGGTCTACAGGCACAAAACCAAGCGGGCCATGCTCTGACAATCAGTAAACTTGACAAGCAAACGTGGCTCGTCATGGGTGATGGCGCCCTCGAGATTAAGTACGACATCTATTGGGATGATCCTGGCCCGTTCAATTCGCAACTAAACGCGGCACACGCGTTTCTAAACCTCGGGGAGGTCTTGCTGTACATCCCTGACCGGCGCAAGGAACGCGCAGAGGTGCAACTGCTAGAAATACCAGAGCAGTGGTCGGTCGCCACATCTTTGAAAAAGGAGTTGCGACAGCAGGAGACTCTCTATATCGCCTCCGGTTACGACGAGTTGGTCGACGCCCCAATTGAAATCAGCCATTTTCAAACGATCACAATACGTGAGCGAGAACCGCGTATTATCGCAGTGATTCATGGCGATAGCTGGAAACCTGCGCAAATCATCGAGCCGCTTCAAAAAATCTGCACCTATGAAATGCATTTGATGGGTGGCGCGCCATTTGACGAATATACCTTCATTTACCATATTGGGACTGCGGCCGGCGGCGGTGGAATGGAACATGCCGATTCGACCGCAATCTCGCTGGCGTCCGCCCAGACCCTGCCCGGAATTTCGGCGCATGAATTTTTCCATCTTTGGAATGTAAAGCGGATACGCCCACAGTCACTGGAACCTGTCGACTATACGCAAGAGATGTGGACGCGCTCGCTCTGGTTCGCCGAAGGTGTCACGAGCACATACGCGGCATACACCCTGCTGCGGACCGGCATCTGGACCAAGGAGGTCTTCTACGGCGAGCTTGGCGGCCAGATCACCGAACTCGAGCTACGGCCGGCAAGCCACTGGAAAAGCGTGGAAGAAGCTAGCCTAGACGCGTGGCTCGAGAAATATCCGCTTTATGACCTGCCCGCTTTAAGCATCTCGTATTACAACAAAGGGCAGATTTTGGGTGTCCTGTTGGATATTTTAATTCGAGACGCAACAAACAATCGCAAGAGCCTGGACGATATGATGCGCGCACTCAATGAGGAATTTGCACGGAACGGCAAATTCTACAAGGACGTTGACTTGCGCCTGATCGCTGAAAAGATGTCCGGGCGAAGGCTCGAGGAATGGTTTGCGCGATACGTTTCGGGCAGCGACGAATTCCCCTATCAAGATATTTTTGCGCGTGCCGGATTAACGGTCAATACCGCGCAGCACGAAGTGGCCACCTTCGGATTCTGGCCAAAGCGCTCCGCCAGCGATGGTTTTACGGTATCTGCGCTCGATCCGGAGGAGCCGGCAGCGCGCGCCGGGTTACGCGAGGGCGACGTTTTGATTGCTCTTAATGGCGCTCCGTTTCCGACGCGCGGTGAGCGCTGGCTGCGGGAACACGCCGCCAGGGAGACCGTAAAAGTGCGTTTCCGCCGGGGGACAGAGGAAAAGGAGGTAACGTTCGCGCTGGCCGGGCACATCCAACGCACCGATCAGATTGAAGAGCTCCCTCATCCGACCGCGAAACAGCTCAGCATACGCCAAGGCATCCTACGCGGTATTACCGAAGATTCTGCGTGGCAATAGGATTCGTGCCGCGAGCGGTTGATTGGTTAAAGCGCAAAGGAATCAAAACACTCAAAACGCGACATTATGATTCGCACATTCCTCGCCGCATGCTTTTTGAGCGGATACACGCTTATCCTTGGTCCCCCGCTCATCCTGCACGCCTTGCTGACTAAAAGGGCAGACGTGCTGTATCGCATGGGTGTTGGCGGTGTGGTGTTCGTCGTGAAGGCGCTGGGAGCTCGCATCCGCGTGGAAGGGCTAGAAAATATTCCGCGTCGTGCTTGCCTATTTGTTGCCAACCACACCAGCACGGTTGATGCGCCGGCAATCGTCGGCGCCATTCCGCGCCAAATTGCAATCTTGGCCAAGCAGTCGCTATTCAAGATTCCGATCGTTGGCCAGGCTTTTCTGCTGGCCCGTTTTGTGCCGGTGGACCGCTCAAATCGTGACGCTGCCGTTGCCAGTGTCGAAAAAGCAATCGCGCACTTGCGAGCGGGAACATCTTTCCTGATTTATCCCGAGGGCACACGTAGCACCGATGGTCGGTTGCAGGAATTCAAGAAGGGCGCGTTTGTGATGGCCATAAAGGCACAAGTACCCATCGTGCCGGTAGCATGTGCCGGGGCCCACAAGGTTATGCGCAAAAGAGAACTGAAGTTTTATCCTGGCGAGATCGTCGTGCGATTCTGTCCCGCGATTGAGTCCTCTTCTTATTCGCTAGGGCAGCGCGATGCCCTGAGCACCGACGTTCACGCTTCGCTGGCCGCCGGGCTCCCGCCCGATCAGCGCCCGCTGGAGGCCGCCGCTACAGGCACGCATTAGGCTATGCAAGCCCTCTGCTGCAAAACATTAGAGCTTCATGTTCACCTCCGCGTCCAGGCTCATGCTTGCTCGTCATGCGACTTGTTTCAGTGGCTTTGCAGCATCAGATCTTGGGGGCGTGACGCTAAGACTCCCGTTTTGGGAATCGCCCCAGATGGCCGACCCACACCCGGGAGTCTCCGTTTCCCCGAGCTGAAGGCACCCTGCGCCTTCGAGGCTAGGCGATCATGCGTGGAGTTTTTCTTTTAGGTGGGCGATTTCTGCTTCGAGTTGGCGGACGGTTTTTTGTAGTTCCGGCAGCCGATTCAGCGCCGCCGTGTTTTTGAGCCATTGTTTATTTTCAATTGCAGGATACCCGGAATACAGCGCTTTCGGCGGAACATCATTTGGAACGCCGGCCTGCGCGGTCAACACCGCACCATCTCCGATCGTAAGATGGCCTGCTGCACCGACCTGGCCTGCCAGAATGCATCCCTTTCCGACCGTTGTTGACCCCGCGAGGCCCACTTGGCCGCAGAGCAGTGTATCCTCACCTACGTTACCGGCGTGTCCTACCAGAACCAGATCGTCGATCTTGGTGCCGCGATGAATGCGCGTTTCGCCGATTGTGGCGCGGTCCACGCATGAATTAGCTTGAACTTCGACGTCATCTTCCAATACCGCTGGTCCTGACTGCCGCATCTTGTACCACTGGCCTCCATGTCGCCTAGCGAACCCGAAGCCGTCACCCCCGATCACCACCCCGTTTTGCAGGATCACCCGGTCGCCGATCTTGCAGCCTTCACGCACAACCGCGTGCGCATGGGCAAAAAAATCGTCTCCGATGCTCACATCACTGTAAATGGTGACAGAGCTATGCAGAACCACATTTCGCCCGATCTGGACGTTCTGATCCACGAAACAATACGGGCCAACATGCGCTCCGACTCCGATCACTGCGCCAGGTGCGATGATCGCGGTGGGATGGATTCCCGGAGCATAGTTGGGCGGAGAATAAAATAATTCAATCGCGTGGGCAAAAGCCAGATAAGGGTTCGCCGAGCGAAGAGCCGGCAAGGCAGGCAGTCCGGCAGAACGGCGGATGACGATGCCTTCCTCGATCAGGATGGCAGAGGCGCGAGTATTCTCGAGCATCGCGCGATAACGCGGATTCGCAAGAAACGTAAGCTGACCGACCTGCGCATTCTCGATGCCCGCGACGCCGGTGATCTCGATCTCTCCATCGCCTTCCAAGCGGCAATGCAAGCGCTGCGCAATCTCTCCGAGTTTCATGGTTTCTTCCTTCCTGCGCGTGAGCCGATACAAAAATTACGTTAAGGAGTGAGTTTCGCACAGAGTAAACGGGGAAGTACAGGCTCTGGCCTGGAGAACCGTAAGGGACTATTCGGTAAAGAGTTTAATTTGCCCGGGTAGCACAGCTGCTGCCGGTTTGCGTCGAGCGATGCCCACCACGCCCAGAACAGTCATTTCGACTAGCGCAGTTCGCGGAACGAAAATGCGTACCGTCGAGGAGTTTAAATCTGGTGGGGTGATTTGAACACCACGGTCAAGCAGGGTAAGCAAGTCGTTGGGAACGACACCCTCGATAACGTCGCCGTCTGTGTAGCGGAGGCGCACCCACAGACCATCGAGCTTTGGGCGGCTGAGGAACGCTTTGCGTTCAGGCTCAAACTGGTCGCTAAATTCCCGCACAAAATAGATGCCCCGGACCCTGTCGAGAGCAATCGATTCGTGCTCGCCCTCGACGGTTAGAAGATCGATGTGTAGGGTTGAACCGAGTGATGCAGGGTTCAGATAGCCGCGAAGCGAGCCGCGGTCGGAAAGCGAAACCACAACTTTCTTGTGAGTAGACGCTGGGGCGCGAGCTTTCACAGAGGTTCAAGCCAAGCTGGAGACCAGACCGCCCGGGAATGAATTCAGAGGAGCGGAGTTGCTATTAACCAAGGCATATGTTATGTTAAGCGGCCCATTGTTGTCAAGTGGTTATTTTTCTATGGTTTAGGCCGGGGGCCGCCGACGCTTGACCGAGAAGAAGCAGATCCTCAAGTCCGCTTCGATCATCACTATCGTCACGATTTTTAGCCGGATACTCGGCTATTTTCGTGACCAGCGCCTTACCGAGCTGCTAGGCACGAGTCTGGCCGGTGACTCGTTCGTCCTCGCCTATCGCATTCCAAACCTTATGCGCCGTCTGGTGGGCGAAGGCTCCATGACGGCCTCGTTTATCCCTGTTTTCACCGGCTACATGGCCGAAAAACCTCGGGAGGAGGTATGGGATTTCGCAAATCGCCTTTTCTGGACCCTCGCGGTCGTCCTGGCCGTTCTAACGGTTATGGGCATGATGTTCTCGCCATCCTTGATTCAGATGTTCACGGCAGGAGGTAAGGGCGACCTACATTGGGAAGAGGCCATTTATCTGAATCGCATCATATTTCCGTACATTTTTTTTATTGGTCTGGCCGCGCTGGCCATGGCCATTCTGAACTGCTTCCATGTGTTCGGGCTTCCAGCGGCGACACCGATTCTGTTAAACGTTGCCATTATTGTGTTCTCTTATAGCTTTGCTTGGCGGCACTTTAGGGACCCGGCTATCTCGCTAGCTGTTGGCGTTCTGGTGGGTGGTACCCTGCAGTTTTTGGTTCAAGTGCCTGTGCTTGTACAACACGGGATGCGTTTCAAGTTCGGATTTTCTTTCTCGCACCCCGGGATTCGAGCCGTTGGACGTTTGATGTTACCCGGCTTTTTCGGAATCGGAATTTCACAAGTTAATTTCTTTGTTGACACTTTTTTCGCTACCGCCAGAAGAATGCCCCAAGGCAGCGTCATCGCTCTGTACATCGCCGACAGGGTGATGGAGTTAGTGCTGGGAGGTTATGCGATTGCTGTCGCCACGGCTATCTTGCCGATGATGTCCCATCAGGCGGCCGCGCGCGACTTCGAGGGACTAAAGAAGACTTTTGCGTTTTCATTGCGTATCGTATCCTTCATCACGATTCCCGCAGCCGTAGGGCTCATGATCTTTCGCGAGCCAATCATCCGCGTTCTATTCCAGCATGGACATTTCCTGAAAGAATCAACCAGGCTCACAGCGCGGGCATTGCTTTACTACGCAGCAGGTCTGCCGGCATTCGCGGCCATCAAACTCATTGTGCCGGCTTTTTATTCCACTCAGGATACTAAGACTCCGGTTCGCGTGGCAGCTTTCACCTTGGTCATCAACATTGCGCTAAACACCTTGTTCCTCGTGGTATTCTTCAGAACTTTTCAAAACGGCGGGCCCGCGGCTGCTACCTCATTGGCCGGATACTTTAATTTTCTGGTCCTCATGGCTATATTTCGATGGCGGTTCGGACGGCTAGGCACGATGGAAATTCTCGCTTCTTTTTTGAAAATTTGTGCATGCACAGGGATAATGGGCGTAGCCTGTTGGCTGGCGCTGTATTATTCCCATTTTATGGACCAGCCCCGCTTTTCTCTGCAGCTGCTACTCTTTATAGCATTAATTCTCGGGGCCACTCTCATTTACCTGTTGCTGACCTGGGTTTTTCGTTGTCCAGAAATAGAAGAGGTCTACGGTATAGCGGTGCGGCGTGAGCGCAGCCCAGTCGTTCCCGGCATTACGGAGTGAACCTTGGAAAGCACCATAGCGGCATTTTTAAATTTCATAATTGTTGAAAAGGGGCTCTCGCCCAATACGTTCCAGGGTTACCGTCGGGACTTGATGAAACTAGCCGCCTATGCGAAAAAGAACAAACTAGAACTCAAAACTATTACCCGCGATGACTTAGTGGGATTCCTTGCCAGCTTGTACCAGCGTAAACTTGACAGCCGCTCGATTGCACGGCACCTTGTTACGCTGCGAAACTTTTTTCGTTTCGCCCAGCGCGAAGAATTGATTGTCGAGGATCCCTCAATAAACCTGGAATCACCGAAGATACGGCAATCTTTGCCAGGTTATCTGAGAATGGACGAAATTGATCGTCTGCTCACTTTACCCGATCTCCGTACGCCGCTCGGTATACGTGACCGAGGAATATTAGAGGTTCTTTACTCCACCGGACTGCGAGTCACTGAGTTGACAAGCTTGCGCGTTAACGACCTGGAGATGAAAATGGGCTGCCTGCGCTGCATTGGCAAGGGCGACAAGGCCCGCCTGGTGCCCGTCGGTAAGAAGGCCCTTGCGGCTGTCGAAAGCTATCTCCTTGACGCACGGCCCGCGTTATTGCAACGAGGGCGCGTAGGTCCCACGATTCCTTTCCTGTTTATAAACTCACGCGGGGGAAAACTGAGCCGTGTTGGCGTATGGAAGATTCTTTCAGCTTATGGTCGGCGGGCCGGCCTTCGTAAGCCGCTCACTCCGCACAAGCTGCGTCACAGTTTCGCTACGCATTTACTTGAACGCGGCGCGGACTTGCGTTCAGTCCAGTTAATGCTGGGCCACGCCGATATCTCCACTACGCAGATTTACACGCATGTTATTGAAGAACGCTTGAAGGAAGTTTACCGAGCGCACCATCCGCGCGCGTAAGGCCAATGCCGGTGCGCCTAGGAGAGCCGTTAGGGTCCGCAGCAATGCTGCTTGGTAAAGGTAAAAACGAGGAGCGCTATGCCTGATTACATGTATTCCCTGGAAAGCCGCCTTTCCGCTGAACAGCGCGCGGCAATGGTCAGGGTGCAGGAACTGGCCGCCGCCATCGGCGCTAACGTTTATCTGACAGGGGGCGCGGTGCGCGACTTGATTTCCGGGGCCCCCATCCGCGACTTGGACTTCACGCTGGAAGGCAATCCGACGCGCCTAGCTCGCGAACTGGAAAAGGGGGGAGCGGAAATTCTTACGGAGGATGAGCGTGTCCGCCATTTAGAGGTGATCTTCGCCGGCGGTTCCCCCGGAAGCTTGACAGCCGCCCGTGACGACGTCTATTCGCGCCCGGGTACCAAACCCGAAATTCGCTGGTCGACTATCATGGAAGATTTACGGCGGCGCGATTTTTCCTTAAATGCAATCGCTATCTCGCTCAATCCAAATTCGCGCGGGTTGCTGCTCGATCCCACCAATGGTTTGTCAGATATTGAAAATCACGAGGTACGAGCACTCTCTATACACAGCTTCACCAACCAGCCGGTCCGGCTGCTCCGGGCTCTGCGATACGCGGCACGCATGGGTTTCAAGCTTGAATCTCGGACTTCTGAATGGTTTGCTTTGGCCATTGAGCGGGGCATGCATGAACAAATTCCACCAGAAGATGCCGGTCAGGAGCTGCAGCAAGTTGCCCGTGAAGAAAAGCCTGCGGCAATTCTAAAGTACTGGGAAGCCCAGAACTTGATTGCCGCGATCCATCCCCAGCTTGCGCGACGCCATCCGGATTACGAGGCCCTGCAACGATTGATGAAAGTCCGCGACGACCTTATCGCTTCTGGATTGCGTCCACGGCTGGCGGCTCCGGCAATTCGCGCGATCCTCGGTCGGCTGAAGGATAGAGAACGTAGCGGGTCACTTTCTCGCATGGCATATCGTTCGGCTGATAGCGAAGCTATCCTGAAAATTGAAAGTGATGCCGAGAAGGCGCAAAAGTTTCTCGCCGGCCGCAAAACAGCTGATCCGGTTGAAGCGTTCCACTTTCTGGAAAAGCTGCCGCTAGAACAGACCGCTTACATCCTGGCGGAATCTTCCAACTCCAAGGTCCTAGGAAAAATTCGGAACTTTCTCCACAAATGGCGCCCTCTCCGCCTGGCCCTGCCGAGTGTGGAAACCGAGCTGGAAGGCTTGGGTATGCCGCGCGGTCCAAAGTTTGAAAAGGTAATGCAGGAGGTGTTCAAGCAGCAATTGCTGGGCAAGGGACGAAAGCCCGAGGACCGCATAAAGCTGTTGCGGAAATTATCCGGCATCAAAGAACCTCCGAAGAAGAAAATCAAGGAAGAAAAAAGAAGCAAAGGTGCTGAAAAGTTTGCGGCCAAAAGGCAGGAAGCTCATGAGGCTCAAGTGGGTAAGCAAAAGGGCGCCAAAGCAGCGCGAGGGTCAACGACCGCAACCGGGGCGACTTCTACCGCTGGGACTTTGCCGCCAAAACGAACAGGGCATGTTTCCGCAAAGAGGGCCTCACCGTCTAAAAGTCGCGAGCATTCGCAACGTTCCCGTCCTCAAAGGACATCGAAATCCAAGAAAACGACAAAACGTTAATCGAGGGTTTCTTGAATTGTAAAAACCTTCCTCGCAAAAACAATCGACGGGGTTTAGAATGAACTAACATGGTCCAGCAGAAATTTGTCCATCTCCACGTTCACACAGATTTCAGCCTGCTTGACGGCGCCTGCGAGATTAATGAGCTACTCGATGAAACCGCCCGCCGTGGTGCCCCGTCTGTTGCGGTCACGGATCACGGAAATCTTTTCGCCGCGGCCAACTTTTATCACGAGGCCAGCAAGCGAAACGTAAAACCCATCATAGGTTGCGAAGTGTACGTAGCCAAGGGCAGCCGGCATGATCGTGGCGACAAAACCAATGGTGCCGAGCATAGCGGCCCAGCTAAGTCGGCCGTCGAGTCCGGAATACGCGGCAGCAACCATCTTCTGCTCTTGTGCGAAAACAACGAAGGCTACCGTAATCTCTTAAAACTGGTCTCGGCTGGTTTTCTTGAAGGCTTCTACTACCGGCCACGAATTGACTACGACTTGCTTGCCAAGCATAGTCGCGGCCTGATCGCATTATCCGCCTGCTTGCGCGGCGCTGTTACCGAAGCAGTCGTTGAGGAACGCGTTGACGTCGCGCGCGAAAATGCCTACCGTCTGCGGGATATTTTCGGCAAAGGGAATTTTTTTCTGGAAATTCAGGATCAGGGCCTCGAGATCGAAAAGGGAGTGAACCGCGAACTCGTCCGTCTTTCTCGCGAGACAGGCATTGCTCTGGTGGCCACTAACGATTGTCATTATCTTAATCAGTCTGACGCCCACGCCCAGGAAGTCCTGCTCTGCATACAAACCGGCAAGACCATGAGCGATGCACAGCGAATGAAATTCGCCACCGATCAGTTTTATTACAAGACGCCCGATGAAATGGCGCAGGTGTTTGGCGAGATCCCCGAGGTCCTCGATCGCACCCTTGCTATCGCCGAACGTTGCCACGTAAAAATCGAGCGCGTCGCCAATCCCTTTCCGGAATTCCAGGTTCCCGCAGGGCACACTACAGATTCATTTTTCGAGCGGGTCGTTCGCGAAGGTTTCGCCTCGCGTGTCCCCAGCCTCGAGAAACATGCAAAACAGGGTCACCTGCGCCAGCCTCTCGAGAGTTACGAGCGCCGCCTGACCCACGAAATTGAAATGATCAAGAAGATGCGGTTCGCCGGCTACTTCTTGATTGTTTGGGACTTCATCCACTACGCCCGAGCACAGGGCGTACCCGTGGGACCAGGACGCGGTTCAGCGGCCGGGAGCCTGGTGAGCTACGCGCTGCGGATCACCGACGTTGATCCCCTGCAATACGATTTGCTCTTCGAGCGTTTCCTAAACCCTGAGCGCATCTCGATGCCGGACATTGATATCGATTTTTGCATGCGCCGCCGCGGCGAGGTCATCGATTACGTCACGCAGAAGTATGGCCGCGAAAATGTCGCGCAAATCATTACCTTTGGCACTATGGCGGCCAAAGCTGCCATAAAAGACGTCGGGCGCGCCATGGACATTCCTTACGGCGACGTTGACCGCCTCGCAAAGCTTATTCCCAACCAGCTGAACATTTGCCTCGACGACGCTCTCAAGCAATCCGCGCAACTCCGGTCACACGTGGAAAGCGACGAACGCTTGCGCCAGCTGATGACCGTCGCATTGCGCCTTGAAGGGATGGCTCGCCACGCTTCCACTCATGCCGCAGGAGTGGTTATTTCTCCTCAGCCGTTGACGGAAATTGTTCCCGTTTACAAAACGAATCGCGATGAAATCACCACCCAATATGACATGTCCGCTCTCGAGCGCCTGGGTCTGCTCAAAATGGACTTCCTCGGCCTCACCACGCTCACCGTATTAAATGATGCTGTGCGCATGGTGAAGCAAAATCGCGGAGTCGAGCTCGACCTCGAAACGCTTCCTCTCGACGACCCCGAAACCTACAAGCTTTTCGCTCGCGGTGACACCACTGCGATTTTTCAGTTTGAGTCGCACGGGATGCGCGACATTCTCCGCCGTTATCAGCCGACCCGCGTCGAAGACCTCACCGCCCTCAACGCTCTCTACCGCCCCGGTCCGATTCAGGGCGGCATGATCGATGACTTTATTAATCGCAAGCACGGCAAAAAAAAGGTCACCTATGATTTGCCGGAGCTTCAAGAAATCCTCGACGAAACCTACGGCGTAATCGTTTATCAGGAACAAGTCATGCAGATCGCCAATCGTCTGGCCGGCTTTTCCCTCGGCGAAGCGGATATCCTGCGCCGCGCCATGGGCAAAAAGAAGCGCGAGGAGATGGCCTCTCAACGCGAGAAATTTCTTGCTGGATGCCGCGCACACAAGATCGCCGACAAGAAAGCCGAGCGCATTTTCGATCTGATGGCCGAGTTTGCTGGCTATGGCTTTAACAAGTCGCATTCCTGCGCTTACGCGCTCTTGGCCTATCAAACTGCATATCTGAAAACTCATTTTCCAGTTGAATTCATGGCCGCCTTGCTTACTTCGGAAGCTGGGAACACCGAAAAGACCGTCAAGTACATCAACGAATCGCGCGGCATGGGCATCACCGTCCTCCCGCCAGATGTGCACGAGAGCGATTTATACTTTACGCCGGTTGGCGATGCGATTCGCTTCGGCCTAGCCGCCATCAAAAATGTGGGCGAGAATACCGCGGCGGGCATCTTCGAAGCCCGCGCGCGCATTGGCGGTTTCGGTTCGCTCGATAAATTCTGCGAGGAGCTGGACCCGCGCCTGATCAATCGGCGGGTCCTCGAAAGTTTGTTGAAATCCGGGGCGATGGACGCTTTTGGCGACCGTGCGCGGGTGAATGCCGCGATCGACCGCGCACTCGATCGCGCGCAAAAAGCTGCGCGGATGCGAAGTTCGGGCCAGCACGCCATGTTCGCCGGGACCCCCGAGCTTCCGACATTTGAGGATTTACCCGAAGTTCCGTCATGGTCCGAAGAAGAACGTCTGGCCGGCGAATACGCGGTGCTTGGATTCTACGTCTCCGGTCATCCCCTGGCTAAATACTCCGGCCGCCTGAAGGAACTTAAGGCTGTCGACTTGGGTGCTCTCGAGTCCAGGCGCAATGGCGAAGAGATCACCATTGCTGGAATCGTGGTGGCCACGAGGCCAATGCGTTCACGCAAGGGTGCTCGATGGGCGATCTTCACCCTGCAGGATTTGACCGGTGTCCAGGAGCTCTTGGCTTTTCCCGAGGCCTTTGCCAAGATTGAAAAGGTTTTGAAAGCTGGCGCGCCGCTATTAATCAAAGGCCGCGTCGATCGAGAGGAAGCCGGCACACGGGTTGTGGTCTTGGAGGCGCGCCTGCTTGATGATGTCTCCGCGCCCCCTGCGCTGATGCGCGTCCGCGTTGATCTTGCGGAAATGGATGAGTCCACGATCGATCGTTTGCGGGAACTGTTCGAGGGAATGCCGGGGTCTTGCCCGGTCACCTTTGAGCTGTTGTTGCGCGACGGCACCCATGCGACGCTGCAGGCCCAACAGCGCGTCCGTGCGGACCGCGCCCTGGTGGCCGCCGTTTGTGAAATGTGCGGACCAGACGCCGTGGAAGTTGTTTCTGAACTGAAGAGCGTGAATTGAGCTTCGGGCGCAACCATCGTGGAAAAGATGCGACGGAAAAAAGCAATAGAAGCGCTTGAAAGGGAAGTGGAGGAGCTCAGACGACTCGGCACCATTGATGCATCCGAGGCCGAGCTCGAGCGCATCCGCAGCGAAGTAGCCGAGCTGAGGCGCGAATTCTACACGCACATTACCCCTTGGCAGCGCGCACAAATTGCGCGCCATCCTCAGCGACCCTACACGCTGGATTTTATCCGGCTCCTTTTTACCGACTTCACCGAGCTTCATGGCGACCGTGGCTTTGGCGAAGATCCGGCTATCGTGGCGGGCTTCGCGCGTTATCGCGGCCGTCCGGTCGCCGTCGTGGGCCATCAGAAAGGACGCGATACCAAGCAGCGCCTTATGCGCAACTTTGGCCAACCCAAGCCTGAGGGCTTTCGCAAAGCTCTTCGCATCATGCAGCTCGCCGCAAAATTCGGCCGGCCAATTTTCACGTTCATTGACACCCAGGGCGCGTATCCCGGCATTGACGCCGAAGAACGTGGACAAGCAGAAGCCATCGCCCGAAATTTGCGCGAGATGACTCGGCTCCCCACACCTATCATTGTCTCGGTTACCGGCGAAGGAGGATCCGGCGGAGCGCTGGCCATCGCTGTCGGTGACAAAGTAAATATTCTAGAGAACGCTTTTTACTCTGTGATCTCACCCGAGGGCTGCGCTGCCATCATGTGGCGCGATTCTTCTAAAGCGGAGACCGCGGCTGGGGCGCTGAAAATCACCGCGCAAGACTTGCGCGAGTTGGGAATCGTCGACGAAATAGTCCCTGAACCCGACGGAGGCGCACATCTGGACCATGAAGCTGCCGCCCAGCTTCTCGATCCAGTCCTGGAGCGAAATATGATGGAATTGATGAGTATCCCCGCCAACCAATTGGTCCAAGCCCGTTACGAAAAATTCCGCAGCATGGGTCAATATTTCGAAGGTGGCGACACCTAGGATGCATCTCTCACCCTTAGCTGATTAGCCACCAACGTTGCGAACTAAGTTGTGTACGCACCGTTTACTGCCATAGGCTGTTTCCGTAGCCATTCCTTAACATTGGCTGCCAGAAATAACCAAGTGGAGCCCCTGGAGGCTTTCGTAGACATGTCTGAACCCTTCCGGCCTTTTGAGCGTCTCGTGGAGATCACCATCTTCGGCAAGAAGTTTCAAGTCCCGGAGAAGAACTCGCTCCTTCGTTGCTTTCAATACATTAGTCCGGAGACGGTGCCCTACGGACGCTTCTGTTGGAACCAGGAGTGTCAGTATTGCCGAGTGATGTGCCAGCTTCCCGACGATGATCAGCCTCGAGAAATGTTGAGCTGCAAATTTATCGTAATGTCCGGGATGGCCATCACCGAAATCAGTCAGGAATTGAAGTGGTGTCTACGCGCCAAGCTTCCTTCTGACGCTCCGGTCTCTCGCTAAACGAAGCCTATCTCATTCCAGTCCAATCCTCCGCCACTTGCGCCCTGCTCTTGCGGCAATTCCGTAATGATGGACAGTTTACTTCCAATTAACGTGTGATAGAATTGCAGTGTACGCTCAGAATAATTGGGGGAATCCGTGAAAACGAAAGCCAAGTTCACGGTCGGTGTGGCGATTATTGTGGTTTCGCTTGTTGCTTTAGCCGTACTCGGCGCGCGAGACAGCAAGACTTACTATCACACCATTGCCGAGTTACCGACCCTGCAAGGAACCGCATTGCATCAACGCATACGCGTTGGCGGGACCGTGCAGTCTGGGTCCATCGAGCGTGCGCAAGGCCGTATTGACTTCACCCTGCTAGGCGAAGGGAAAAGCCTTAAGGTAAGCTATGTGGGCACTGATCCGTTACCGGACACCTTCAAGGATGATTCTCAGGCGCTGGTCGAGGGGCACACCACGCCCAATGGCCGTTTCGTGGCGGAGAAAGTCCAAGCCAAATGCGCCTCCAAATATGAAGCTACGCCCGGTCAGTCCGCACCCAAAGGTAGCGATTATTCGAATAAGAAAAGCTAGCGTACGGCGAACCCATAGCTAGTGGAGCCATAGTGGATCTGTTCGGATCATTTGCTTTACTTCTGGCGTTTGTCTGCGCGTTGTATGCGATTGGCGCGGGTATTGTCGCTATTCGCACGCGAAATCCGCTGCTCATCAAGAGCGCCAGGCAATCAGGCTTGGCGGTCTGCGGACTGGTCATGGCGGCTTCTGCCAGCTTGGCCTATCTATTCTTTACCGATAACTTTTCTAGTGCCTACGTAGCCGCCCACAGCAACCGCGACCTACCGCCCTTTTACAAAATAGCTGCCTTCTGGTCCGGACAGGAAGGCTCCTTGCTATTCTGGAGTCTGCTCCTGTCCGTCTATGTTTTCTCGGTTCTGTTCGCCTACCGTGCCAAGCATCCGGAGCTGATGCCTTACGTGGGAGTCGTTCTTGCCGGGGTACAACTGTTTTTCCTGACGCTGAATAATTTTGTAGCCAATCCATTCCAGATACTGGGTGCCGCGAGCCCCGGCGGCGCGATGCAGTACACCAGGCTCGCGGACGGTGCAGGACTCAACCCATTGCTGCAATATCCCGAAATGGTGATCCACCCTCCGAACCTTTATTCCGGCTATACCGGTTTCACCATTCCGTTTGCTTTCGCTCTCGCGGCATTATTGGCGCGATATCCTGGTGAGAAATGGATTCACCTTACGCGCAAGTGGACGATGATCGCATGGGCCTTCCAGAGCGCAGGTATACTGCTCGGCGCGCACTGGGCCTATGCAGTCCTCGGTTGGGGTGGCTACTGGGCTTGGGATCCTGTCGAAAACGCTTCGCTTATGCCTTGGCTTACCGGCACCGCATTTCTCCATTCCGTGATGATGCAGGAGAAACGGGGCATGATGAAGGTGTGGAATGTTTGGCTGGTTTTCTCCACGTTTTTGCTTTGTATCCTTGGTACATTCCTCACGCGCAGCGGCGTGGTAAGTTCGGTCCACGCTTTCGCGCAATCTTCAATTGGGCCTTGGTTTGTGGGTTTCATCATCGTCGTCTTGACCGTGTGCACCTGGGCGTTTTTGATGAATCGCGACTATCTGCGCAGCAACAACCATCTGGATTCGATGGTCTCGCGCGAATCAAGTTTCCTGTTTAATAATCTAATTCTCCTTGTTGCGTGCGTTGCCGTTCTCTCCGGCACACTTTTCCCGGTTCTCTCCGAATGGATCGAAGGGACCAAGATTAGCGTTGGCCCACCTTTCTTCAACCGGGTCAATATTCCCATTGGTCTTTTTCTATTGTTTCTCACCGGTGTTGGCCCGCTGCTGGCCTGGCGAAAAACTTCGCTCGAGAGCCTCAAACGTAATTTTGGGGGCCCACTCGTTTGTGCTTTAGCAGCAGGCTTGCTCGCTTTTCCTCTAGGGTTGCGCGATTTTTATCCTCTGGTCTGTTTGATTCTTTGCGTGTTTGTGACCGTTACGATCCTTTTGGAATTTTTTCGAGGAGCCCGGGTTATTCGTGCGCGCACCGGGAGCGACATTTTGTCGGCAGCGGGACAGTTAACCTTGCGCAATACCCGCCGCTACGGCGGGTATGTTGTCCATTTCGGAATGGTGTTGATTTTTATCGGCCTTATGGGCGCTGCTTTCAATCGTGACAAACAAATGGAGATGGCGCTCGGTTCCGCACTCGATATCGGTCCGTATCGTCTGATATTGCAAAGCTTCGACACGCGTCCCGAAAAAAATTACACCGCCGAGCGGGCCATTCTAGAGGTTATGGAAGACAATCGGCAGATCATGATGCTGTTTCCTGAGCGCCGTTTCTTCCAAGCCAATCAAGAATCGGGAACGATGGTGGCAATTCATTCGACACTCAAGCAAGATCTGTACGTCGTTTACGCTGGCCGAACTCAGGATAAACAAACTCCCGTCATACACGCATATCTAAATCCATTGGTAAAATGGATTTGGTTGGGCGGGGCGATTGTAGTTCTCGGTACAATCCTGGCGCTTCTACCCAGTCGCCAAGCCGTCCTTGCATTGCGACCCGCGGCTCGCGTGGTTCCCGCTGCGGTGACCCCGCAAACGGTGATGACCGGGGTTTCAAACTATGAAGGCCACGATTAAATTCTTAGCGGCGGGAGTGCTTGTTGGCGCCGCCCTCGGTCTGGTTTACTTCGCTCCGGCCCCGGCCGTGGCGCAAGAAACCGATCACGCCAAGCAAATCGGCAAGCGCCTGATCTGCATGTGCAATTGCAATCAGATTCTTACCGCTTGCAACCACGTTGGTTGCACCGTATCAACGGTTATGCTCAAGAAGCTCGATCAAGTCGTGGCCCGCAACGAATCTGACGACCTGAGTATTCAGGCCTTCATTCAGGAGTATGGGCAGAAGGTTCTGGCCGAGCCGCCGTCTAGGGGCTTCAACCGTATCGCTTGGTTTATCCCTGGCATCGCTTTTGCCGCCGGGCTCATAGCCGTACTGTTTGTGATCCAGCACTGGCGAAAACCTTCACCACGTGTAGCTGATGGACCCGCTGTTCGCTCAGATATACTCGAGCGCGGCCGCAGGCAGGCGGATCGCGAGACCGAGGAGTGAGCGTGCTCCTTTACGTTATCCTCGTTTCTGGCACCGGCCTTGCCGCCATCGACAAAGTCGATTCGGCGATGCTGCTCGCGTGCCTGGCGCTCGCTGCAGCGACAGTATTGTTTATCTTTTACATTGAGCCCGACGCCGCAGATTCGGCTCCGCACCGTACGCAACTCGATCAATTACTCGAACGGCGCGACGCGATTTACGATAATCTGCGTGACCTGAAGTTCGAACACCGCGCGGGCAAATATTCCGAGAAGGATTACGAAGAGACTAAACGCTTGCTCGAAGACGAGGCTGCCGCTGTATTAGCTGAAATCGAAACCGTAACGGACAGCGAGACACGCCGTCGGCATCGAGTCAACTCGGCACGAATGGACCAGCCTCGCTCATGAACAGGGCTCACCCTCATCTTTGCTGCATTCTTATTTTGTCGGTTGCCCTAGTCTCCGCTACGCCTGCGTTTGCGGAAGGCTCGCTCAACGGCCACGTTCGCAACGGTACCACTGGTGCGTCCGCCGCGAATGTGCCTGTAGTCTTAATCCAACTCCAGGGCGGCATGGAAACTGTCGCCAACACCAAGACCGACTCGCAGGGCCGCTTTCATTTTGACAATCCCGCGATCGGCAAGAAGCCCATGCTTGTTCGTGCGATTTATCGCGGGGTGAATTTTCACCAGCCCCTTCCGCCCGGGCGTGACACCGCCGAGGTGGAAGTGTTTGAGCCGAGCACGGATCCAAAAACAATTTCCGTTCCTTCACGCCTGATCGTGTTTCAGCCGAACGGGTCAAATCTCCTCATTGGTGAAGAGTATGTCGTGCAAAATAAATCCAGCCCGCCCTCGGCATTTTTTAAGGAACAGGGAAATTTTGAGTTCCAGATTCCGGATCACGCTGAGCTGCAACAGGTAGCCGCGTGGGGCCCGTCGGGGATGCCGGTAGTGCAAGGCACCATGGATCGTGGCGCAAATCGTCATGCCATCGCTTTCGCCTTCCGGCCAGGCGAGAGCGGCGTCCGGATGTCGTATCAACTGTCATATCCTTCGAGCCACGCCGTCGTACGAGTTGCGTCTCCTTACTTGATTAACAGGATGGTAATGGTCGCTGCGCCTACGGTCAAACTAGATAGCCCCGGCTTTCAGCCCGCCGGATCGGAGCAGGGAATGAATCTTTACGCGCGCGACGCCATTCCTGCCGGCGCCGTCTTCGACGTCGAGGTTTCCGGGACGGCTCCCGCGCCTTCGGCTCAGGGTGGGCCCGCTGGCTCCGGAGGCGAACCTTCGCCAGAGCGGGGAGACAACCGTGCGATTCAGACGCTTCCAAGCCGGATAGACAGCCTTAAGTGGCCGATCATCAGCGGATTTGGAGCGCTTTTCCTGTTAGGGGCTATGTTTCTGTGGCGCAAACCCGCTGCTGCTTTTGCGAACGGTGCCCCCGCAAATGCTTCAGGTGGAACATTCGCAGGGGCCCGGGGGGTGAAACAGAATGCTCCTAGCGCAGAACAACCGGCGGTGGAAATTCTGGACCCGGTGGAAAACACCACCCAACAGGTCCAGACCAGTCTGGATGGTCTGAAGGATTCGTTATTCCGGCTGGAATTGCGCCACCAGGCCGGCACAGTCTCGGATGACGAGTACGCGCGGGAGCGCGCGCGATTCGAGCAAATTCTGCGCGAACTTGTCAAAGGCTGAGCCTCTATAAAGTGCCGCGGGCCTGATCGGATTTTCGAACGTGGTGCTGCTGTGGTCAACTGGTAAGCGGTCGTGGTGCAGCTTCACGGATTGTAGTGCTCGGATTCCACTCCGAAACTTAAGTTGCCCGGAGTTTTTGAAACAGATCGCGTGAGCGCCCCACATAACGCAGCGGACCCTGCCCTCGGCATTGCCTTCCAGGAAATTGAAAAGCGCTATGGCGATCTCTTCGCGCTGCGGCGTGTCTCCCTCAGCATTCGGCCAGGCGAGATGGTAGCGTTGGTAGGGGCAAATGGATCCGGGAAGAGCACGCTTCTTAGGGTAGCAGCAGGGCTTGTGCGTCCGAGCTCGGGGCGGATTGAATTCGGGACTCGCTCAATCGCGGAAGGACCATATGGTTCGCTCGCGCTGCGTCGTCGCATTGCCATGGTTGGGCACAGCATCATGCTCTACGACGCGTTGACCGCAGAAGAAAATCTTTCGCTCTTTGGGCAGCTTCATGATCTCTCCGGCTTACCGGCGCTCATCCGCGACGGTCTTGCCGCAGCGGGCTTGGCACAACGTAGTTCTAGCTTGGTACGAACATTCTCGCGTGGCATGCGGCAGCGTTTAGCTATTGCCCGAGCATTGCTCAGCGCTCCGGGTTTATTGCTTCTAGATGAACCGACGACCGGCCTCGACGTGCAGGGAATTGCCTGGTTTACGGACACACTGCGACGGCTGCGGAGGGGAGGCTGCACGATTGTGATGAGCACGCATGGACCAAGCGAAGCCCTGAGGCTGGCGACCCGCGCTGTGCGCCTCGAAGCGGGGCGAGTTGCAGCCGATTCCGCAAAGGGCGCGGAGCTCACCTCGATGCTCGACTTTCAGGAGAATTGATGAACCTCGCACGCGGGGCACGCATCATTTTGGCAAAAGAGCTGCGCACCGAATTTCGCGCGCGAGAATTACTCTCAACAACCATTGTTTTTGTTCTGCTGGTGATTGTTTTATTCAGCTTCACTTTTGACCCGACGTCCGCTGAGTCGCGCCGGTTTGGCCCCGGCTTGCTCTGGCTTGCGTTTTTATTTGCTGGGTCCCTGATGTTGCAGCCTTCATTCTTGCGCGAACAGTCGAACGACACACTGGCTTCCCTGCGAATGGCTCCCATCGAGCCGTTCGCGATATTTCTCGGCAAAATCGCCGCAAATCTTTTTTTTATGCTGCTCGCCGAGCTATTTCTCTTGCCCGTTTTTGCCGTGCTCTATAATGTGAGCATCGTCCCGGTATTCGGGTCGTTGACTTTGGTCCTTTTCCTGGGAACGCTCGGGGTCGCGACGGTTGGCACGGTCCTCTCAGCGATCTCCGTGCACGCTCGAATGCGAGAGCTCATGCTGCCACTGCTTCTTTTGCCGGCGCTGACGCCGGTGCTTGTGGCTAGCGCAGAAGTGACTGCTGGCCTTATGGCCCAGCCGCCGGTGTTGAACACTGAAGGGCTTTTGCTACTCGTCATTTTCGATGTAGTTTTTTTGACGGCGGCGTGGCTTGTCGCTGAATATCTACTCGAAGAATAAGTCCAAGGGATAAACAAATGAGCACGACCCCAAAGGCGAGCCGAAGCCAAACCATTCACTGGCTGGGCAGCATAGGTGTGATCGCCCTTATGACAGTTGCCGGGTACGCTGCGCTATTCGTGGCGCCCGAAGAGCGCAGCATGGGATTGATCCAGCGTATTTTTTATTTTCACGCTACCAGTGGGATGACGGCTTTCGTCGCATTTTTTTTGTGCTTTATTGGAAATATTCTGTACATCGTGAAACGCGAGTCCCGCTGGGATTGGCTGGCGGTTTCATCGGCAGAGGTGGGGGTAGCGTTCAATACGGTTGTGCTGGTTACCGGGCCGATCTGGGCACGCCCTGTGTGGGGTATCTGGTGGACTTGGGACGCGCGCCTGACCTCCACTTTTGTTCTCTGGCTTCTGTATATTTCTTTTCTTCTTCTGCGCACTCTCGTCGATGATTCGAATCGCCGCGCGGTGGTCTCGGCGGTCTTCGGCATTTTTGCTTTTCTGGATGTGCCGCTTGTCTATATGTCGATTCGCTGGTGGCGCACGCAGCATCCTCAACCGGTCCTCTTCGGCGGACCAGGCTCGGGGCTGGATCCGCAGATGCGCGCGGTTTTTTATACCTGCTGGGTCGCTCTTCTGGGGTTGATGACGCTTCTGATACGCCAGCGGTACCGCCTTGAGGCCCTGCGTCACGAAGTACAGGAACTAAGAGTTCAAGTGGAGACGCAATGAAAAACTTAAACAGCCTGATGATTGCGTATTTGTTCGTATGGGCAATATTCTTCGTCTACCACCTTACAGTGGCGGGACGGGTCGCACGTTTACAGGACGAAGTGGAGCGACTGAAGCAAGCCTGGAAAGGGAAGTGAGCGGGCCCGGCCATGAACCTCGCCCTATGGGCAACCAGATCCGTAAGCGAGTTGGTGTCGTTCTGTTCCAACTCGGCGGGCCGGACAGCCGCGAAGCGGTCGAGCCATTTCTCTACAATCTTTTTTGCGATCCAGACATCATCCCGCTTGGCACAATGGGAATCGCATTGCGCAAGCCGCTGGCATGGTGGATCGCACACCGGCGCTCGCGAAGTGTCGCACAGCACTACGAAAGGATCGGCGGGCATTCGCCGATTCGCGCCCTCACGGAACGTCAGGCGCGCGCACTTGAAACTTCTTTGAGCACCGCAGTAGAACCTCACGTAACCGTCGCGATGCGTTACTGGCACCCTGCAACTCCCGAAGCGGTTGCCGAGATTGGACGGACCCCTATTGACGAGCTCGTTCTGCTGCCCCTTTACCCGCACTATTCTTTTGCCACGACGCGTAGCAGCCTGAAGCAGTGGCGGCGATATTACAAGCCTGGCTCGCCTGCGCCGCCGGTTCACGTGATCGAAAAGTTTTACGATCACCCGTTGTACATTGATGCCCTGGTGCAGAAGATTTCGCTGTGCTTTCGCCAGTTTGAGCGGCCAGGCAATGTTCATTTAGTGTTCAGCGCGCACGGCTTGCCGCTCAGTCTGGTCGAGAAAGGAGATCCTTATCCGCAGCACGTGGCGGCAACAGTTGAACTAGTACGACAACGGGGAGGGTGGAGCAATCCTTGGACACTGTGTTACCAGAGCCGTGTTGGGCGGCGGAAGTGGCTGGAGCCGTCTTTGCATGGCACGATTGAAAAGTTGGCTCAGGGAGGTGTGCAGCAAATGCTTGTCATTCCAATTTCCTTCGTCACTGAGCACATCGAGACATTATTTGAAATAAATATCGAAGCGCGCGAAGAAGCCGAGAAACTTGGGATAAAGACCTTTCGCATGATGCCGGCCATAGGTGATTCTCCGCTATTTATTGCTGGGCTCAAGGACCTTGTCCTGCATGCTGCCGGAGTGGAAAACCGTACCGCCATGCCTGCGCGCTAAATGAATTTGGATGCGTCGCTTTGAGAATTAATGAATCTTCCTTGACACAATTTTGTTGGAAGCATATAAAGGTCTGTTTGGAATGCCATAATCTTTAAAGCTATAGCTTGTGAATTTCTAAACCATGGTGAGGTAATTCGGCCACGTATGGCTGACCAAACTGAACCGAAGCCTGCAGAGAGTACCACCGCACCAGGACCTGTAGCGCCCACCGCCGCGGTTCCCAAGCCGCCGGCCACAACGAAAAAAGTCACCGAGAGCCCAGCTCCATCCGGCCCCGACAAGACTCGCCGGACGATCATTTGGTCTTTGGTGTGGGGCTATTTTGGCGTGAACTTTTTAATGTTCCTCAGGTTTTTTTTCCCGCGGACGCTGTTTGAGCCAAAAACGATTTTTTCGATCGGGTACCCGCAGGATTTTGGCCTCGGTGTCGAAACTAAGTTTCAGCGCGAATTCCGCATTTGGGTGGATAAAGTGCCGGGGCGCATTTTCGTGATCTATGCGCGTTGCACTCATCTCGGCTGCACTCCGGACTGGAAGCCTGCCGAAAACAAGTTCAAGTGTCCGTGTCACGGCAGCGGATATGACAGCGAGGCCATAAACTTCGAAGGTCCTGCTCCACGGCCCATGGATCGTTGCCATGTGGAGCTCGATGCCACAGGACAGATCGTAGTGGATACTAATCGCCTGTATGTGCGCGACCCCAAGGCGGGCCGCGACGAGTTTGATAGTCCGGGCGCCTACCTGCCCGCTTAGTTGGAGTCGCTTCGATCCCGGGTTGCCGGGAATGTGTGGGGGAACATCGGATGCCGGAAGAGAAAGACGAAAAGAGAGGCACAGGGTTTCTCGGGCAAATCCGCGAAGACGTTAAAGCCCTTCCGAAAGTCCTGAAGGAAAAAGGGAAGGAAGAGCTCGAGGGCCTGAAGGAGCCGGAAAAGACCCAGGTCTTCCGGTCGATTTTTCGTGTCAAGCACGATGACACTCCGCGGAACCGCGCTCTCTCGGTTCTGACAAATGTTTTTTTTCACCTTCATCCGGCGAAAATCAATCGCGACGCGGTGCGCTACAACTACACCTGGGGCATGGGCGGAATCACTTTTTATCTTTTCATCGTCTTGACGTTCACCGGCGTCCTGCTGATGTTCTATTACCATCCAACGAAAGTTCAGGCTTTTCGCGACGTTCTCTATCTCGAGCACGACGTGCCCTTCGGGAAGCTGCTGCGCAATATGCACCGGTGGGCCGCGCACTTGATGATCATCGCGGTGTGGCTGCACATGTTCCGCGTGTTCTTGACGGGTTCCTACAAGCGGCCGCGAGAATTCAACTGGTGTGTCGGCGTGATTTTGATGGTGCTCACGCTGTTGCTTTCGTTCACCGGCTACCTTCTTCCCGATGACCAGCTCGGATTTTGGGCGGTCACGGTCGGAACAAACATGGCGCGCGCCACTCCGTTATTGGGAACAGAAGGACCTTTCGGAGCGCAGCTTGGTATGACGCCCTTCAACGACGTGCGTTTCGCATTGCTGGGCGGCTCGATCGTCGATGCCAACGCGCTCTTGCGCGCCTATATCTGGCATTGCATCGCGATTCCATTGATTGCCTTCACCTTCATGGTCGTGCACTTCTGGCGTGTGCGGAAAGATGGGGGCATCTCGGGCCCCGCGCCGGTGATGCTCGAGTCGGAGATCAAGGAAGATAAGGGACCGCGGCCGGTAATCATGCGACCGAGCGGTGTGAAGTAAACAGACGTAAATGGAAGCTGTTTTGCAGCGACGTACGGAAGAATAGGGAGGCGGCTCGCGATGTGGGGTGACTGGCGCCAGCTCTGGGAAATTGTCTCGCTACCCGACAACATTCCAATTGTCGCGCTGCTGTTTTTGGTTCCGTTTTACATGTGGTACGCCTTCCGCCAGGCGTTTGCCACCGACAAGCTCATCGGTCAACTGGCCGGCGATGCGGCTCTTGCCAAGACCCATCATCGCAAAGTTTATCCCTGGAAGAAGGGCTGGGACCGCGAGGTGCACGTCTGGCCGTACTTGATGCGCATTGAGTTCCTCGCGGCAATCGTCGTAACCGTGATTTTGACGATCTGGTCCATCACTCTCAATGCGCCGCTCGAAGAACCGGCCAACCCCAATTTGACGATGAATCCCGCGAAGGCGCCGTGGTATTTCCTGGGGTTGCAGGAGATGCTGGTTTACTTCGATCCCTGGATTGCCGGCGTGGTGATGCCAACGCTGATCATCGTTGGCCTAATGGCCATACCTTACATTGACGTTAATCCGCTGGGGAATGGCTATTACACTTACAAGCAGCGCAAATTCGCGATCTGGACATTTCTGTTTGGCTTCATCGGTTTGTGGGTGGTGATGATTGTGGTGGGCACGTTTATCCGCGGCCCAGGATGGATGTGGTTCTGGCCAACACAAACCTGGGATCATACCAGAGTTGATTTTGACGTTAATCGCAACTTGAACCAGGTTCTGCCCTTCAGTCTATTTGTTCCCGATAATTTTTGGGGCCGCTTGATTTTTGGAACGATTGCTATCGCGATATTTTTTGTTGTTGCCGGGTACCTGGCTCATCGTCTGTGCGTAACCACCGATTTTGCGAGGAAAATGTATCGTCGCATGACGCTGTTGCAGGTGATTACACTGCATGCACTGTTGGTTTTGATGCTTTCGCTGCCCGTGAAAATACTTTTCCGGCTGCTGTTCCGAATTAAATACATTCTGGTTACACCCTGGTTCAGCATTTGAGCATGGAACATACGTCAGCGCCTGCACGCGCGTAGGGATGAACCTCTTGGGGGAGGGTCGGAGTGCCTGAGTCTCAATCGGACGATCCAATACTGACAAGGTCGTTCGCGGTTGCCATTCTTGTTTCTTCGTTTTTGTTGGTGCTCGTATTGGCCTGGGCGCTCTATGACGAGATGTTCGGCCTGCGGCCCTGGCGTTCCTATCAAAGGCGTTTTGTCACCGCGTACCAGAGCTTCCTGAATAAACAAGTTCCCCAGCAACAAGCCACTCTGGATGCCGTGGTGAATTCCACGGAGTACAAGCGGCTCCAAGCGGCCGGCCAGGCAGCGATGGCGGTGGCTCAGCCGCGCGTTACGCAGATTGACAACGAGACACGATTCATCAATCTCCAGTTGTCTGATATCACCGAGTCGTTTACCACTGCACGTGGCAAGGTGCAGGCGCGTACGTACCAGTTGGAGCTCGCAAAAGAGGGAACGGCGGCGCGGAAGAGCCGCCTGGAAGATGTCGAGAACGCAAGAAAAGAAAAGTACGACATCGCGCTACACCAGCGGGATGGAAAAATCGTTAAAAGCAAGATGGATTTCGCAGAATTGGAAAGGCTGTTTAACGACCTCAAAGCGCAGAAGGCGCGACTCACCGGCGAACGCGTCGCCGTCCTGAAAGAAGCAAGCGATATTCAGACGCAGCTTGAGGAATATAAAAAAGAGCACATGACCGGGCTTACTCCTGATCAATTGAAAAGCCTTGTCAGTGCCAGCAAGAATTTGGACGTTGAGATTCGGCAGATTAATGTCAATCCAACCAATCCCGGCCTCAACAACACCGGATCCGGCGGACTGGTGGATCGCTGCCAATCATGCCATCTGGCAATGGACACCAGCATCGTGCCCCCCAATTTGACTTTGACTAAGGCAGATCTGGCCATGGCGAAAAGCCACGATGCCCCATTCACGACCCATCCGGATATGGAGCTTTTGAAGGTTCATAACGTGGAGAAGTACGGCTGCTCGCCCTGCCATGGCGGCAATGGTCGCGCCGTCTCCAGTGTGGAGAAAGCCCATGGTCGGTACGAGCACTGGCTGTGGCCTCTTTATGAGCCCGCAAACTATGAGGCGGGGTGCCAGACGTGCCACGCAGCCGACATGATCACCGAGCACGCGCCGGTGCTCAATCGCGGCAAAGACCTGTATAGGAGCCGCGGCTGCATTGGCTGCCATAAGTTTGAGGGCTTTGACGATCAGACCGAGCAGCTCCAGAGCGCGCGTCAGCTGATCAAGCAGCTCGAGCAGCAAAAGAAAGAGGATGAACTGTTAATTCCTCGGCTGAATAAGCAGGCGGATGCTGCTGCGGATAATGAAACAGCTCAGCGGCTGAACGCGCAAGCCACCGCGCTCACCGTGAGCATGAGCAGCATCGATGCGCGTGTCGAGCAGGTTGACCGAAAGAGCGAAAGTTTGTTTCGAGAGGAAAAGCGCGTCGGACCAGATTTGAAGGAAATTCGCATGAAATTACGGAAGGAATGGATTCCGTACTGGATCGCGAATACGCACACGTTTCGGCCAACGACGAAGATGCCGCAGTTCCGGTTGCGACCCGATGAAGTCCAAGCGCTGGCGGCATTCGTGTGGCAGGCAGCGCTGACCGGTCCACAGCTGCCAAAACAAGCGCCCGGGAACGGTGCGCACGGCAAAGTCCTGCTCGAGACACGCGGGTGCCTGGCATGCCACTCGGTCGGCGAGGACTCCAGCATGATGGGCGGAACCTTTGCGGCGAATTTGAGCCGCGTTGGGGAAAAAGATAATTTCGATTATTTGGTCCGATGGGTCCACAATGCGCGCGAACGCACGCGTCCCTACTGCCCGTTCGAGAAAAACGATTTGGGCCCAGAAGATTACGCCAAGCATGGATTGCCATTTGTTTTTGACTTAGAGCATTCGCGCTGCCCCAACGATGGCCACCAACTTCAGGTGCAACAACCCACGGTCATGCCCAGCCTGCGATTGACAGTGGACGAGGCGCGCGATATTGCGAGCTACCTGATCACGCTGAAACATGCCGATGCTTCGTATCTACCAGCTCCGTATATGGATGACCCGCAGCTATTCGATAAGGGCAAGGCCCTGGTCAGGAATTACGGCTGCGCTGGGTGCCACGAGATTTCCGGTCTGGAGGATGAAGGGCGCATTGGCGCCGAGCTTACGACCGAAGGCAGCAAGCCCATCGATCGCTTTGATTTTGGCAGGCTGACTGAGGTTGCTAAACGCGGCGTCCAGATTCAGCCCAATGGCACGCCCACCAACAAAGAAGGGAACGACTGGTACGACCAGAAGGGATTCTTTGAAGCAAAATTGCGGAATCCGGGCGTCTTTGATTACAACCGCGCGGAACCGCAGCTCAAGATGCCCAAGCCGAACGCTACCAACGCGGACATTACGGCCTTGACGACGTTCCTGCTCGGCAGTGTTGATCAGCAATTCCCCCCGGAATACATGTATAAGCCGGGCGACCAGCGGCGCGACATTCAAGAGGGCTTGTGGATCATCTCAAAATATAATTGCATGGGCTGCCACCAGGTGCGCATAGGCCAGGAGTCCGTGCTACAGAATCTGCCGATGTACCAGGGCGAGAACAAAGCTAATCTTCCTCCGGCGTTAACCACGGAAGGCGCGCGAGTAGATCCCAATTGGCTCCAGCGCTTCCTCGCCAATCCTGCGCTGAGCACTACGGATATACATCGCAACGGAGTGCGCTCCTATCTGCAGCTTCGCATGCCGACGTTTATGTTCTCGGATGACGAAATTCAGAAGCTGGTGAAATTTTTTGCGGCCGCAAGTTCGCAAGTCCAGCCGTACATTCCGCCTTCGCCTGATCCTCTGACCGCGCCTGAGAAGACGATGGCTCGCGAGCTGTTCACTAGTTCGGGAGCTCCGTGCCTGAAGTGCCATGCGACCGGAAATCCGGCGCATGATCAGAATGCCAGTGCCCCAAATTTCCTGCTAGCGCGCGACCGGCTGAAGCCTGCCTGGACCTTGCGCTGGATCACCGATCCAGCCAAAATAATACCGGGAACATCTATGCCCTCAGGATTGTTCCGCCGCGAAGGCGACCGCTGGGTCTTTTCCGGTCCGCTTCCCGCGAGCTTTCACGGATACTCGAGGGATCACGCCGATCTTCTGGTACGCTATATGTTTCAGTTGACACCCGAAGAACAACGTTCGCTGCTGGGCCGCACTTCCCCTGCTACTGGCGGTGGTGGTCGCGGCAGCCACAAGTAAGCCGACTTTGACCTGCCCGGATCCTCGGGCGCCCAGATTTGAACTGTTCAAGAGAGGAAGAACACTACTCATGAGAGCACGAATCAGTCTGATGATTGCGTCGGCAGCAGTGCTGGCGATTACTATGGTGAGCTGCGGAAAAAAAGAAAAGGAAGATGAAGGCGCTTCAGCCCCGGCGGCAACGTCTTCAACTCCTGCGCCAGCGGTGGACACGGCCTCGGCCGGTTCGGTGAGTGGCACCGTAAAGCTGGAAGGCCCGGCGCCTAAACCGCACCGCATCAATATGGCGGCAGATGCCTATTGTAATTCGCAACATGCGGGGGGAGCTACCGACCAGGAAGTGGTCGTGAGTTCTAACGGAGATATTGCTAATGTCGTTATCTATGTCAAAGATGGCATCGGCGACCGAAAGTTTGATGCTCCAAAGGAAGGGGCCACGCTTGATCAGAAGGGCTGCATGTACACGCCACACGTCGTAGCGATGATGGCCGGCCAGGAATTAATTGTCATCAACAGCGACAAGACAACGCACAACATCCATCCCACTCCGAAGGTCAACCGCGATTGGAACAAGTCGCAGTCGGCTGGTCAGCCCAACATCGTGGAGACTTTCCCCCGCGAAGAAGTTTCGATCCCGGTGAAATGCAATATCCATCCATGGATGAAGAGCTACATCGCAGTCTTCAAGCATCCTTATTTCGGGGTGACCGGAAACAACGGCAGCTTTGACATCAAGAATCTGCCTCCGGGCACGTATACGCTGGAAGCCTGGCATGAAAAATTTGGCGCGTCCGACCAGACTGTTACCATCGGCGCCAAAGAAGCCAAGAACATTACCTTCACATTTAAGGCTGCTGGCGGAGCCGATTAATGAGACAAAGTTCCGCAGGGGCACGGGAAACCGTGCCCCTGTGGTAGTCTCTTACCTTGCCTAAATGACGCAACTTTACAATCGCGCTCTCCATCACTTCGCTACGTTCACGGCTTGCTGTACGTTCCTGTTGCTTATCGCCGGTGCGCTGGTGACTTCGAATGATGCCGCGCTCTCGGTGCCCGACTGGCCGCTTTCCTACGGCACGTTGTTGCCGCCCATGATTGGCGGTATTCGATATGAAGACGGCCATCGCAAAATTGCCGGTCTGATTCTTATTCTCACTTTGCTCCTCGCCGTTTGGATTGGGAGAACCGATCGTCGCCGCTGGATGCGCCGGTTGGGGGTGGTGGCGTTCGGAGCCGTGATTGCCCAGGCCGTTCTTGGAGGTCTCATTGTTCTCTTGCGTCTTCACTACGGTTTTCCCGTCGAGCATGCCAGCCTTGCGCAAATTCTATTTGCCACAACTGTTGCAATTGCGCTCTTCACCAGCCAATGGTGGCAAGGGGATGTACTTCAGGCAGAAGACTCGGGCTGGCCTTCCATTCACACCCTCGCACTGACTACCGTCGGGTTCACGTTTCTTCAAGTCGTCTTGGGGGCATTATTTCGCCATAAGAACGCCAACATCGTTCCACACCTTTTGGGCGCCCTGCTCGTGCTCGGCATGGTGATTTGGACTGCAGCCGCCCTTCGCCGCCGCTTCGGAAATATCGCCGCCATCGTGCGCGTACGAATTCTGCTGCATTCGCTGGTCGGTGTGCAGCTACTGCTGGGCGGCGCAGCATGGTGGTCGCGCTTGGTTACAAAAGGTGCGCCTCAACCGATGCCCGTCATGGTCACACTAACCGTGGCGCACACCGTAGTAGGAGCACTCACACTGGCAGGAGCACTTCTGGTGGCCTTGGTAAGCTACCGCGTAGCCGAACCCAAGAGGGAAGCCGCGTTTGAGCGCCGACCAGAAGGCGCAGTCCTGTAATGAGCGCCACGCGTACTGCCGTTCTCGCGAAACCATCACGCGTAGCTGCGTATTTTGCGCTCACCAAGCCGGACGTTTCCTTTCTCGTGGTGCTCACAACCGCTGCAGGTTACTACATGGGATCGCGCGGCCCACTAGACCTCGCTCGCCTGGTTCACACAACCTTGGCTACAGCTTTGATCGCCGCGGGCACATCGGCTCTCAATCAATACTTCGAGCGTGACCTTGATGCCAAAATGCGCCGTACGGCCTCGCGGCCGCTTCCTAGCGGCCAATTGCAGCCGTTCGAGACCAAATGGTTTGGCGTTGGGCTCGCCGTTGCCGGCGCTATCTATCTTGCTCTTGTGGCCGGAGTATGGGCTTGTCTACTCGGGGTGTTTACCTCGGCGAGCTACCTGAGCGCCTACACGCCTTTGAAAACGCGCACTACTTGGGCGACTTTCGTCGGCGCATTTCCCGGCGCGATTCCTCCTATGATTGGATGGGTGGCGGCTACTGGGTCGCTGGGTGCAGGCGCATGGCTGCTATTCGCGATCTTGTTTTTCTGGCAGTTCCCACATTTTGACGCTATCGCCTGGATGTATCGCGAGGATTATGCCCGCGCCGGAATTCGTATGCTGCCGGTCGTTGACCGTTCGGGCGCAAAAACCTTCCGCCAGATTGTGCTCACCGCCGCGATGTTGGTTGCTGCGAGCATACTGCCGGCCATTTCCGGCCTTACCAGCGTGCGCTATTTCTTCGGTGCACTTGTGCTTTCCATCTTGCTGGTACAGGTTTGCCTGTGGGCCGCAGCGTCCAAAACAAATTTGCGCGCTAGATGGTTGATGCATGCGACAGTTGCGTACATCCCGCTGCTGCTTGGCTTGATGATGTACGACAAAATTCCACGATAGCGATCGGCTAGCGTGTGGTGAGGAATTGGCAATGAAGACTTCTCACGGAATCCTGGAATTGGCAGCTATCTGTCTGATCATCGTTATTCTTTCGATTGTGGGAGTGATCGCTGACTTTCTTGCGCACATCGCTCTCAATATTGATGGTCTTCTGCTGCTTGCGACGTGTTTAATGATGGGTGGCCTTTTCACGCTGATGCTCTTTCTCATCGCCAGGGACCAGGGCTGGATTCCTCGCCGTGAGAAAAATGTAAGCCCCGCGCCAGCCGACGCAAAGAAGTAGAACCTCTGTTCTTTGCCTCTCATGATCCAAGGAGTGTTCGTGCTCTCTCATGCAGGCTTGAACGCTACGCTGAATGCTGCAAGCGCCTGCCTGCTTGCCACTGGATACTTTTTCATCCGCACTGGTCACATCCTGGCTCACAAGACCTGTATGGTCTTCGCATTTTTTTCCTCCTCGGTATTTTTGGGTTCGTATTTGCTCTACCACGCGCGTGTAGGTTCGGTGCGTTTTCAGGGGCATGGCTGGATCCGCCCGTTTTATTTCACGCTGCTAACCAGTCACACCCTCCTGGCAGCTGCCATCGTGCCTCTAGCGATACTGACGCTGTCTCGCGCGGTTCGTGGGCAGTTTGATCGCCATCGCACCATCGCTCGCTGGACTTTTCCCATTTGGCTTTATGTTTCGGTTACAGGGGTTGTTGTCTACATTCTGCTATACCATATTTACGCGCCAGCCAAACTCTAGCCAAGATTCGAGGGACTCTGTCCACGACGACTGCTTCCGAGATGCCGCCCGTAAGTCCGGCCTCACACCAACACGCGGGGGTGAAGCGCAAGTGGCCCCTTCTGATATTAGCCGTTGCGTTTTTGTTTGTTCTAATGCCGTTCCTCTTCTGGTATTCGACCACGTTTCGACGCCCCCTGACCGATGAACAGATAAGCGCCTACTTGGCCGACCGGGCGCATCCGCGTAAGGCTCAACACGTGCTCTCCCAAATTGCGGACCGCATACTCAGTCCCGATCCCGCCGTTCGCAACGCGGCGAAGAAGTGGTATCCGCATGTGATAGAGCTCTCGCACAGTCCAATTGAGGAGCTGCGCGTTACCTCGGCTTGGGTGATGGGCCAGGACAACGGCTCACAAGAATTTCATGCCGCATTGTTGACCATGCTGAACGATCCCCACCCCATGGTTCGTCGCAATGCTGCTCTCTCTCTTATCCGTTTCGATAAAGACGCCGCAGGACGCGCAGTCATCGTCGCAATGCTCGAGCCCTCTAGGGTTCTATCTCCGCAGTCGGGTATTTTGTCGCGGCGCCTGAAGCCGGGCGATCAAGTTAATCCCGGCACGCTCCTGGGTCACATCCAGCAGGGCCAGGTGAGAACTGAGATTCGCGCACAGGTGCCAGGCACGGTAGACGCATGGGTCGCCATTGACCGCTCTAGGGTTACCGCAGGAGATCCCTTGCTTGCGCTCTCGCCGAGCCCGGAAATAGTTTGGGAGGCCTTGCGAGCTCTTTACTTCATGGGCCAGCCGGAGGACCTACCATTAGCAGAGCGTTTCATTCGCGGCAATCCGGACATGCCTGATAGTGTCCGCCAACAAGCCGCGCTCACCGCGCACGCCATTCGTCAGCGCCAAGGAAAATGACTCCTGGCTTCGAGCAGTCTAGGAAATGAGCGTGCGGAACACAAACCTTAACGGTTGAGCAGAAAGATGATGGTTAGCGAAGTTTAGTAGGGAAGTGTCCCGTATTGGGCTTCAAACTCGGCGAGCGGCACCATTTCAATCGCGTCCCATGGGCATCCTTCGAGAAATGTGCCCTCGGGACCTTTGCTCGTGCAGAGCTTGCACCCGATACATAGTAGGGGGTCAACTTCGATTCGGCCAAACGGGGGATTATTGGAATCAGTCACCCAATACATGCAGTCTTCCACTGGGCAGTAATCTACGCATGCCGGCGACCCCGCGCACCCTGTGCAATTCTCTTCAATCACCGCCAGAATATGGGGTTTGCGCTTGCGCTTGTTCGTGGTTCCTTCCGAAGTCGGCTCCTCCTTAACCACCGTGCCGGCAACGAACTCTTCGAGGGGGGGCAAAATAATATACACGCTTCACCTAGAATTGGATTTTGTTTGTACGCTTCATTCTTGCCGACGGCACGAGCGATGTCAATGGCCTAAGCCATTTGGCGCACAGGTTCTTCAGCGCCCCGGACCTTGAGCGACTCGATAACGGCGTCGGTAAATGCCTGTGTGTTTGCGGTGCCTCCCACGTCCGGAGTTAGATGCTTTCCTTCGCGGTAGACACGGTGCAAAGCTGTCTCAATGCTCTTCGCTGCCTTCTGTTCGCCCATGTGGTCGAGCATCATGATTCCACTCATCAGCAGCGCCGTAGGATTGGCGATACCTTTGCCGGCGATGTCCGGAGCCGTGCCATGAACAGCCTCGAAAATCGCGGAGTCAGCGCCGATATTGGCACTGGGTACGACGCCCAATCCTCCCACCAGGCCCGCCGCGAGATCGCTCACCACATCGCCATAAAGATTTGGCAGCACCATCATGTCAAACTGGCTGGGGTTCAGGACCATTTGCATGCAGGTGTTATCCACAATTAATTCTTTGTACTCAATTTCGGGATATTCCGTCGCCACCTTGCGAACCGACTGCAGAAACAGTCCATCCGATAGTTTCATGATGTTGGCTTTGTGAATCGCATGAATTTTTTTTCGATTCATACGCCTCGCATACTCGAATGCAAACCGGCCAATGCGCGTCGAAGCCTTTTCGGTGATGATCTTAAGACTTTCGACGACGCCAGGAACGACCACATGCTCCAGTCCGGAATAGAGATCTTCCGTATTTTCTCGCACGATAACAATATCGACGTTCTCAAAGCGTGTTTTAATTCCCGGCAGATTCTTGACTGGCCGCAAGTTGGCGAAAAGCTCGAGACTTTTTCGCAGTGCCACGTTAATGCTTGGCGCGCCGCCGGCGATGGCCGTTGCCATTGGTCCCTTGAGCGCTACGCGGTTGCGCCGGATTGTTTCCAGCGCATCTTCCTGCAGAAACCGGCCCTCAATTCCCGGCTCATTCGAACGCGCCTGCATCTCTTCCCACTCAATATCTACTCCGGCAGCCTCAATAATTCGTCTTGTTGCTGTCGCCACTTCGGGCCCAATCCCGTCCCCCGGCAAGAGTGTCACACGATGTCGCATAGGCATTTGATTGTAAGCGACTCATGCGTATTTGCGAAAGCAACCCTTTGTCTTCGTTTCCACGGTGGCCGCTGCAAGAACAATACCTTCCAAGCCGCCTTCCAACCCGTTGTTGACCTTGTGGCATCTAATCAATGTAGGGACATGTAGGGGCACTCTTCTTTGACACATCTGGTATAATCTAAAGGAATAGGAAACTGCAAAAAGGCCCCCTAGGCCGAAGGAGCAGAAGTATTTATGCTAAATGTAACGCCTGTTGCTACTAGCAAAGTTAAGGAAATTATGACTTCACAAAATCCCGCGCCCTCGGCCCTGCGCGTCGCCGTTGTTGGGGGCGGTTGCTCGGGCTTCAGCTACCACATGGCTTTCGAAAACCAGGTAAATGAAGCTGACAACATTTACGAATTTAATGGACTCAAGGTACTGGTTGATCAGATGAGCGAGATGTATCTGGATGGCGTCGAGATCGATTATATCGAGACTCTCGAAGGCGCGGGGTTTAAGTTCAATAATCCGAATGTAAAGAGCACCTGCGGTTGCGGCAGTTCTTTCAGCGTGTAAGTTAGGCTGCGCGGTCTTCAGTCAACCAGTTGCGACACAATGGATACTGTCTCGCCACGAGCTTTTGGGGCTTCCCAAGAGCTCGTTTCATTTTCTCCCGCTTGTTAATTTCAACTTTTGAGTTTCGCCGTCCTGTGGTCTTATCTTTCAGCGATGAGCAAGCCCGCTGCAGCTTGGGATAAGCCGTTTAGCACTTGTCCCGGGAATTTGACAGGCCAGCAATATGGTGTCAACATCCGCATTTCTATCTCGCCGCCGCTCGTTTCTTTTGGGGGACCGGCGCCGCGGTTGGAGGAAATCGACCATGCCCAGGTTCTGTCCTGTTTTGTTCGCGATCGCAATGACGGTTCTCGGCCAACCATCGCTGTGGGCCCAGCGCGTTTGTCCAGTAACCGAGAGCGGCGATCTTCTTCAAGATAAGCTGCCGATAATAAAAGCCGCTATTCCGCGCCGTTTCTCCCAGACTGGCCGTGATGGTTTTGTTCAGCCAGGCGCGGGAGAAATGAGTGCTTGGGGAGTCTTGACCTCTTCCATGCTTGTCGGCGACGTCAGCGAAGCGTGCAGAATCATCGACGCCAACGCGTTCCCTTACACTGTGATCCAATACTCCGACACCTCTGACGTCATCACCGTAAAAATGTATAACATTCTGCAGGAAGATATTCCACCGTTGGGCCCTATCGCCAAGGGATGGGGCACATACATTTTCAACCCTGCCTCTATTACTTCATTGAGCATTGAAATACCGCATCCCCTTTTCGATGATCTGACGCCCGAAGAAGGCATTGATACTTTCCGCCAACTCGATGCCCGCACTTTGCTCATGGCCGGAACTCATCGCTATGCCAACCAGGCCTCCAGCTCCTGCCAGCCCGACCCGGTCGGCAACATTGCTGACGTGGCGCACAACATCGACAATATGTTTGAGATGACTCACGAAGCCATCGCTATTCAGCCGCCGGGCACCCTCTTTATTCAGTTGCACGGAAATGCAAACTCATCCTGCTCGAACGTGGCTGCATTTGTCAGCAACGGTACAACCACACCCGGGTCCCGTGTGAATGGCATAGTGGATTGCGTGAATCTGGGGCCTTTTATCGCCGAAGCAGCCACGCCGGAATCTCTCTGCATTTTAAAGGGAACGACCAATGTGCAGGGCCGTTTCTCGAATGGTTCGCCCAACCTCTGTAGCGAGAATGCTCAGGCGGCCTCAGAGCAGTTCATTCACATCGAGCAAAACTCCGAAATTAGGAATCCGGCCAACAGACAAGCGCTTATTGACGCTCTACGTTGCGCGTTGCCCTAATCGATTCGATTGCCGGTGCGGGAAACACTGCGGAGATAGCGGAACACCGCGAGACTTGCTCCTACCACATGCAGCGATTATGGGTTATAGAGATCTGCGCCTACGGTATTTCGGAATTGTTTCTTCACGCGCCTCGTGCGTCATCACTTCGGAATCTTCAGCATTATCCTCCGCGGCTTCTTCGACGCCACTGACAACACCGGCTTCCAAGCCCTGCCCTCCTTCGAGTAACTCTTCCATGCTCTCGGAATCAACGTCATGAACTCGTGACACTCCTTGTAGATCGCCCGACTGCCCGCCGGAATCAGGTCCAACACCCCGGATCCCCAGTCGCGTTGAAGCGCCGTTGACCTCCGTGGTTCGTCGTGCTGGTGTCCCACCTCGTAAGCGGCTGGTCCACGTGCCTCGCGCCGACTGAGCTGAATTTGACTGGCGTCTGGCTCGAGCTGCACCACTAGGTTTTGTGCCCCGCCTAGTCTTAGTAGACTTTGACTTCGTGCTCCTGACGGATGATCGCTTGCTGCCAGCCTTAGATTTCCTTGGTGACTTCTTCTTTTTGCTAGCTTTTTTTGTCTTCGCCATTTCGGGAGTCTACCATTCCATCCCGCTCTGAACAATTACAGCTGCCTCCACACAAAACGTTGGATATCTGGGCGTCTCGCCTGTACATGATTACAGGTAAGAAAAAACGGGCACCCTGCGGCGAAGGGCCCCCGTATTATTTCTGAGGCGCGTTCGTGGCGCCGACGAATCGGAGACACAATCACGGCTCATCGCACAGCGGTGAACATTCAAGGTGCCGAATTGTCCCTAGCATGAGGTTCGACTCGCGCTATGGCCGTCGGAAAATTTCGTACACGGCTCCATTTGTGAGTGACACGACACATAGGTGACCATTGGGCGCGGTTACAATATCTGTGGTGATGCCGAAGCCTCTGCCAAACAAGAGGCTTTCGCTCCCAGTGATGTCCCATTTGTCGTTGTTCTCGGCTCGGCGTCCCGCTAACTGCGAATCCCCGCTAAGATCGAGATCCATCCGATCGTCAGTCAGTTTGAACCGGAACAAATGGCCCCCTAGCAGGAAGTCCCTGGCGCCGCCGATAATCATGTCGCCATTGAATTGAGCACCCAGTCCGTCCCCTTCTATAAAGCCGAGGCCGGCAGGATCTACTGCATACTTCCAGGTAAACAGTGGGTCGTTGTAAAACGCTCCCGGCAACATGAATAAGCGCCCGAGCGCGTCGTCCGCCGAGTCCGCAATCAACGTCGGTAACCAACGAATCTGTTGGAGCCCGAAATACTGCGGGCTTGTTTCGATGGCCTTGTAATCCTCAATGTGATTGATGAGTCCCATGATCTGGGTCCAGCCGCCATTGGCGCCTGCCTCAATTCGGTTGATCTCGCTTCCGGAATCGTCTCCGTTTTCCGATTCCCACAATTGTCCCGTCCACGGATCAAACGCCAACCCGAAACTATTGCGAAGCCCGTAGGAAAATACCTTCGCGATATTTGCTGCAGCTTCGGCGCTGGTGCCAGGGGGCAGTTCGACGTCGACGAATGGATTGTCCTCCGGCGTGCTGCCATCGTCGTTTAAGCGCAGAATCGCTCCGGTTAGGTGCGCATTGTCCGGCTCCGGCCCGCCGAATTGATCGTCTTTGCCGTCAGGGCCAAATCCAGTCGTGATATTTTGCATCCAGCCGCGACGACCGTTGTCTCCGACGCACACGTAAAGCTTTCCGTCCAATCCGAAAGCGATTTTTCCGCAGTTGTGATTTCCACGTAGCGGTTGTCCCGCATCGGCCTGGTAAGCGTGCAGCCGAATCAGGTTTTTGTCGTAAATCAGCAGCGAACCATTCCAGTGGAAGCGATCCACTCGATTGCCCAGCAGCGGCACATTAGCCGTGACCGCTGTGTCCTCTCCAAATAGCGAATCGCATTCTGGTCCGGCCGGCGCCCCATGGCAGGTCCAGTACAGATAAACAAATCCATTGTTCGCAAAATCAGGATGGAGGGCGATCCCTAGTAACCCGCGCTCTTGAGCCGAATTAACTCCCAAGTCTAATACCGTCGATTGCACTGTTCCGCCAACCACCCGCTTGACTTTCCCGGTGCTTTTTTCCAACACAAGAAAATCTCCATCGGCTAAGAAGACCATGCTGGTCGGTTCTGTTAGACCTGTGACGACCTGGCCAACCACTAAATTGGGATCAACAACTACCGGATCGGAAACCGACGCCTGCGTCGTCGTTTGTGCTGTAGCCGAATTATTGCTCGTGTCCGGATCAGCTTCGTTAGCCACGACGTTAGCCGTGTCTACCACCACGCCGATTGCTTGGGGTGATACAACGATGAACACCGCCGCACCAGCCTGGGCACCAACGTCAAGCGTGCCAATGTTGCAAGTAATCATTGTTCCCACAACCACGCAAGCCGTTGCCGGCTTGCCGATAAAATTAAAATTTGCGGATACCAGCGTCATTCCAGCCGGCAGTCTGTTGATCACTCGAACTCCCGTTGCCCGATCGGGGCCGTTGTTGATCACGTTCATTCCAAACGTAAGATTTTTCCTGATCGTGGCAGGATTCGGCGACGGCGTGTTCGCAATCGATACATCAGCGGACGCTTGCGCTTTTGCTCCCACCGCCAGCATCATTGCAAACGCTAATCCCATCCCAAGAGAACACAAGTTTTCTTTATTCATTTTTCGCTCCGTTAAGCCAGTCGGTAGTTCCACTCATGGCCGCACAGACTAGACCGCCAGCGCAGGGCAGTTGTCACCAAAATGTCTTTGGCATGCAAATCTTGTGTCAGTTACTGGCGGCTCACTCCACGTGCTTGTAGGGCCGGAAGGCTCATTTCCTGAATGGTTCTTCGCTCCTGCCGGCTAACCTATGCTCTTAGGAGCGGGAATTCCTCTTGCTTACCGCGCGCCCACTCCTTTGACAGTTAAACTCGCCTTCCAGCACCGGGCCTGCATTGTTTTTCCCGCCGCCGATTGACCGAGCTTGTGGCGGCGCAAGCCCCCGTCGTTTAGCGCGGGGATAGCAGTTGCGTTTGTTGCGTTTGTTTGTTGCAGCGTTCCTTCTTGCTGTATGATGTAGGTTCCTTAATCGGACTACGGGCGGATAGCCCCCAAATAATTGGCCCTATGAAACCTATACCTCATACTCTTCAGTTTTTTCTGGCGGTATGTCTGTTTTTCACATTCTCTTCGTGGGCCCAATCTACAAACAATCAATCGCAAAACCCATCGTCTGCGAGTCCGACAAACGGCACAACGGACCTCGTCAAGCAAGGCCGCAAGCTCAATAGCGAAGGCAAGCAAGACGAGGCCATCGCCCTATATCGCCGAGCCTTGCAGCAATCGCCCAATCTCGCCGAAGCCCATCTCGCTACCGGCATGGCCCTTGACTTACAGGGCAAATACGACGAGGCACGCACTCACCTCGCAAAAGCGATCGAGCTTAGTTCCGAAGATAAGGTCAAATTCCAAGCGCTCAAGACCATGGCCATCTCCTACGCCTTCGAGCAAAATGCAGCGGAAGCATCAAAATTCGAGCGGCAGGTCTTTGACGCGCAATCGGCCGCGCACGATTATCCCGCCGCCGCTGAGACCGCCAACGAGGCTGCGCGCATCTGTCTGGAGTCCGGAGACCCTGCTTGGGCCAACAAGTGGTATCAGACCGGCTATACCACCTCGCAACGCAAACCCGATCTAACTGCCGCCGAAAGAGATCTTTGGGATTTTCGCTGGGAGCATGCTCAGGCTCGCATCGCCGCGCGTCAGGGCAAACACGATGAAGCTCAGAAACATGTCGCAGCCGCCAAGGCGATTTTTGACAAGGGCAGCAATCCCCAGCAAGCGCCTTATTTTCCCTATCTTGCGGGTTACGTCGCTTTCTACGCCAAGGAATACAACGCTGCCATTGCCGAGCTGCAGAAAGCCGACCAGCGCGATCCCTTCATCCTCAGCCTGTTGGCTCAAGCCTACGAGAAATCCGGGAACAAAACCCAAGCGATGACCTATTACCGCCAGGTCCTCACCTCCAACGCCCACAACCCAACGAACGCCTTCGCCCGGCCCTTAGCAAAAAAGAAAATCGCCGAATTGGGCGCTTGAAGCTATCGTCTTGCCGCATAGCGAGCCAGGTCGCTATACCCTCGGTTGCAGAAAATGAGTAAATTCCTACGCCCTTCGCCTATAATTTCTGGCCAGCATGTCCCTTATCCCTGGAACCAGGTTTGGCCCGTACGAAATTATCGGCCCTGCCGGCGCAGGCGGCATGGGCGAAGTTTATCGCGCCCGCGATGTTCGGCTAGACCGCACCGTCGCCATTAAGGTAATACCCGCTCATCTCTGTTCCGCTCCTGATCTGAAGCAGCGTTTTGACCGCGAAGCCAAGGCAATCTCACAAATCTCCCACTCGCACATTTGCGCTCTTCATGACATAGGCTCTCAGGACGGAACCGATTTTCTGGTGTTGGAGTATCTCGAAGGCGAGACATTGCAGCAACGCCTTCAGAAGGGCCCTCTGCCACTCGAGCAGGTGCTGCGCTATGCCATTGAAATCGCAGGCGCGCTGGACACCGCCCATCACCAAGGCATCATCCATCGCGACCTGAAGCCGGCCAATATCATGCTAACGAAATCCGGCGCTAAGCTTCTCGACTTTGGCCTCGCCAGGCTGATACCGCGGGTAAGCCCTGTCGAGGCCGAATTGACGGCGATGACCGCCGATGATCGGCAGATCACCGAGAAGGGAACGATCATTGGAACATTTCAGTACATGGCGCCGGAACAACTGGAGGGCAAAGAGGCCGATGCGCGTACCGACATTTTCGCGTTCGGTGCGGTAATGTACGAAATGCTCACAGGGAAACCTGCATTCACCGGCAGGAGCAAAGCCAGTTTAATCGCCGCGATTCTTTCGCTCGATCCGTCCACAATTTCTAGCCTCCAGCCTACCGCGCCTCCCGCCCTGGACCGGGTTATTCGAACCTGCCTCGCCAAGGAACCGGACGAACGCTTTCAAAGCGCGCACGACTTGCATCTGCAACTTTCTTGGATGGATCCCTCGCGCGACCATGCCAGCCCCTCAACGACCCACGCTTTGCGCAGCGGTATTTCACTCCGCGAAAAACTCGCCTGGGCTGCTCTTCTTGTTCTGGTTGCAGCACTGCTTTTCTTCGCACCCGCCTACTTCCACACTCCGGCTGGCGCCCCTACGCAGATGGTGCGTTCGTCGCTTCTTCCCCCGCCCGATAACTCATTTGTCCCCTATAATTTTGCGATTTCGCCTGATGGCACGCGTCTCGCTTTCGTCTCTTTAGCCCCCGACGGTCATACCCAGTTGTGGGTCCGTTCCTTGGACGCTGCCGGGGCACAGCAGCTAAGCGGCACCGAGGACGCCATATACCCCTTCTGGGCCCCGGATAATCGCCGAATCGCTTTCTTTGCTAGTGCCAAGTTGAAAGTCTTCGATTTAGGTCGCAGCTCGGTACAAACCATCTGCGATGCGTCCCGTGGCCGCGGAGGCACTTGGAATCGCGATGATGTCATCGTGTTTGCGCCCGATATTGTCGGCCCGCTCTACCGCGTTGGCGGCAGTGGCGGCGTTCCCGTTCCGGTCACGAAGCTCCCGCGCAAAGAGAGTGGCCAGGCTCATCGCTGGCCTTCTTTTCTCCCTGATGGGCGACATTTTGTTTTTCTGACTGACTGGAGCTCCACCGCGGATCCGCAGGGCAACGGCACGTATATTGGTTCGCTCGATTCCGGTGATACCTCTATGCTTTCAGCCGATATCACCGGTGCCGCTCACTTTTCGTCCGGCTACCTCGTTTATGTCAGCGAACACAGCCTTCTCGCCCAGCCTTTTGATCTTGCCCATCTCCGCCTGACAGGCTCTGTGATTCCTCTCGCGCATCAGGAACTAGAACAGGACTTCAGCTTCGGTTCGGCGGGTTTTTCCATCTCCGAGAACGCCGTGGTTGCATTCCGCTCGGAGTCTGACGCTCCTTCTCATCTTGTTTGGTTCGATCGCACTGGCAAGGAACTAGTGGCCTGTACCAACTGATTGTGTACTGATATGGCGTGCTGGATCAGCATATTTCCACTTCACGGTACGGGGCGATTTGTTGTACTGACGGATGTATCGCAGGAGCTTTCTTTTCAGATCAGAGACGGAAGTGAATA
>DATNLZ010000009.1:0-10806 GCA_035602605.1 Candidatus Dormiibacterota bacterium
CGGCACCCTGTCGCTGTATGCCGCCTTCAACACCAAGACCGGGGAGGTGCTCGGCAAAACGGCTGCGCGGCACACCTCGGCCGAGTTCGCCGCGTTCCTCACAGACATTGTGATCGATCAGCATCGCTACTTGATACCGATGACCATCGAATCGGGGCCGATCAAATGCTCTACTCGGGTTTCGCGGAATCCTGCTTCCTTCATCCATCCGGAGCAGTCAGCGCCGGTGTAGTCGAAACCGTCGGAGGTTTCGATCAGCATATTCAGGCTCATCAGCAATCCAAAAGCGTTGTCAGAGCGATCATCGTCGATGATGCTTTCGTAGACAATGTATGCGCCGCCGTTCGGTAGCGCTTCGTAGGCCTTACGCACCAGCATTCGCTTTATCTCGAGGTTCCAGTCGTGCAGGATGTGGCCCATCATGACAACATCGGCTTTGGGTAGCGCCTGTTCCATGAAACTGCCAGGCGAAAATTTTACCCGCCTTGAAATCCGGTTTGCCTCCACGTACTCTTCGAAGATTGGCCCTACCTCCGGTAGATCAAAACCAGTTCCCTCGATATGGGGGTTGGCCAACGCCACCTGCGTAATCAGGTCGCCCTGGGCAGTTCCGACATCCACGGCAGTGCGGTATTTGCCCCACGGGAATTTATGTGCGATTGCCAGGTTGGCGCCGTGGCTCACGCCGGTCATGGCTTTCAGGAACTCCTTGAGCCGCGCCGGTTCGGCGTAAATGGCCGCGAAAGGGTTGGGGCTGCCGTCTCTCGTTTCGTTTTGCGGAAGTCCCGTTCGGAGCGCCGTGGTGAGGTGGGTCCAAAACGGATACAGCCGATGGTTGGCCATTTCGAGAATGCCACCGATATAGGATGGCTTGCGCTTGTCGAGGAAGAAATCCGTACTGGGCGTGTTGTAGTATCGGCCATCACGGCGTTCGAGAAATTTCAGCGACACGAGCGCATCCAAAAAATCGCGGACCGATCTCGGATGCAGGCCGAGCCGGCCCTGCAGCGTTTCGAGATCCTCCGGGCGTTTGGCAAGTTCTGTGAATAGCTCCATCTCGACAGCGCTCAAAAGCGTTTTGGAAGCCCAGAATCCCAGACCCACTTGCAGAATGTGATGCGGTTGTGGCTCGTTCATTTGCGTTCCAGGCCTCCGGATGGTCGTGCAGTATAACAAGTCTCAATTGGCGGGTGGAGATAAGCCGCGTTATGGCCCAGGAACGCCAATGTGGGCAGCATCATCCTCCGCCACGACCAGTGCCCTGCCACCGTAACCTTCAAGACTGCCAGGGCCTTAACGCCGCCGCCGCAAAGTCAACTGACCCTTTCCCACTTCCCCGAATCGGCTGATCGGAAAATGGCTTCGATCACTGCCATGTTTTTTACCGCGTCATCAACCGAGACGGGGACCTCGCCTCCTTCCCGTACCGCCTTGGAGAATTGGTCTCCCTGAAGCATGTACTGATCGCAGGGGGGGACCGTTTCCGTGTCCACGCCGCTCCCAAAGACGTCCCGGCCGTCATCAATCAGGATCCGGCAGGGTCGATCATTTGGCGCGTTAAACGGAATTTCGACTTCGATTCGGCCTCGCGTCCCTAAGAATTGCATTCTCTGATAAGCCACGAGCTGAGTGCCGCAAGTAAAAATCGACTGACCTGAGGGAAAATCAAGGATGACCGAAATTAGCCGGTCAATCTTCATATCCGGATCCCGCTCGATCAACCCCAGCACCCGGGACGGTTCTTCGACAAAAATGAACCGCGAGACCGCCACCGGATAACACCCGATGTCCATCAGCGCTCCCCCACCCCATTCGGGAATGTTTCGAATGTTCGCGGGATCCCTGTTGAAATAGCTAAAAAAGCCTACGATAGAGCGCAACCGGCCGATTCGATCCGAACGAGTTAGCTCCCGCGCACGCAGCCATTGGGGATGACTGCGCACCATGAACGCCTCACCTATTTTCACGCCGACGCGGTTTCGCACCGCCAGGAGCGTCTGGGCTTCCGCCTTGGTCAGACTGAGCGGCTTCTCACACAGAACATGTTTCCCGGCTTCCGCCGCCTTAATCGACCATGGCACGTGTAAGTGATTGGGAAGCGGATTGTAGATCGCTTCAATTTCTGGATCTGCCAACAGTTCTTCGTATGAGCCATACGCTTTGGGAATGCCAAGTGTGCGCGCCGCCTGTTCTGCTTTGCGGCGGTCACGCGAAGCGATCGCCGCAATTTCGCTCCATTCCCCTTTTTGCATCCCGGGGATCACCTTCGTAACGGCGATCTTGGCCACCCCCAGTACTCCCCATCGAACCTTATTTGGTGCCAGCATGTTTTCCCCTCAATTCCGATCCATTGCAACGCGGATGTGTCTACGCATAAAACGATGTGACTACGAAAACCTCCATGCAATGGCCTTGTGGCCACACTCACACGATATCACTCAACGGAAGCAGATATTGCAGGGGTACTGTTACTTGAAATATTGCCCAATCCTCTCTATGCTCGCACGACCCTCAAAACACCGGCGCGATCACACAAGAGGCGGGGAAACATGAAAAAGAACAAGATCAGTTTTCTTGCGGTTACCGGAATAGCGTTTGCGCTGTCAATCTTCAGCATATCGCCACGGGGGCAGGGAGTCCCTGGGCACAGTACGCACAATGTGACTGCGCCGGTTTCGGGAGCGGCCACGATTCCGAGCGGCACTGTCTCTAGGTCTGCTTCTGAAAAGACGAGGGCGCAGATACTGGCAGCCTATGGAAAGCTACCCGTGAGCTTTGAGGCCAATCGCGGTCAGACTGATGGACAGGTGAAATTCCTCTCGCGCGGACGCGGCTACAACCTGTTTCTGACCCCGAGTGAAACCATTTTGGCTTTGATAAAACCAGCGGCGAATTCCGATTCAGCTGATCCGCTAAGCTACTCCACATATTTGGGCGGGAGCAACAGGAAATGGGGCTTCGCGATCGCTGTGGACGCCGACGGCAACGCCTACGTCACCGGGTTTACTAACTCGGCCGATTTCCCAAATACCCCAGGGCGCTTTCCAGGCGGCCCTCAGCAGCTCTGAGAATGCCTTCGTGGCCAAAATCACGCCGTAAACGCTTGGGATCAATAGTCGCGCTCGATCTTCTAATCCGGCTCGAAAATCATTTCGGCGTGGAGCTACGAAATTGTGGCTCTAATTTTCGCGCCCTGGCCTCGTGTATCCAAGCTCGGCTCTAGAACTGGCTATAGAACAGAGGTGTTTGTCAGCAAGAGACCTCTGAGGAGGTGTTGATGATGAGCGGCACGAAAATATTTCGTTACGCTTTTGTCCTGGCAGGTAGCGCGTTCATCTTCCCCGCACAGGCCCAAGAGCAATCTCAAGAGAGCGATCCTCACACCGAGCCGCGAAAGCTCTCGCCCATGGATGAATTCAGTATTCAGACAGCCACGGAGCCGCAGATTTCCCCCGACGGCAAAAAAATCGTTTATCTGCGTAACTTCGCCGATCCAATGACCGACCGCCGCTACTCCAACCTGTGGATGATCAATGCCGACGGGAGCGATCACCGCGCACTCACTACCGGCAATCGCAATGACGCCTCTCCGCGCTGGTCGCCGGACGGCACGCGTCTCGCCTATATCTCTGGTGAAGACGGCAACGCCCAAATCTACCTGCGATGGATGGACAGCGGCCAGACCGCGCGCATCACCAACCTCGAACAGTCTCCTAGTGCCTTCGCGTGGTCGCCGGACGGTAAGAGGATTTCTTTCGCGGCTTTGGAGCCGGACAAGAGTCTCCACCTCGCCGATTTACCGTCGCCCCCTGCGGGCGCAAAATGGGCCGATCCCGCGAAGGTCTACGATAAGCTGGTCTATCGTTTCAATGGCCTGGGGTACCTAAAGCCTGGATACATGCAACTCTTCGTCGTCTCCGCCGACGGAGGAGCGCCGCGGCAAATTACGACTGGCAAATATCCAAACGCGGGAACGCAGTTTAATCCGAGCCGAGCGTCATGGACCCCCGACGGGAAGTATCTGTTTGTTTCCGCGAATCGCCACGCGGAAGAGGAACACGAGTATGAAGACACGGAGGTCTACGAATGCTCGGTAAACGACGGCTCGATGCGCGCCCTGACCAGCCGCAAAGGGCCGGACAACTCTCCAGTGGTGTCACCCGATGGCCAGCACATCATCTATACCGGCTTCGACGATCGCTATCAGGGCCATCAAACTACCCAGCTTTACGTCATGAACCGAGATGGCAGCAATGCTCATTCACTGACCGACAAACTCGATCGTGACGTGGCGAGCCCGGTGTGGGCGCTTGACGGAAGTGGCGTGTACTTTCTCTATCACGATCAGGGCGATACGAAACTTGGACTCGTCTCTCCGACCGGCACGTTTAGGAAAGTTACCGACCATGTTGCCGGAGGCACGAGTGCCAGTGCCGCTGGCTCCTTTTCGGTTTCGAGCACAGGTGCGATTGCCTTTACCTACGGACGTCTCGACAGCCCCGGCGATATCGCCGTTCTTCGTGGTGGATCGCAGAAAGTGCTAACTTCGCTGAATGCCGAGCTATTCGCTCAGAAGAAACCGGGCGAAGTGGAAGAAATCTGGTACGAGTCTTCCAAAGACGGGCGAAAGATTCAAGGCTGGATCGTCAAACCGCCGGATTTTGACGCGTCGAGAAAATATCCTCTGATTCTCGCCATTCACGGTGGCCCATTTTCCGACTACGGCGATCGCTTCGATTTCGAAAAGCAGGTGTGGGCCGCTATGGGGTACGTCGTGCTCTACACCAACCCGCGCGGGAGCACAAGCTACGGCGAAGAATTTGCCAACCTGATCCACCACGCATATCCCGGAGACGATTTCTACGACCTGAATAGCGGCGTCGATGCCGTCGTCGCCAAAGGCTACATTGACCCGAACAATCTCTTTGTCACCGGAGGGAGCGGAGGGGGCGTGCTCACCTGCTGGACCATCGAGCATACCGACCGTTTTCGCGCGGCCGCCGCGCTGTATCCGGTCATCAACTGGTACAGTTTCGTCCTGACCTCCGATATTCCATTTACCTCCAAATATTGGTTTCCCGGCAATCCATGGGATAACACCGAGCAATACATGCAGCGTTCGCTGACGAATTTGCTGCCAAAGGTGAAAACGCCCACGTTGGTTATGACCGGCGAAGCGGATTACCGCACTCCCATCTCCGAAGCCGAGCAGTTTTATGAAGGACTAAAGCTCTTAAACGTCGAGAGTGTTCTCGTGCGCGTGCCCGAAGAGCCCCACGGCATTTCCCGGCGTCCCAGCCACCACATCACCACACTGCTATATGTCGCAGGCTGGTTCGCGAAACATAAGAAATAGCATAGATTTGTAACCCAGACCAAGCTGGAAGCGCCCCATCATGAGGACGGCTCTTCAATCACTGCAATGAATGCGAGGCCCGTTCCAAGCAGGCCGAGACGTGACCGTCCTATCGGCATACGAGGTTAGATCTGGGGAAAATGAATCTTCAGCTTATAGCAAATGAAGAGAATCAGAATCGCGCCCAGCGTGGAAAAAAGGAGGCCGGCGGGATGATATCGTTCGTTTGTCGGGCGCGAAAACATGTGGGTAAGGGCGCCGCCGATGATCGATCCGATGATGCCGACCACGATCGTCCAGAAGATCGTTATGTGCACGTGCATCACCGATTTCGCGATAGCCCCCGCGATGAGCCCAATAAGAATATACCAGATTAAGTGAAACATACTTTTTCCTCCATCATTTGCTTCAGAACGTCGTCGAGTATAAACCAGGGTTTACCCCTGAACCACACTTTCTTATTCGTTCTGGCCCTGGGCGATGGCGGGACAAAATGCCGTGTTTCCCCGTACCTTACGGGATACGCAACAGCGCAGATGGGCGCTCGGTGAAAAGCTCGCTGGACAGAAGCTCGAGGTGTAGGATTCAGATGCCGGCTCGTTGTTGAGTCTGAACCGGAGGAATACTTGGACGCAGCGTACTTCATTCATCGACTACACTTCGCCTTTCTAATCACCTTCCACTATCTTTTTCCTCAACTCACAATGGGTCTCGCGCCGCTCATTGTGGTACTGAAAACGATCGCTTTGCGCAAGAACGACGAGCATTATCATTGTGCTGCGCGTTTTTGGATGAAGATCTTCGGAATCAACTTTGTGTTAGGCGTCGTAACCGGCATTCCCATGGAGTTCCAGTTCGGCACCAATTGGGCGCGCTTCTCCCAAGCTACCGGAGGCGTGATCGGGCAAGCACTGGTGATGGAGGGAGTATTTTCCTTTTTTCTCGAATCGGCATTTCTGGGACTGTTTCTGTTTGGCGAAAAGAAACTCTCACGATGGGGCCACTGGTGGGCTGGATTCCTCGTCTTTTTAGGATCCTGGTTGTCGGGGTTTTTCATCATCGTGACCGATGCGTGGATGCAACATCCCGTCGCGTATTTACGCACTGCTGACGGATCCTTTCAGGTAAGCAGCTTTTGGGGACTGCTGCTGAATCCGTGGGCCTTATTACAATACGCTCACAATATGAGCGGTGCCGTTATTACCGCGTCCTTCGTAATGGCTGCGGTAGGAGCATTTTACCTTCTCAATCATCGTCATATGGAGTACGGGCGCATCTTCCTGCGCGTGGGGGTAGTTGCCGGGTTCATCTTTTCGGCGCTCCAAGTATTTCCCACTGGAGATCTGCATGGCCGATATATGGCCAAACATCAGCCGGCGACAACGGCAGCGATGGAAGGCTTATTCCGCACCGAACACGGAGCACCAATTGTCTTTATTGGTCAACCCGATGTCGAGCACCAGCGTATTGATAATCCACTGGTTGTGAACAAGGCTCTGAGTTTTCTTGCGTATGGCACAACCGAGGCTGAAGTGAAGGGTCTGAATGAATTCCCGCGCGAGGACTGGCCAAGCAATATCGCCTTGCTCTATTTCAGCTATCACATCATGGTGGGACTTGGAACCATCTTCATTGCGGTGATGACGCTTGCTATCGTTTTCCTTTGGCGAAGCAAGTTGTTTGCAACACGGTGGCTTCTTTGGATCATTATGCTTTGCCTGCCGTTTCCTTACATCGCCAATACCGCTGGATGGATGACGGCCGAGGTCGGCCGCCAGCCCTGGCTGGTCTACGGGTTGATGCGAACGACCGTCGGATATTCGAACAATGTCTCAGCCGGCAATGGTCTGTTCACGCTTCTCGGATTCATGGGCTTGTACACCGTGCTTGCCGTCTTTTTCCTATTCCTGGTACAACGCGAAATTGAACATGGGCCAGGGTTGCAACCCACGTCGGAAGCTGTGCCACTAACGGTCGCGGGAGACTAATGTGGAAACGGTCTGGTTTGTTCTCGTTAGCTTCATGCTTGTCGCCTACGTTGTGCTCGACGGCTTCGATCTAGGCGCCGGCATCATCCATCTGCTGATCGCCCGAAATGACGACGAGCGCCGCATGGTGCTGCGCGCAATTGGCCCCGTTTGGGACGGTAATGAGGTTTGGTTGATCGCCAGCGGGGGCACGCTTTTCTTCGCCTTCCCGCTGCTCTATGCCTCAAGCTTCAGTGGCTTTTACTTACCTCTGAATATAGTGCTGTGGCTGCTGGTGCTTCGCGGTGTTGGTATCGAATTTCGAATGCATTTGGACAATCAGGTATGGCGCGATTTCTTCGACGGCCTGTTTTCCATCGGTAGCCTGCTGCTGGCGATCTTTTTTGGAGCCGCCCTAGGAAACGTCATTCGCGGAGTCCCGCTTTCGAAGAGTCATTACTTTTTCGAGCCGTTGTGGACCAACTTCAGACCAGGTGCCAACGCCGGCGTCCTCGACTGGTACACCGTCCTGTCAGGCATCGTGGCGCTGGTTGCGCTCACTATCCACGGCGCGCATTACGTGGCCATCAAGACGGAAGGCAACCTCGCAATGCGTTCGCGGAAACTGTCGCAACGATTATGGCCGGCGCTTCTCTTGCTCACACTCATGAGTCTGATTGCGACAATTTATGTGCGTCCACAGACGATCGTTAATTATCGTGAGCATCCAGTTGGTTTTCTGGTCCCCGCGCTCGTTATTGGCAGCCTGGGAGTCATGTTCCGGGCTCAGCGATCGGCGAATGAAGCACGGGCCTTCTGGAGTTCATGCGTATATCTTACGGCGATGCTCGGAGGCGCGGCTTTCGCACTCTACCCTGTCTTGTTGCCGTCCAGCACACCTGGAGTCGCGGATATCACAATCTACAACGCCGCAGCAGGTCAACATGCGCTGAAATACGGCCTGATCTGGTGGTCACTCGGCATGCTGATCGCTGTCGGATACGTCATTCTCATATATCGCATGTTTCGCGGGAAGGTGAGTCTCGAAAGCGGCAGCCATGGATAGTGATGTTGCTCTCACCTTATTCACTTCGGGCTAAGGTGGGATACCGCAACAGCGCATCTGGGCTCCCGGTGAAAAGCTGGCTAGACAGAAGTTCGAGATCCAGGCGATCCTCAAGTTAGTTCTTTATTTATTCAGGTGTGCCTGTGAGATTTGTGTATCCAGCTTTGCTGCCAGGGTAACTACCGTATCTGGGGAAACGCCGTGATGCGCAGCTTCGCAGAGCCATAAGGTACCATCCTGACTTGCTCCTCAGGCTCATGGCTCTCGACCGGACTTTGCGGTAACGGTCCAGCAGAGCCTTCCACCATTTTCCATTCCGTAACGCGCCGCGCCTTCATGAGAAGTTCGACCGGAGTTTTATCGGAAGAGAAAGGATATTCGCTCATAGGCTTCTCGATCACTTGGATGAATGCTTGGGGACGCCTGGGATCTATTACCAATCCGTAGTTCCATGGAGTCGTAGGCCTAACCTCCCAGTCGGGAGCCCGAGCGTTGTCCAATTTGCTCCAGTTTTCGCCGATCTTCAAAGAGAAGACCAGTGGGCCTCTCTCAATCGCAACCGAATCCTTGTACCAGCGGGAAACCCGGGGCGGCATCGGGAACTTTATATCTAACCGATCTCCACTGGTCCAGCGCCGATTCACAATGTAGTACGTCCTGCTGCTTATGTTATCCATCGCCTTTCCGTTTAAGGAAATCGTTGCATCTTTCGCCCACGCAGGAATTCTAAGTTTAAGAGGGAAATTAACCGGGCGAGCAGGATCGATCGTTAGTCGAACTTCTTCACGGAATGGATAGTAGGTATCTTCGGTGATGTGAACGTTTGTCCCGCCCGCCTTGGTGTTTACCTCATTGGGACCATAGGCTACCGCGGCCAACCCATCATCAGCGGTCGCCATCCATAAACTTGCCGCCAGCTTGGGCCAGCCCTGGTGCATGTTGGCAGTACAGCAGCCGAAATTCGGCTCAAGTCCATAAAGGTTCGAATCCGGACCATTCGTGGACCAGCAACGCGCTTGACGAGTGCACATAATCTGGTTGGGTTGTTGGTCGTATTGATGCGCCCACATATCACTGCTGAAAGTTCCCGGAAGAGCATTGAATGCCACCTTTTCTAAGCGATCACCAAATAGAGAATCGCCTAATATGGCCGCAATCTGCTCGTAGGAGAACATGGCCTCCACCACAGCGCACAGTTCAATACCTTGGGAAGGATCCTTCCCCGCAAAATGTTCATCCGCACTGAACATGCCATTTGGAATCCCATGGTATTCGTCGAGGAGTTTGATTTGCTGATAAATTGCCTGTCGATCTTCCGGAGAATCGGAAATTAAGGACCACACGGGCGAGGCCTTTAATGCCATGGCATTGTTCACGCCATGAGTCTGCATTCCTATTTCTGCTTGACCGCTCCCCGCTTGCTCCTTCAATTTTTCCTTATTTAATTTTTCCGTGAACTGAAAATGATCGAATTGATGCTTCCAGTCGTAACCTTGATTATGCAGAAGGCCCGCCAAGCGCAGAAGGGCGGGGTCACCTGATCTGTTGTAAAGCCAGATGATGCTTAAAACCTCGTCTTGCCAACGGTATTTACTCCAATCCTGCAGCGGCCGTTTAGGAAGCTCACGCGCCTGAAAAGCAAAATACCGCTGCATCAAAGGAATGACGCGGGAATCGTGAGTGGCTTCTTCATATTGGGTCAACGCCTTCAGCAGGATCATTCTCGGCCACCAGTCCTGGTTCTTGAGCGGACCGATGGAACCATCTTCGCCTGGATGGCTCAGAGTCCAATTGACCCACTTCTCAGCCTTGGCTTTTAACCCAGGGTCGTCGAGCAGATAGGCTAACGGAACTAACCCATCGAGGAAGTACGGTCCGCGCTCCCAAGCCTCGCCGGTTCCGCCCAGCCAGGCACTATTGGGGCCAACGTCAGACCAAACCTCATCAAGATGTCCGCTCAGGCCATCCGCCTGAATTCGCAGCTGCCGCTTAAGCCAGCCTTTGGGCTGTATCGCAGTCAGCGGCAATGGATAGAGGGCTGCCGAAGCGAGGGGTGGACGATTCTTGTGGATCTCGTCGTTGGTAACATTGCTTACATTGCTTGCGGAATCAAACGATTGTACAGAAAAGCAAGCAGCAAAAAGTATGATCAAAAATGGCAAGGCTTTGACGAACATGCTGGAGGCTTTCATGGTGGTTGTTTCGTTGTGCTCAGGCCTGCCTATCGGAACACCACTTCGATTTTCTTTCTCGTGACCTTGCGGTTTAGACGCATTACTAGTGGCCTGTACCAACTGATTGTGTACTGATATGGCGTGCTGGATCAGCATATTTCCACTTCACGGTACGGGGCGATTTGTTGTACTGACGGATGTATCGCAGGAGCTTTCTTTTCAGATCAGAGACGGAAGTGAATA
>DATNLZ010000015.1:0-8995 GCA_035602605.1 Candidatus Dormiibacterota bacterium
TGAGCCACCGGAGCCGATCGGACTTTGCCAGGTTGCCGGTCAAAGCTGGCAGCTCAAAGCAACATCGAGCCCCCTTGCTCCACGAAATTACTGGGTCAACCGATAGAATTTGAAGAATCGGGGTTTTGCAACAGCCTTTAGCTAACGATACTGAATGCAAGCGTGTCTTTCGCTCACTGTAGGGAACGTCATCTTCGTACCAGTGGGAATGCATAACGTAGAATCCTTTAGTTTCTTGACGGGAGAAAATCCGGGAGAGTTGGTACTCCACAAAAAATCCACGCAACTAAGAAAAAGACCCCCAAGTTCGGAGAACCTCGCCTGGGGGTTTCAAAGAATCTGGCCGCCGCCGCACGTAATTGGATTGGAGGAAACATCTCCACAGCGCGAAAGGTCAGGGAACGATCCGCGCTTGGTGAAAACAAATTGCGCAGCACAACTTAACTGCCGAGAATAGCGTCCTTGAAGGCTTTGGCGGCGCGCAAACGCACAACCGTTTTGGCCTTGATCTTGATAGCCTCGCCGGTTTGCGGGTTGCGACCCATGCGGGCTTTGCGGTGCGCCTTGACTGCGCGGCCAAGATTAGGGATCACGAATTTACCCGCGGCGCCTTTGCATTCTCTCACCGCCAGTTTGAACAATTCTTCGAAAAACGTTGTGGCAGTTTTTTTCGGGGTTCCCACTTTTTCGGCCATGTGGGCCACGATTTTGGACTTGCTCATCGGCTTTGCCATCTAGTTTGCGTCTCCTCCTCAGAAGTGAATGCTGTGCGTCGCGCGAATCCGTACAAAAACTTCGGAAACACGCCGGGCACACTATAGCCAAGGCGCTGTGCGAATGCAAGGTGAAATCATCAAAACGCCCATAAAAATCGCGGGTTTCCGAGATGGGGCTGTGCAAAACCCCCATTCCATGCGGGTTCTAGGAGTTGCGGACCTGGTTGATGCGCAGTTTACGGCGTCGGGATGCGGTGCGGGAGCGGCGAGGGGCGACCTCGTGCTACCGCAGACCCGCAAGCTGGTCCACGGAAGCAGCGCACTACAACTTGACCAGGCTTTGGTAGAAGTGCGCGACGGCTTTGATGCCGCCGAAGTAATTTTCGAGCGCGATGTGCTCGTCCGGGGCATGAGCATTTTCGTCCGGCAAGCCGAAGCCCATGAGCACGCAGGGAACTTTAAACGTGTCGTACATCTGCGTGACAAAGGGAATCGAGCCGCCTTCGCGAATAAAAACTGCCTTCTTGCCGAAGCCTTTTTCGAGCGATTCGATGGCCGTCTGGAAAATGGGATGGGTGTAGGGCGCGGCCCACGGCTTGCCTTTGCTGAGGACTTCAAAAGTGCAGGCAACGCTCGGGGGCAAAAGCTTTCGAACATATTTTTCAACGAGCTTGGCGATTTTGTCGGGGTCTTGATTCGGAACTAAGCGCGTCGAAAATTTAGCGTGAGCTTTTGCGGGGATCACGGTTTTGGCGCCTTCCCCGGTGTAGCCGCCCCACATACCGTTCAGCTCGAGAGTTGGGCGGGTCCACAGACGTTCAATGATGGTAAAACCTTTTTCGCCATCGAGTGCTGATGCGCCAACTGTTTTTCGAAATCCCTTTTCTTTCCAGGGAAGCGCATTGAGAGCTTTTCGTTCGGTCGCCGAAAGTTTCGCCACATCGTCGTAAAATCCGGGCACGGTAACGCGAAACTTTTTATCGTGGAGCTTGGCGAAAAGCTCGCTGAGGATCGTCAAAGGATTCGGAACAGCACCCCCGAATACGCCTGAATGCAAATCCTGCGCGGCACCAGTGATTTCTAATTCATAATAATTGAGGCCGCGAAGACCATAGGTAATCGAAGGAACACCGGGCGCGAGCATCGAAGTGTCTGAAACGACCAGCGCGTCAGCCTGCAACCGTTTTTTGTTTTGCTGAACAAACTTCCAGAGGTTGACGCTGCCAACTTCCTCCTCGCCTTCGATCATCACTTTCACATTGATGGGCAGCTGGCCGGAAGTCTCGCGCAGAGATTCCAGTGCTTTCATATGAATGTGCACCTGGCCCTTGTCATCAGCGGTTCCGCGGCCGAAAAGATTGCCATTGCGGACGGTGGGTTCAAAGGCCGCGGAAGTCCACAACTCGAGCGGCTCGGGCGGCTGCACATCGTAGTGGCCATAAAAAAGAACTGTGGGCTTGCCGGGCGCTTCAAGCGATTCCGCATAAACCAGCGGATGCATTTCCGTTGGCACAACTTCAACTGATTTCAGCCCCGCTACGCGAAGCTTGTCGGCAACCCATTGTGCCGCGCGCTGGATATCGGGCTTGTGTTCACGTTTGGCGCTGACGCTGGGGATACGCAGAAATTCGCTGAGCTCGGCTAAATGCGCGTCACGCTTCCGGTCAATGTGTTCGAACAGATTCATAGTGAGCCCCCGAAACAGACATTCTACGGACAAGAAATTTTTCGGGCAAGCGCGAAAGGGCCGTAGGTTGACATCCTCCCCCGGCTAAAGTCGGGGGATTCCTATTGGTTCTGTGTTTAAGCACAGATACCTTCGGTGGGTTCCTGACACGACGCCCTTACAACGGGCGAAGACGACGAACAGGCTAACAAGGCAATGCCCTGCCTCTTTATGTTTACAGCACCAACCCAATCGGCATGGGCTGAGAACCCGCATGCAGTGCAAACAAAGGTCTCCTGCGTCTGGCGATTCTGTTTTGCGGTGTGCCCACACTCGGGACAAGTGCGGCTCGTATTCTGTGGAGGTACAGGGACTAGCAATCCGCCTCGCCACGCCGTCTTGTATTCCAGTTGACGGCGCAACTCGAACGGGCTGGCGTCGAGGATCGAGCGGTTCAGACCCGACTTGGCTCTGACATTCTTCCCCGGCTTATCCTTGGTGCCCTTGCTCGATGCCGACATGTTCTGGACTTGCAGGTCTTCGATACAGACAACCGCGTGGTTTTTGCTGATGTCCGACGAGACCTTATGTACGAAATCCTTTCTGATGTTGGCAATCTTGCGGTGCAACTTGCTGATGTGTTGTTTGGCTTTCTTCCAGTTATTTGAGAACTTTTTCTTCTGTGCCCATCGGCGTTGCAGTTTTGCTAGTTTCGGCAGGAACTGTTTGAGCAGAGCGCACCGCTCGAAGTAATCAAGCGATACATTGAACAGCAGGCGACACCGCTATAGTCGTGGCTTACTCCGCCCTAAGGTGCGGGGCTTGCGCCACTCACTGGTCAGGATTGCAATTAGGCACATCTTGCAGCGACAAATATTGACCCCAAAACAGCGTTGCCGCAGTATCGTGAGTATGCTCGAAACGCAACATGCCACGGAGCGACGCAGCACGCGCGTGTTCATGCGTATCCGCGTGCGCGTCGAGGGCAAAACCAACGCCGGCCGCAAATTCCGCGAAACTTGCCAAACCATCGTCCTCAACGTGCAAGGGGCTTTGCTGTACCTGGAGCATGAAGTTGCCAACGGAGCGATGCTGATGGTTTCCAATCCCTTGACGCAGGAGGAGCAGGAATGCCGCGTCGTGTTTCTCGGTGACGCCGGTGACAAGGGCCAGCGCGTGGGCGTGGAATTTTTGTCGCCTTCGCCGCATTTCTGGGGAGTCGATTTTCAAGGTGTGTGCCGCGTAACCCCGAGCGAACCTCCCCACTCGAATTAGACGGTATTCCTCTCGAAGAGTCTCCGCACATCCTTTTTCTTGACCATGGGTACCTTGCAGGAATCCGGTTACGACCACCCATTGAATCGTTGGCGATTAGACGCCACTGGGAACAGTTGCCAGGGCGAGTTGTTTTGGCCGAAAATAAATCGAAATGCTTACGGATCGGCCTCCCAGCAATTCCTCGATGCTTGCGCAGTTCCTCGCCAGTGACCGGTTATGCCAGATGGACCTCCCGCTGGACAATCGCCTGCGTGAGCGGGCAACGTTCATTGAGTGCGCGATGAGAGAGCAGACCCGATCCGCAATGTTGCGCGGGTGCTCGGAGTTTCTGAAGACGGCATCTGATTTCTACGGTGTGGATACCCCCGAAGTGCGCATCCTTGCAGCCCGCCCCTTGCGTGGGCGCGAGGGCAGCTCGACCGAGCTTTTCGCGGACTACTGGCCGGCGACAATGCTGATCCGCATTTGGAGCCGGACGGCAGTGCGCAAGCAGGTCACATCGTTCGGCACCTTCCTGAGCACGCTGTGCCACGAGTTCTGCCATCATTTAGACTGCCAGCGCCTGGGATTTGGCAAGTCGCCGCACACTCGCGGTTTTTACGAGCGTACCGCAGTGCTGTATCATCACGCCCGCGGGACACCGCCGAAGCGATTGTTCTGGGTACGATTGCCTCGCGGCCGCTGGCGCATCGATTGGTCGAGAATGAATCGTGAAGCAAGCAGGGCACCATGAGAACCATCCCGTTTCTGCCGGTTGCAGGATTGTTGCTGACTCTGGCCAGCTGTGGCGGACACAACGCCAGCACCGCACCTAATCCTCCGCCTGGTCAACAGGCGTGGACGTTGACCTGGAGCGATGACTTCGACGGACCCAATGGCTCTGCGCCTGACAGCACCAAGTGGGCCTACGACATTGGCGGGAAAGGCTGGGGCAACAATGAGCTGGAGACCTACACCAGTCGCACGCAGAATGTGACTCTGCAGGACGGCAATCTGGTTATCCAGGCGCTTAAGGAAACCTTGACGGGAAGCGATGGCGTCACGTGTAATTACACTTCTGCAAGGCTAAAAACGCAGGGAAAGTTTCGGCAAAGCTATGGGCGCTTTGAAGCTCGAATCAAAATCCCCTACGGCCAGGGTCTCTGGCCGGCTTTCTGGATGCTGGGTGACGATATCGGCACGGTTGGATGGCCCCTGTGCGGCGAGATTGACATCATGGAAGCCATTGGCAAGGAGCCCTCGATCGTTCATGGCAGCATGCATGGCCCCGGATATTTCGGCGCCAAAGGGCTAACCGGGGCGTACACGCTGGCAAGCGGAACGTTCCGGGACGACTTCCACATCTTCGCGGTGGAGTGGGAGCCCGATGTTGTGCGCTTTTACGTGGACGGCACCTTATACCAGACCCGCACACCCACGGATATTCCGCCGGGCAGTCGATGGGTGTACGATCACCCTTTTTTTATCCTGTTGAACGTCGCCGTGGGCGGCAATTGGCCGGGCAATCCCGATGCGACGACAACGTTCCCGCAGAAAATGCTGGTGGATTACGTTCGGGTCTACGCCCGCCAGTGAAAAAACAACGAAGTATTTGAGAGCCCTTCCCCAGGTGCTAGATTAAGATATCGTTAGGTCATATCCGGCGATTCGATCTTCTAATGGATATGAGCTCCTGAGGGCCTGCGTTTCTATGACCATGTACCGCCCGGTTCCAAGAGTTCCCGATTTTCCTGCGATGGAGCGCGAGATGTTGCGCTTCTGGGAGGAGAATCATATTTTTGAGAAATTGCGCGCGCAGACCGCCAATGGCCCGCGATGGTCGTTTCTCGATGGACCAATTACCGCCAATAATCCAATGGGCGTGCATCACGCATGGGGCCGCACGCTGAAGGATATGTACCAGCGCTACCACGCGATGAATGGCGAACAGTTGCGCTACCAAAATGGATTTGACTGCCAGGGATTGTGGGTGGAGGTGGAAGTAGAAAAAAGTCTGGGACTCGAGACCAAGCGGCATATACGCGAATACGGGATCGAGAAATTTGTTCGCGAGTGCAAAGAGCGCGTGCTGACCTATGCCGCGCGGCAAACCGAGCAATCCATACGCTTGGGCTATTGGTGCGATTGGGATGATCCCAAGGTGTTGCTGGCCCTCCGCGCCGCTCTCGATGACGGCGACCAGGTGGTGCAAGTCGCGCTGCCGAGTGGACGCATAGAAAAAGCGCGAGCGAGCGAGATTATTCGCAAGCTGGGTTGTGCGGAATACGGCGGAAGCTACTTCACATTTTCCGACGAAAACAACTACACCATTTGGATGTTCCTCAAAAAGTGTCACGACGAGGGATTTATCTATCGCGGGCACGATGTGATGCCGTGGTGCGGACGATGCGGCACGGGGCTCTCGCAAATGGAAGTTGCCGAGGGCCGGAAAATTACCGCGCACACCTCGGTGTTCGTACGCTTCCCGATCCGCGATCAACAGCGAACGGCGCTCCTGATTTGGACGACAACTCCCTGGACCCTTCCGGCAAACGTGGCCGTGGCGGTGAATCCGGAGATGACCTACCTGAAGGTTCGTCACGGGGACTGGAACTATTATGTTGCGAAAGCGAATTTCGAGCGCGACCGGGTACAAGACCTGCAGGTTGAAGGCAAACACGAGACGCACAAGCTTGCTTCGATTCGCACGATTCTGAAGGGCAGCGGCGGCATCGAAGTGCTGGAGGAAATTTCGGGGCGCGAATTACTTGGGCTTCGCTATCAGGGGCCCTTCGACGAGCTTCCGGCACAGCAAACCCCGGGAGGGATTTTCCCATTTGGCGAGACCGGAGGAGGTCGTACCGGGGCCGAGTCACACCAGGTCATCGCGTGGAGCGAAGTGAGCGGGGAAGAAGGCACTGGTCTCGTGCACATTGCGCCAGGTTGCGGAGCGGAGGACCAGCAACTCGGCAAGGAAAATAATCTTCCGTTTATCGCGCCGCTCGACGAAAGCTCCGTTTTCCTCGAAGGCTTCGGCCCATTCAGTGGGCGCCAGGCCAGTGAGGTTCCCGACGACGTCGTTGCGGCGTTGAAAGCCGCAGGGCTGCTGGTGGCTCGTGAGCGCTACCCCCACGTGTATCCGCATTGCTGGCGCTGCAAGGAAGAGCTGGTGTTTCGTCCCGTGGATGAGTGGTTCATCTGCATGGACTGGCGCGAGCGCATTCAGAAAACCGTGCCCACCATCAAGTGGATACCTCCGGAGGGTGAAGCGCGCGAGATGGATTGGCTGCGCAATATGGGCGACTGGATGATCTCGAAGAAGCGCTTCTGGGGACTTGCGCTGCCCATTTGGGTATGCGAGGCGTGCGAGCATTTTACGGTGATCGGTAGCCGCGAGGAGCTCGAAGAAAAGGCCATCGAAGGGTGGGAGACGTTCGCGGGGAATTCGCCGCATCGTCCGCACATTGACGCGGTAAAGATTCGTTGCGAAAAGTGTGGTGCGCGGGCATCGCGCATTGAGGATGTGGGAAATCCGTGGCTCGACGCCGGAATAGTCCCGTTCAGCACCTTGCGCTACACGACTGACCGGGCGTACTGGGAAACGTGGTATCCCGCGGATCTCGTGTTGGAAAGTTTTCCTGGACAATTTCGCAATTGGTTTTATTCGATGCTGGCAATGAGCGCGATGATCGACGGCCGCGCACCCTTCAAGGCCTTGCTCGGACATGCCCTGGTACGCGATGCGCGCGGCGAAGAGATGCACAAGTCCAAGGGAAATTCGATCGCCTTCGATGAAGCGGCCGAGGCGTTGGGTGCAGAAGTGATGCGTTACATCTACGCCGAGCAGAAGACCGCGCATCACCTTAACTTTCCGGACTTGCATCCCGCGGGCAACGCCGGCCAGACGATCGATGGCGATGCCCGGCGCAAGCTGCTGACGTTTTGGAATTGCTACAGCTTCTTCGTAATGTACGCGGCAGCCGACGGCTGGAAGCCGGGCCCCAACGCGCAGCCCACCGCCAGCAATGAATTAGATCGCTGGGTCTTGAGTCGGCTGCAGCGACTGCTGGCCGCCGCGCACTATGCTTTCCAGAATTACGAGCATTACCGGTTGATTGAAGCTTTCCAGACTTTTGATGACGAATTTTCGAACTGGTATTTGCGTCGGTCGCGGCGGCGGTTCTGGCGCAGCGACGCGGAAGCCTACCAAACTTTGTATGGGGTGCTGACTACCGTGACGCAGGTTATGGCCCCCGTGCTTCCGTTTTTAACCGAGGAGATTTATCAGAACTTGGTGCGCTCGGTGAATGCATCCGCGCCGGAATCGGTGCACCTGACGCCCTATCCGCAGGTCAACGAGGCCCTGGTGGACGGGGTCCTCGAGCAAAACATCGAAGTTGTGATCCGCATAAAAAATCTGACGCTCGGCCTGCGTACCCGGACAAAGAGCAAAATTCGCCAGCCGCTAAGCACGCTGTACGTCCGCCCCAAAGATGCTGCCGAGCGCCGGGTGCTGGAAAAACGCGAATACGTGGAACAAGTTTTGGAAGAAACCAATCTGAAGAAACTTGTGCTGATTGACGATGAGGCGCAGCTGGTGAGGGTACGCCTCAAGCCCGACGCCAAGAAACTGGGAGCGCGCGCCGGCAAACACCTGAAGGACATCGCCCAGGCCCTCGAGCAGGCCGATCCCCAGACTGTCTTGCAGGGAACTGCCTTTACGGTGACTGTCGACGGTCAAGCATTCGAATTGGCGCCCGATGAAATTACAGCTTCTTATGAAGGGCCCCCGAATCTTCAGTGCAGTTTGGAACAAGGCACGTTCCTTGCGCTCGACACCGCACTCACGCCGGAATTATTGCAGGAAGGTCTCGCCAGGGATTTCAACCGGCTCCTGCAGGATCAGCGTAAAGCTTTGAACCTGGATATCTCCGATCGCATTTTGATCCGTTATTCGGCGTCGGCGCGAATCGCGCAAGCGATTACCGCCCACGAGGACTACTTGCGCAACGAATTGCTTGCAGAACGATTAGAACGAAATGGCGAGCAGAATGGGGGCGCGAAATTATCACTGGGCGGTGAAGAAATCTTCGTTACCATAACCCCGGTCTGAACAAGAGCCTGCGCCATCCCCTCTCTTTAGGGATGGGGTCAAGCAGGCAGTAAGCTAGATTGCAAAAAGAGAACTATTTACATAGATTGCTCAAAGCAGTAAACGAAGCTGGTGATTGCAGGCTATAAGTCGAACAACAACATCGTTTATTCGAGCAAGTACCACGTCGTCTTTTGCCCGAAGTACAGACGCAAGGTGCTCGAAGGCGCGGTAGAAAAGCGTTGTGCCGCCATTTTTAAAAAG
>DATNLZ010000089.1:0-2025 GCA_035602605.1 Candidatus Dormiibacterota bacterium
TGCACGGAAGAGACCATCTTGCCCAAAACTTGGTGGCTCGAAAGTCCAGCAAACTCAATCGGTTAGTCGCAGACGCGCGAAATCTAAAGATTTGATGTTGAAAGATTGTTTCAGTGAAGGATTCGGTCCCACAATGGAACGAGATACCCGTTTCCGGCATTCAGACCTTATTTCTCCGGCAGATTGGTAATGCTCTTTGCGGTAACACTCGCTCACATTGTCTTGACACCTCATGTATCTCTAGCCAAAATGCTTTCACCCCTTCTAAAATCTAAGTGTTTCATGTGAGCTGATGCGCATTCTTGTTGCTGAAGATGACGCGCCGCTTGCGGAATTTCTGCATGAGCGGCTGGAACAAGAGCAATTTGCTGTACAGGTGGTCTCCAATGGAGCGGAAGCGCAACAACTGGCTTCCGACCAGGCCTACGATCTCGTGATCCTGGATCTCAATCTGCCGGGAGCCGGCGGGCTGGACGTCCTGCGCGAAATTCGTTCCAAAAGGCCGAATTTGCCGGTGGTTATCGTGACGGGCGCCAGCATGGTTGAGGAGTGCGTCCGCGGGCTCGATGCCGGTGCGGACGATTACGTCGCAAAACCTTTTGCCTTTGCCGAGCTTGCCGCGCGCATTCGCGCGGTGCTCCGCAGAGGGAGCCGGCCCGCGCGCGCGATTCTCCAGATCGAAGACCTTGAAGTCGACCGCGTCAGCCACAGCGTGCGGCGCGGAAATCACAACATCGATCTCAGCCCAAAGGAATTCGCTTTGCTTGAATTCCTGATGCGCCACGAAGGCCAGCCCGTTTCCCGCACAGCCATTGTTGAGCAGGTTTGGAAACTCAATATTGATACGATGACGAATGTCGTGGACGTGTATATCAACTATCTTCGCCGCAAGGTGGATTCAGGACACGACCGGGCCCTGATTCGAACGATTCGCGGCGTCGGCTACCAGATTGGCGGAAACGGCCGGCACGCTTAGTGAGCAAGAGCCAACCGCAGGCCTTCTAAAACTAAGGACGTGGTGCAGCTATTGGGCCCCAGCCTTTCTTAGACCTTCTTGGATCGCACGCGTTTCATTCTCAGTTATGGCTGGAGCGGCTTTTCTCAGCATTCTAAGAAACCAGTCGATCTCATCCGGTTCGGTAGGAAATCCCGTGCCCGCGCTTGGAGTCTTGCCTTTCCTGGGGTTGTTAGAGTTGACGATGAGCTTTGCCTTCTGATCGAGAAGCACAATGAACGGCAGGGCGGCTTCTCCGCCCGAGGTCACTCCTCCATACTTCATCATTAAGGAGTCGGATCCCGGATTGTCCCAGGTCGGATGTCCTGCGGCTGCCTCGCCAACACTTACCTTAGCGATGATGAAATACCTGTCGAAAATCACCGCTATCTCGGGGGCAGCGAGGAAGGAGTCCAGTTGGTGGCACGCTTCACACCACGACGCGCCGAAAATCAAATAGATCGCCTTGTTCTTATCGGCAGCTTTTAGTTTGGCATCCTTGAGAACGTCTTCGGCCTTGGGAGGTTTCTGAGCTGCTGCTGCTGCTGTAATCATCAGCAACACGATCACCACAGTCTTCAAGATTTTCCACATGCGACGTCTCCGTGAACTCCAAGGCAATAAGGTAGCATTTTTTCGGCTGGTTCGGGGGCAGAGCCTGTTCTGATGCATACGCATGGCCCGAAATCAATTTCATTCACCAAGATTATTTTTGAGCGCGTCCCCGCGCCGAGTTTGCTATCCTACGCCGCGTGAAACCTCTATTCCTGATCGATACCGACACTGCTTCCGACGACGCCGTAGCCCTGATCATGGCGCTTCGCTCTCCCCAGGTGCGCGTTCTGGCGATTACTACGGTTGCAGGGAACGTGGCCGTTCAGCAGTCCACGCGCAATGCGCTCTACACGGCGGAGCTTTGCGGCGCGGACGTTCCGGTCTTCATGGGCGCGGAAAAACCTCTGCATCGCGCGCACGAGAGCGCACACTGGTTCCATGGCCGCGATGGCCTGGGCGACCATGGCTACCCGCTT
>DATNLZ010000105.1:0-193414 GCA_035602605.1 Candidatus Dormiibacterota bacterium
CTAGTGTTGTGTCCCTTAAGTAACTAATATAATTCTTGCGCGACTGTTTTCCCCTTAGGCATCTTCTATGGAGAATGGAGGTGCCTATGAACTTAGGACGACCCCTGGCCCCGTTGCAACTGGAGCGGGAACAGCGCGAACAACTGGAAGCGATGGCTAGCTCTCGCTCGCTGCCCCATGGCCTGGTGACCCGTGTGCGAATCATTTTGCTCAGCGCCGACGGCTTGTCCAATAAGGACATCGCTGGTCGGTTGCGATTGAACCAAGTGACAGTCGGTCTCTGGCGAAGACGGTTCGTGAAACAGGGGCTGACAGGATTGCACGAGGAGCTGCGCTCCGGCCGCCCACGTTCGATCCCCGATGAAAAGGTCGCCACGTTGATCCGCAGAACCCTGCGAACTAAACCGAAAGACGGCACGCATTGGAGTTGTCGCTCGCTGGCGGCAGAAACTCGCCTCTCGAAATCGACCATCCACCGGATCTGGCGCGCCTTCGGCTTGCAGCCGCACCGAGCGCGTCACTTCCAACTTTCCAACGACCCCTTCTTCGTCGAGAAGGTACGGGACATAGTCGGGTTGTATCTGAACCCACCGGATAAGGCCTTGGTCCTGTGCGTGGACGAGAAGAGCCAGATTCAAGCGCTGGAGCGTAGCCAGCCGATGCTGCCCTTGGGACTCGGCTATGTCGAAGGCATCACGCACAACTACGTCCGACACGGCACCACCACATTGTTTGCGGCCTTCGACCCTATCTCCGGAACGGTCCTGAGTCAGTGCAAACGCCGTCATCGTCATCAGGAGTTCCTCGATTTTCTGCGGCATGTCGACGCCAGTGTGCCCAAGGCCTTTGACGTGCACCTGATTGTCGATAACTATGCTACCCACAAGCATCCTCGCGTCCAACGCTGGTTGGCAGCACGCCCCCGTTACCACATGCACTTCACGCCCACCTACTCTTCCTGGCTCAACCAAGTGGAAATCTGGTTCAACATCATCACGCAGAAGGCCATCCGTCGGGGCACCTTCGGCAGCGTCAAAGAACTTGTTGCCAAAATCGAATCTTTCGTCCATCGCTACAACGCGGAGGCCCGGCCCTTCTCCTGGACGGCCACCCCCGATTCAATCCTGGAAAAAATCCAGCGACTATGTGAACGTATTTCCGGGACACAACACTAGGAGAACACCGCAAGAGAGTTGAAGGCGATGGCTATATTTTCGCCGGGCCAACCGGCGCGCCGCTGAATCTCGGGAACCTCGTGAGGCGCGTCATCAACGAGGCGTTGAAAAATTCAGAAGTTGAGTGGCGTGGGTGGCACGCATTCCGCCGCGGCCTGGCAACGAACCTATATAGGATCGGCGTTCCGGAACGAACGATCCAGGCGATTCTGCGACACGCAAACGTTTCGACAACGCTGGCGTTTTACGTCAAGCCAGTCTCTAGCGACAGCCACGCGGCCATGGCAAAATTAGAGAAGTCGATGGGCAACCATTGGGCAACGGAGAGAAAGGTAAATGCCAGCTAACCCTAGCAGAATGATGGTGGGCCTGGGGAGATTCGAACTCCCGACAAACGGTTTAGGAAACCGTTGCTCTATCCATCTGAGCTACAGGCCCGTAAGGACTTACCAGACGCAGATACTATGCCGGCTTGCCATCCATGTTTACACCCGATGGCGTATTCCTGATTCTTTCTTCTAGCTTCTCCATCGCCGCTCGAGAGTCGCTGTCAGGAGTCGAAATATAAAGTAAAAGAGTCGTTCCGATATCTGCATGTGGCATGATCGCCCGGATGATTTTGGGGTGCGCGCCCAGAGAATAAATGTGATGCAAGCTCGCGGCGGCATCCATGGAAATCGGTCCATTGTACCGCTGGTTACCCGTCCATGCATTTTTTAAAACAGGTCTAATGAACGGTATTGCAGATTGTGAAAGCGCAACGGTCCACCCGCCAACAATGCCGTAGCCCTGCTTCTTTGGTTGGCGTTTCGATTGCAGTGGTACCCTCCGCTGACACCTAGTTGTTTCTATACTCTGAGCGGTCGGCCTGCTCCAGTGCCGCAAAACTAGCTACCGCCTGTTGTAAGGGCGAATTCCTTGATTCAACAGGCGAGAGAAAATCCGAGATGAAATCCCACTTTCCTCCCGGAAACCTTTGCTTATATATTCCGCCCCGGCACGGGCGGAAGTACTTTAGGTTTGCGAAATCCACAAAGACATCTGCTTGACGAGGTGACCGGCTGTGGCGGAAGGGGCGGTGGTAGGGACGCGTCCTAGTGGACAAGTTCCAAGCACAGTTCAGCGAGTTCTTGCATACCATCTTCTTTCGATAACACCGCGCGGATTCCAGCGGCGCGAGCTTCCGGCTCAATGAGCTTGTTCGCGTGGTTTGTGAGCATAACCAGTGGAACGTTGGGCATGGTCTTACTAAGCACGCGGGCAACTTCAAGCCCGTTTAACAGTGGCATCACGAGGTCTAACACGACCAAATCAGGATGGAGTTGAGCGGCCTTTTCAATCGCATCCTGTCCGTTGCTTGCTTCACCACAAACTGTGCATTCTGGTTGCGCTTCCAAAACCGACCTAACTATTTGGCGGATTTTAGGATTATCGTCGACGATGAGGATACATTTCCGCACAAGGCGCTCCCGCCCGACGGTGACTTCGACAAGGCCGATACCGGAGGGGAGGTAGGACTTTGGCGAGCAACTCGCTGACCGTCACACCCAAGGTGCTTGGTTCTGCTTCACGGTGCAATACACTCTTATCCGTATGGGTGCTTACAGGAACATCTTAATCTTGTGAGTCATGATTGTTGCGGCGATGAAGAGTGGGAGCGGCTGAAGACTAAGCGGCGCTAACCTGAGCCAGGTTGAATCTCCCGCAGCAAGACACGAAGGCCACTCAGAGCATCATTGAGCGCCACGCTCTCTCCTGTGAGCTTCGAAGGTGTTTGCTCCAATTCGCGCATCCGTTGGTGAATCGCAAGCAGAGCAACCTCCACACGTTTTTTCAATTTCGATGGGTTAACTTCAACGAGCGCGGCCTGATACATCTCTTTCCAGTTGGTGACAGGATTACAGACCGCCGCCATGCAGCCGTCTGGGAAGACCCATGAATGAAATCGAATCAGTATGGGTCGTCCGCCCTTGCTCCTGAGGATGTGCTCCACGTGTAAAGACCCGAGTCGAGGAAACTGCTTGAATAAAGGGGGCAAGGACTCCGGCTCATAGCTGATGTCCTCAATCGCCTTGTCCAGCAATTCCAATCGGCTGTAGCCAAGAAGCTTGCAAACACCGTCCGAACAATCAGAGAACCGCCGTGATGCGTCTACAAATACAACATACTCTGACTTTAATTCGGGATGGGAATGACTCCGCAGCCTGATGAGTGATTCGAGCCTGCGCAGTAAGTCTTTGGGTTCCCCGCCCTTCTCGATGAAAGCGTCAACAAACCCATTGACCGTGTCTTGCGCACCAGGATAAGCGGACAACATGATTACCGGAATGCGGGGCTTAATCTCTTTCACTCGGGCAGCAACCATGCTGCCATCCATCTCGGGCATGGAGTAATCAACGACAACCGCATCCACTAGGTTCGAGCGAAAGATATCCATCCCTTCTTTGCCACCGGAAGCGGTTAGGACGAAATAACCAGCAGACTCAAGGAGTAGTTTGCGAACCGTCAGATTCGACTGTTCGTCATCGATGCAGAGGACAGAGGATTTTCTCTTGGTTAAGGATTCAAGTTCCATTGGGAAGCCATCCCGAAAGTCCCGGAATTCAACTTTATTCGATTGGGAAAGCCGTACCGAGGGTAGGTGTGCGTCAACACCCCGTCAACCACAATCTTCGTTTGTAGGGCAACCTACAAACAAAACATGACAACCCGCGACTTCAACGTCGCCGGAGAACGCCACCGTTCACAAGGAGTACTACGTTTGGCAGAAAGGTCAGAGACGAAACCGCAGTGTCGTCATGCTATGGCACTCGCGCCATAGCATAGTGGCTTCCTGGAGTATGAGCCAGAGCGGCGGCGTCAGACGCTGATCATGCCAAAGTTAGCTTTCGGCCGGAGGATACCGTGCCGGCGCATTTTGTCGAGCAGTGTCGTGCGTTTCACCCCGAGTCGCACAGCCGCGCCGTCAGGACCGCCGATCACCCAGTCAGTACTTCCCAGGGCTTGCAGAATATGTTTACGCTCAGCTTCCGCAAGTGAGAGGCTCAGAAGGTGAGATTTTCTCGGCACGTCGTAATTGATCGAGCGGAGTAGGATCCAGAACTGTATCTGACGATAGAATTACTGAGCGTTCGACCAAATTTTGCAGTTCCCGTATATTGCCGGGCCAATGATATCGGGCCAGGGTGTCCATGTATTGTGTGCCAATAGTCTCGATCCGTTTGTTCATGCGCCGCGCATACATCTTGACGAAGTCCCACACCAAGAGCGGAATATCCTCTCGGCGTTCGCGGAGGGCTGTTCAAGACGTCATGCGCGGTGGACCGGCAGATAAGGCTGGGTTAAAGCCGGGTGACGTGATCCGCAAAATCGATGGACGGCCCGTCAATGGAGCGGATGAATTAACGGCCTTGGTGGCCAACACGAATCCTGGCACCTCGGTCACGCTTGACGTTCTTCGCAACGGTCAACCGCTCACACTCAAGCTCACTATGGAGCAGCGGCCAACCGATCTTGGCCTTGCCATGGGTGTGCACAAGACTCCATCGGAAGGGCCCTTGCGCGGCGTTTTTGTACAGAACCTCACACCCGCGTTGCGCAAGCAGTTGGCGATACCGGCAGACGCCCACGGTGTCGTGGTCACCGAAATTGATCCAAGTAGCCCTGCCGCACAACACCTGGAACAAGGCGATGTGATTGTGAGCGTGGATCACCAGCCAGTAACCTCGGTAGCCGACGTCAACAAGTTAGCGGCAGCAGCCAAGAGCAAAGCGTTGCTCAGAATTATTTATCAAGGCGAGGGCGTCTTTATCGTGATATCCAGCGATAATAAGTAGACCACGCATTTGCTTACACGTTGGACTGCAGATGGAAGGACACAGGGGAATACCGAAGTACAATTTTCGAAAGTAAATCAGGCCCTCAAAAAGGATCTTGGGAGGTGTGGTCATGGGCGCTACGTCAATCTCTTCTCCTACGGTGGTCCAAGGCGCAGTGGGGTGGTCGATCGCCCTCAGCGCCTTGATGATTCTGGCTGGCTTTTTCGCCATCTTTCTACCGCCAGCGGCCGGAATCGCAGTCACTCTATTAGTTGGATGGCAGCTTGTCTTCAGTGGCGGAGCGCATTTGGTATACGCCTGGCACACGCGAGGCGCTGGCGCGGTTCTGTAGGAAATACTCTCGTTGGCATCCTTTATATCGTTATCGCTGCCTACGTGCTGATCAATCCCGTTGCTGGTTTGGCGTCTCTCACGCTCGCGCTTGCTGTGTATCTGCTTTTCGAGGCCGTTCTGGAATTGGTTTTGTCATTCCGCCTTCGCCCACTCCCAGGCTCGGGTTGGCTGCTGCTGGACGGGATCGTCACCTTGATTCTGGCCATCTTGATCTGGCGCAGTTGGCCGTCAAGTTCGGCGTGGGCCATCGGCACACTCGTCGGCATCAGCATGTTATTCAGTGGTATTGCCCGACTCATGCTCTCGGTCGCGGCACGCCGCTTGGTCAGTAAGTTGGCCTGACAATAAGAAGCACCCAGCGCCGACGGCGGCGACGAAAAAGTAGGTTCAGTGACTCAGGTATGGTAGTTGCGAACGGATCGTCCCTGCTAGCGTTAGAGTGTTTGGAAGGACTAGCTTACGCGATCCGCAATGTTCTTCGTCGCGGCAATGTGCCATTTGAATGGGACTCGTGGTGGGTGCTCGCATCCCAAGGCGAAGGTTTGTCTAACGATGAACTTCCCAAGATCGCAAATGTGTCCGGCGTCGACAGAACCTTAGAGTTCAACCTCAGCAACCCGGACAGGCACTGAAATTTGTGTTACGCCCGTATTTGCGATTTAGTAACAAAAACCACAAACAACAATCCCAGCGCCAAAAGAATCATTGTCGGGGGTTCCGGTACGGAAACTGTAAGCGTATACGTTCCCTCCCCGCCCAGAAAATCATGAAACGTCACTGGAGTCAGGAACTCAAGCATCGTGGGATTTTTTTCGCTATCCGAATACAATTGTGCACCGGTCAGGCTAAAGTCTGGCTGGGTCGTGGACGCAAACGCACCGAACGCGCCCCCTCCGCTCGGAGCGCTGTAGAACACCAGAAAATCGCTCGAGTCCTTGCCGTTGATTTTCAAGTGCAGCGGATTAAACACGATAAAGCCGAAACCAAGATTAAAGTTGCCGTCCAAAATCGTCGGACTAGCGGGCAGTTCGAAAGTAGCTGTGACCGGTCCCGCTAATTGATACGACATCAAGGTCAGGCCGTCGGCTTTCGTCACGCCTGCACACAAAAACAGCACCAGCGGTAAAAGCAAGCTCAGACGCGTCATCCACTTCATGGTAACCCCCGCGGACTCTTCCGGCGCAGCCATTATCTACCTAATATACTTTAGCGCAATCGGTGTTCCAATGGCACCGGATCTAAGTGAATGTATCTAAAGTACTTACAGCCACGGTCAGACGCAATATCTCGAAAATTGCAGTACTGTGGCAACAAAATTCCTCTCCTCTGTCCACCCGGGGGAACGGCGGACCGTGACACGTTTTGTTTACGATAGACCGACATTACTCGAACAGGGTTAGGTCAGCCGAATTTTGACGGGCTGCCTGTCCTTCCTCCCTCCCTCCGTGGCAAGAGAGCAACATAATCTCCTTTTATTCACCTGGTCGCTTCAGGTCTTACCGGGACCCCTCATGCCAATGCTTGGCGGTACTCACGGATTATTGATTTATTTTCCCCTGGTGACTAATATTGGGGCCTGGAGCATCCGCTCGAGAAGGAGATGCTATGTCATTCGGCCTTTACTCGATTGGATTCGCGATCGTGATCGGCGGCCTGGCTTATGCCGCGCACTTGCTGCACGTACCCGCACGCTGGATTGCGGTGGGTGCGGTCATTCTTTTAGGAGTCGGGATTCTGACAGGTGTTAAGGCGACACGTCAGAAAGATCCTGTGTGATAGCGGTGTCTTGCCCGTGCAAAACAAAAAAGCTTGAACACCCTTTACGAAGGGCTAACTTTGCGGCGTTCTCATTGGCTTTCCACGTTGTGAATGCGGTGTAACAGCGATGTCTACGCGGCGAAGGAGAACAGGCAGGGCAAATATGCACCGCCGGTACTAGCTGCTAGAACAAGTGTTGCAACGCTCGAAGTAGGAAACCGTTACCCTATCCATCTGAGCTGCAGGCCAAGTATATCTACGCTCGCTTATAACCATTTGTGTTCCAGAGAAAAAGAATGATCGCCTGTGAGAGGCGTCATGCGCCGTTGCGCATCGAAGCACGCAATACAGGCAAACACGTCGCGGCTCTTCCCGCGCGATGACTGACCTAACGTTTGGAGCGCGTTGCATTACATCGCAATCGGAGAATATCTAATGGCGGTCCGTTGTGACGTTTCCGCCAGGGCTTTCAATGAATTTTGGCGGTACGGCTTCATTCGCAAATGCAAAGCCGGTGAGATATGCCAGACGTACAATCTTGGCCATCTTGGTGTAATTGACCTTGTCAGCAGTGTCGCTCGAATGGTGATAGTCGGGATGAAAGCCGGTAAACCACCAAAAGGCCGGAATATTGTGCAGCACGAATGGAAATTGATCACTGCGGAAGAAAACGTTAAGAGCTGCCTCGTGATCAAAGCGGTCGTCGAGATCGAGGCCAACGTATTCATTTTTTTGCGCCACTGTCCGGTTATAGTCCGGGCTATAGAGGGCGCCGATCAGATTGAGCCGGTTGGTCGTATCGTTCGGTATATGGATCAGTCCCTCGGTCTGTGCACTTGCCGTTTCATTGCGCCCAATCATATCGAAATTGATCATCGCCCGCGTTGTCTCGAGCGGGCGCAGCGGATGCGCGGCCAGGTAGAATGCCCCTAAGAGCCCGCGCTCTTCTGCTGCAAAAACCACGAATAGAATCGAGCGTTTGGGCTTGTCGCTATTTTTTGCGCGGGCATTCTCCGCGAACGCGTGCGCCATCGCTACCACTCCGACCGTCCCCGAGCCATTATCGTCGGCGCCATGAAAGATCTCGCTGCCACTCATCCCATTGTGGTCATGATGCGCGCTGACAAGGATAGTTTCGGCTTTCAGGATTGGGTCACTTCCTTCCAGAAATCCCACAACGTTGTGGCTTTTTCCGGTAGTCTTCGAAGCATTGCGGTAGTGCAGGGTTACGGTGGTGTCCGGCAACGGCCGCGACTGGGGCTTCAGGTCGTGGTCAATCGCAGCCTGCAACTCGGAGGGAGTTGCTCCGGCGCCCGCCAGCATTTCTTTAGCCAGCGCGTCAGAAATAACTGCGGAGGGCGTTTTGAGCGTGTCATCGGTCAGCGCTTGCGACGGAATCGTCACTGGCGTGCTTGATCCGCCGATCCGCGCCATGCGCTCCTGGTTTGACGGATGCTTCCGGTTGGGTTCGGCCACAATGAGTACGCCAATCGCGCCGTGCGCCTGTGCGTTCGCAACCTTAACGCGGGTCGTGGCGTAGCGCGTGTTGCCGGTCCCATTGAAAATGGATGCGGGGTCCAACTCTTGCGGCTCATGATCAAAAATAAGAACGATCTTTCCGCGCGTGTTAATTCCGGCGTAATCGTCGTACTTTAGCTCTGGCGCAGTGATGCCAAAACCCGCAAATACCACATCACCGGTCACGTCCACGTCCGCAGGAAAAGACCCGTAAGCCTCGGGAAATTTCCACTGCTTCTGGTCGCTGCGGCGTTTGAGCGTGACGTAACTCTGCGCGCGATCGCCGCGGTACTCGATCAAATTGACCGGCTGCAAGTAGCTGCCGGACGCCGCGGGCCGCAGTCCAGCCTTAGCAAATTCAGAAGCGATCCACTGTATAGCGACATCGTCCCCAGGCTGCAAGGACATGCGGCCCTGTAACGCGTCCGAAGCCAAAAAGGTGAGGTCGGCTCGCAATGTTTCCTCGCGGATCGTATTGAATCCGCTAGCCAGCTGAGCAGGAACTGGCTGCTGCGCCTGAGCCGACGCAGCGAGTCCGGAAAACATCGCGCAAAGGCCGAAGTGCAAAGCCAATCTTCGTGGGTTCATTGCCATACCATACGGAATTCCGGAACTGCTGACAACAGCGATCGCGATTAGACAATTCGAAGTTCGTGTGTCCCCTGCGATGCTCGGCGGACCACCTACTTTCCCGCCGGGCCTCGGACGTTCCCTGCCGGCGCCGCCCATGCTACAGTTTGCAGAGACTGCTCTAGATTATTTGGTGGCGAGGAGGACTTCATGGCTGAGAGTATTCCAGAAAAATACTCCGATTTATTGCACAAGGCTGCGTTTGGGAACCTGGGCACGCTGATGCCTGATGGCCGTCCGCAGGTAACGCCCGTGTGGGTGGATTACGATGGCAGTTTCCTGCGCTTCAATTCCGCGCGGGGCCGGCAGAAGGACCGCAATGTTCGGCGCGATCCCCGCGTCTCGGTCTCCTTGATGGATCCAGAAAATCCATACCGTTACCTCGAAGTGCGCGGTCGAGTTGTAGAGATTACGGAAAATGGTGCCGACGAACACATCGATAAGCTCGCGAAAAAATATCTTGGCAAAGATAAGTATCCGTTTCGCCAGCCCGGCGAAGTCCGCGTGATGTACAAGATCGAGCCGGAGCATGTCAGCTCGATGGGCTAAGTAGTAGAACCTCCACGCGCAAACCACAAACCAAGACCCGGTGCTCGGTTCGACCGGCAAAATGCCGTAAACTCGTGGCCGGGGGACGCTATCGATCTTCACTGAGGATTCTTCATTTAACTCCCCCGAGAAATGCGGAGAACTCATGCTGGACACACGCGGAAATCGATTGACGTACCTTGGTCATAGCACGTTTATTTTGACCACAAAATCCGGGAACGTGATTCTGATCGAGCCGTGGGTGATGGGCAATCCAAAATGTCCGCCGGGGCTCAAGAACCTCGCGCGACTCGACACTATGCTGATCACCCACTGCCATGGTGATCACTTTGACGATGCCGTCGAGCTGGCGCGCGCTCACCAGCCTCAGATCGTCGCCATTTATGAAGCGTGTATTTGGTTGGAGTCGAAAGGACTCGAAAAATATACGCGGCCGATGAGCAAAGGCGGCACGCAAAAAGTTGGCGAGATTGAAGTGACGATGACCCATGCATTTCATTCCAGCTCGATTATTGACGACGACAAAGTGATTTATGCTGGCGAGGCGGCAGGTTACGTTGTGCGGCTTCCGAATGGCTTATCGATTTATCACGCGGGCGATACCGCGGTCTTCGGCGATATGAAACTTATCGGTGAGTTGTATACACCGGATGTCGCGTGCCTGCCGATCGGGGATTTGTTCACGATGGGGCCGCGGGAGGCGGCACACGCAATCCGGCTGCTTGGCGTGAAACATGTCGTGCCCATGCACTACGCCACAGCGCCCTATCTGACCGGCACACCTGGCGAGCTGCGCGCTTTGACGAGCGACATCGCCGGCCTCGAAATTCACTCGCTGCAGCCGGGCGAATCCCTTTGTTAATCCCCCCCCGGATCATAGCAATAGGATACTCATCCAACCGGCCTAGCGCCCCAGGGTTACCCCGGATTCAATTCCTTCTGAAGCGCCGCGGCTTTGCGAAACCACGGTCGCTCGATTCGCTTTAGATACCTCGGCAACGTGCGCTTTTTATCCAGGATCTTCTGGGCCCACCGGCAAGCTTCTTCGGTGCGGTTCTGGGCCCTCAGAAAGCACGCATAGTTGTACATGGTCTCCGACGTGGTCGAGTATTGGGCGGCCTCGGCGAACCACGCCGCCGCAGTATCGCTTTGTCCTGTCTTGGCGTACGCATGGGCGAGCAGCGCCGCGGTACGGTACGAGTCGTGTTTTCGGTCCGCGCGCACCGCGTGCTCGAGATCCGGAACGGCTGCGGCAAAATCCCCCAGCTCCAGCGCGCAAAGGCCACGGCGATAGAATGCGTGCACCGAGTCGCTGCGAACTGCGATGGAGTGGTTAAACGCTTCACGCGCTTTTGTGTATTGTTTCTGGTCCCAGTAGAGCTCTCCCAGCTCTTCGTAGTTCGCTGCCGAGGGGTTATCGAGTATCGCCATCTCAACGACCTTGATTCGCGAACGCCGTCCAAACCCCTGGAACACACCGCGCAGCAAGTCCGCGTCCGGCAGGACCTCGACCACGATGTACGCGGCTGCGCCCAAGAAGCCGCCGAAGAAAATAATAAAATACCAGTACGTATCCGCGCGGCGCCGTATCAGGTGCACCAGCGCGAAGGCTTGTAGAACAAATCCCCACGGATAGAAGAGATAGCCCAGGCCGGCCATCGGCGAGCTCCTGGCGGTAGCATGCCTTACAGTCTGGTTTCTGCAAAGCGATATCGGCCCGATGCTAAAAATCAGTTAAGATCAGCTGCCCGAAAAGGCAACATTGGAGAGCACATGAAACTCGTAAACGGCAGTGTTGAAAAATATGTTTACCGATTGCTGCCCAAGCGCGATGCCGTACTGTCAGAAATGGAAGCGTATGCGCGGCGGCACCATGTTCCGATTATCGGTCCGGCTGTAGCGCGGATGCTCGCTCAGCTGGTGCACATTTCCGGCAGCCGGCGAATCTTCGAAATGGGCTCAGCGATCGGCTACTCAACGATCTGGCTGGCGCGAGCGGCCGGGCCGAAGGCTGAGGTTTTCTACACCGACGGCAGTCCTGAGAATGCGCTGCGCGCACAAAAACATTTCCGGCGCGCGGGAGTAAGCGCTCGGATACGCGTGCTGGTCGGCGATGCCTTGAAGCTGCTCGCTGAGACTCCGGGCGAATTCGACTTGATTTTCAACGATGTGGATAAACATCAATATCCGGCGGTGTTCCGGTTGGCCGTGCCCAGAATCCGACGTGGCGGGCTTTTCATCACCGACAATACGCTGTGGTCCGGGCGTGTCACGCGTCGTGCCACCGATCGCGACACGCGCGGTGTACAACAGTTCAATCGCTTGGTTTATTCCTCGCGCCAGGTTTTCCCGGTGTTGCTCCCTTTGCGTGATGGTGTGACCGTGTGCCACAAACTGTGATCCGCCCGACACACTGCGGCGAGCCAGACGGTTGCAGGCTAACGCCGGAAGAAATTTCTAATGAAGAAGCCGAGATTGGCAGGCCGCTCTGCCAGGCGCCGCATGAAGTAGGGAAACCAATCCCGGCCGAAGGGAATGTAAATTCGCAATCGGTAGCCATCATGGATAAGCTGGCGTTGCAAATCAGTGCGGATGCCGTAGAGCATTTGAAATTCGAAGTCGTCTTTGGAAATGCGGAGCTGAGCGGCGCTGCGAATCGTAGCCGCGATCATGCGCGGATCGTGCGTGGCGAGACCGTGATAGAAACCGCTAGGCAGAAGTATCCGCATCAATTTTACGTAGTTGCGATCCACATCAGCTTTAGCTGGAAAGGCGATCTCGGGCGGCTCCTTGTACGCGCCCTTGCAGAGGCGGATGCGGCAGCCATAGGCCAGTAGGTCCACAAGGTCTTCTTCGCTGCGGTAAAGACAGGCCTGGATGACGGTGCCAATGGCCGGGTTGCGACCGCGCACCCGCTTGACGAGGCTAATGCTGCGCTCGGTATACCGGGAGCCTTCCATATCGACACGCAGAAAATTATCGTAGCTAGCGGCGCGATCAACGATGCTCTGAACCAGGCCTTCGCAAAAGTCGCCGTCCAGGTCCAAGCCGAGTTGTGTGAGCTTGCAGGAAACGTTGGCATACAGTTTTTCGCAGGCGATACGGTCAAAAAGTTGGAGATAGGTATCCCGGGCACGCTGCGCATCTTCCGCCGTCAAAACGTTTTCACCGAGATAATCCAAACTGGCCATCATCCCCGCAGCATTACACGCGCGCGCTGCGGCGAGAGCTTCCTCCAGCGTTTCGCCGGCGATGAAGCGGCTGGCCATGGCGCGGGTGGCAGATGTTGACATGATCCACCGCTTGAGTTTTTTGCTTTGCGAAAGATATAGAAGAGTGGCGCGGAGCATCAGTCGGTTACCGGTGCGGCGCGCTGCCGAGAGGGGCCGCAACGCGGCATGCGAATGTAAAAGGATCGTGCGAATGATGGAGGATTTTTAGCGAGCACTGCTCGTACTGCGGCATTGGAATTCGATTATGCCCTGACAGCGAGCAGGACACTAGTCCAAGTGCTGTTCGAGGAACTTCTCAGCATCCAGGGCGGCCATGCAACCTGAACCCGCTGCGGTCACAGCCTGGCGATATTTGTGATCCTGCACGTCCCCGGCGATGAACACCCCCGGGATGCTGGTACGGCTACCGTCCAGTGCGATAAGGTAGCCATTTTCATCCATCTCGAGTTTCCCTTTGAAAACGTTGGTATTGGGATGGTGGCCGATAGCGATGAAAACTCCTTCTACGGGAAGAGTTCGCACTTTATCGGTGGCGACATCGCGAATTCTCATCGCGTCCACGGCGCCTTTGGAGGCATCCAACACCTCTTCGACGACGCCGGGAGGATGGAAATGAACTTTATCGTTATTGCGCGCGCGGTCGAGCATGATTTTGGAAGCACGGAAATCTTTGCGGCGGTGGATTAAATGTACGCGGGATGCGAATCGCGTGAGGAAATTGGCTTCTTCCATAGCGGAATCACCGCCGCCAACTACGGCAATCTCTTTGCCACGGAAAAAATAACCGTCGCATGTGGCGCATGTGGAGACGCCATGGCCAAGTAATTGGCGCTCGGACTCAAGCCCCAACATACGCGCGGTGGCTCCCGCGGCGATAATCAACGTCTTGGTTTGATACGATTCTTTGCCGGCGACAATGGTGAACGGGCGGCGGTCCAAGATGACGTCGCTGACAGCCCCGGCTTTGAATTCGGCGCCGAATCGCTGGGCCTGCTTGCGCATGTTGTCGATCAGTTCCGGTCCGAGAATACCTTCTGGGAACCCCGGGAAGTTTTCAACCAGAGTCGTGAGGGTCAGTTGTCCCCCCGGCTCGTGGCCATCGATCACCAGCGGCTTCAAATTTGCACGGGCGGCATAAATGGCAGCGGTTAATCCGGCACAGCCGCTGCCGATAATAAGGACGTTCTGCACTCGAGAACCCTCCCGGTATTTGATTCACCAAAGGTAGCCGACGATACAATACAAAAGCTTGCCATTGTAGCATTCGCTGGATTTTGCCGATAACCCACCAACATACCCTGGCGGTTTTCAAACCCAGCGTGAAGCCTGCGCGCGATTTGACCTGCCACGAGACGCGCAGCTATAGTGCTGAAACGAATTCGTAACCATGGGCGAGGAGAGGTTCGATGGATTTGCGCTATCCGATCGGAAAATTGCAAGCTCCCGAGCAAATGCAGGATGCGGATCGGCACAAGGCGATCGCCAACATCGCCGAGGCTCCCAAACAGTTTCGGGCTGCGGTGGCCGGGCTCCATGATGCGCAGCTGGATACGCCGTACCGCGAAGGCGGATGGACAGTTCGCCAAGTAATACATCACGTAGCCGACAGCCACATGAATGCATACGTGCGCACGCGTTTGGCGCTTACCGAGCAGGAACCGACGATCAAGCCTTACGACGAAAAGCTTTGGGCGGAACTCGAAGATGCGCGAAGCGCTCCGCTCGAGTCCTCGCACGCGCTGCTCGACGCACTCCATGAACGATGGGTCCGACTTCTCCGCGCAACGCGTCCCGCAGATTTCTCTCGAACGTTTCGGCACCCCGAGCACGGTCTGCGAACCGTTGATTGGATGCTCGGCGTGTATGACTGGCATGGACGCCATCACGTTGCGCACATCAAGGCACTGCGCGAGCGGCACGGGTGGACGTAGCGGCGAATGGGGATTGAATCGCTTCGCGATGCGCCTCGGTCGATTGGGCGGCCGTAGAATTGCAAATGAGAAAGGGAGAATGAGACATGTCACGTGCACCCGGAACCTACGCAATCTTCGAAACTTCGCAAGGCGTTATCGTGGTTCGATTGCTCGAAAAAGAGGCTCCCAAGACGGTGGCCAATTTTGTCGGGCTTGCTGAGGGAACCAAAGAGTTCAGCAATCCGAAGAGCGGAAAGAAGGAAAAGCGCGCATTTTACGACGGGCTGATATTTCATCGTGTGATTCCAAACTTCATGATTCAAGGCGGCTGTCCGCTCGGCACCGGCACCGGCGATCCAGGGTACAAATTCAGCGATGAATTTCATCCTTCGCTAAAGCACGATAAAGCCGGCAAACTTTCGATGGCCAACTCCGGGCCTAATACTAACGGAAGCCAGTTCTTCCTCACTGTGGCCGCGACTCCGTGGCTCGACAACAAACATACGATTTTTGGCGAGATCGTCGAAGGGCAGGACGTTGCTGACAAAATCTCGAAGCTGCCGCGCGATTCAAGTGACCGGCCACGCCAAGGCGTTACGCTGCAGAAAGTTCGCATCGAGCGGATCTAGAACAAGTCGATTGTGGCTCGCATATGCTTACCCTGCCGCGCCTGCTAGGCTTGTTCACTGAAGCGGTTTTTATTTTACTCGGCGTCCTGATCGCCTGGCTGGCTTGGAGTGGGCGAGTGGTATTCGACCGTCACTCGATTTCCTGGATCATTCTTGGCGCCGCGCTGATTTTGTGGGGGCTGCGCGCGCTGCAGAATGCCGGGCAATGGTCAATGCGCTGGCAAAATTTGGTGCGCGGCGCTTCGCTTGTGCTGGTAGGAGTGGCGATGCTGGGCGCGGTGCAGGCGCCCTTCCCTTGGGTAGGACCAATGATCGCGGCGGCAGGCTTGTCGCTGGTCCTGCGCGGACTGCTCGGTGCCCTGTTCATCCTGCGCTCGCGCTAAGGCTTCGAGCGAAGCAGCAACTCGATTCGTTGCTTGCTTTCCTTCCCGTATCTCTGAATATAATCGCCCCGGTCCTAGCTTGGCCTGGCAAACCGAGCAGCGCGGTGGAGGTCGATATGTTAAAAGAATTCAAAGAATTCGCCATACGCGGCAACGTGCTGGATTTGGCGGTAGCCGTGGTTATCGGCGCCGCCTTCGGAAAAGTGGTCACATCTTTCGTGGAAGACATTCTGATGCCGCCCATCGGACGGCTTGCTGGCCGGGTGGACTTTTCGAGCATGTTCATCAGCCTGGATGGCCAACACTACAACTCCATAGCCGCGGCGAAAGCTGCGGGAGCGCCGACTCTAAACTATGGACTATTCATCAATTCGGTTATTACGTTTGTGATCATAGCGTTCACTGTTTTCTTGCTGCTTCGTCAGGTGAATAGGTTCAAGGCCAAGCCCGCGCCGGCCCCTGCCAGCAAGGAATGTCCGCGATGTTTTACGGTCATCCCGTTGAAGGCCACACGCTGCCCAAACTGCACATCCGAACTAGCGGCCTGAAAGGATACGCTGGGGGCCCTTTAATTCGGGGGAAGTTTCTGGCGGGCGTTGTTTTCGATGTGCTGCCGCAAACGTTCTACCACCTCATCTTCTTGCCCGGCCTCAATTTCCATCTGCACTTCATTCAGCGCAAAGTGAACGACGTCGTGGTGATGGAGCTCCCGAGGGGCCAGCCGATCGCTGAAGCGCAACCAAAGGGTGTGAAGCAGGTTGACCTCATTGGCGGTAAGGTTTGGCGCGTGAGGGCCCAGCACCTTGAAAATCTTGTCGCCGGTTGGGGTGTGAATCTCGAGATTGAACTGGGGTTTGGGATCCCCTAGTCGTTCCCAAGCGATCCCGATTTGACGGGCCTGCTCGTCGCTCGTCCACTTCTGGGAATGACCCAGCACAATGGTGGACGATTCCAGGCTCTGCGCCGCGCGCAGAATACCATCCCAGAGATCGCTCGCGCCCACAACCGCCAGCTTGATCGGCTTGCCGCGTTTTTCTGCCAGAGACAGTGCCTGCGTAAACAAATATTGCTCGATGCTGCCGAACAATTGCTCCGGCGCAAGCTCGTGTTCGCCCGAGGCAGCACGTCGCAGCACACGCACATGCAAGACAACCAAATCACGCCGCTCCGGCTTAAACCGGTCGAGGACGCTCGCCAGATGGTAGAGTGCGTGATAATTGCTTACCGGAACCAAAATATTTCCCGGGCGCGCGCCGACGCTCTGGGGCGAAAGCACATCCTGCGTGGCCACATGGAATTGATCCATCTCGACGTGAGCCTGCCCGCGCGTGCGCGTCATGCGCTCTGATGCGGTGAAGACACAAAACAAAAAAATCGAAAAGGTTAATCCCGCCACGGTGGCATTGGGCTTGGTGAACAAGTTTACAACAGCAATCAGCAGCAAGGTCGCGGTGATCAACGCCAGCCCCAGGGGGATTTCCAATCCGCCAATCTTAATATTGAGAGGAACGCGATATTCTCGCTCGCCTGGGTGCGTGTACCGCAGGACCAGCACCGCGAGGCCCTTCATGGCAAAACTCCAGACCACCCCAAAAGCATACAAGTCGGCAAGGAAGGTAACGTTGCCCCGGCTGATGATAATCGTCAGCACCTGCAGCGCCACGATGATGTTGATCAGCCGGTAGGATGTGCCGAACTTTGGATGCGGCTGCCGGAACCAGTCCGCCAGCACTCCATCTTCCGAGACACGGTTGAGTACGCCATTGGCTCCCACGATGGATGTATTGCCGGCCCCGGAAAGAATCAGCACACCAACGAAGACCACGAACGCATGGAACAGCAGCTTCAAAAACTGGGGCCCCGCGAGATTCATCGCCAGGCCGCCGATCAGGTTCTGTAGAAAGTTTTGCCGCTGATCGTCGGGGATGATCATTACCGCGAAAACCGAAACGAGTCCGGTGAACAGCAGGCTGTACAAGAAAATGATGAAGCCGGCCTTCTTCAGGTTCGGTAGTTTGGGGCTTTCGATTTCGCGGTAGACCTGCGCAAGTGACTCTTCGCCGCTCATGGCCAAGACGGAATGCCCCAATCCGACGAAGACGGCTACCAGGGTAAACAGCCTGCCGAGCGGAACGCCGTAAAGCCATCCCATCGAATGCCGATCCAGGCGGATATTCGCGGGAGTTGGAAGGGGGGGAAGATGCAGGCTCCGCGTGAGAACGGTATAGGCACACCAGGCGATGAGGATCACCACCATGACCGTGGTGATTCGCATGATTTTCAAGGCTTTATCGCTGGATTCAGGAATCCCCTTGATGTTCTGCCACCAGAAATATATGGTCACGGCTATCGCGAAGGCGGCCGCCAGATTATTTTCCGGTCGCTCGCCCAGGGGCTGTAACTTGACGTATCGGAGAAGATCATTAATCAAGCCCGCCAGATATTGACCGGCGGCAACCACGCTGATGGGACCTGTCAAAATGTAATCAAACATCAGCGCGGATACGGAGAACTTTGCCAGCGTCCCGCCCATCGCTTCTTTGACCACGCGATAAACACCGCCGCGCACGAACATGCTGCAGCTTTCCACGTAAATAGCGCGTACCGCGTAAGAAAACAGCATAATCGCCACGATGAACCATGGCGCAGTCTTGCCGATAAAGCCTTCCGCTTCGCCGCCCGCATAATACGCCGAGGAAGCCAGGTCATTTAGGACGATGGCTGCGGCGCGCCAGAAGGAAATAAACGTGAGCATGGCCGTGGTGGCCACGAGGACACGCGGAATGGAACTGCCGCCAGGAAGTGGGGCCGGGGGCCCGGGAGTTTTGGAAGCCATTTAATGTTTCGGTTTGACTGGCAGGGACTTATGCTCGCATTTTTCCTGAGGGATGTCTAGGATCAGGATTAGGATTCCCGGGTATGATGGAGACGTCGGGTCGACATCCTATATCTCCATGCCCATACCCATTGACACGCGCAGAAAACCCGCCAGCGTTAAGGTTCACGTCACCTCGGGCGCGGGTGTGGACATCGTCTGGTCCGACGGGCACGCCAGCCATTACGACTTCGTCTACTTGCGCGACCTCTGCCCCTGCGCGCTCTGCAACGACGAACGCAGCAAAAAAGAAGCTGTGACCAGCGCGATGGGAGCGCCCAGCACAGCCACTGTTTCCTCGAGCGCTGTTCTCCCTATGTTCAAGCCCAAGCCTCGCGCGCAATCGGCCGCCACCGTCGGCAGCTACGCCATTCAAATCACCTTTAGTGACGGCCATTCCACCGGGATCTACAGCTTCGATTACCTTCGCACCATCTGCCCGTGCGCCGACTGCGCTCGCGAATTTCGTTCTCCGCTGCAATAGCGCACCTAATAAGATCCCGGTAGACCCATGCGATCGAGCTCCTCTTTGATTGCGAGCTGGTCGAGACTCACGAGTGGCAGACGGACCAATAAGGAGACCCTTTGTTCGAGCACCAGGAAGGCATCGCCAAAGGCTTGCGCAATTTCCCGAGGCGTGCCGGCAGCTGCGGCCGGATCGGCCACACCCCAGTGAGCGGTCATGGGGTGCCCAGGCCAAACCGGACACGTTTCCCGCGCGGCGTTGTCACACACCGTGAATATAAAGTCCATCCGTGGCGCACCCGGCTTGGCAAATTCGTCCCAATTCTTGCTGCGCAAACCGTTCGTTGGCAAATGCGCTAGTTCAAGTTGCCTTAGGACCTCGGGACGTATGCTTCCCGAGGCATGGCTGCCGGCGCTATACGCAGTAAAGCTGGGGTGACCCATGTGGTTGAGAATCGCTTCGGCCATGATCGACCGAGCCGAATTCCCGGTGCACAGAAAGAGCACGTTGTAGCGCTCGTGCATGAACGTTCATACCTTCGCGGCCTCGGCCGGAGCACAGCAGGTTGGGGTACAGCAAGTTTTTTCGCTGCTGCCCTGCTCGGCGACACTCTGGCCCGCACCGAATCCCCGCCCGGCCCTCTCCGGCAAATTGTCTTTTAACACCACAAACACCTCCCACTCATTGCCATCCGGGTCATGCACCCAGGCTTTGTCCTGCAATGCATAGCAACACTCCGTCTTCATCTGGTTGCGGGGAATCAAACCTTGGCGCGTCCACTGTTCGCGCACCGCGAGCACGTCCTCTGTCGAGCTGACCTGGATGCCCATGTGCGAGAGCGCGCCCCGTTCTCTGAAGGGCACTTCATTTAATGTAAAATTGAGCGGCGGGTTGCTGACGTCGAATTTCGCATAGCCGCGGCGAACCTTCAACGGCTCGATTCCAAACATCTTGCGGTAGAACTCGATACTCTGCTGTACGTCCTTCACGTTGATGGCTACGTGCGCTTTCAAAGCCAGCACTGGCAAAGCCGGGCCCGGTTGTCTCTCCATGAGCAGCCTCCTTTTTCCGGAATTCATATTCGCATATACGAATATGTTGTCAGGATACGCTTGTCCAGACGTATCTGTCAAGGCGAATATGTGTATACTACCAGCATGTCACCCGCCCCGGCTAAAGGACCCGGCAAAGTCTCCTTGGATCTCTTGTTCCGCGCTCTCGCCGACCGCACGCGCCTCAGAATTTTGCATCTGATGGCCGACCGCGAGATTTGTGTGTGCTACTTCGCGGAAATATTGCAGCTCGCCCAACCCAAGGTGTCGCGTCACCTGGCCTACCTTCGCAAGGCCGGTATGGTGGCTGCTAGGCGCGACGGCAAGTGGATGCACTACCGCCTGATCCTACCGAGAGACCCAGCCGCTAAAAACATTTTGCGCGAAACACTAAATCACCTTCGCCAAAACCCCGAAATGCAACACGACGTGGCTCGCCTCAGTTCTGCCTGCTGCCAGCCAGAAAAGTATCAGCTCCTCCAAGGCGCGCCCCAGCCCGCATTGGTTCAAACGCCGTGATTCAGGAAAGGAGATGACGAGATTATGTACGCAAGGAGTTGTGACCCTTCACGCCCAACCGGAGAAGGTGGAAGATTGCATCCGAATCTTTAGAGAACTAAACGCACCCTCGATTGCCGCGCAACCAGGATTCGATCATGGGCATTGGTGGGTTGACCGGAGCACGGGCAAGGCCGTGTCGGTTACGTTCTGGGATACGGAAGGGAACGAGAGGGCCAGCCGGGCGCATATCCCACGGCTACTTAAGGGCATGGCAGACGTGCTAGCCACAAACCAGGGCGAGCGAGAGACTTTCGAGGCGGTTCACGAGCAATGTAACGTACACACGGGCCTGGAGTCAGCCGCTTCACCGAGGGCAACAAGAGACCCCGGTTGAGCAGTCAGTGGCAGCCGCAACTATCATTCAATCTTCTTGGCGATTCCGGTGACTATTGATCCGCTTCATGACTCCGCAGACTTGCGTAGCCCGGTGACGGGCCGCCACACTGCCGCCCCTTGTTCCCGTCCGGGCACCTACTTCACCCGCAGTGCGCTAGATCTCAAGATCGACGAAACCCTTAACTAGCGGAGATGTGAGAATCGTTGCTGTTCGCCCTTGGAATTGCTGACCGGAATTTGTGCGAGGCGGCCATGCTCGAGCTCGATGCGCCGGTCGGCTTGACGCGCGATGCCCGCGTCGTGGGTGACCATTAAGATGGTGTTACCTGCGGCGTGCAAGTCACGAAACAAGCCGATGACGATCTCCTCGTTTGCCTCATCCAGGTTACCGGTAGGTTCGTCCGCCAGCACAATTCGTGGCTGGTTGATAAGTGCGCGAGCGATCGCCACGCGCTGCTGCTCACCGCCAGAAAGCTGCGACGGCAGGTGTTCGAGGCGGTCGGCCAGCCCGACGCGCACAAGCGCAGCCGTCGCTTCGGCTTCATTGGTGACGCTGTGAAAATATTGCGCCAGCATTACGTTCTCGAGCGCGGTTAGGTAGGGGATCAGGTGGAACTGCTGGAAGACGAATCCAATTCTCTCCGCGCGATAGCGAACCAGCTCCGCCTCACGGAGGCTGGCCACGTCGGAGCCGTCCACCATCACCCTGCCAGACGTGGGAGCATCCAGTCCTCCCAGAATATTAATGAGCGTGGTTTTCCCCGAGCCCGAGGGGCCCATAATCGCGATCCACTCGCCGGCCTGCACAGTGAGGCTGAGGCCATCGAGCGCGCGCAGATTGCCAAACTGCTTGACCAGATTTTCGGTTTGGACCAGAGCGCTCATGCTTCGCCCCGAAAAATCTCGACCGGGCTCACGTGCGACAGTAAACGCAGCGGGAACGCTCCAGCGATCGAAACCGCGATCATCAATCCCAGAGTGATCGGAACAACGGCGAATCTTGGCGATAACTCCACGCCGAAAACGCGTTGTCCGATCCATTCGGAAAGGGCTATTCCCAGGAAGCATCCGAGCACTCCGCCGGTGAACCCAAGGACGCCGGCTTCGAAAAGAAATAAACGCATGATGCGCCGGATGGAACCGCCAAGAGCCTTCATCAAGCCCACGTCGTGGCGGCGCTCCACGGCCAGCGCGGCCATCGTCGCCAGGACGCATAGCGTCGTCAGTACAAGAATTAGAATTACGGTCGCTAGTATCAAGCCTTGAATCTTCTGGAACAGGCGGCCCTCCGCTTCGGCAAGGGCCCTTACCGGTCGCACTTCGGCGAGAGGAATTGCTTGCGCAAGGCGCCCCGTGTAATCCTGAATTTCTTCAGGGGTTCCGGGCACGCTGATTTGTACCAGACTGATTCGCTCCGCAAGGCCTGCAAGCCTCTGAACTACTGGCAATTCGAGAAACATTTGATTGTCTTCAGCTCCGCCGGAACTGACAATTGTTGTAACGCTGCACAATTGCTTGCGATCAGCGAAGTCCAGCTGCAGCGCATCGCCCAACTTGGCGGCCAATTGTTCGGCCGCCTTGATTCCGAGCAAACACGGGCTTTGCGTTTGGAGATCGCCGCTGTCAGCCCTGACCATCTTCCAAGCAGGCGCGATTTTCTCCAGATCGTTCAGATGCGTTCCGCTCAAGATCACCAGGGTACCTGGCTCGCGAGGGGCGTCTTGCTCGCTTGCTGCGTTCATGGCCATCGGGTTCGTCGCGGCCAGCTTATGAGTGCGGGCAGTGATATACAGAAATGGCACGACGGTGGTGCTGTACCGATTGTGTATGGCTTTGATGCGATCCACGATTCCAGCATCCAGCAACCGGGCCTCGCTTGCCTCGGCTCCGCGAGGCGCTGACACCACTACGTTGGTGCCAAGCGCGCGAAATTCACGCGTCAGCTTTTGCTCTGCATCCATTTGCAAATTGAGCAGTGCCGCGCAGACGGTGGCTCCGCTCGAGATTGCCAGGAATGCCACTGCGAGTCTCGCTTTGCTCGCGTATAGCAACCGCCAAACGATGCGCCAAAACATTACTGACCTCGCAAGATTGGCGCGGGGTCGAATCCTGCAGCCCGCCGAAGCGGGATGAGACTTCCGAGCAGCGCGACCATGATGGCGAGAATTAGAATTATGGGAAGCAGAATGATCCGGGGTTCGGGCGCCACGCCAAAGATGCGCTCGCCGACCATGCGTGCAAGCACGAATCCGGCGCTGAAACCCAGGACTCCGCCAGCAAGGGCCAAGAGTAATTGCTCGGCCAAAAATAATGCACCGACAACAGATTTGCCGGCACCGAGCGCTTTCATCAGACCAATCTCGGTGCGCCGCTCAAGAATCGTCGTTGCCGCGGTGGCTGCGACCGCCAAACCGGCAGCAAGCAGAGCGGCCAAGGTCACGATCCACATGAGCGCACTCACGTGGTTCAGGATTTGACCTTCCGCCTGGGCCACGCGACGAATCGGCCGCGCTTCCACTCCCGGAAGCGACTGCTGAATTTGCAGCGCGATCGAAGAAACGTACGGAGTGCAATACCAGCGGTCGTAATCTTCCGCCGACATTTTTGATGGATCGCGCCGCGCAAAGGCATCTTCAGGCTTGGTGAGCGCGCTCACAAACAGTTTCCGAAATTGACCAGGACGCGCAGAGAAATCCTGCGCCATGGCCAGCGGCGCGATGATCGCTTCTTCTTCGGGCCCGCCGCTGGCGAGGAGGCCAACAACAATCACGGCCTCGGTTCGCGGGCCGGCCTCGACGCGAAGTCGGTCACCAATAGTGATGCCCGAGCGGTGAGCCAACGCCTCACCCACAACGCATTCGGCGGCATTCTCGGAGAACCATCGGCCACGAACGCGCCACCATGGATTGGTGCTGGCGATTCCGGTAACAAACGTCGAACCATCGGGAACGGTGACTTGATGTTCGAACCACGTACCCATTAACACGTGGTGCTCCATTGCCGTAGGGCGCAGAGGGTTCGCGGAACCCGCCGGACCGCCGGCCACGAAAGTTACCGGTGTTTCGAGAATTGGCGCGAATCCCAGAATATTATTTCGCCAAAAAATTGTTTTCAGTTTGCCTAGATCTGCTTCCGATAAATAAGCGCCTTCGCTCACGGGACGATAGTCGATGCCGCCGATCTCGAGCGGGAGTGTGTCCCCTTGCGACGTGACCAGCAGATTCGCGCCAAGGCTGCGGAATTCCTTTGCCAGGCGATCGCCCACATCGAGGGCCACGCTCAATGTTGCTGTAGCTATGGCCATACCCAGAGTCAGCGCTGCGGCCACCAGGATTTTGCGGCGCGGCTTGCGAGCAAACGAATCACCAACAATGCGAAAGAACATAGAATTCTCAGGAAGCTACTTGGGAACCTCGCTGGCGGCCTGCGCGAGAGCCGAGAGATCGAGCACCAAATCATCGCCCTCTACTGTTGACGGCACCCCCACCGGATTACATCCGCCCGCTGCGCCGATGGTCGGAGTATAAATCGCTGATGCGCAGTGGCGGCAAATGACGCTCGAGCCGTCCTGCCGGTATCCGACGGCCCCGCAGATGCGGCAAGCGTCGAGTGCGGTGCCCCAGCCAGTGGGCTTGCGAATGACAAGAAATCGGAGCATGCTGCCCTGCAGGTCGACGTTGAAGAAATGCAGATTGCCGTCGCTAACCTCGGCCACAGGAATTCGCACCCGTTGTCCTTGCGGCGTTACGGTCCGCGCCTGAGGAGATGCTGACGAAGCGCGAGCGTTGATGAAGTCCGCGGCGAGGGCCAGCACAACGGCCAGGCAGGCAACCGCGGCCGCAAACATCCATCGACGCTGCCGCCTCCTGTCCCATTCGCGTCGACGCGCTTGGGCATCGTTTTGTGATGGCGTTGCCGGTGTGCTTTGTGACAGCGCGATCCATTCGCGAAGCACCAGCAGCGCGGCTGCGCCCAGAATAAATACGAAGAAGAAAACTTCATTGCGCACGATCGGACCAATCAGAGCCATTTCTTGTTTGCTGGAGGGCAGCCAGCGAGCTTCGCTCAATTCGTGCAGGCCGGTCAGGGCAAGCTGAAAGGCGACGAGAATTAAAATCGTGCTGGTGACGGCAAAAAAACGAGGTAGAGGAACGCGCAATGTGCCCTTGAAAAAAAACAGGCCAACGGACACAGCTGCTGCGAGTCCTAGTAACGTACCGATCCCGGTGCCCAGGCCTTCGCTCGAAAGTTGCACCGCGCGTAAAATGATGGCCATTTCGACGCCTTCGCGAAGAACCATTAGGAATACAAACAGCAACAACCCGATGCCTGCTGAGCGCGTCGTAGCTCTTGCAGCAAAGGTCTCAACACGCTCCTCAATTTCTTTCTTCAGGCGCCGAGCGATGCGGTTCATCCAGACCAGCATGCTCACGACAAAAAACGCGGCGATGAGCAACAAAAGGCCTTCGAACCCGTCCTGACTCAGGCGCCAGCGCTCGAGCGCTATGGCCACCCCCAGGCTCATCGCGGCTGCCAATGCCACGCCGGCCCAAACGTAGCTAGTCAGGCGGGCGCGACCGGTACGGGTGAGGTACACGAGAACGATTCCGACCACGAGCGAGGCTTCGACACCTTCGCGGAGGGCGATTAGAAAGGCCGAAAGCAAAAGGAGGAGACTCCCAGTTGAAAATGAGTTGCAACTACAACTTCGCAGTTTACACGTCTAAATGCGAGAGGTCAAGAAATTTAGGAAGCAGGCAAGAAAATAGGGAACCAATCAAGGGCGAATTGACTGCGAATTTGCCGCGCCGCAATCGTCCACCCGGTACAATACTCTAGACTGGTTCGCATGCCAATGGCCGTCACAAACCGGATGCGTTTCGCTCTGCTTGGTGCGTTTCTAGCCGGGGCATGTCCGGTTTGGTCGCAAGCACCTGCGAATTCGCCGAGCGGTTCCGGGCCCCCGCAGCTGGCCATCGCCCCACAGCCTGCCGTAAAACCCGACACCCACAGGGCAAAACGCGCCTATCAATTAGGATTGCGTGCGGAACAGAGCGGAGACTGGAGCACCGCTTTCGAGGCCTACACCGAAGCTGCGATGTATGCGCCAAGCGATGTCGAAATTCTTCGTCACAAAGAATTGGCTCGCTTCCGATTGGTGAGCCTGCACACAGACGCCGCCGAGCGCTATGCGGTGGCAGGGAAATTCGGCGAGGCCAGCGAGGAGTTGCGAACAGCGTTGCGGCTTGATCCGGGATATTCCGTGGCCCTGGAGCGCCTGGCGCAGTTTTCAAAACTCACAAGCTCCGGCGATCAGGCAAACGCGGCAGCGCTTGCGGGTCCGGTGGAACTTAAGCCTCAACCAGGGACGCGGAACTTCAATCTGCGAGGGGAAACGCGAAGCGCTTATAGCGAGGTAGCTCGACAGTTCGGGCTGACGGTGGCCTTCGATGGCGACCTGCCCTCACACCCTGTGCAGCTGCGTGTCAACGACGTGGACTTTCCGACAGTGATGATTCTGCTTGAGGACCAAACGGGAACGTTCTGGCGTCCGGTCAGTGACCATCTCCTGTTTGTGACCGCGAACACAACCGAGAAGCGAAAAGAGTATGCGCCAGTCGTGGAACGGACTATTGAGCTGCCCGACACCATCTCCCTGGAGCAGCTGACGGAGTTGCAGCGCGTAGTGCGCGAAATCGTGGGGATCGCCCACAGCCAGATCAGCCCCGCCACGCACACCATTACAGTTCGCGATACGCCCAAAAAAGTCACTTTGGCTGCGGAATTGATGCGCCAGGTCCAGCAGTCGCGCGGCGAAGTCATGCTTGAGATCGAGCTTCTCGAGGTCGATCGGGCGGCGGCGCTATCGCTGGGAGTCACTCCACCCACTAAGGCACAACTGCTGACGGTCAATCAAAGCGACTTGACCGCGCTACAAAAGGCGCCCGACCTGGCCGCGTTGCTGGCGATTATCCAGCGCATTTTGGGCCGCTCGGGCACGCTCGGAGGGCTTAATTCGAGCCAGCTGGCCTCCCTGATTGGCTCGGGACAGCTGGCCGCCGGAGCATTGATTCCCCCTATTGTCGCGATCGGCGGCGGCAGGTCCACGGTGCTGGCCACGGTCCCGCAAGCGGCTATTGATTTTTCCCAGGAGTTCAATCTGCTGCGCAGCGGCCGACGCATGCTGCTTCGCGCGTCCGATGGCCAGCCGGCATCCTTCTTTATTGGCGACCGGTTTCCCGTAGCCCTGGCGACACTTTCGGCAAGCTTGGCATCGTCCCAATCCATTCCGGCCATCAGCGGCACGAGCTTACCGCGCACCGATTACCCCGTCGGAAAGGGACCGATCGCTTTGTTTACCGCGGACTTTAATGGCGACGGGTCGAGCGATCTGGCGGTGGTCAATCGCGATGACAATACTGTTTCTATTTTGCTGAACAATGGGAGTGGCTCGTTTGCTTCGGGCGCGGGATCGCCTATTGCGCTAGGAGCAGGTCAAGTCCCTGTGGCGCTCGTCGGCGGAGTGTTCAACGAAAACAGCGGACGCATGGACCTTGCCGTCGTAAACAAAGGCTCGGGCAATTTGACGATCCTGCAGGGCGACGGAAAGGGCGGTTTCCAGGCAGCCGGCGGTCCGCCCATTGCCGTAGGTGCGAGCCCCACCGCGGTCGCCGCGGGCACCTTCAATACGAAAAACGACGTTCACCTGGATCTAGCAATTGCCAATTCGCAAGACAACACCATCACCATCCTTTTGGGCGATGGTAAAGGAAACTTCACCGCGGCTCCGGGGTCGCCGCTGAAGTTGGCGGGCAGTGAACAAAGCCCGATCGCGATTATCACCAAAGATTTCAATTTGGATGGCAAAGCAGATCTGGCAGTGGTGAATCAAACCTCCAATAATGTTGCGATCCTGTTGGGCAACGGCGACGGAACCTTTAGAGAAGCTCCAGGCTCACCGATCGCGGTGCGGAAGTCTCCAGTGGCGATCGCCAGCGCTGATTTCGATGGGGACACCCATCCTGACTTAGCGATCGTCAATCAGGGCGATGCTTCTGTAACCATATTATTGGACGCCAGGGGAGACGGCAGTTTTACCGCGGTCAACTCGCTGCTCGCAACGGGCGCGACCCCGGACGGCGCAGTAAGCGGGGATTTTAACTTCGATGGGCGCGCTGATCTGATTGTCGCCAACAGCGGTTCAAATACCGTGTCCGTATTCTTCGGTTTGGGCGGTGGCTTCTTCAGCCAGCCAGTAATTCTGCAAACAGGGGCCACGCCGCGGGGGCCCGTGAGCGCGAGTTTCACCAGGAGTGGCCGAGCTGACTTGGCTGTGGCGGACCAGGGATCAAATCAAGTCAGCGTTATTCTCAATCTCTTGTCTATTCCAGGGGGAAATAACATCGCCCAGCAGCCTTTTCCGGGCGCGGAATACCTCGACTTGGGGCTGAAGGTAAAGGCCACTCCGCGCTTGCACAGCAATGATGAAGTTTCGCTGCAGCTTCTGTTTGAAATTCGCCATCTTGCCGGGAGCGCGCTGAATGGCATTCCGATTATCAGCAATCGGACTATCGAGCAATCCGTCCGGTTGCGCGAAAACGAGACAACGATTATCTCCGGCATGCTCGAAAGAGATGAAGTGCGTTCGATCAGCGGCCTTCCCGGGCTTTCGCCGATTCCGATCGGTGGAGTGCTTGCCGGCAAACTCCGGTCGCGGCCGCGCGATTCCGAGCTCATCATCATGATCACGCCGCGTCAGTTGCGGCTGATACCCGCTGCCGGACGCGCACTTTATGCCGGGCGCGGTGACGAACCAACTCCACATGGCGGTGGTGAAGGGGTCCAGCCACAACCGAGCCTGCCTCCTCAGCCGCGGCCGGGTATGCCTCAGCCAATACCTCAGCCGCCGCAGCCACGGCCGACTCCGCCTCAATAGTTCAGTGATGTTTGTTCGGGTTTGAAAGAGTGTGGCCGCAGAGCCTTTCGAGAATGGAAATAGGGGATTTTGCCGGCAGCACCATCGCATGGCGCGACACGATAAATGTTTGCTCCATCGCAAATTGCCCCTCAAGGACAGCGTGGCTGACCATATCTGTGTAAACCATCCAGGTTGCGTCCGGAGCAAATTCCCAACGCTGGGTAGGACAGGCCGCGCGGAACGCGTCATTCTCTTTCATGAAATTGTGGCACCGGTGCATGAAGTCATCATAGGGGGCCCGTCCGGCGCCCGGCCAGCGAAGGACTCGAGCCAGCCGAGCCCCAGCTTGTGCTGCGAAACCAGTGCGAGGAGTGGGAAATCCAATTTGTCGCGCATAACGCTCAGCGATCACATCAAATGTTTCCGCCGTCAGCCACACGCGATTCTGCGTGGGATTCAGGTTCGTGAAAACTCGTAGAATTCGATCGCCATTTGTAGGGCGCGTTGGAAAAGCGTCCACATGCGGCAAATCGTTGCGCGCACGCAGACGCGCGGGCCGTCCGCGCTCTTCGACGGGCCGATAGCTCGCGAAATCGCGCCGCAGTCCATTCTTGTAGGGACTGAGCAGAGTGCTGACAAATTGACTGGCCTGTTCGGAATAGGCACGCAAGATCGCACGCAAGCGTGCTTCTTCAGCGGCATCCGATTTGGCAAGCCCGGTCAGGCGATCTTCATCCGGACGGTACGCCACATTCTTGTGATAGGTGGCGTTGGTCTGCCTCTGGCTCAACAGAAATTCGCGCTTCTCGGGAGAGAAGGCAAATGGAGTGCGCGTAAAAAGAAGAATATTGCCGCGTTCGAGCTGCTCGCACAACAAACGACCGCGGCCGACAGGATTCGAAGAGTCGGCTCCCGAGGACTTTTCCCCGGCATCGGCAACCGCAGCATCCTCGACGATAATTAAATGGGTGGTTCCATCCATCGGTTCGCTCGATCACGCCGGTTTTTGCGAGGATAGGAGTCGCGGCTCCGGTTCCGCTAGCAGCATACGGTGCCGCCGTGCCCCTGACAAGGCACGCGGGTGAATGCGCAGCCGAGCGATGTTGGAAATACTTAAGGCTCAGCATCGAGCACAACGATAGGCTGATAGGTGCGCGGCACCACCGCCTCAGCGATGGCGATCAAGCGATCCTGATGATCGAAGACCCGCAGGCGCGGAGCAGACCTGGGACCGCCGGAGTCGAGTTCCGCGGTCGCTCCCTCGCTTGTTTGCCAATGGCCCGGCCGAATCTCAGAATTGAGTATCGTAAAACGAGTGCCGTGGCGGACGCGATGCTCGAGCGCCGGAGGCACGTTCGCGCGCGGAAACTCAGGCAACAAGTGCTCGATAGGGATAACCGAGTCGCGCAGTTTACCTGCACTCGCGGCAGCCTCAAGCGCCGGTAAGCCGATCGCCTGGTCAAGAGTAAATTCACCAACCGCGGTGCGGGCAATCTCCGCCAGGTGTGCGCCGCAGCCAAGCCGCTCGCCCATTTCGTGTGCCAGCGCGCGAATGTAAGTTCCTGAAGAACATTCGACCACGCAACGCGCGACGGATCCATCAATTTGTGTGATGCGGTACTGGTAGACTTCGACCTCGGCCGGCTTCAATTCGATAGATTTCTTTTTGCGCGCCAGCCGGTGGGCCACCTGGCCGTGGATCTTCTTCGCCGAAAATGGCGGCGGCATCTGCGCAAAACGGCCTACCCGTTCGGCCGCCAGGCGCTCGATTTGGGCAAGGTCTAGCACCGGCGCACTATCGGGCCCCTGGGGCTCGCCATCGGCATCGTAGGTATCGGAAGCAAAACCAAAGCGTATAGCCGCGGTATAACGTTTGCGACGACCGCTATAGAATTGTGCGAGTCGCGTTGCGCGTCCTAGCAGCAGCACGAGTACACCGGTGGCCAGGGGATCGAGGGTACCGAGATGCCCCACCCGGCGAAAGCCGGCAAGACGCCGCACCGCGTCAACGATATCGTGCGAGGTCTTCCCGCGGGGCTTATCGATTACGAGCGCGCCGTCGAAGTGTGGCGACTGAATGTTCGTAGGCATAGACTAGAAGTAATCCGCACGATGTAATCGATGGGTGTTGGCGATTCGATCGTAGCAGTGCAGGGCCGTACTTTACCTGAGCGAGTGCACAACCGGATCATTCTTCACTCGTCACGTTTTGTTTCCTGTTTCGTCTGCCTGAGCAGGCTCTCAATTCGTTCGCGATATTCTTCGGAGCGGTCGAGCGAGAAATGAAGCTCCGGAGTACGACGCATTTGGAGCCGCTCGAATAGCTCGCGGCGGATGAAACCAGCGGCTGCTTCCAAACCCTTCATGGCCAGGGTTTGTTCTTCTTCATTGCCGAGCACGCTGACAAAAATGCGCGCCTGCTTCAAGTCTGGAGACACGCGAACTTCGGTGACGGTCACGATGCCGGAGAGGCGGGGATCTTTCAGCTCGCCGGCCAGCATGGCTCCAACCTCATGAAGAATTTCTTCGGCCACACGCTCGTGGCGATGTCCGGCAAGGCTCATTGGTGGCACTCACAATACCTCAAATTCGTGCGCGATTAAATCCCGCCCCAGCAACTTTTCCGATTCCGCGAATACCGTTTGCAGTGACTGTTGCAAGTGATGCTCGTCAGCGGAAAGCGTGACCACGCCGATGACTGATCGCTGCCAGGTGTCTTGATGATCGAGCTCTGCCACGGCGACGTTGAAATGACCGCGGAGCCGGTCTTTCAAGCTCCGCAGGACCTGCCGTTTGTCCTTCAGCGATCGGGCGTCGGGGATGTGTATTTCTAGGGTAAGAAGACCGATGGGCATGTGCGACCCCGGCTTGCGGAATTGAAATTTGCGGCGCTCAGAAGCGCTAGGTGCGCGAACCGGCGCTCGGCAAGGCGGCCTCGGCGGCCGTCAGTTTCTGAACCTGGAAGCATTCCAGGATGTCGCCGACCTTAACGTCGTTGAAATTGGAGATGCTGGCGCCACATTCAAATCCCGAGCGTACCTCGCTCGCGTCATCTTTGAAACGCCGGAGCGAACTCAATTTCGCGGTGTAAATCACAACGCTATCACGAACGACGCGAATCTGACCGTCGCGCTTGAGGACTCCGTCGAGCACATAACAACCGGCGATCATGCCGGTGCCCTTGATGCGGAAGGTATTGCGCACCTCGGCGCGGCCCATGTAGGTCTCTTGGAAGACGGGCTCGAGCAAACCTTCCATGGCTTTCTTGATTTCGTCCGAAACTTCGTAAATGATCGAGTGCGTGCGGATTTCGACCTTTTCCTGTTGTGCCAGATCGGCAGCCTTGCGCTCAGGACGAACGCCAAACGCGATGATGATGGCACTCGAGGCTGAGGCCAGCAACACGTCGGTCTCGGTAACCGCACCGACGCTGGCATGCAGGATCTTCAGCTTCACCTGATCGGTCGAAAGCTTCGGCAACATCTCGCTGAGCACTTCCACCGAGCCTTGCACGTCAGCCTTGATGACAATCGGCAACTCTTTGACGTCCCCGGCCTTCAGTTGCTCGTGCAGTTGATCAAGGGTAATGCGTGAGCCAGCCGACCGTGCCAGCGACGCTTCGCGCAATTTCGACTGGCGATATTCGACGATGTGGCGGGCCTTAGCTTCGTCGGTCACCTGGAAATGGTCGCCAGCTTCGGGTATGCCTTGCAAGCCCAAAACTTCGACCGGCGTTGCCGGCGCTGCTTCCTTGACGGTGCGACCTTTATCGTCAAAGAGAGCGCGAACCTTGCCAAAGACCGCTCCGCAGATGAAAAAATCTCCCGCATGTAGCGTTCCGTTTTGCACGAGCACAGTGGCCACCGGGCCGCGCCCCTTGTCAACGCGCGACTCCAGAACCGTGCCGGTGGCAGGGGCCTTGGGATTGGCCTTCAATTCACGCATGTCGGCCACGAGCAAAAGCATTTCGAGCAGCTTGTTGAGGTTGGTTTTTTGCTTCGCGGAGACCTCAACCATTACGGTGTCCCCGCCCCACTCTTCGGGCATCAGTCCACGATCGGCAAGCTGGCGCTTGACGCGCTCGGGCTCCGCTTCGGGTTTGTCAATTTTGTTGATGGCCACAACGATGGGTACGCCGGCAGCCTTGGCGTGGTCGATGGCTTCCTGGGTCTGCGGCATCACACCATCATCAGCACCGACCACGAGCACGACGATATCCGTGACCTTGGCGCCGCGCGCGCGCATTCGTGTAAACGCCTCGTGACCCGGTGTGTCCACGAATACCACTCGCTTGTGATCGACCGTAACCTGGTACGCACCGATATGTTGAGTGATTCCGCCCGCTTCGCCGGCAGCCACTTCGGTTTCGCGGATGGCATCGAGCAGACTCGTCTTACCGTGGTCCACATGGCCCATGACCGTGACCACGGGAGCGCGCGGCGATAGATTTTCCAGTTTCTCTTCCTTGGCGACGTCAAGTACTACTTCTTCTTCGAAGGAAATAACTTTGACAACGCCGTTGAAGGCCTCCGCCAGGGTGGTAGCCGTAGGCGTATCGAGCGCCTGGTTGATGCTGGCGAAGATTCCGCGATCCATTAAAATTTTGAGCACATCTTTCGCGCGTACGTCCAGCTTTTCAGCGAGATCACGTACCGTGACACCTTCGGTGATGGTGACCTCACGCGGCTCGCGCGGCACAGGAATAGCGGCAGGGACAGTGTGGCCCGGCCGACGGTCAACGACTCCGGGCCGTGCCCGGACCGGGTGCAGCTTGCGCTCGCCTTCGGCCTCGCGCTTGTCCATGACCGGGCGGGCACGGGGCGGTGGCTTGCGCGCATAAATCGGCTTACCCGGCTCCACCTTTGTGGGCAGCGGAGGCGGCGGTGGCGCCATTTGACCGGGACGCGTCGGTCTCGACCCTGGACGCGAAGGCATGGGTTGACCGGGTCGCCCCTGTATCGGCCTCCCGGAACCTGCCGGGGCACCAGGACGCGGATGGCGCGCGGGTGGTCCGCTAGCGCCAGGTTGCCCGGGGCGCGTCGCGGGCTGACCAGGTCGCTGGTAAACCGGTTGAGATGATCGGGAAGGGCTTGTTTGCGCCGTCGGCGACGCCGCCGGAGGGTTTGGCCTGGCACCCGGGGGAATAGGGTTGCCAGCGTAACGCCTCAACGGCGCCTTGGGAGCTGCCGCAGGAGTGGTTGCAGGCTTCGCAGCAGCAGAAGCAGGGGGCGCCGCGCTCGTTCTGGCGGCACTGAGGGCTGGTTGCTGGCCTGGGGCAACAGGAGCCCGCACAGCAGGGGCGGGAGACTTCATGCCCGATGGCGCTGCGGGAGAACCCGCAGGTTTAGGTGCAGCGGTTGATGCCGGACTCTGCGCCGGAACGCTTGGCTTTGCCGGAATTGCTGGTACCGCGGATGGGCCACTGACTGCGGCCGGCTTCTCGGCGATCACCCCGCCTGTGGCTGGCGCTGGGGGCTTCGTGGGAACGATCGGGGCAGCGACAGGTGCTGGAGGAGCTGCGGCACGAGCCCGGGCGGCCCTGGTCGCCGCTTCCTTGGAGGCCTTTTCGGCGGCAGCCGCAGCGGCTTCGGCCGATGCTTCCGCTTCCGCCACTTGGCGGAAATGCTCTCGGACCTTTACCGCAGCCTCTACCTCAATCGAGCTGGAATGGGTCTTCTTCTCGCTAACCCCAGCCTCCGGCAAATAATCCAGGATTGCCTTGGCTTTGACTTCGAGTTCGCGAGCCAGCTCGTTGATACGAATCTGATTGCTGTCGGTCATGCCCCTCGCTATTTACACGTCGCCTTCGTGAGTCGCCCGTGGTGTCTCGGTGTCTTCGTTTTTCAAAGTGTCTGCGGTGTGCTTCGGTTCTGCAGCCTCTGCGGCAATTTCAGTTTCCGCGGGCGCAGCAAAAGTTTCTGTTTCGCCGCTCACCTGGTGGGACGGGCCTGTTTCGTCGACGGTTTCGCTGCTGGTCTCCGCGTCGGCGGTTTCCACATCGGGTGGTTCAGAACCAGCAGCGGGTTGGTCGGCTGCGGTCTCGACCGATCCTTCAACGGGACCGTCGCTTGAATCTCCCGAGGCCGCCTCAGCTGATTCTTCAAGAGCCAAAGCGCCAGGGTCCTCACCCTCGAGGAGTTCTTCACCGCCGGCTTGCTGGCTCTCGAGTTTTTGGAAGTGTCCAGCGACGCAAACCATGATCTTCTCGACCATTTTTTCGCCGATCCCGGGAATCTCCATCAGCTGCTCGGGTGTCATATCAGCAAGTTTCTCAATGGTGCTAATGCCATGCGACTCAATTTTTTCGATGGTCTTAGGTCCAAGGCCGTGCAGCTCTGAGAGCGGCGTGCCTGGAGCCGTGAGTGCGGCCATTTGCGCTTCGATCTCCTGGCGCTTTTCTTCCTCGCTCTTGATATCGATGTTCCACCCAATCAGCTTGCTGGCCAGGCGAACGTTTTGCCCCTTCTTGCCGATAGCGAGAGAAAGCTGTGTATCCTCGACGATGACTTCGAGGTGGCGCGATTCTGGATCGATAATCTGCACGCGCGTAACCTTAGCGGGGCTCAAAGCTTTCTGCGCAAAGCTGACGGTTTCCTCGTTGTAAGGGATGATATCAATTTTTTCACCGCGCAATTCACGGATGATCGACTGCACGCGCATACCTTTCATGCCCACGCATGCGCCCACCGGATCAACATCCTTATCGCGGCTTTGCACGGCGATTTTGGTGCGTTCCCCGGCCTCGCGGGCTGCCGCGCGGATCTGCACCGTGCCGTCATAAATTTCAGGGACCTCCATTTCAAACAGCCTTTGTACCAGCACTGGATCGGCGCGCGATACAACGACTTGCGGACCCTTGGAAGCCCGCTCAACCGCGCGAATCACGACGCGCAGGCGGTCACCCAGGTTATAGGTTTCCAGCTTAGACTGCTCGCGCTTGGGCAGACGCGCTTCCGTGCGCCCAAGGTCGACAATCAAGTCGGGGCCTTCGGTACGTTTGACGATGCAATTGATCAGCTCACCCACGCGTCCGTTGAACTCATTGAAAACCGTGTCGCGCTCCGCTTCGCGGACCTTCTGCATGATCACTTGCTTGGCCGTCTGAGCGGCGATACGACCAAGCACGTCGGTAGGTCTGGCGGCCAGAATTTCTGCGCCAACCTCGATGTCCGGATGAGTTTTTCGCGCCTCACTGAGGGTTACTTCGCGAAGTGGATCAGCTATTTCGTCCACCACAGTGCGCACTGAAAACACGTCCACCTGGCCGGTTTCCGAGTTGAACTTCGCGCGCAAGTCCTCTTCGGTCTTATAGTATTTTCGCGCGGCAACCACCATCGCGTCTTCAATCGCAGAAACGATGACGGCGGGCTCAATGTGTTTCTCCCGGCTGAGCATTTCGATCTGTTGGTAGAGTAAATTCGCCATGGGTTACGTTTCCGAAACTCGTTAGAACTCGACAACCAAGTTTGCTTTGCGGATCGCCGCGAGGGGAAGCTCGACCACGCGCCGCTCCCGCCCCTTCAACTCCATCCGTACGATACCGTTCTGATACCCGACCAAGCGTCCTTCAAAAAACTTGGCGTTCTCCACCGCTTCGGCAGTAGAGATCTTCGCCAGCCGCCCTTGGAACCGTTCAAAATCTGCAGGCTTGACCAGTTTGCGGTCGAGGCCAGGAGAGCTAACTTCCAACGTGTACCCGGGGCCAGGAACAAGTTCCTCGACATCCAAAATAACGCTTAACTGATGACTTACCCTCTCACAATCGGCGTGGCTGATCCCGCCGCTAACGGTTCCACGCCCGCTCGGCTGCAGGACCACTTCCGCAACCTGACTCGAGTCAGGGGCGGCAGGGGGGCGGTCAATATAAATGCGTAAAAACCGCTGTTTCCCAACTTTCCATTCGACATCAACGACTTCCAGGCCCTCCGAACGCGCTACACGCTCGGCTGCCGCGCGAATCCGCTCCAAGTCCATGTTTCGGCCGCTCCGCACGGTTTCTGCCTGGGGCGTTAGCTGTAGAAGCCCCGCCCAACAAAAAAGTGGGCTCGCGCCCACTGAAAAATCCGACCGGCTTCAGAGCAAAATCAGTATAAGTCGGAGATTCGGTAAAAGCAAGTGTCATATCTGAACAGCAGCGTAACTCGCTTAAGGCTACAAACAGAACGGCCCCCTTCGGCAAACAAACGAAGAGGGCCCGCGTCCCGGGGAACCGGTTAGCGCTCCGGCGGCTTTTGCGTGGCTGGCGGAGTCGTTCTTGGGGTTGTCTTAGGCTGGGTGTTGGGTGCAGCGGGCGTTCTAGGCTGCGTCGCCGGTGTTCGCGGTGGAGTCGCAGCCGTTCCGCCTTTTACGGGATACCCTTGATCGTAGAGCCGGATGATCTCCTGGGTCAGGTCGCTTTGGCTTGAGGCGTAAACCAGCGGTGTGCCCTGAGCCGAAGAATCGAATACCGCGGTGAAACCGTTTTCGCGAGCGTAGCGATCGAGGACATCGATCATTTTCCGACCGATTCGATCAATGATTTCGCTTTGAGCCGCGTTGAGATCTTCTTGCAACTCCGTCTGTTTTCGCTCGAGCTGGCGAGTTAACAGCTCACCCTGTCGCTGAAGACGAACCTTTTCCTCCTCGCTGAGGGTTCGTTCTCCAGCTCGGAGGCGCCCGCGAATGTCTTCGATTTGTTTGTTCAGAGTTTCGAGGTCGTTCTGCCGCGGCGCAAACTGCGCTTGCAGTTCTGCCGAAGCTTGCTTGCCCTCAGCCGTGCTGACAATGGCGTTACGCACATTGAGCACGCCCAATTTAGCAGGCGTGGCGTTGCCGTTCGCTTGGGCACATGCCGCTACCACCGGCAGAACGATGCCTGCCAATACCGCACAAATCCGTCTTAAATTGTGATTCACTTTCTTTCGCTCCTATTCATCGATGCAGAGTTTATCAACTGTAATGTAACTCGCCAGTCCCCATATTCGCTAGCGCAAATGACACATTCTAACTACTATAGCTCACTCCGTTTTACATCAGCAATCGCAAACAGCAGTCTCCCCACGGAAGGCAACGTGGCCGAGTTATGTCCTCGGCTTCTTTCCCTACCTGCCCTTGCGCGTTAGCGCGGCAGCGGCAGCAAAAGGATACGGTCACCGGCCTGGTCCGCCACCACAGCCAAATTTGTCCGCGGATGGATATCCACCGCCGACGGCGGAGCGCAGGTCAAGGTCGAGCTTTGGTCTGTTGAACAAGCAACCGGCGAGATGCCGATCCCGAGAACTGCGGTTGTGCGCAGGGTCTGGGAGTTCACCACCGAAATGGTCTTGCCCGCAGTGTTGATGGTCACGAGCGTACTGGATTGATAATTGTAAGCCAACGAAGTCGGATTGACACCGACTCGCGCGGTCTGGACCCTGCCTGTGTCGGGGTCGATTACAAATACTTGATTGCCCAAACTTCCTGAACCGAAGAAACTGCCTGAGGCAGCGTCAAAAACAGTTGACGTGGGCAAGGGATTACCACCGAATCCGCCTACGCTGACCGAGCCGCGAAGTGTCGCCGAAGGGGTCGCGGAAGCGGCGCTTAGATTGAATACATCGAAAACCCCCGCCTGCGAGCTCGCCACCATAGCCACGTTCCGTGTTGGGTCGATAGAAACGGCCAAAGGCAATTGGCTGGTTCCGGTAGAACTTGCCGTGCCTCCGACGGTGGCGTCGAACAGGCTAATGCTGTTGGATTGCGTGTTCGTGACTACCGCAACGCCGGTGTCTTGGTTAATCGCAACGCCGAGCGGCCCCTTGCCTGTAGTAACGTTGCCCATCTCAATTATCTTTGGCGCTGCCGGACTAGTGATGTCCACAATCGAAGCGGTATCGCTTCCGTTGTTGGTAACCACTGCTCGACCGGCCCGCGAGAGCACGGCTACACCTTCGGGTCTGGTGCCCACGGCGATGTTTGAAATCACTGTGCCGGTGTTTAGATCCACCAATGAGGCACTGTTACAGCCGGCTCCCGCATTGGCCACGATTACGATGTCTCGCTCGGGATCAATGGCTACCGCAGCCGGAGCAGGATTTGCGCATCCCGCCGAAGCCGGTATGGGCACGGCTTGAACGACAGTGAAATCCATAGAATTCGAAACCGCGCCGTTCACCACGTCCAGCGAATACCGCCGCGGCGCCGTCAGGAAGGATGCGGGGATGGGGACGTCAAACTGACGATCGTTTGCGGTTGGGGCAGTGGGAATTTCTGTGCCGTCGAGACGCACCTTGGGACTGCCCATAAATCCTTTGCCGGTGATCCTGATCGTCAAAGGCGCATTCGAGACCAGCGTGAAGTTCGGTATGAGCTGGCGTGACGCCTCCGGAATAATGATTTGCCCGACATGCACGGTCTTGATTGCGCCGAGAGAAATAACACTGACCGAGTGGCTGGTAGTATTTACGACGAAAGCGCGATTGGTACCGGGGTCAATAGCAACAGCCGCGGCTCCTTGTCCTCCTGTAGGAATATCATTTTTTATAACGGCGGGCCTGGCCGGATCGACCAAAGTAACGATGTCCGGGCCGGCCCCCACGGTATTGGATTTCACAAGCACCCCGACGTTGGTAAACGGATTGAAGGCTGCGGCGTTTGCGGGATGGCCGATATCCACCGTAGTGCTGGTTTGATCGAGCTCGCTTAAGATGGGCGCGGCATTTGAGTTAACGTCCGTCAGCAATACCCGTGCTGAAACCGGGTTGATCGCGATACCGCGGATAGTGTTCCCCACCGCAACTGTAACCAGAGGCCGCCCCGACCGCACCTGGCCGCCTCCGCTTGAAGCATTTGGCGCTGTCTGACTGTAGGTAAAGGTTTTGGCATCAGGGACTGAAGCCACGCTGAAGGTGCCATTAAAGCTTGCGTCGGCAACCCCGGTAATCGCCACCGATGTGGGAATGGTGGGATTCAAGTTGTGGGCGTCCTGCGTAGTTATGGTGACGATATTGGAAGTCCGCTTGGCACCGTTTGGAGCATCCGCGATTTTAACCGACGTTCCCTGCTGGTTTAGATCAACGATAGAAAGCGGCCCCGCGTCCCCCGGCGTAACGAAGGCCCACTTGAGCCTCGGATCCACTGCGATTTGAGGCGCTGCTCCAGTGCTAACGGTGACCCCGCCAACGATGCACGGAGGTGCTGTCCCGAAAAGACATCCAGGAAGGGTCGGAGGGAGCGGGTCGATATAGCGCAAAATGGAAGCAGCGTTGGTCGATTGATAGACCACCAGGGCCAAACCGGAGTTGGGCTCGATGCCGACGGCGGCGGGAATCGGAGTAGCCGCCGGCTGGCCAAACACCGCGGTCAGGTCAACCGTACCGGTTACTGCTCCCGTCAGCAGATCAATCCTCGATACCGTCTTATCGCCGCTATTGAGCACCAGTGCGATGTGGCGAATCTCGTCGACAGCGACGCCCACAGGGGAAGCTGCGACGATCGGACCCCCGAGCAGCACGGGCGAATCTGGAGCGACGTTGATTCGTTGGACGGTATTATTTCCCGTGTTGGCCACAATCGCGATCCCCGCAACCGTGTCGATTGCCATCGCGGTCGGTGCCGCGGTGTCCGGCAGAATAAGCTGTGTCAATAGTGACGGTCCGGGACTGGGATTGGGCTGCACCGCCACGTTGGTAATGGCCGCCAACGACCGATTGTTCTTGTTTCGTACCCCCACGGAATAAAGCCCCGGTTGCGCCAAATCTCCTGAACCGAGGTTCATAGTGAGCTGCCTTGGTGAGAAAGGGTCCGGTGGGAGAAGGATAGGGCGATCACTGCCATTGAATTCGGCGGTAACCACGGGCACGCAAGGTCGTAACGACGGGCAATTCTCGAACGTTCCAAAATATCCGCCGTTAACAGTTAGGGATGGGTTTAAAAGGGTCTGCGGAAGGCTGTCCGGAAACGATTCCACGATCGCAGGTCGAACGGGCATGATGGTGATTTTGTCGGGAGCGCCAGGGACGATCGTGGCCCCGTCCACCGAAACGGTAAACGTGCCCGCTTTGGTCAAGTCCTTGGCAAGCAGGCGGAGACGCGCCAGTTTGTCACCGATCACAATGAGTTGGCTAGGATCATCGATGGTTTGACCGTCGAACTTCACGACCGAGGTCGAGCGCAGGTTGGTCACCGCAAGATAAACATCTTGGAACAGACCGCCTTGCGGGGCCTTGGTCGGGCTAATACCGGAAAACGTGGCGGCCTGGGCGGTAACAATCGTAACCGTGGCCGAGCCGGTCCGCGTCGTATCAATCTTGGATGTGGCAATAATCGTAGCCGTGGCCGGACTAGGCACGGTTGCCGGAGCCGTGAAAATCCCATTAGCGTCTATGGTTCCGGCGTTGGTTTCTTTGACCGACCAAGTCACGCTCTTTGTCGGATCATTCGAAACGCTGACGCTGAATGCAAACGTCTCTCCGGTACCGACCGTCGCAGTCGCCGGAATCACCGTTACGCGGATCCCGCTATCGAGGGTGATCGTCGCGGTGGCATTGCTTTTTTTGTCGGCATTGGCAGTGGCTTTTACCGTGATCGTTTGGGCCGGATTGGGAATCGTTGCAGGAGCGGTATACAGCCCGTCCACGCTGATCTTTCCCACTGGACTCATGGTGTCGCTAGCCGGTTTGTCATTGAGCGTCCAGGTCACGGTCCGATCGGTCGTGCCCACGACCGAGACTTGGAATTGCTGCGTGCCGTTCACCAGGACCGTAGGCGTAGTGGGGAATAGGGTGACGGTAATTACGTTTGCTGGCGTGCTGCCGCCGCAACCCCAACCGAGGGCGACGAGTGCAATCGCTGAAGCGAGCAACAGAAATCTTCGAGAATTCCCCCACATCATTGCCTATGCCTCCAAAATTTTCTTGCGGAGCACGGTATCCCGCGGCCTGGCCGCTTTCCCTTGGGGATGCCCTTGACAGTCCTCTAGAACGTCCGGCTCACTGTAAACCGGATGGTGCGAAACGGGTCAAAGAAATTTAAGCGTCCCGGATTGCTTACAAAATGCTGAAGATCCGGGAAAACTTGATTATTCAAAATTTGTTGCCGCAGTTCCGGCGGCTGAATCTGATTAAAAATAGCGGAATCCCTATTAAACGCGCCGGGTGGCGAATCGATGGCCTGCCGGTAGCGGTTGGGGTTGACGGCAAAATAAATACGGAATGGCGCCTGAACGATCGGGAGTTGCACGATGAATTCAATGCCAACCGAAGTGCGCAGTTTGAAATTTGAGCCGGGCAGAATGCGCAGATTGCCGCTAATGTCATTACCGGGGAACAGGCCACGCAAATTTTTGAGAGCCAGAGGGTCAACCTGCAGGCTGTTCTTCTTAATGATGCCGTTGAGCCCGGCGTCCGCGAACAGGGCCATGCTTACCGGACCGACGATGGGGATGCGATACTCAAAGTTCCCCACGCCCTGTAAATCTCCTCCCGGAAGAGCGATCTGATAGGCAAGAGTGGGAACGTCAAATTGACGGAGCGTGGGGCGCCCGGCACCATCAAGGTTGGTGGTATCGAGCCAGCTGACTCGTTGCGAGGTCTCCACCGGAAGAAAGGTTACCGGCGAAACCGAGCGGATATCGAACCCGCGCACGGTATCCTCGCCGCCCATATAAAAACGAGTCGTAGGTTCGAGGCTAAGCCCTCCAAAGCTTGTGGCATGGGCCGCTTGCGCGCGGAAGCCCAGAACGTTGCGTTTCTTGTTGATCGGCCGAAAATATTTCCACTCAAACACATTGGTGATCGCGTTGACATTGCCGCCGATGGGCCCGCCTTCGAAACTCAGGGAATAGAAAAAACTTTTGCCGCCTGTGGGATTGATGGGATTGTTGATCGTATTGTAGGTGATGGTAGGGGTCAGGCGGCTGGAAATAATTCCGCTGCGCGCCGACGGCCCGGCGATGCTTCGAAATTGTATCAGGTCGAAAAATGCGCTGGCAGCGGAGCTAAAGGGTTTGAGGTCCGATCTGGTCAGAGAGTAGGTGAGCCCCACGCGCGTAAATGAATAACGCTTCAGCGGATAGCTCGCGAAGGTTGTGAAACCTCGGCTGTTCTGAGTGTAATTATTCTGGAATGCCGGATCGATGGATACATTTTGCCCCGCCAAAATGGAAAGCTGCTTCTGCTGGTCGAATTTGTACTGGCTGTCGAAGATGGTGAACCCGGTCGAGATTGGCCGGTCAAACAAATAGGGTTGCGTAAAGCCAAACAGGAAGCTTCGCTGCAGGTCGCCGAACTGAGCTGAGAAGGTCAGCGTTTCGCCGAGGCCGAGGAAATTATTGGTCTGGTAACTAAGTCCGATAAAGGCTCCCGATAGACCGCTCACCCCGCCATTCAAACCGATGGATTGCTTGCCCTTTTCCTTCACCTTCAGGTTGATGTCCACGGTGGCGTCTTTCACGTTGCGCTTGAGCTCCGCGTTTTCCGGCTTGATCACCTCGAAGTAATCCAGTTGATTGAGGCGCAGAATGCTGAGCTCCCAAAGCCGTTGATTGAACGTGTTGCCTTCATCGAGGAGAACCTCGCGACGAATGACTTTATCGCGCGTGGTCACGTTGCCGTTGAATTCGATGCGGCGCACAACGTAGGATTTTTCTTCGGTGAAGATCAGAGTCAGATTGATCGTCTTGGTCGCTTCTTCGACGTCGGTGGTCGGCTCGGAAGTGAAATCGATATAGCCATAGTCCCCATAAATCTTGCGATATTCTTCGAGTGACTTGCGGACCTTTTCGGTCGAGAAAATATCGCCCGGCTTGAGCGGAAAAATGGATTTGAGCGCGTCCACTTTCAAGTGTAAGCCCTGATCCGGATCGCTGCTGCGAATCACCAGCTTGCCCATGCGGTAGCGTTCCCCTTCCTCAATTTCCACGCGAATGTTGGTCGCTTTGCCGGGATGGTGCGCTCGCCCGGGCAGGGGGACGCGAAACCCGTTCACATCCACGGTCTCGGTAACCGGCTCCTTGACGGTAACCAGAAAATACCCATTGTCGCGGTATAAGCCGCGGACGCCAACCTCAAGATCTTCTGCCAGTTTTTGTTGGTCGTAGGTCTTCGATAGTACGTTGATGGTTGTGAAATAGAGCGGGATCGAATAGGGGCGCGAATGGCGCATCGCGCGAATAAGCTTGCGGCTGGAGAACGCGTGGTTGCCGACGAAAATAATCTTTCCGACCTTGACCTTGGGCCCCTCATCCACTTTGAAAATAAGGATCACCGCGTTACTGGCGGGAACGCGCTCGTACGTCGGTGTCACCTTGGCAAACTGCCGGCCATGCTCCGCCAGCAAGTCTCGCAACACTACCTCGGCCTTTTTAATACGCGTCGGATCAAACTGGCTCTCCACCGACAGACCAACCTTGCGCTCTTTGAATCGCTCGAGAATGTCCGATTCGGTGACCGAATGTATGTTGTCGTACCGAATCCGGCGAATGACCGGACGCTCCTGCACCCGGAAAATAATGATTTTTGCGTCGGGCCGGTCCTTACTGTCTTGGACCTCCAGCTTGATGTCCTCAAAAAATTGCGTGTTCCAAAGCGCTTGGAAGTCGCGGCGCAACGCATCTTCGTTGTAGGTGTCGCCCTCGCGGCTGAAGATGCGGGCCTTCAGGGTTTCGCTGCGAATGCGCCTGTTCCCGTGAAATTCGATGCGCTCAACGGTGGCCAGAGGGGATTGCGGTACTGTTGGGGTCGTTTGCTGCGGAGATTGCGAAGAGTGCGCCGCGACTACGCTGGGGTGACGGGTTTGAGCAGCTAAACGGTCGGGCCAAATACCCCCGAGGAGAAAACACAATAACGTAACCGTCATCGCCGCGAATAGTTCACGGTGAAAGTTGCAAAAAAACGGCAAGCAAACTCTCTTATACGCGGCCGTACCGATGGTCAAGCCGCTCCCCCAGCCCAAAATATTTATTCTCCCGCCGGAACCTGGAAGACCCCGGCTGTGCGGTTTGGATTCGCTAGTTTATGACCGGGGTTGCCTCAACCACAGGCCGGAAAGCAAGTTCCTCGCCCGATACGTAGATTTCCAGAGTCGCCGGGCGTTGCAATCCCCCTTGGATGAGCGCTTCCGACAGCGGATCTTCCACGTACTTTTGCAAGGCACGTCGCAACGGCCGGGCCCCATAATTCCGGTCGCTGCACGTTTTCTCCAGAATCCACTGACGCGCTGCGGGCGTCAACACGATCTGTACCTGTCGATGAATCAGCGTATCGTTGATTTGACCGGCCAGCAGATCGATAATCCGCAGGAGTTCGTCATCGCCCAATGGATTGAATAGAATGATTTCATCCAGGCGATTGAGGAACTCAGGATTAAAGACCCGCTTTACTTCGCTGAGAACCATGTCTTCGATGCTCTTGGCGCCGCCCTCGGCAGTACCCGACTGGAAGCCCAGCGCTGAGCGTTTTTGAAGATGCCGCGCGCCCAAATTCGACGTCATGATGAGAATGGTGTTGCGGAAGTCCACGGTATTTCCCAAGCCGTCGGTCAACTGCCCATCCTCGAAAACCTGGAGCAAAATGTTAAAAACATCGGGATGCGCTTTTTCAATCTCGTCGAGAAGAATGACCGAATACGGAGTGCGACGAACGCGCTCGGTGAGCTGGCCGCCCTCTTCGTAGCCCACATAGCCCGGAGGCGCGCCGATCAGTTTCGAGACCGAATGCTTCTCCATGTATTCCGACATGTCGAAGCGCACCAGCGATTTTTCGCTGCCAAAAAGAAACTCTGCAAGGCGCCGAGCCACTTCCGTCTTGCCCACGCCGGTTGGTCCCAGGAACAGGAAGCAGCCTACCGGCCGGCCCGGGGCTTTGAGCCCGGCGCGGCTCCGGCGAATGGCGCGCGCCAGAGCGGTAATCGCTTTATCTTGACTGATGACCCGCTTGTGCAATTCCTGTTCAATGCGCAGCAGTTTTTGCTGTTCATCTTCTTTGATGGCGTTGACGGCGATGCCGGTCCACCGCGCCACAACCTCTTCGATATCTTCACGGGTCACGACACCGGTGGTAGAATCATCAAGCTTCAACCGTTCACGCACCACTCGCAGATTTTCTTTTTCTTTGCGCTCTTCTTCCGAATAAAAGCGCGCCTTCTCGAACTCATGGTTGGCAATGGCCGTTTCCATGCGATGGGTTATGAACTTCACACGTTTCTGCACTTCCGAAACTTCCTCGGGTAGCATGGCCTGCCGCAGCTTGACGCGCGCTCCAGCTTCGTCAATCAAGTCAATGGCCTTATCGGGCAGGAAACGATCTGGAATGTAGCGGCTGGAGAGATACACGGCATACTGAATGGCTTCTTCGGTGTAATTGACGGCGTGGAATTTCTCATAACGCTCGCGCACGCCTTGAAGAACTTTGATGGCTTCATCTTCCGCCGGCGCGGGAACTTTTACGGACTGGAAGCGGCGCTCGAGCGAGCGGTCTTTCTCGACCGATTTGCGGTACTCCCCTGGCGTGGTCGCTCCAATGCACTGAATCTCGCCGCGTGACAATGCTGGCTTCAGGATATTCGCGGCATCGAGCGACCCCTCGGCCGATCCGGCACCGACCAAGGTGTGCAATTCATCGATGAAGACGATGGAGTTCTGATTTTCCATCAGCTCTTTCATGATCGTCTTGAGCCGCTCTTCAAACTGTCCGCGATATTTCGTGCCGGCGACGATCAGGGAAAGATCAAGCGATAGGATCTGCTTGTCGGCGAGAAATGGCGGCACGTCGCTATCCGCAATCCGCTGCGCCAGGCCTTCGACAATCGCGGTTTTACCCACCCCGGGCTCCCCAATCAGCACCGGGTTGTTTTTGGTGCGGCGGCAAAGAATCTGGATGACGCGTTCCAGTTCGCGGTCCCGGCCGACCAGCGGGTCAAGTTGACCTTCGAGCGCCGCTTGCGTCAAGTTGCGGCTGAATTCAGCGAGTAGCGATGTCTCTTTGGGTCGATTAACGGGCACTTTTTCTCCTGCACTTCGTCCCAGTTCTTCGCGCAAGGATGACAGGCGCAGTCCGCGTTCCTGAAGAATTTCCGCACCAAAGCATTTTTCCTCGCGCAGAATTCCCAGAAGCAAATGCTCGGTGCCGACATGCTTGTGGCCCAGGCGCTCAGCTTCTTCTGTGGCAAGATTAAGGATGCGCTTGCATTCTGCCGACAGAGGCACTTCCACGGAAGTTGAAATGCGCTCACGAATCGTGATGCGCGATTCAATCTCTTTACGAATGGATTCGATAGAGCCGTGCTGGCGCAGGAAACGGTTGGCCAGCGCCTTGTCCTCGCGCATCAGTCCGAGAAGGAGATGCTCGGTCTCAATGTACGGGCTGCCATACTGACTCGCTTCATACCGTGCGAAGAAAATTACGCGCCGGGCTTTTTCTGTGTAACGTTCAAACACGGCTCAGCTCTTTTCTCCCCCTGAAGTTGATCCCATCTTCGACGGCCCCACGCCCCGAAGTTTCAGGACTCCCTGCTCGAGAGCCATCACCCGATCACAGCGCCCGGCCAGCGCGACATTATGCGTCGCGATCAGAGAGGTCAGCCGATGCGCGCGATGCAGGCGCTCGATCAAATCGAACACTGCCACCGCATTTTGCTCATCAAGATCGCCAGTTGGTTCATCTGCTAGCAGTATAGCTGGCTGAGTTACCAGCGCGCGCGCTATGGCCACGCGTTGCTGCTCTCCCCCAGACAGTTCGCCGGTGCGATGTTCAGTTCTGGCCGAGAGCCCAACCTCGTTCAGCCACTGACCCGCGATGCGCCGCGACCCTTCTGCGGAGTCCCCCCGCAGCAGAAGTGGCAACGCTACATTTTCTATCGCCGTAAAATCGGGCAAAAGATGATGCCGCTGCCACACAAATCCCACGGCTCGATTGCGAAATTGGGCCACTGCCGCGGGTGCGTTTGATTCAATTGGCTTCGAGTCGAAGTATACTGTACCGCTTGTTGGCGTGTCCAGCGCCGCTAACAGATGCAAAAGCGTGCTCTTGCCGGCGCCGGACGGGGCCATGATCGCAACCATCTCACCTTCGACAAGTTTCAGGTCTACCGCAGCAAGGACAACCAACTGCGCCGCGCCTGTTCGGTAAGATTTGCGCAAAGCGCGCGCCTCAAGAATTACGCGGCCGGTTGTTTCTGCCAGGCCCGGCGTCACGAGGCCGCGCGTTGTTGCTGCAGTGTGTCCAGCGCTCATCTAGTGGTTGTTCGTCTCCCTGCTTTATCTTTGGAAACCCGGTCCACGCTCATACGGTTAGATGCCGAGTATGGCGGGTGGTATCACTTGCTGCCGAACCGAGTGTCGCCGGGCTGCTTCCCTGTCGCTGACTCTAAACGAACCCGCCGCCGTTCGGTGCCAACCACTTCCATTTTTATGGCCAGGTTCTACCTTGACTGGTTCGTCTCGCTTTGCAACAACCCTCTGGCGGTCCGTAACTCCTTCTACGTCAAGAGATTCCCGGATGCCTCGGCAGTGCCTGGCGCGTTGCTAGCAGAACCCGCCTGCTACCTTACTAATGTGCACGCGGCTGGCCAAAACGTTTCGGCTTCCTGACGCCGCGCGCTTGCTGGCCAATTTGGCGGTTGCGCGTAAGGCAGGAATCGAGCAAACTTACAATCCGCGCTTGGCGCCGCCCCGCGACGCATCATGGCTACACACGTCCAAGGAAATAAAGCAATGAATAACCCATTAGGCGAACTGAATCCTCCGACACGCTTGATGCTTACGCCCGGTCCTTCCTGCATCGACCCGCGCGTGTATCGCGCGATGGCGGCCCCTTTAGTTGGTCACCTCGATCCCTGGTTTGTGCTGATGATGACCAACGTCCAGGAGCTGTTGCGCCGGACGTTTCAAACCGATAATCGTGTCACCTTCCCACTTTCCGCGTCCGGTTCTGGAGGCATCGAAGCGGCGGTTCTAAATCCTCTTGAACCAGGCGACGAAGCGATCATTTGTGTCAACGGCACTTTCTCCGAGCGCATGGCCATCATCGCCGAGCGCACTGCTGCCAAGGTTACCCGCGTCGAAGCCCCCTTGGGACGTCCCGTCGACCTTGATGATGTGCGTCGCGCCAGCAAAGGCAAAAAGATAAAACTACTGGGACTGGCGCACGGCGAAACGTCCACCGGGGTCATGCATCGCCTGGAAGATTTTCGCAAGGTGGCCGATGAGTTCGGCGCGCTTCTTGTGGTCGACGCGGTAGCGACTCTGGGCGGCGTTCCACTCGATATGGATCGCCAGCGGATCGATATCTGCTTCAGCGGCTCGCAAAAAGCCATAAGCGCGCCGCCGGGCATGGCGCCGATTTCGCTAAACGCTCGCGTGGAAGAACTTTTGCGATCGCGCAAGACTAAGGTGCAAAGCTGGTATTTTGATCTCACCACGGCAATGAATTATTGGGGCCAGGATCGCCTCTATCATCACACTCCGCCCATTTCGCTGATCTACGCCATTCGAGAAGCCCTGCGCCTGGTCCTGGAAGAAGGCTTGGAACAGCGCTGGGAGCGCCACCGCCGCAATCAGCAAGCTCTCATCGTCGGTCTGGAAGCCATGGGTCTCGAATTATTTGTTTCCAATCCGGCCGATCGCTTGACGACCGTGACGTCGGTCAATATTCCCAAGGGCGTTGACGATCCCAAGGTCCGCCAGCAGTTGCTCGACGAGTTCAATATTGAAATTGCGGGCGGCTTTGGTCCGGTCAAGGGGAAACTTTGGCGTATCGGTTTGATGGGATATTCATGCCAGCGCGGCAACGTGCTTTTGTTTCTCGCGGCCCTGGAGAAAACGTTGCTCGATCAAGGACTTCACCTGCCGATCGGCGCGGGTGTAGGGGCGGCGGTGCGCAGTTACTCGCAAACTGAGCCTGTTGCTGCCGGCGGACGCTGACTTGGGAGAACGTAAAAAATGCCTGCAATGATTGCCAACGTCGGAGCCATGAGTGAGTTTGTGGCCCCCTTCGACGTAACGTCCAAGCTCACCGGACCAACATTTCATTGCCATTTCTCACATGTCTGGAACGGCATCGCTACGCGCCACAGCGACACCATCGACACGAAGTTTCTGGTCGATGGTCGTAGCATACTGATCGGTCTTCTTCATACTGCTTTTGTGACGTTCCGCGAACGCGCCGGCCGCGACTTGAGCGACCGCGAAGCCAGTTATATTGCCGCAGAATATCTTCGCGAACGTCTCGAAGAAGAGGACGTTCGCGCTCTCTACGATGTCTCCCACGAAGATGTTCTTCGGCTGATTGAAAAGCTGCAGATTCGCTGAAGTTTCGCGGGTTTTGCCTATGCATCGGAAAGCGATTCGGGAAATTCAGGCGGCTCTTGCCACTCTCCCGCTTCCAGAATCTCGCCGCAATCGAGACATTCGACGTATTCTGCGTCGGAATCTTTGGCGATGAGTTGCGTTTGCAAGTGTTTGCAACTGGCAGGATCAAGCATAAGGACGTCTCGCTCGTTCGAAATGTTTGCAGTATCGCATCACTGAAATTCGGCGAGCCACGCTAGCCTCTCCTCGTTACGGCCTCTTCTAATTCGGTGGGCTCAACGCGAAAGCAGTCGAGACAGGGATGCTGCAAGCCGTCGCGCTTGATGAAATACATCACCAGAAACATCATCAGTGCGCCTGCAACCATCACCCCGACGGCGACGCGCAAGCCCACCACGAGATCCGCGAGGTCATCGATCTCGCCCACAACCAGAGGCCCGAAAATGCCCCCCAACAACTGCGTCGCGAACATGTACAGGCCAATGGAAGAAGCATGGGCCCGGCGCGGCATCATGTCATGAATGACCGCGGTCACCGGGCCGTGATACCAGGACATGAAGAAGCCGGCTGTGAAGAACGCGATCACCACCGCGGTCTTCTCCTCCGTCGTGATAGCCCACAAAATAAATGGCGCGGCCAACAAAAACCCCAGCGAGACCGTCAGGATTCTGCCGAAGGCGATGCGTTTCTGGAGGAAATCGGCAAGCGTTCCGCCGACCAACACGCCGGCCAGAGAAGAAATAAGCAGGGTTGGCCCGAGCGAGACGCCGGCTTCACGCAGGCTAAAGTCCTTGTAGCGCACCACGAAATCGGTTCCCCAAGTTATGAAAGCGACGCTGGCAAAGGTGATCAGAACTCCGCTCGCGATCAAGGCCACAAACGCCGGGACAGCCAGCAATCTGCCCAGGGGAATAATTTCCGACCGCGGTCCGCGCGGTGGCTCTTTCATACCGAATATAGCCAGCGCAAGAATCAATCCCGGAACGCCAACAAAATAAAATGTTGGCCGCCAGCCGACCCATTGCCCCACCACGCCGCCAATCGCTTGGCCGGCAGTTCCCCCAAGAACCATTCCCGCGGCGAAGATTGCTTGGGCACGCGCTCGGACCGTCGTTGGAAACGCTCCGGAAATCATGGATTGTGCGGCCGGCGCGTACGCGGCTTCGCCAACTCCTACCAGCGAGCGCGCAATCAGCAGAAGCAAGAAAGAGCCTGCCAGGCCACTGAGAAACGTAGCCAGGCTCCAGAAAATAACTCCAGCTGCAATGATGCGCGTGCGGCTCCATCGGTCCGCGAGAAGCCCAAAAGGAATGCTGGCTGCCGCGAGCACGGCCAACAGAACGACCTGCAGTAGACCGAGTTCCGCGCTACTCACTCCGAATTCCTTACGTAGCAGCGGCACCAGCGGAGGCAGAACTTGCCGGTCGGCAAAGTTGACAAAATTAATTAAAGCGAGTACAGCCAGAACGCGGAGTTGATAACCTGAGAGCGAATGAGATGGCTTGTCCATGGATTAGCGTTACGTTCCGCGGTGGTTCGGCGCTGCTCCGTAGAAAACAATTAATTATAACCGAAGATGAAAACCGTCCAGCAGCCTGTCGCAACCTCTGGTGACCGTCTTACTACGGTGCTGTTTTACGCCGTGCTTTTTCTGCTGGCGTACCTGGTGTTTCGCATCTTTGAGCCGTTTCTGGTGCCCCTCGGTTGGGCTGTGGTTCTCGTGGTTTTCTTTTATCCTTTGCAGGCGCGCCTCGAGCCGCGTTTGGGAAAATCACGCGCCGCATTTGTGAGCACAGCCGGAGTTGCGCTGATTCTGGTTCTGCCAAGCCTCGCGTTGCTCTCCACGTTTGTGCGCGAGGGCTTAGATGCCTCGCGCGGAATCGAGCGCGCCGTGGTTGACGGGCAGATGGCGAGCATCACGCGCCTGTGGACTTGGGTAACGCAACACGCTCCAGCAGCCGCTGCTTCAGGCGGGATCGCTGATCTTCCCACTCTCGTGCGCGGCTGGAGCGCGCGCGTCGCCGAATTTCTGGCTGCCAGATTGGGAACGGTACTGAGAAATGTGCTGGCGATATTGTTTGATCTGTTTGTGACGATTTTCGCGCTCTTCTACATTTTTCGAGATGCTGATGCGATCGTGAGGGTGATGCGCGGTTTGCTCCCTCTCGAACAGGAGCATCGCGAAAAAATGATCGGCGAGGCGCGCGATTTGATTTTTGCCAGCGTGACCACCAGCCTGATCATCGCGGCCATTCAGGGTACCCTCGGCGGTATCGCGTTTGCTTTGGTGCGCCTGCCCACACCATTTTTCTGGGGGGTCTGTATGGCTTTTTTTTCGCTTGTGCCGGTGATTGGTTCGGGGCTGATCTTTGTCCCCGCTGCCCTTTGGCTGGCGTTTACCGGGCATTGGGGCAAAGCCCTTATTCTGGTCGCGGTCTGCGCCGGTGTGTCCACCGTCGTGGACAGCTTGTTGCGCCCCATTCTGTTAAGTGGCCGCGCACAGTTGAGCGGTCTAGTGGTATTCATCAGCGTGATCGGGGGCGTGGAAGTATTTGGGGTGCTGGGATTGGTTTTGGGTCCCATCGTTCTGGCCACCGCCGCTGGACTCCTGGACGTTTACATTAAGGAGCGCGAAGCCTCAGCGCCAGCTGGGGTTTAAAGCTGCACTGGCATCTATGTAACCTGCTCCGCGCTTTTTCGAGCCTTTGACGATGGCTGTGCTAAAGTAACGCGCTGCAGCGATTTATGACCACGAAGATTGCCATTCCGCCGGCCGAACTTACTTCGGAGAAGCTGCGCTGGCGCTGCGATCCCCTACGCATCCCATTTGCCACCACCGCTCAAGCCGAGCCGCGCGAGGGAATCATCGGACAGTCGCGCGCGGTGCGTGCTCTGAAGATGGGCGTAGAGCTGTCGGCGCCCGGCTATAACATTTTCGTCTGCGGCCTGGCCGGCACCAGCCGCGGGGGCATGATTTCGCGGATGATCGAGGAAATTCAGCCGACCACCAAGGAATCGCTCGACCGCTGCTACGTCAACAATTTCAAAAGTGCCGACCGGCCGCGGCTGCTGTCGCTCGGCCGCGGTCAGGCCAACGCTTTCAAAAAAGACATGCAATCGGGCATTGAATTTTTGCGCCGCCGCATTCCTCAGGTTTTTGAAGGCGAGCCGTTTCAGCGGCAGAAAGGGAGAATTGTCGATCGCTTCACGACTCGTGAAAAAGAGCTCATGGACGATTTCACGCGGCGCATCGCGCGCGACCAGTTTGCCCTGGGGCACATGCAAGTGGGAGCGGTGGCGCTGCCCGAGATTTTCCCGGTACTCGAAGGGCAAATGGTTCCTATTGAGGACATCACAAAATTAGTTCATGAAGGCAAACTGGAAACACCGGTTGCCGAGGAAATCGAGCGAAAGTACGAGCAATTCCGCCAGGAATTCACCGTGGTATACCGCAAGACACTGACGCTGTCCCGGGAACTCGCCAGCGAGCTGAGCTACCTCGAACAGGAAGCAGCGTCGGTGCTGGTAGACGGTGTGATCGAGGAGCTGAAGGAAAAATATCCAGGCCCCAGCGTGGCCGAATATCTAGAGGAAGTGCGCCATCACCTGCTCGACAACCTCGATCCCTTCAAGGAACGAGAGGGTGAAGAGGAGCAGGCCCCGTCCAACTCGCCGGACGGCGCGATGATGCGCGGTGCCGCGAGCGAGCGCGATCCCTTCCGAGTTTATGGCGTGAACGTACTACTGGCGCACAATGATGATGACGCTGGTCCCATCATTTTTGAAACGACGCCTACCTACGCGAATCTCTTCGGTACCATCCAGAGAAGCTACGACTCGCGAGGGGGCTGGAATTCCGACTTCATGGACCTGCGTGGTGGCTCGATTCTGCGCGCCGACGGCGGGTTCCTGATTATGTACGCGATGGACACGCTCACCGAGCCTGGAGTGTGGCGCACCTTGAAGCGCACCTTGAACCACAGCCGTCTGGAAATTCAACCCATCGACATGTTTTTCGCCTTTGGAACGTCAGGGCTGAAACCAGAGCCGATTGAAATCAGCGTGAAAATTATTCTGATCGGCGACCGCGATATGTACGAGCTCTTATACGCGTACGAAGAAGACTTCCGCAAGATTTTCAAGGTACGCGCCGAATTCGACGAAGAAATGTTGATGACCGAAGAAGTGATTTCTGAATATGGCGGGCGTCTGCGAAAACTTAGCGAAGCTGAAGGACTGTGCCCCTTTGACCGCAGCGCGGTAGCCGCGATGCTGGAATACGGAGTGCGCAAGGCCGGGCGGCGCAACAAAGTGACGTCGCGTTTCGTGGACATTGCCGATCTGGCGCGCGAAGCGTGCTACGCGGCACGCGGAGAAAAGGCCGGCCTGGTCACCGCCGAGCACGTACGCGCCGCTCTTGACTCGAAGATCGAGCGTCACAACCTGATTGAAACCAAAATCCGAGAGATGATCGACGAGGGGACTCTATTAATCGATGCCTCGGGTTCGCGTACTGGACAGCTCAACGGATTAAGCGTGCTGGAAATTGGTGGCTATGCCTTTGGCAAACCGGTTCGCATTACGGCATCGGCGGCGCTCGGTAAATCCGGACTCATCAACATCGAACGCGAAGCCAACCTTAGCGGCCGCTTTCACGATAAAGGGATGCAGATCATCGCCGGATATCTGCGATCGAAATTCGCGCAGGATAAGCCTTTGTCACTGGCCGCCAGCATCTGCTTCGAGCAATCGTATTCCGGCGTGGATGGAGACAGCGCCAGCTCAACCGAGGTGTACGCGCTGCTTTCCGCCCTGTCCGGTCTGCCGCTGCGTCAGGATATCGCCGTGACCGGCTCGGTGAATCAGAAGGGTGACATTCAATGCATCGGCGGGGTGAATCAAAAGATCGAGGGCTTCTTCGATGTGTGCCGCCTCAAGGGTTTGACCGGGACGCAAGGCGTGATGATTCCGGCGGAAAATGTTGAGGACCTGATGCTGCGGGAGGATGTGGTTGAGGCTGTGGCTGCCGGACAATTTCACATCCACCCGGTTGCCAGCATCGAGCAGGGGATCGAAATTCTGACAGGTGTGGCTGCTGGGCAGCGCGGATCTGACGGCAGGTTCGAACCCCATACATGTTTCGCGCTCGTCGACGCGCGACTCCGCGATATGGCCCAAACCCTCAAAGAATACCAGTCCTAGACTGAAAAAAGTTTAGAGGAATCGGCTTCCCTTCCTTCCGCAAAAAACCCTTTAGACACCCTTGTTCCCGATTCACGGTTGCGCAGCCGGTGCAACATAACCCCAGCGATGATTGACTCGATAAGCGGGCTGTCCAATGGAAGGGATCGTCGATGGTTCCGACGCCTCCACCACACGTACTTCAATCTTGTGAAACTGGCCATCATGTTGCGGTCGAAAGCCGAGACTATATTGATGACGCAGGAGCGACGCCAATTGCGAAAAAATTCCAGCGAAGTCGTTTGACTTTTTAGGAAAAAAAGCCTGGCCTCCCGTGGATGCAGCGATTTCTTTCAGGGTGCTATCGGCCTCCTCGAAAGCCGCCAAGGTATTCGGGTTCAGCGCAGAAGGCGGGGCTTTCTTTTTCTTGCCTGACGTTGGCGGCGGAGAGCGAAGCTCGCCACCAAGGGAGACGGGCAGAATCACAACTTCGCCGGAGCGAAGTTGTGTCTCGAGTTTTTCCCAGTGCCCGGGCTCGGAAGTATCCAGACCGGTGGAAAGCAAAACAATCGCTTTCTTGCCGGGAAGAGCGGCAAGCCAGCCGAGAGCGGTCTCGAGCGATTCGAACAGATTCAGTTGGGCCATTCCAAGGTTGTAGCGAAGGCCGGCGATCGCGTCTCCGACGTGTTGCTTGTCGGTAGTGAAATTAACCAGCGGATGGGCCCCCTGGTCGTAACCGGCCAGCGCCACAACGTCATTAGGCGCAAGGCCTCGCAGCAAAGAGTACGCGGCTTGCAGATGCTCGCGCTCGAGAAAATAAACGCTCGGCCCTACTTCCACCAGGATCAGTACCTGGGCGGGGTCGTCGATGGAAGCGAAGTTGGTGATGGGCTGTTCGACACCATTGTCGGAGACACGAAAATTTTCTCGCTTAAGATTAACGGCGAGGTGTCCTTGAGCGTCAGTCACGGCAACGCCGACATTGACCACTTCGACGTGGGTTTCGATGCGCGATGGGGAGTCCTGAGTAGATTGTGCGAGAGTCGCCGAAGTCGCCGCCGCGAGCAAAACAATAGCGGGTAGTCTGGCAATCAACGGTACAGCCGCGTGCTGCGGAGCGATGGAACGTCGGGTCACGTGCGAGACTTTAGCGCAGTTACTGCGAAGCGGGCTTCGCCGCAGCCGCGCCGGCATTTTTGGGAGTGGTCAGGTAGCCCACGGCATGATCTTTGGCGACGCTGAAAACGACGACCTCATACAGCTCGCGACCAGCGCCGCCGGCATTTACGTAAAACTGAATCGGTTCATTCGCGCTGCGATCTTTCTTCTCGATGGCTTTATCATCGGCAAACACGGTCATGGTGTAGCGCTGCTTCTTGGCATCCGCTTTATTGAGCGCGAGCTGGACTGGGCCGACGCGCTGGGGACTTTTTGATTTTTGCAGGTCGAATTCGAAGATGTTGCGCTCACCGCGGCGCCTGAGCACATCGAGATCTTCACGATTGCGAGCGATCAGTCCGCTCATCACGCCGGCGTCCCCAATGACGCGCTCGAGCTTGCCCTTGGTGGCTTCGAGGTCGGTTTTGGTGGCTTCAATTTCTTTTTTCGCACCACCGACTTCGCTGGCCACATATCCAATTTTTTCTTCGCTCTCCTGCTTCACCTTGCCGAGTTGCTCGCTGAGCCGTTCATCGCTGGTTTTTTGCGCCTTGCGGATCGACTCAGCACGGCTAGCGGCCTGGGCCAGCTCCGTGCGGGTCATGCCGAGCTTTTGCTCCGTGCCTTCTACGTGGGCCTTCAACTCGGCGATGCGCGCGTTGGCTTGGTCCAGTTGAGCGGAGAGGACATTGGCCTTCTCGGAGGACTTGCTGAGGTCAGCCTCGAGCCGGGCACGTTCGGCATACCCGCCATAAGCGAGAAGGGCCAGCAGCACAAACAAAACAATTACGGACAGCAGCACCCAGCGCGGAGTAGACGCGGTTTCATAAGGATAGGATTCGCGTTCCTCGGGGATGTTCGGCGACAAGCTCATCGGGCCTCCTGAGATTCTGCTGCGACGGGTTGAACCGCAACTCCAGCAGCTGTGAATTATCTCGCGACGCCCTGGGGATGTCTACTTTCGGATGGCGAATGTTTCAAGAGTTGCGCTATGGGCGGCGTCGAGGCCAGCGAGCCTCAACGGTGGTGGTGAGGCCGCCGCGAGCAGTAAATTCGCCGCGAATCATGCACCACTCGGGGCGAGTGGCTTCGACAATGTCACGCAGGATGCGGTTAACCGCATTTTCATAAAAAATTCCCAGGTTGCGATACGACAACAGGTACAGCTTCAGGGCTTTCAGCTCCAAGCAAAGTTTTCTCGGGCTATATTGAATTGTGATCGTACCGTAATCCGGCATGCCGGTCTTGGGGCAGACTGAGGTGTACTCCGGGTAGCGCGTGGTGATTTCGTAGCCAGGAAATTGATTGGGCCACGTGTCGAGTTTGGGCAGCTTGGCATCAACTCCGGCGCGGGCATGTTCGGCGGTGTAATCGGGCATGTTCGCTCCTCGGCGCTATTCTACAATGGGAGCGGGCGCGTCGGAAAAAACGCGAATTGATCAAATATTAACATTGGCGTAAGCTCAGGGAGCCACCCCCTTCTGGGAGAGGTGAAATTGATTTGTCCTCGTTGCGGTGGACGTGATTGCTGGCGCTCAAAGCGGCGAAAGTTTTTGGATTACGTCGCTTCGGTCGCAGGCGCTCTTCCTTGGCGCTGCCGGGCATGTCAACAAAGGTTTTACGCGTGGACGGTACCGTTCCGCTATCTTTTTTACACGCATTGTTCGCGTTGCGGGAATCTTGAGTTGCAGCGCGTCTCACGGGAATTCGTTCCCCCCAGTATGATCTCATGGTTAGGGCACATTCTGCAGATTCCAGCGCGTCGCTGCGACCCTTGCCGGCACAACTTTTTCTCCATATTATCGCGCCACCCCAAAGCAAGCCGTGTTCGCACGCGGCCCGCGGCCGACTAGCCAGAATCGCTACTCCATTTGGTGACAACGCGTGCCAGTGGCCGGATCAAGTTGGAATTAAAAGAAACTTGGTAGCGCTAACGGGATTCGAACCCGTGTTTTCGCCGTGAGAGGGCGACGTCCTGGACCCCTAGACGATAGCGCCAGAGATGAGAATTTTACCACTTCCACGCTCGCGTGCCCACCAACTCATCAAACGCTTTCCACTTTAAGGTCGAGGAACGTACCAATGTCGCGCAAAACGCTTAGAAACATCGCGTCGGTGAGCCGGCCGGTCTGCGTGTTTTGCTGGCTGGGATGGTAGGAGCCGAACAATCGCGGAAGCGGGCCGGGAAGAATGGCAACAGCACCGTGAGAAAAAAGGTAGGCGCCGCGTGATGCAATGAATCTTCGGGTCTTTAGGATTGCCAGATAGCCGTCCCAGGCGATTCGGCCGAGCGCAAGAATTGCGCGAGGACCGAGCAACCCAAGCTCGCGCTCCAGGTACTCGCCACAGTTGGCCGCCTCCGAAGGAAGAGGTTTGTTATCGGGAGGCGCGCAGCGAGCTGTAGCAGCAATGTAAGCATTTTGCAGGAGCAGGCCATCACCGGCGTGGGTGGACGTTGGCTGATTGGCGAAGCCGGCGCGGTGCAGCAGGCGAAAAAGAAAATCACCGGAACGATCACCAGTAAACGCTCGGCCAGTGCGATTGCCGCCGTGCGCCGCGGGCGCCAAGCCAAGAATAAGAAGCTTGGCGTGCGCATCGCCGAAGCCAGGGACCGGGCGTCCCCAATACGTCCAATCGCGATAAGCGCGCCGCTTGGTGTGCGCTACGCGCTCGCGATACTCAACCAGACGAGGGCAGCGCCGGCACGCGATGATCTCTTGGTTTAACAGCGCCAGCGCACTTTCGATTTTCACAGCCTCACTTTACCTCGCAGCCGCTTCAACTGGTCTCGGCAGCGCTTCCTCATACCGACAGAATACTTTGGGTTTCGACAATCTTCCAGCGAAGGCCAGTTTAAAGCCCGAGCGATCGCTGATTTTGCAAGATTCACAGGGGCAGGCGCAGCGTCGCGCGGCATCCGCGCGCATCACGCCGATTTTCCAGTGTCAGTGTGCCGCCATGGGCTTCTGCAATCTGGCGACTAAGAACCAAGCCGATGCCGGATCCACCCTGCTTGGTTGTAAAGAAAGGCACAAACAGGTTGGAACTATTGGGGAGACCGGGTCCCTCATCGGTCACCCACACATGAATGTTCTTTCCATTTTTTGTCCAGCCAACTTGAACGAGCCCACCGGTTTCGAGCGATGCATCGGCAGCATTATGGAAAAGATTGATAAGAAGCTGATCAAGCTGATCGCCGTCGGCAGAGATCGACAGCGGAGGCCCCTCGACAATTTGAAGCGCCAGGCGGGTCTCCAAAATGGCCACGCGATGGATCCAATCGCGCACATCGACCGGGGCCAATGTCGGCTGCGGCAAACGCGCCAAGCGCGCGTACGCGGCCATGAAGCGGCCGAGAGCTTCAGAACGTGAACGAATAATGCCGAGACCCTGGCGCACGTCGTCCATCCATTCGGACAAGCCGGCTTCCGGCCATGACTTTTTCGCGGTGCCTTGTACCACCTGGCTTTCGAGACTTTGCGCAACCGATTGAATGGGCGCGAGAGAATTATTGAGTTCATGCCCGAGTACTCGGATCAATCGCTGCCAGGCCTGGCGCTCTTCGTCGCGAAGGGCGCGGCTCAGGTCGGTGAGCACGACCAGCTGATGCGGCAAGCCTCCTTGACGAAAGCTGCCGCGGCGCATTCCCCAGCGCCCGGAACTGCCTGGAAAACTCATCTCCAGCATGCGAGCCGGCTCGCCCTCGAGGCAACGCGCCAGGCCGAGCTCCTCCGCGGTAAGGCCGAGACACCGCTCCGAAGGGCGGCCCAGCAGCCGCTCAGCCGCGCGATTCACGAGACGCAGCTTTTGCTCATTGTCAAAAGTAAACACGGCGACATCTATTTCCTCCATAACGGTCCGCAGCAGGGCGGTCGCTTCCAGCGCGCCGAGCCGCTGCGAGCGCAGCGTCGAGCTCAATGCGTTGACCTCGCGCATCACTTCGCCCAGCGCGTCATCAAAGCGAGCCCCCCGCGCGCGCATGGAAAAGTCTTCTTCGCGCATGGCGGCCAGCAAATTGGAAAGTGTTTGCAAAGAAAATACAACGCGGCTGCGCAGTGAGCTGGCAAAGCCGATCCAGAAGCACAGGATCAGGATCGTGAGAGTCCACGCAAGCCTGGTCGAATAGTCTCCGGTCCAGAGCAATAGCAGGGCAATGATCGAGCCCGGCAGCCCCGCGGCCAGGGCTAAAAGCTGGACGCGGCGTTCGTGGTTGAGTTCCTTCATCGCGGCTGGTGTTTTTGCAGGCGGCGATAGAGCCCGCTGCGGCTCAGTCCCAGCGCCTTAGCCGCCTGGCTAACGTTGCCATCGTGGCGAGACAATGTTTTTTGCACGAGATAACGCTCGACTTCATCCAAACTCATTTCTTCAAGGCGAAGCGATCCTAAGGAAGCCACCGGTCGAAGACCTAGATCAGCGGCACGAATCTGCGGTCCCTGAGCCAGAAGAACGCCGCGCTCTACAGCGTGATCCAGCTCGCGAACGTTGCCGGGCCAGGGATGTTCGAGCAGCACCTGCGCCGCGGCGGCGTCGAATCCCGTAACATTTTTGCGGTAATGGTGCACGTAGGAATGAACGAAATGATTCGCGAGCAGGGTAATATCTTCGCGGCGCTCGCGTAGCGGAGGAAGATGAATCTCGATTGTATTCAAGCGAAACAGTAAATCCTGGCGAAAACGCCCGGTGTTGACTTCTGTATTCACGTCAGCATTGGTAGCCGCAAGAACGCGCACCTCCACCCGCCGCGTTTTCGACGAGCCCACCCGCTCCATTTCACCGGTCTCGAGTACGCGCAGGAGTTTCGCTTGAAGATTGAGCGGGACGTTGGCGATTTCGTCGAGGAAAAGAGTGCTGCCATCAGCTAGCTCAAAGCGCCCCACACGGTCGGTACGAGCATCCGTGAACGCACCTCTTACGTGGCCAAAGAGCTCGCTTTCGAAAATTCCCTCGGAAAGGCCACCGGCATTGACTGTGACCATCGGCTTATTGCTGCGCGAGGAAAGCGCATGCAGAGTTTGCGCCACAACTTCCTTTCCAGTGCCGTGCTCACCGGTGATGAGAACGTTGGCATCCGACGGGCCGATCTGAGCGATAAGCTCGAGCACCGGTTGCATGGCTGCGGATTTGGCGATTAACGTGGGGCGTGATTCGGCCCGTAGCAAACGGTTTTCGGCCTCCAAGCGCGAGGCGTGACGCAAAGCCTGGCGAAGATCAATCTGCGTCCGCAAAATGCTGAGCAGCCGCGCATTCTCCCAGGGCTTTTGAACGAAGTCGCGCGCCCCGCGCCGCATCGCTTCCACCGCCAGCTCCACGCTGCCCCATGCCGTCATCACCACCACCGGCAGCATCCCATCCACCATCTGGATGCGGGTTAGCAGGTCGAGGCCTTCCTGGCCGGACGTGGTGTCGCGCGCGTAGTTCAAGTCCATCAGCACGACATCAAACTCGCGTGTTTCGAGAGCGGACAGCAGTTCTGCGGGTGACGCAACCGCCTGCGTCTCATAGCCCTCGCGTTTCAATAGCAATCGCAGAGCTTCACGGATGTCCTGCTGGTCGTCGGCCAAGAGAATGCGATAGTGGTTGGAGGCAGAGGTTTTCATCGTTCCCCGAAGTTGTAATCTTTATCCTATTTCCGTGTGCTTGCGGCTCCGCGCTTGCAGCGCTGACGATTGCGGGCGCGGCTTCCGATGTCCAGCTCAAGCGTAAGGTTCACGACCGCGAACACTGGAGTTTTTGCAAGCATGCACAGCACCCACCAACGATACTGCCCACCGGTATGCATCGCCAACCTCCCGCACGAATGAGTGCAAACTCTAATCGGCAATGCTACTGGTGGCGAAGAGCGATCAGCGGATCTACCCTCGTGGCGCGGCGCGCCGGCAAGTAGCATGCCAGCAGCGATATTCCAAGGAGCACCATCGTTACCGTCACGAACGTCACTGGATCACCAGCCTGCACTTCGAAAAGAAGACTTTGCAACACTCGCGTGAGCGCAAGGGCGGCCACGGCGCCCAGCCCGACGCCTACAAGCGATAGCCGCATTCCGTCGCTGACCACGAGCCTTGAGACGTCCGCGCTCTGCGCGCCAATGGCCATTCGGATGCCGATTTCGTTCGTGCGCTGCGTGACTGCATAGGACATTACGCCAAAGACTCCGACCGCGGCGAGCAACACTGCGATCCCGGCAAAAACACTCATTAACAGCATGCTGAACCGCGCCCGCGAAAGCGACGTCCAGAGCAATTGCTCCATCGTTGCGATTTCCGAGACGGGCTGGTCTTTGTCCATCTCGCGCACTTCCTCACGGATCGCGGGAACAAGAGTCGCCGGATTGGACCTTGCCCGAACAACCAGGGTCATGAAGTTGTACGTCAGCTCAGGATACGGCCAGTACGACATCGCCATCGGCTTAGAATCCAGACCTTGATGCTTCGCGTCGCCCACGACACCGACAATTTCGCTGGGAACATTTACGCTCTTCATCGCGATAATGATTTTCTTTCCGATTGGATCTTCATCGGGAAAGTGCTGGCGAGCCAGAGCTTCGCTTACAATCACAACATGTGATTCCACTGACGACTCTTGTTCGGTGAACAGTCTCCCCTTCCGCAACGGAATTCCCATGGTTTTGAAGTAGTCCGGCTCGATGACCCGCACATCGACTGACTGATGCTTTCCTGCGGGAGGTTCAGGCCGGCCAACAATTGTGAAACTGGTGGCCACGCCCCCGGCAGTGAACGGCAACAAGCTATTCGCGCTCGCGGACTGAACTCCGGGCAAGGACCGAATCCGGTCCAGCAGTTGGTGAAAGAAAACCACACGGGCTTGATCTTGCCCGTACTTCGATCCAGGAAGACTCAGTTTGACGGTCAGCAAGTTCTTCGCTTGAAATCCCGGGTCCGCGTTCGCTAGGTGAGCGAAGCTGCGAATCAGCAGACCGGAGCCTGCGAGCAGCACAAGGGCGAGCGCCACTTCAGCGATAACAAACGCGTTCCTTAAGAAATGACTTCGCACACCGGCAGATCCGCCACGGCCGCCTTCCTTGAGTGATTCGTTGATCGGCGATCGCAGAGTCTGCAACGCTGGAGCGAGACCAAAAACCAGCGCAGCGACAAACGACACGCCGGCCGTGAACCCGAGAATGCGCATGTCCGCGCCGATATGGGTGATGTCGAGTAACCCCGGGGGACTCATCGCCAAAAGCAGATCCACGCCCCAGATCGCCATGAGCACGCCCAGTACGCCCCCAAAAGCCGCCAACAAAATATTTTCGGTGAGCATCTGGCGAGTGATTCGCCAGCGCCCCGCTCCCATCGCTATGCGGATAGAGATTTCGCGTTGACGAGCGGCAGCACGCGAGAGCAGAAGATTGGCGACGTTGGCGCAGGCGATGAGCAGCACGAACACGACAGTGCCCAGTAGAACCAGAAGCGCCAGGCGAATCTCGCGGGTCAATTCTTCGTGTAGGGGAATAAGGCTGACCCCCCAGCCCTTGTTGAAGTCGGGGTATTGCTGCTCGAGTCGCGCCCCAATCGCGTGCATTTCCCCCTGTGCGTGTCCCAGCAAGACGCCGGGCTTGAGCCGCGCAATGGCCATGAGGTAGCGGCCCGCGCGCTTCCGCGAATTCGGCCCAAAGACAAACGGATTCCATAGCTCGGCTTTCCCGCGGGTCATCGACCCGGTTCTAACATAGAGCTGAAAACCCTTGGGCATAATTCCGATCACGGTCATTGGTGCGCCGTCGACTTGGATATTCTTGCCGACGATGTGCATGTCTCCGCCGAATCGCCGCTGCCACAGTTCGTAGCTGAGGATCACCACACGGTCGTGACCTTTCTGGCCGTCTTCGGCACTGAAGTCGCGGCCTATGGACGGGTGTACGCCGAGCAAGCGAAACAGATTTGTGGAAACGTATTGAATGGGACTCTCTTCGGGCTCGCCGTCGCCGGTCAGGTTTGCGCGCCAGTCGAAGAAGGTACCCATCTGCTCAAAAACCGTGTTCTGCTCCTGCCAGTCGAAGAAGTTTGCTGGAGAGATGACGTTGAGAGCATTGGATCGATAGGGATTTTTTTCCCAGACGACAACCAGCCGGTCGGCTTGTTTATACGGTAATGGTTTCAACAGCGCGCTGTTTACAACAGAAAAAATCGCCGTATTGGCTCCCATGCCGAGGGCCAGGGTCAACACGGCCGTCAGCGTGAATCCGGGGCTTTTCGTCAGAGTCCGCAGGCTGAATCGCAGGTCGTTCCACAATGTTTGCATGCTCTGCCCCCTTCTAGCAGCTGTTCATTCACCATGCTGGTTATAAGGCTCCGCCGGCCACAGCCGTGCCCTCGCTCACAATCCACCCGTCTTTCACTTGAATCACGCGGTTGCTGTATGTCGCGTTTTTTTCCGAGTGCGTAACTTGGATAATCGTGGTGCCCGCATCATTCAGCCGCTTGAACAGTTCCATGATCTCTTCCCCCTGTGCCGAGTGCAGATTTCCGGTCGGCTCGTCGGCAAGAATCAGCTTGGGGGCCATCACTACCGCGCGCGCCACGGCGACCAGCTGCTGCTGTCCCCCGGAAAGCTGACTCGGGAACAAATCTTTTTTCCCGACGATCTGGAAGCGATCAAGGATGTCGCAAACCAGGCTGGTGCGCTCTTTGCGCGGCACATTTTTGTAAGAGAGCGGAATCTCCAGATTCTCAAACACGGTTAAGTTATCAATGAGGTGGTAGCTTTGAAACACAAACCCAATGTTGGCTTTGTGCAATTCATTGCGTTGTTTCAAATTCATCTTGTGGACCGCTTTTTCTTGAAAGTAATATTCGCCGGCCCACGCGCTGTCGAGCATGCCAAGGATGCTCAATAACGTGGATTTCCCCGCTCCCGATGGTCCCATAATCGTCAGGAACTCGCCTTGCGCGATGTCCAGGTTAACGCGTCGCAAAACGAAGAATTTGCTGCCTCCGGCCTCGTACACTTTTTCGAGGCCTCGTAGTCGAATCAGCGGTTCAACTCCCACGGTTTGCTCCTTAGGCTCCAACCCTTGCGTTCCCCATTAGCTTGGGCTTACCGACACGTCAAACCAATATAAGGTTTGCAACAGTTGGAATGCCAACGCGCATCGCCCTAAGCCATACAAAGACCGTATCTTAGAACGAAAATCGGCTCATCGATGGAACTAAAGCGTCCGAAAATGGGACGCCCCGTCGCACTCCCGAACAGTGGCAGATTTTACGTCGCATTATGTCGCAGGCAAGCGAGGCTGGAGGGGGGGAGCTGAGCTTCCCACCCCCCGGAAAAGTTGAAGATCTCGAGTGGCCTCAGGCTGTCGCCCGTGCAGCGATCTTGTGGAAGGTAGAGTGTGAAACTTCGCAGGTTTTGACCACCGGATTTCCGTCCAGGATGCTGGTAAGCAACTTTTGGATTTTCGGGTAACTCTCGCGATTGTAAGCCTCCGCGTCCTCTCTCTGATCCCAGAGGCTGATCGCAATTACTTCTGACCCTCCCGTCGCCAGAACAATTTCGTCTCGGAATCCTCGTACGCCTCGCAGTACGGGAAGGATCTCATTTTCCACGATTCGGTTGAATTCGCTTACTGCATTGGTTTTCAAATGCATGGTGACGTGTCGAGCAAACATATTCCCTCCTTGGATGTTCGCTTACGGGAAGACGCCGGTTCCCTGTTCCTACGTGGGGCTGGGGAGCAGGCAAGCTGGGATGGGTGTCTGCTGACTGAAGTAGGGAGGAAGCTTGAGCCCTCCCGTTGCGCGCGTAACAAGCAAAGGATGCTCCTGCGCCTATGCAAAGTCAAATAAAACCTGGTCCCCTGTGAAAATCCTAGGTGCCTTCCGTAGACAGTAGGCATGGCCACCGCGGCAGGCGTGACCTGAGCGCCGCCTGCAATGCCAGTGGAACATCCTCTAATCGCCAAGAAATTTCTATAACTTTTTTCCCTTTCTGCTCATCAAAGTCAGGGAAGTGCAAGTTGTGATCAGGAGAAGAGCACCATGGAAACGCGAAGGCTGGGAAACTCAGATTTGATGATCACGCGCGTCGGATACGGCGCGTGGGCCATTGGCGGGGCAGGCTATGACTTCGCTTGGGGCTCGCAGGAAGACGCCGACTCCATCGCGGCAATCCATAAGGCGCTTGAGCTTGGTGTGAATTGGATCGATACCGCTCCTGTTTACGGCATCGGGCACTCGGAAGAGGTCGTCGCCCGGTCCCTGAAAGATTGGCGCGGCGCGCGTCCCTACGTTTTTACGAAGTGCGTCATGCGCTGGGACCCACAAGGGCATGTGAGTAAAGTTTTCCATCGCGATTCGCTCCGCCGCGAATGTGAAGACAGCTTGCGCCGCTTACAGACCAGCGTGATCGATCTTTATCAAATTCACTGGCCGCCGGAAGACAACGGGCCGGGACTCGAAGAAGCCTGGCAAACACTCGCCGATCTTCAAAAAGAAGGAAAGGTCAGGTGGATCGGCGTCTCCAATTTCGATGTGGCGCAGATCAAGCGCGCCGAAACAATTGCCCCGGTGACCTCCCTCCAGCCACCCTATTCGCTGATCCGTCGACACATCGAAAACGAGATTCTCCCCTATTGCGAGCGACGCGGAATCGGCGTCATCGTGTACTCACCCATGCAGTCAGGATTATTAACCGGTGCGATGACCCGCGAGCGCATCGCTAGCCTTCCTGAAAATGACTGGCGCAAGCGCAGTCCGGAATTCAACGAACCCAACCTTTCGAAGAATCTCGCGCTCGTCGAACGGCTGAAACAAGTGGCCGCGCGCTACCGATGCACCGCGGGTGAAGTAGCCATTGCCTGGACGCTCCGCCTGCCGGCCGTAACCGGCGCGATTGTCGGCGCGCGAAACGCCAAGCAGGCCGAGCAAGTCATGCGCGCCGGCAACCTCAAGCTAACCGCCGGCGACATCGCAGCAATTGAAGGCATCGGCGCACAGGTAGCGCGCTAAGTTTCTCAATGTTCCGCCGATGCGCTCGTGTAGGGGTAACCAACCCTCCGAATAGACCGGAGATTACGAATGAACCTTGGGCTTCAGGGCAAGGCCGCGGTGGTATCGGGTTCCACAGCCGGAATTGGCTTGGCCATTGCCATCGCGTTGGCGGAGGAAGGGGCCAAAGTAGTCGTCAATGGCCGCACCGAAGCTCGAGTCAGCGCGGCGCTCGAAATAATACGCCGGCGCGTCGCGAGCGCCGACGTGTGCGGAGTCTCCGCCGATCTGGGCACCTCGAGCGGCGTCGGCGCGTTTCTCGAGCAAGTGCCTGAGGCCGACGTCCTGGTCAATAACCTGGGCATCTTCGAGGTCAAGCCGTTTGCGGAAATCTCCGACGCCGACTGGACGCGGTTTTTCGATGTAAACGTGCTCAGCGGTGTCCGGTTGACGCGAAACTATTTGCCAGGGATGCTGAAGAAACACTGGGGTCGCGTCATTTTTATTTCCAGTGAGTCTGCACAGCAGATTCCAGCGGAAATGATTCACTACGGTATGACCAAGACGGCGCAAGTCGCGGTGGCGCGCGGCTTGGCGGAATCTGTTGCCGGAACCGGCGTAACCGTGAATTCCGTGCTGCCTGGCCCTACCGATTCCGAAGGCGTTGGCGCCTTCCTGGACAGCATGGCCAGGCAGCAAAGCATCTCGAAAGCTGAGGTTGAAAAACAGTTTTTCGAAAAAGTGCGGCCAAGCTCTCTCCTAAAGCGTTTTGAAACCACGGAGGAAGTGGCCGCGGTGGTCGCGTTCGTTGCCAGCACACGGGCTGGGGTGATCAACGGAGCTGCAGTCCGCGCCGAAGGCGGCGTCATTCGCAGTATTTTCTGAACAGCCCGAGCCTGCGCCCATCAAACTAACCAGCGAACTGGTTCTAGAGTGTGGACAGCCTCTACCCGTCTCCAAAGAATTATCGGAACCGGACGCTTTCGGCTTTACGCGCCGACGCGCGCTTCGCGGCTTTCGTCTACGACGCGGCCGTCGAACAGGTGCACGGTGCGCTCGGCGAAATCGGCGTAGCGGGTATCGTGCGTAACCATGCAAATCGTCGCGCCCCCACGATGCAGTTCGCGGAGCAGCTCCATCACCGACTCGCCGTTCTTCGAGTCCAGGTTTCCGGTGGGCTCGTCGGCCATCAGGATCAGGGGGTCGCCAACCAGCGCGCGCGCCACAGCAACGCGCTGCTGCTGACCGCCGGACAGTTGCGAGGGATAGTGCTTCATGCGATGGGCCATGCCCACGCGCTCGAGCGCCTGCTGCACTTTCTGCTTGCGCTCGGCCGAGCCCGTGCCGCGATAGGTGAGCGGCAGCTCGACATTTTCGTAGACGGTCAGGTCGCCAATGAGGTTGAACGCCTGAAAGATGAACCCGATTTCACGGTTGCGAATGCGCGTTCGCTCGCTGAGGCTCAGGTTAGCGACCGGCTTTCCATCGAGCCAGTAATGGCCTTCGCTGGGCGAATCTAGCAGACCCAAAATCGAGAGCAGCGTGGATTTGCCGCAACCCGAAGGTCCCGCGATCGACATGTACTCTCCTTTGCGCACCTCGAGATGAATACCGGAGAGCGCATGGGTTTCAACCTCATCGGTGAAAAACACTTTCGTGACTCCCTCGAGCTTGATCAGGTTTCCGTTTGAGCCTTCCATCGCTTCTCCTTTATTTCGAGCGTTTCAATTCCCAAGACCTCAAAGTTTGTAAGGTACCAAGATCGATCATGTCCCCGATTGACGATGCGAACGTCGTCTCGCTACTCGTAGCGCAGCGCCTTCATCGGATCCATTCGGGTCGCGCGGCGTGCCGGAGCATAACCTGCAATCGTGGCGATCAGCGCGAGCGCAACCACAGCCACAACAAAACTAGACAGATCGAATGATTTCACTTTGTAAAGCAGCGACTGCGTCCACCGGCTGATCCCATAAGCGATAGGCAAACCAATCAAAATGCCCCCGCCGATGAGCCTGGCCATATCGTTCACGATCATGCCCCTAACCTGGCCAGGACCAGCGCCGAGCGCCATGCGCACGCCCATTTCGCGGGTTCGCTGCGTAACCGTGTACGCAAGCAATGCATAAATGCCGAGCGCAGCAAGAATTGCCGCAAGCGCGCCAAATGCCAGCGCGAGGAATCCGACCAGGCGCTCGGCCGAAATGGATCGCTCAATTTGCGATTCAAACGCGCGCATTTCGTAAACAGGCAAGCTGGAATCCAAACCTTGTACAGTATTGCGAACCGATTCGGCAAGGATTTCAGGGTTCTGATGCGTGCGCACGTAATATGTGAGCGAATGAATCGCAGGCTCCTGAGAATAGGGAATGTACGCAAACGGCTTGGTCTCCTCCTTGACTTCCATGTGCTTACTATCCTTTACGACTCCGACGATCTCAATGTTCAATGCAGCCGCAGCGCCGCCAAAGGCCATATGGCGGCCAATGGGATTACCGTCACCGAAAAAGTTTCGCGCCATGCTTTCATTGATGACCGCCACCTTGGGACTTCCTTCCGCGTCTTGCCGCGTGAATTCGCGTCCCCTCAAAAGCGCGATCCCCATCGTAGAAAAATAGGCTGGTCCGACGGCGTTGTGCAGAATATGAACGGTGCCGGCTTGCTCCGGTGGCTCACCTTCGACGTGGACATTGGCGCCCCGAGAATCCCCTGCTAATACCGGGATTTCCGCTCCACTCAACAATTGGACGCCCGGCAGGATTGCGAGCCGATCTTCGAGTTGGCGAAAGAACGTTATGCTCTGAACCGTGTCGTAGCCATTCAATCCTGGCGCCAGGGAAAATTGGAGGACCTGACTCGGGCGAAGGCCGAGATCGACATGATGGAGGTTATAGATGCTCCGCGTGAAGCCTGCTGCGGCGGTTATAAGAAGGAGCGTAAGGGCCACCTGAGAAATCACCAGACCTTTACGCAGCCGCGCATGCGCGAGACCGGAGGAAAGCGAACCGGCTTGATCCTTCAACGTGGCGGCGAGCTGCACTCGCGTAGCGCGCAACGCAGGGATGATGCCGAAAAGGAAGCTGCAGATGAGGGTGAGACCCAAGGCAAACAGCAGCACGGGGAGGTTGAGGGCGCTTGCAAGACCACGCGCGTCGACGTTCTCGCTGGCAAAGCGGACCAGACCTTCCGCAGTCCAAGCTGCGACGGCCAAACCCAACAAAGCAGCAGCGAACGAAAGAACGCAAGACTCGACAATCAACTGCCGGACCAGCCGCCAGCGGCTGGCGCCGAGAGCTAGGCGCACCGTAATTTCCTTTCGTCGGGCTACGCCTCGTGCAGTAAGCAAACCGGCGATATTTGCGCAAGCCATCAAGAGCACCAGGCCAACCATGGCCATCAAGGCCACGAGCGGCTCTTTGGTGTTGTTCTGGAAGAGCGGACGACCCTTGGACCCTTTGTGGAGAGAGATATGTGACCGCACAAACTCTTTTTTCTGCTGATCATTCCAATTGGTTTGGAGCGGAAGATCATTTTCGAGAATTGGTTTATAAGCGGCATTCAATCCAGCCTCAGCCTGCTCAAGCGAAATCCCGGGCCTCAGCCGACCGAGTAAAATCACCCAGAAGTCTTTGCGATCTTCGAGACCACTGCGGTTCGGAGTAATCTGCGCCTTCATGGTAATGGGAATATACAAATCCGGAACGCGGCCAACCTGGATGCCCTGGAAACCAGATTGCACGACGCCAACTACGGTCATCGGGCGACGGTTTACGAGGATACTGTGATTGAGAATGTTCGGATCGTTGCCGAAGCGTCGCGTCCAATAGCCGTAGCCCAGCACGACAACTGGATTCGCACCTGGAGCGGACGTATCCGCTTGCGAAAATGTTCTTCCGGCGGCTGCGCGAACGCCTAAAGTCTCGAAAAAATTTCCGGAGACTAGATCGGAATCGGCTCGCTCAGTTTCGCCGCGATGCCCGATGCTGACCGGCGCAGAATAATTTGCGGCCAGCGACGAGAACACAGCATTGTGGTCGCGCAAGTCCCTATACATCGGATAGGAAAATGACTCCTCACCCCCACCTTCATCGGAATGAATGTGTCCTTGCCTTGGACCATGGGAATAAAGGAAGACAAGTTCTTGCGGCTTGGAGACCGGCAAGGTTTGCAGCAACACCTGGTGCATGATCGAGAAAATGCCAGTATTTGCGCCGATGCCGAGTGCCAGCGTAAGAATGGAGATGGCCGCAAATCCCGGGCTTTTCGCGAGTGAACGCAGAGCGTAGCGAAGATCGAGCCAGATGGTTTCCAACCTTGCTCCTATGCGTACCGCAGCGCTACGATCGGATCGACACGGGTGTCGTGTCGCGCCGCGCCGGCAAGCCTCGGCAGCCTACGCAACACCCAAGATAATCAGCGTAGCGTCATCACTCAGCGTTCCCGCGCAATGACTTCGCACCTCGGCCATCACGGCGTCTCGTAATGTATCGGCCGAAACCATTCGGTTATGCCTGCCCACTTGCAATAGCCGCTGTAGGCCAAACTCTTCACCGCCCGAATTGGGCGCCTCGACGATGCCGTCAGTAAATAAAACCAGGCGGTCGCTCTGTCGCAACATAACCGCGGACTGGTCAAAACGCTGCGCCGGAAATTCACCCAAAATCGGCCCACCCTCGCCCAGTAGGTCAAAACTGCCATCCGAGTGAAGAAGGATCGGCGCAGGATGCCCGGCGTTGGTGTAGCTCAGGCGACGCTGCGGAGCATCGAGCTGTGCATAGAAAAAGCTAATGAATCTTCCATGGGTCATGCGCGTACAAATAGCTGTGTTAACGGTTGCCGCGAGCTCCCGAGGTGCCATTTGCGGTGAGGCCACGGCGCGCACAGTGGCCTGCAGATGGGACATTAACAGAGCCGCAGGCACACCTTTACCGACGGCGTCGGCAATGCAAAGCGCCACGCTCTCGTCGTTCAATCGCAGGACATCGAAGGAGTCGCCCCCTACAACGCCGACCGGTTGCCACTCGACAGCGATTTCATAACCGGGGATCCGCGGGATGTGATGGGGCAAGAGTCCCATCTGAATTTCGCGAGCTTCTTGCATTTCCCCGGGGTGTTTCGCTCTTCTGGCGTGCTCGGCAAGACGTTTTTGGAGCGGGCGACGTAGCTTCGCAAGCAATTGCTCGTTTTCCCAGGGTTTCTCGATAAAATCGCAAGCGCCGCGCTGCATGGCCTCGACAGCGAGATGGGTGCTCCCCCACGCGGTCATTACAATGATAGGAAGGGTTGTGTCCATCGCTTGGATTTGTTCGAGTAGCCGAAGGCCTTCTGTGCCCGACGTGGTGTCCCGCGCATAGTTCAGGTCCATCAGCAAGAGGTCAAACTCGCGAGCGCGAAGAGCTTCAAGGACCGCGCGTGGCGACGAAACGGCCTCGATCTGGTAGCCCTGTCCCTTTAGGAGCAGTTGCAGCGCGTGCAACAGGTCCGGTTGATCGTCGGCGATCAGCGTCCGCGGCGATGCCATGATATCGGGCTTCTCCTTTTGCAATTGGGCAATCATTGGTTCCGTCGAGCCTTGTCACCGCGCGCGTCGAGTGTTCGGGCAATCCTTTATCTATCGGAGCCGTATTCGATCGACGTTGTCGTATGCGGACATGTCCGAAAGAATGACCCGGTCGCCCACCTTTAAGCCATCAACCACTTCAATCGTGTTCACCGAGCTGCGCCCGAGCTTGACGTTGACGCGCACGGCCTCGGTGTCATTGAGAGGGCAAGTTGCGCAAACGGTTTTGAAGATGCCGATGGTGCTGTTGGCCTGCCCGTGAACCGGGCGACCCACGAAGAGCACGTCCTTGAGATTCTCAATCTCGATTGTTCCGTCAACGCTGAGATCCGGACGCGCGCCGGCGGGAAGAGAGGCATCCAAGGCGACATCGACGGTCACCGTGCCAGCTACGACCGAGGGGTCGATGCGCGACACGTGTCCCGGTACAACACCGTTGCGCGTATCGATCGATGCGCTTTGCCCGAGTGCTATATCCTTCGCTTGAGTCTCAGCGATTTTAATTTCAGCCTTCAACTTCTTGGGATCAGCGGCGCGAGCGAGATTGGTTCCCGGGGTAACTTGCTGCCCTACCTCGACCGGCACCAACTGCAAAACGCCATTGATGCCCGCGCGGACGTGGAGAGCGTCGATCTGGCTCCGTCGTAGCCGGTAGAGTGCTTTCTGTTGATCGACACGGGCTTGCTGAGCAAGTAGGCGCTGATTCGCCGAATCGGAAGCAATTCTGGTGCGCTCATCTTCAAGGGCGCTGCGAATGCCCAGCTGCTCGGCCCTGACTTTGGAAAGCCTGGTAGTTACATCGGCGGCCAATCCTTCTTTGAAAAGTTTCTCGTCTACCTCCGCCTGAATCTTCGCTTGTTGAAACTCGCCCTTGACTTGCGCTGCGACAGCCTTCTGATTCATCAGTTCGCTGTTGACTTGCACTTTGAGGGTGGCCAGGTCGGCTTCGGCGCCTTTTAGTTGAAATTCAGCGTCCAGCGCGTCACGTTGCACTTCCGGGTTGCTGAGCTCGAGAATGACCGAGTCGGGCTTAACCGTCGCCCCAGGACGCAGCACAATAAGCTCAACCCTGGCATTGGTGGTCGCTGGAATCCAGCGGATTTCTTCGGGGACCAGGGTGCCCAGGCCGTGCATATCGCGAAGCATTGGTCCGCGTTTTACCGTGTCGGGCCAAAGCGTGCCGGCTTCCACCGAAGGGGCCGCTGGTCGGAGACGCGAGAGCCCTAAAGTGACTCCTACCAATACGATGACGGTCACGAGACCATAGCTTATCCGCCGGATCTTTTTGGCGCGGGCATTTGACGGGCGTTGTATATCCATAAGTGAAATCCCTGGCCTTCACTGCTAGTAGCGCAACTGGCTCGCCTCCCACTGTAGCACAAATAACATCACTATTATCAGTTGTTTACGCCAGTAATCGGGCTACTCTTAAGGGTGTAAATGGCCGGTTGTGGGACGCAGTTGTCGCGGAATCGGACATCAACAACAATCTCGATACGGAGATCGCAATTGGCTCGATTTATAGTTGTAACCGGAAGATGCTGCAGTTGCTCCAATCGAACGGATGTGATAGGCAACCAGCGCCGGTTTCAGGATCGCAAGGGAAACCTCAGAACGGGCCATGAATCAAACGTTGGAAGAAATCATTCTCTTCGTGTCGGGTTCCTCGTCTGGCCTGCTATCGGGCCCCGTGCCGAGCTCGGTATCGGGCGCAACGTCTTTGCCAAGAATTCTCTATAACCTTTTAGAGAGTGCTGGTTACAAGGTGGTCGCGGCCGAGTCCGGCGAGGAAGTCCTTAAGGCGGTGCGGGCTGATTCGGTTGCGTTGATCGTTTTGGATGCCGGGGCAAACCAGGGACCTGATGGCGCGCTGAAGGAGCTGGCACGGGATTCGCTGCTTGCAGAATTGAAAGGCACCGGGACGCTCGCGGCGGGCCGCGTCATTGTTCTCGGGGGCGACAGTGGGGAGCGCGCCCGGCTTCTCGGTTTGGGCGCCGACGCCGCGCTTCCCGATTCGATTGAGCCTCGCGAGTTCCTGGCCAACGTGCGCGCGCAGCTTCGGATGCGACGCGAAACCGATGAATTGCGCAGCAAGACGCGCCTCGCCGAGCAGGGCCAGGAGATCGCGCATACGGCATTTAATGCCCTCGCTGTGACAGAAAAAATGGCGCGTGACGCCACCTCGCTGGATCGGCGCCTAAAAATCGGTGTCGCGGCAACCCTCGCAGTGACCGCCGCAATGGCCGGGATCTTTTTCTTGTTTTCGCGAAGCGCCAATAAGCAAACCAAGCTGGCCAATGCCGCACTGTCGCAACTCGAGCGAGGACTTATACGCCAGAGAAGTTTCGTGGCCGAGGCTCGCAAGCTGCGCGAAGAAATGCAGCGCTTCGACCAGGCCAGTTCCGACTCGCAAGCGCAGGCACTGCAAAAGCAAACGCAGGAACTGCGCGCCAAGATCGCTGGCGGTACCACGAGCGACGTGTCGCAATTGCGGCGGCAGCTCGAAGAGAACACTACGCGCTTGCGGCGTATCGAGCATGAGAGCAACTCGGCGCAAGACGTGATCCGCAGGCAATCGCCCAGCGTTTGCCTACTTCACGTGGCGGTCGCGTTTCGCGATAAGACCTCCGGCCAGATGCTGCACTACGCCGGAATCAACTCGCAAGGCGTTCCGCTGGAGGATAGCGACGGCAAAACGATTTACACGCTGGGCGGCAGCGGCCCGGAGGTTCGCGCTGATTTCTTCGGCACTGGATTTATTGCCGGGGCTGAAGGCCGCATTCTCACGAATCATCACGTGATCGAGCCGTGGTGGAAAAATGACGATTTGAATTCCGTCACTCAGCAGAACATGGAACCGGTGATTTCACGGATCAACGCGTATTTTCCGGGCGAGCGGCATGCGATCCCCGTGGAGATACAGAAAATTTCTACAACGGCTGACCTTGCTATGGTTCAAGGAGCGGCGGGCGTTTTGACGCGTCCGAAGCTGGAGCTGGACGCTAGCGAGCGCGGCGCACTGAGCGGCGAGCCGATGATTTCGGTAGGTTATGCGACGGGCCTGAGCGCGATTCTGGCGCGGGCCGACGAAGACACCGTGGCTTCCATTGTAAAGACAACCGGCGGCAACACGTCGGAAGTGATGGCCGAGCTGGCGCGGCGAAACTTGATCCGGCCGCTTACGACCCAGGGTCACATCGGCGACGTGTTGACCGACAAAATTGTTTTCGATGCCGCCACGACTTCAGGCGGCTCCGGGGGACCGCTGTTTAACCAGGACGGGAAGGTCATCGGTGTGACGTTTGCGGTTGTGCGCGGTTTCGGCGGCTCGAATTTTGGAATACCGATCCGCTTCGCCGTGCCCCTGCTCGAGCGGTGAGGCGGCCATCTCCTTCCGCCCCTTTGGGCTCACACATTTCAGTTCTGCTAGGGGGATACGATGTGAGCAGGCTCTTCCAGGCGGCCAGCCAAATTGACAGAAACGATACGAGATACTAGCATAGCCGTTTATTCATTCCTTGGTGGTCATCCCAGAGCCACAACCGTCCGGGCGGGATCCGTTGAGCAGCGAAACGAAAATCGGAACTATCCTTGACCGTATCGTCGAGGCGCGGCGAGCTGCTGTCGAGCACCGCAAGCGCGTGCTGCCCGAAGCTGCGGCGCGCCTCGGCGCAAAAAACGCAACGCCGGTTCGCGGCTTTTGGGCCGCACTGGGCCGCCCTTCGATCAACGTGATCGCGGAGCTGAAAAAGGCTTCGCCATCGCGCGGCGTTATTCGCAAAGATTTTGAACCTACACTTCTGGCGCGAGAGCTCGAATCCGCAGGGGCTGCGGCGCTTTCGGTGTTGACGGAAGAGGAATTTTTCCAAGGCTCGCTGAAACATCTGCGTGAGTCGCGCAAAGCGGTTAAACTTCCGGTGTTGCGAAAGGATTTTATTTTCGATCCCTGGCAAGTATGGGAAGCGCGGGCCAACGATGCGGATAGTTTTCTACTCATCGTGGCCATTTTAAGCGACCCCCTATTAGCCGACTTGCTCAGGCTTGGCCGGGAACTTGGAATGGAGCCGCTCGTCGAAGCGCACACACGCGAAGAGCTCGTGCGCGCTGTGGATGCGGGCGCAAAAATTATCGGCGTGAACAACCGCAACTTGAAAACCCTTGATGTCCGAGTTGAGACTTCGTACGAGCTGATTGAGATGATTCCCAATGAGTGCATCGCGGTGTGCGAGTCCGGCCTCAGCACGAACGATGACCTCCGTGAATTGCGCGCTGCGGGATTTGATGCCTTCCTGATTGGCGAACACTTGATGCAATCGCCCAATCCCGACGCCGCGCTGCGAGTTTTGCTCGGTGAACCGGAGATGAGCGGGGCGGACTCAGTCCAGGCATAGCGATGGTGCGCGTGAAAATCTGCGGGATTACCAACTGGAGCGACGCCGCGGTGGCAATCGATGCAGGAGCGGACGCCCTGGGTTTCAATTTTTCCCCACCAAGCCCTCGCGCCGTGACGCCGGCGCGCGCGTGGGACATTATTCAAAAGATGCCGCCGTTGGTGGAAGCGGTTGGAGTTTTTGTGAACTGGACGGCAAGCCCAGTTGGCGCACTTGCTCGCGCGCTGCGACTTGGCGCTGTGCAACTCCATGGGGATGAAAGTCCGGCCGCTGTGGCGCAGTGCGCTGCGGAAGGCGCCTCGGTGTACAGAGTAATCAAGGCCTTTCGTGTTGGCGATACCTTTGACTTGCGTCGCCTGGCGCAATACAAAGCTGCTTCCGCATTTCTCCTCGATGGATTCGACGCAAAGCTCTACGGCGGCACAGGCAAGCGCGTTGCATTGCGGATCGCGCGACGCGCCAAGAGATTTGGACCGATCATTCTGGCCGGCGGGCTCACGCCAGAAAATGTTGGTCAGGCAATTATGGAAGTACGCCCCTATGCCATCGATATTTGCGGCGGCGTGGAAACCAAGCCGGGCCGCAAGGATGCGACGCGCTTGCGGATGTTGATGCGAGCCGTGGAAAAGGCAAATCTGGCGATAAGCAACAACCGTTCGGCCATCTGCGGTGAGTCACCTATGGACAAGGACATTGAATCTCAGGATGATTCGCATGAAAGGCAGGCTGATTCGCAGCGAGCGGAATTAAGGTGCCGCGCGGCCACTTCCGCGCTCGCTCGATGGTCCGAAAGAGAAGCGAAATGAGTACCGGTGCAAAAACGTTCCCGGACAGGCGCGGTCGCTTCGGCCCGTATGGCGGTCGCTACGTTCCCGAAACTCTCGTTGCGCCCCTCGAGGAACTGGAGCGCGCCTACGAGCAGGCCAAAGCCGACCCGGCGTTTCGGTCGGAGCTCGACGACTTGCTGCGAAATTTCGCTGGTCGTCCCACACCCCTGCAATTTGCCGGACGGCTGACTGCCCATCTCGCCGGCCCGCGCATTTATTTGAAGCGCGAAGACTTGCTGCACACCGGAGCGCACAAAATCAACAATTGCCTGGGGCAGGGACTACTCGCGGTGCGCATGAACAAACCGCGCATCATTGCCGAAACCGGAGCTGGGCAGCATGGTGTTGCTTCGGCCACTGTTGCGGCTCGCTTGGGTCTTGAGTGCGTCGTGTACATGGGCACCGAAGACATGGCCCGGCAAAGTTTGAACGTTTCGCGGATGAAGCTGCTGGGAGCCCAGGTCGTCGGGGTGGAATCGGGCAGCCGCACACTGAAAGATGCTGTCAATGAAGCGATGCGCGATTGGGTAACCAACGTGCGCACGACTCATTATCTACTCGGCTCGGTTCTCGGCGCGCACCCCTACCCAGTGATGGTGCGCGATTTTCATAGGGTTATTGGCCAGGAGGCGTACGCGCAGATTCTCAAAGCCGAGGGACGCGTCCCAGATTTTCTTTTTGCGTGTGTCGGCGGAGGCTCGAACGCAATCGGGTTGTTTTACGATTTTCTCGGTGACGCGAACGTAAAAATGGTGGGCATTGAAGCAGGCGGGCGCGGCAAAGGAATTGGCGAACATGCGGCGCGGCTCGCGGCGGCAGCCGGTTTCTCCGGCGCGCGTCCCGGAATCCTGCAGGGAATGTATTCGTACGTGCTGCAATCCGACGATGGGCAAATTTCGACCACGCATTCGGTTTCAGCAGGACTCGATTATCCCGCGATTGGCCCCGAGCACGCGTGGCTCGCCGACCAGGGCCGCGCAGAGTATTCGGCGGCAAGCGACGAGGCCGCAATCGATGCCGCGCGAATTTTGGCGCGTACCGAAGGCATTATTCCTGCGCTCGAAAGCGCGCACGCGATTGCCGGGCTCATCGAGCGTGTGCCGAAAATGACGCACCAGCAAACGGTGATCGTGAATCTTTCCGGGCGCGGCGACAAGGATATGGATATTTACGCGCGTCACTTCGGCGCGATGACCAGCTCTTGAGGTACGTGGGTTCAGTGCGATAGCCAGTTCAGTCCGTTCCCAGGATGCGTCCATCAATGAGCGCGGTGACCATGCCCAGTGCAACTTCGATTCCCTCTCCCAAGCGCATCGCGCGACGTTTCGATGAGCTGCGCAAGACTGGAGAGCTTGGTCTTGTTGCGTATATCACGGCCGGTGATCCTTCGCTTGCTGCCACCGAGAAAATCGTCCTTTCGCTTGCGGAAGCTGGGGCCGACATCATTGAGCTTGGCGTGCCGTTCAGCGATCCGCTCGCGGACGGTCCCACAATTCAGCGCGCCAGCGAGCGTGCGTTGCGAAGCGGCACGAGTCTCCGCGGAGTACTCGATCTGGTAGCGCGGCTCCGGCAAAAAACCGACGTACCACTCGTGGTGTTCAGCTATTTCAATCCTGTTCTGCAAATGGGATTAAGCAACTTTGCGGAACGCGCCGCATCTGCGGGTGCGGACGGCGTCTTGATCACCGACCTGACGCCCGAGGAAGCTGGCGAGTATCGAAACGCAAGTACCGCCAAGGGACTCGACACAATTTTTCTGGCTGCGCCGACTTCCCCCGATGACCGCCTCGCGAAAATCGCGGCGGTCTCCAGCGGATTCCTGTATTTGATTTCGCGTACCGGCGTAACCGGCGCGAAAGAAACATTGCCGGATGATTTGCCGGAACTGGTTCGGCGGACCCGTCGGGTGACTTCGTTGCCGCTTGCGGTTGGCTTCGGCATTTCGCTCCCCGGTCATGTTTCCATACTCGGGGGATTGGCCGATGCCGCCGTAGTGGGTTCCGCGCTGGTCGCGGAAATCGAGCGGGCCCGCTCGACCGAAGCCGCGTGCCGAGGGAGCAGTAAGCTCGTACATTCTTTGAAGCAGGCGGCGCGGAAAGGAATGAGCCGCCGCGACGCTTCGCCGTGAGGTGTACGCGAATGAGCATCGAAGATTGGCGCCGACGCATCGATGAGATCGACGCGCAACTGGTGCGCCTGCTGAATGAGCGCTCACGCTGTGCGATGGAAATTGGCCAGTTGAAGCGCGCGGCCAATCTGCCGCTGTATCAACCGGAGCGTGAACGCGAAGTGCTGGAAAACGCCGAAAAGGTAAATCCTGGTCCTTTGCCGAACACCGCGATCCGGAGACTATTCGAGCGGATCCTTGACGAAGCGCGCTCGGTAGAACGCACGGCGATGCATCCCGGTAGCGAGTCGGAGAAGTAAAACGATACTCTTCGGCTGGGCAGAAGCGCGTAAGGTGTTTGCGAGGCAGAAACTCAGTTGATAGGTTCAGGGAGAAATGCATGGTTGTGGTGATGCAGGAAGGTGCCAGCGATCCGCAGATTCAGCATGTGCTCGACCGCCTCGTGGAAATGGGATTTGACGTACATCGGTCGACGGGCGCGACTCACACGGTACTCGGGGCTGTCGGCGACCGCACCGATTTTGACCCGCGCGATATTGAGTTGCTCGAAGGCGTGCGTGAGGTGGTGCGCATCACGCAGCCTTATAAGCTGGCGAGCCGCCATTTTCGTCCCGAAGGCACGATTGTGGACGTAGGTAAAGGCGTGCGCATTGGCGGCACCGAAGTGATCGTCGCCGCCGGGCCATGCGCCGTCGAATCCGCAGATCAAATCAACCAGGTCGCCGAGAGCGTCTCTCGTTTCGGCGCGAAGATCCTTCGCGGTGGGGCTTTCAAACCTCGTTCATCGCCGTATACCTTTCAAGGCCTCGGCGAACAGGGACTCAAGCTGCTGCGTGAGGCTGCCGACAAGCACGGACTTCTGGTAGTGAGCGAGGTGATGGACCCGTCGCAGGTTCAGATGATGCTGCCCTACGTAGACATGCTTCAGGTTGGCGCGCGGAATATGCAAAATTATCATTTGTTACGCGCTCTTGGCGAAGTGAAGAAGCCGGTGTTGCTGAAGCGCGGCATGTCTGCGACCATTGAAGAATTGCTGCTGAGCGCCGAGTACATCCTGTCTGGCGGCAATTACAACGTTGTTTTATGCGAGCGCGGTATTCGCACGTTCGAAACCTACACCCGCAATACGCTGGATATCGCCGCGATTCCGGTCATCAAGAAATATTCGCATCTCCCAATTCTCGCTGATCCTTCGCACGGCACCGGACGGCGCGACAAAGTGCCGCCCATGGCCCGCGCGGCGGTTGCTGCTGGTGCCGACGGCCTGCTCATCGAAGTGCATAGCGATCCCGAGCATGCTCTTTCCGACGGCGCGCAATCGCTTTACGCTGCGCAGTTCGCGGAACTCATGAAGCAACTGCGGGTCATCGCGCCCGCCGTTGGCCGGCACATAGGTTAGCCGCGGCACCGCTGGCACTTCGCGGAATCCATGACGACTGCTCCTCTCATCCCTTTTCGGCGTGCGGCTATCCTCGGTACGGGACTCATTGGCGGCTCGTTCGGTCTCGCGTTGCGTCGAAACTCTCCAGAGATGCACGTTGTCGGCTGGGATAAGGAACCAAATGCGGCGCGCCAGGCGCTGGCGCTCGGCGCGATCAAGGAAGTGTCGGTAGCTGCGGAAGCGGCCATCGCAGGAGCAGACCTGGTTTACATCGCGCTCCCGATTGGCATCGCCCTTGATCGGCTTCCGGCGATCGCGCAGGCCGCGGCCCCCGGGGCTCTGGTAACTGACGCGTGCAGCACGAAAGTGCGTATCTGCAGCACAGCCTCGGAAACGTTCCGCGGAGGTGCGCTATTCCTGGGTGGCCATCCGATGGCCGGCAAAGAATTGTCGGGAATCGCGCAGGCCAACGCGGAACTGTTCCACGGCGCCCGCTACGCGCTCATCGGCGACGATGAAGATCCGGCGAGAGATGCGCGATTGGGGGCGTTCGCAGAGTTGGTGCGCGGCTTTGGCGCCCATCCTGTTTGGCTCGACGCGGAAACGCATGATTGGGCGGTGGCGATCGTTTCGCATCTGCCGCAGCTAGTATCGGTAGCCTTGGCGCGAGTTGTCCGCGAAGAGACTGACGAAACAGGCTTGCCCGTTTCGCTCGCCGGATCGGGCTTGAAGGATGCCTTGCGCCTCGCCGGAAGCCCCTATTCCATGTGGCGGGATATTGCCTTTACCAATACCGATAATATCTCGCGCGCTCTTGACCGTCTCTCCCGAGCTATCGAGGACCTGCAAAGGCGACTTACCAGCCGCGAGCTTGAGGCCGAGTTCGATACCGCCAACGAACTCTACAAAATACTCCGCAACATGCAGTAAACTGCGCTCGGAAATAGGCTGCGATTCTAAGAAGAGTTCTTGGAGTGCGGGTATGGACAAGCGTGTGGCCAATGCCGACCTGGCAATCGAAAAGCTTCGTGATGGCGCGACGATTTTGATGGGTGGGTTCGGGTTGTGCGGCATTCCAGAAAATTTAATTGCGGCGGTGCGCCGCAAGGGCACGAAAAATCTTACCATCGTTTCGAATAATGCGGGAATAGACGGGGCCGGCATCGGACTGCTGCTGGAAACCAAGCAGATCAAGAAAATGATCTCGACCTACGTTGGCGAGAATAAAACGTTTGAGCGCATGGTTCTGAGCGGGGAGCTCGAAATCGAGCTAAATCCCCAGGGTACCCTGGCGGAGCGGCTGCGCGCCGGAGGTGCGGGTATTCCGGCCTTCTACACCCCGACGGGCTACGGAACAATGGTTGCTGAAGGAAAAGAAACGCGCGAATTCAATGGTCGCAATTGCGTTCTGGAGAAAGGGCTGCGCGGTGATTTCGCGTTTGTGAAAGCGTGGCAGGGCGACCGCTGGGGAAACTTGATTTACCGGAAGACTGCGCGAAATTTTAATCCGATGATGGCTACCGCGGCAGATTACGTGATCGCGGAAGTGGAAGAGATCGTCGAGTTAGGCCGCCTCGACCCTAACAGTATTCACACTCCGGGAATTTTTGTGGATGCCCTTTTTCAGGGTGCGCACTACGAGAAACGCATAGAAAAGCGCACCGTTCGCAAAGCTTGAAGGAACGATTCAGTGAGTCAGAAAAACGCCGGAACGCAAGATCGGAAAACGTAGGGCCGGATGCGGAGATAAACATGGCGCAAGCGGAAGCTGATAAACGCGAATTGATAGCCAGGAGGGTGGCCCAGGAATTGCGCGACGGGTTTTACGTCAATCTTGGCATTGGCACACCCACTCTTGTGGCCAATTACATTCCGCCAGGCATAGAAGTTGTTTTACAGTCGGAAAACGGAATGCTCGGCGTTGGACCGTATCCCCTCGAAGGAGAAGTAGATCCCGATTTAATCAATGCCGGAAAGGAAACCATCACGGAACTCTCCGGGTCCTGTTATTTTTCGAGCGCTGATTCCTTTGGAATGATTCGCGGTGGGCACGTGGACTTGACCGTGCTGGGCGCGCTCGAAGTGGACGAAAAAGGAAATCTCGCCAACTGGGCGATCCCCGGAAAAATGTTAAAGGGGATGGGCGGTGCTATGGATCTTGTAGCCGGGGCAAAGCGCGTCATCATCGCCATGGAGCACGCTACCAAGGATGGAAAACCAAAAGTTCTTAAGCAGTGTTCCTTGCCTCTAACCGGCGTGGAAGTTGTGGACCTGATCGTGACGGAGTTAGCGGTAATCGAAGTGACTCCGGAGGGCTTGGTGCTGCGCGAGGTGGCCGTCGGAACCACTGCCGGCGATGTGCAGAAGCTCACTGAGCCGCGGCTCAGAATCGCGGACGACCTTAAGACCATCGTTCTTTGACAGACTGCTACTGCAGGCTTTAGCGGGGTACTTTTGCCGCACAAACGTCAGGCGGTGCCGTGTTGGCTGATCCGATGTGCGCTATTATTTTGAAGGTCATTCACCCGAGGTGGAGCGCGTGGAGCCGCATTCGATTGTTGTGGTGAGCCTGCACAACCCCAAGGAAAAAGTCTGGGGAGAGTTAATCGCAATCCATCCCGCGGGCATTACGGTGCGCGCGATTGACCTCAATTCTTTTGACGACTTCATTCGCCAGGTACTGCATCCCGATGGTGATCGGGTTGGCCTGGCCACGCTGTTTTTTCCAATGACCCGCGTCGAACGCGTTGCCCTTGATGAACCCTCCGGCTCAATTCCTTCGCTTGCAGAATTGTTCGAGCGCAAAGTTGGCCGCACGCTTCCCGAGTATCTGGCCCTGTTTGCCTGATTACTGTACGATGCTGACGCATGGCTCCTCGCGTCTGGACGGTTCCCAACCAGATCACGTTTCTTCGCCTTGGTTTTATTCCGCTCTTTATTATTTTGATTGATTACGAGCGTTATGGCTGGGCGCTTGCAGTGCTGATCGTTGCCGGTCTTACCGACGGTATTGATGGTTTACTGGCGCGGTGGCTCAATCAGAAATCTCCTCTCGGCGCGATTCTCGATCCCATCGCCGATAAGCTGCTTCTTTCTTCTTCATTTTTTATTCTGGCGCTCAAGGGGAAAATTCATTGGTGGCTGACGATCCTGGTTCTTAGTCGCGACCTGCTACTTCTAATCACCGCGGCGGTGATCATTCTCGTCGCCGGTTATCGACCTTTTCCCCCAAGCGTCTACGGCAAATGGACAACTACCGTTCAGATTTTTCTCGTTTTTGGAGTGGCACTCGCCGCGACCGTGCAACAGCCGTGGTTGGCTCAAGTAAACAGAACGCTGACAATCATCGTTGCGGCACTGACGGTTTTTTCCGGTTTTCACTACGGGGTCATCAACGCACGCCGACTCAGCAGTTCACCAGCGGGCCACTCCAGCGACAGCTAACCAATCGGACCGGCGACTGAGCCATCGTCGCCACCACCAACCCCATCATCCCAGGTAATCGCCACTGGTTACCTTCAGTCCCAGTAGTACGCGGCGGGAGGCGATCGTGATTCCGAGCGCAGACGCGACGCGTTACGGGGTTGTGGTGGGCTTCCGAGCGACGCGGTTGCCTCTTGTGCGCGGAGCGTAAGTCGCGTCGCATACTCGAGGAATCCCTCTTCGATGGACCGGCCAGCGTACGGCGCAGCTTTTCTACAATGTCGGCACACTTCGAAAATAATTTATGAGCATAAACGCAAAGCTTGCGACCAGCACAATTCCGGCAATCCACCCGAAAATATAGGCGCGCTTGCGCTCAACCGCGTTGAGTGGCTCGCGATCCGCAAACACGCGTCCAAGTAGAAACCCGGAAGCCAATCCGCCGAAATGCGCGTAATTGTCCACGCCGCGCACAACAAGTCCAAATATGAAGATGGAAAGCACCCAGACCATCAACTGCCTGCGAAATGTGGCCATGTATGCCCCGCCGCGGCGGTTGGTAATGGCCAGAAGCAGTCCAACCAGACCCATGATCGACCCAGAAGCCCCTACGCTGAAATGCCCGCTAAGGGCACTTACAAAAAACCCGATCGCACCAGTAGCTACATAAAGAAAAAGATATCGTGCCGACCCGTAAACTTTTTCTACCGGCGGCCCAATGTCCATGAGCACCCAAGAATTCATGGCGATGTGAATCAGGCTGCCATGTAAAAATATAGCGGTTACCAGCCGCCACCACTGGTCCTGCATGTACAGAAGCGGAAGTGGCTGGCTTTCTCCGAGGCGGGCCAGCACTTGACCGTCGATCCCGCCAAACAAATTGAGGGAGTTGGCGCCGCGCATGGTAACGATCAAGCTCACACCGAAGAGCAGAATATTAGTAATGAAAATGATCGTGGTGGCGGAAGTCTCGCCGGGGAGAATTCCAGCAAAAGATTTGCTTGCCGCCGCCAAGGAAAAGGTCAGGCTCGCGCCGCATTCGTGGCACCGCGTCGCGGTCGTGCCCACGAGCGTGTTGCACGACGGACAAAGACGCGGCCGCGGGCCCTGCCGATCAGACCGGAACATCGCGCGCAGCCGGTTACGTAGCTGATCGACTTTTTTTTGCCAACGATAGGGACGTGGCACTGCATCTCCTTGCGGGCACGTAGCCGGGTTCCTATAATACCGGAATTGCCGAACGGGAGTGGCATGCCCCGCACAAAAGGAGCGCTATGTCGACATTTGAAGACGTGGGACGAAAGATTGACGACGAGATGCAAAAGCTGCGAGCTTACTGGAAGGAAAAAGTTGGCCCGAACACCGAGCGCCAGGCCGCCGCAGCTTTGCGAAAAGTTTCGCAGCGGCTGGCGAGAGCAGCTGAAGAATTAGAAGCTCGGATCGCCGCGAACGAAAAGTCAAAGACAGGCACTTGACGTTGGTCGGGCGCCCGGATCTTTCCGCCAGCATGTTTCACGTGAAACAGTTCTTCGGTACTCGGCGGATTGCTTCCTTCACGGTCAGCGTTTTTTGTTTTATGGTGGCGTCCGGATGCGCTGGGCGGGGGCCCGTCGTCGATCGCCACCCGCCAGCGGGCGACGAATCTACCCCAGGGGAACGCACCAACTCGCCCTCCGGAGGATCTCGCACAGCGTCTCGGCCGGGATCGCGGCCGGTCGCACCGCACCGGAACCTGTCGCCAAGGGTCGACACCAGCGGCTATGTGGAGGAGGGGCAGGCTTCATGGTATGGCGTGCCATTTCACGGAAGACGCGCGGCCAACGGCGAAATTTACGATATGAATAAATTGACCGCGGCGCATCGCACGCTGCCCTTCGAAACCATCGTGCGGGTGACGAACCTCATCAACGGCCTTTCAACGGATGTGCGCATCACCGACCGCGGACCATTCGTTGATAATCGAATTATCGATTTGTCGCGGGCTGCGGCCGACGCAATCGACATGGTGCGAGCGGGCGTTGAGCAGGTGCGCCTTAAAGTTATGTCCGGGGAAAATCCAACCAAGGGTTACTTTACCGTGCAGGTCGGGGCCTTCCACGATCGCGAGCGGGCGGGGCGTCTGCGCGATCGCCTGTTGCTAAATTATTCGCCGGTTTTTATTGAGAAAAATTCGACGCCGGTGGGAACATTCTACCGTGTGCATGTGGGGAAAATTTCCGGCGAAGATGCTACATACCAGTTTGCAGAGAACTTACGGAGGAGCGAAGAAGGGATCGTGCCCCTTGTGGTGCGCCTCGATGAGAACTTAGCTGAGGAGAAGCTCGATGAGCGATGATTGCCTGTTTTGCAAAATCGGCAAGAAGGAGATCGCCGCCAAGATCGTTTACGAAGATGCCGACATCTTCGCGTTTGAAGACATCCACCCGCAGGCGCCCACGCACGTGCTCATTTGCCCGCGAAAACACTTTGCGGCACTCGATGATGCCACTGCGGCGGACGGGCCGTTGTTGGGTCGACTGCAATTGGTAGCGGCACGGCTGGCGCGCGATGGAAATATCACTACTGGTTACCGCACCATATTTAACAACGGTCACGGAGCGGGGCAAAGCGTCTTTCATTTGCACCTACATCTTCTCGGCGGCCGCCCTCTGCGCTGGCCGCCGGGATAAAGTAAAAGAGTATCGGGATTCCTGACAGCTATTTATGGGTCATGACGAAGACGCCGTCCCAATCCGATCGGGGGCCTTCGAGCAGGTAATCCAGGCAACGTACCATGTACATGCGAGAGGGAGCGTCATCCGGCCAGCGATCGATTAAGGTTTTAAAGATTTTTTGCGCCTCATTCCATCGACGTTGCTGATAAGCGGAGCGGCCTCTCGCGAACAGTTCAAGGCGTTCCGTCCATTCGCTCAGGCTACCGGGGCCTTCGGCGGGGAGATCTTTGGCTCGCGCAATCAGTTCAAAAATTTCGACGGGCTGTAATTTGCCCTTTACGCGTATCAAATCTAACCCGCGGAAAACGAATCCCGCCTCGCGAGCGCCCTCGTAGGTACTCTCACTGACGATAATGTGCGTGCCATATTCTTTGTTGAGCCCTTCGAGCCGGGATGAAAGGTTCACGGTGTCGCCCATCGCGGTGTAGCCGTAGCGCAATACTGACCCCATATTGCCCACCGACGCGGCTCCCGAGTGCAGTCCGATACCAATATCCATCGGGGGCTTGCCTTCTTTAGTCCACTGCACTTGCAAGCAGCGGACGCGAGCCATCATCTCGAGGGCAGTTTGGCAAGCCTTGATCCTGTGATCGTGGTCTTGAAAGGGCGCCCCCCAGAACGCCATCACCGCATCGCCGATATACTTATCGAGTGTGCCCTGATGCGCGAAGATGATTTGGGTCATGTCAGTCAGATACTGATTCAAGAACAGCGCGAGGTCCTGAGCATCAAGCTGCTCGGAAATGGACGTAAAGCCGCGCACATCGCTAAACATCACCGTGATTTCCGTTTTACGCGGCTGAACCAGCTCTGGATTTTCAAGCAAGCGGCGGATGATTTCCGGACTTAAGTATTGCTGAAATGCTCCGCGCACCTTGCGTTTTTCTTTTTCTTCCACCAGGGCCCGGTACAGCGCCACGAGCAAAACGTTGCTGCCAATCGTCAGCAGGGGCAAAATAAAATTCAACCACCAGCCGTGTAGAAAAGCTGTGAAGTTCACCGCTATAAACGGAACGATCAACCCGAGACCAAACCACATCCACTTGGGATTCACCAGGGCCAGCCAAATTCCCAAGGGAATACCAAACGAGAAAATCAGCAAGGCATCGATCAGAGCTTGCTTCGCGCCGCGAACAAGGAATCTCTGATTCAGAATATTATCGATTACGTTGGCGTGAATTTCGACACCGGGATAATCGCTGCCGCTGTAAGGAGTGGCCTTGATATCAGCGATGCCCGTAGCTGTCGCGCCAATGAGCACAATTTTATCGCGGAAAGTGCCTGGCGGAAATTTGTGATAGACAACGTCGGCGAGGGAGTAGTGCGCAAAGCTCCCGACCGGTCCCTGATAATTGATCATCGCGCGCCCGAGATCGTCGGGACGAATGCGTAGCTCAGGGCCGAATTGGAGGTCATAGATCCCGGTAGCGGAATACCTCAGGATCGTTTGCTCGGACTTTAGCTTTAAAAAGGCGCGGACGGTCATCACATCCAAAGAAGGATATAAATCCCAATCCACAAAATCTTGCGAGCGGCTGTAGGGCAGAATCAAAGTGGCGCGCCGGACGACGCCATCGGGATCAGGCACGGCGTTGAAGAAACCGGTCCAGGAAGCATCTCCCTTGAGAGCGGCCGTGAGAACAGCGATATTGGCCTCCGCACCTTTTGGAAGCAGCCCGGCACTAGCGAATTGCTGCATCAGAAACAGCCGGTCTGCTTTGCTCAGCGAACCACGCATCCCGATGACTTGTGGAAACGCAAAAAAGCTAAGTTGATCGGCGTATTGATCGAGCGTTGCGGCATCAAGTCCACGCAAGTCGGCCTGCGTGTAGAAGAAAAAATTTCCGAGAATCACGGGTCCGAATCGCGAGATCGCTGCGGCAAATTGTTTGTCGGCGTCGTAGTCTTGCTCGAGGCGCTTCAGGAGGACAGCGAGTTGGGGATCGGTCTTCGCGTTGTTCTTCGCATTGGTGTTCGAAAATGGGTTCTGGCGTTGCCGGCTGGTGGCTTCCAGATTCTTCCGGAGCACGCCGATGGCCGGATTGATTTCCGGTTTGCTGAAGGTTACGTCAAAGCTTGCGACGCGCGCGCCATCTTCGCGAAGCACATCCAACAACTGGGCGTAGTAGCTGCGCGTGAACGGGAAGCGCCCGAGAACTTCCTGTGAATGCTGGTCGATATCGATAATTGAGATGCGCGGATCCGGATGCGTGAAGCGCGCCGAGCGGTAACGAAATCGAGTATCCAGGGAATCGAGCTCGAGCCGTTGAAGAAACTCAAAGCCCGGAGTTTTTGTTTCCTGCAGAAACACCAGGTAGTAGAGCGCAAAAGCGAAAGCGGTGATGACCAGACTGATGATGAAGGAAGCGCGATGCCTCCACCACGTCCGGACAAGATGGGAGAAGCCGTGAACGCTCCTACGGAGCACCGAATTCGCAACAGCTCCAGGCATTGGACGCGCGGTTGTTCCGATTAATCGCGGAAAATAAAGCGCATGCGAATGCTGTCCACTTCGATGATGTCACCATCATTCAAGCGGACCGGCCCGCGTATGGGAGCGGCGTTTACGCTGGGAACCTTGTCGCCGGGGGCAAGATAGAATCCATCATCGCGTTTGTTGATTTGCGCGACTACCTGCGGTTTGAACCAGCCGCGCACCTTGATGGTAGCCATTGCGGATTTTCCGATGATGGTTAGCTTGTTGGTAAGAACGTATTCCTTCTGGTCAGTCTTGCCGCTCATAATCACGAGTGTGGGAACTTTCAGGCGGCCCGGCGCAAGTTGCGAGCGCTCACCGAGCGCTACGGCCTGCTGCAGCATTTCGCGGCGCTGTTTGGTGTCGAGCACCATCGTTTCGTCCACACGCGGAGCAGACATTTTGCGTCCGCTATCCCACGGAACGGCGGCATCGCCGGACTGATCCACAAAGATGGTGTGCTTGCCAACGACTATGGAATCGCCATCGTGAAGCGTGGCACGCTCGATGCGAAGATCGTTTACGAAGGTTCCGTTCAAGCTGTTCAGGTCTTCGACAACCAGGCGACCTGCCTCAACATAGACTTTTGCGTGATAGTTGGAAATGGCCAGATTGTCTACGCACAAATCATTATCGGGCGCGCGACCGATACTCAAGGGACGACCGCCGATGGGCACTTCTTTCAGCACTCGGTTCTCAAATTTCAAACTTAGCTTCGCCATTTCAATTTCCTCCTGCGGACGCTGGGGCATCCGATGGACTACCGAACCAGCGGCGTAGGCGCGCTACCAGGTTGCTGGCCGCTGGCTGCACTTGCATAACGATAACGGTCACATTATCTTCGCCGCCATTTTCATTCGCGAGAACCACCAGGCGCTCGGCGGATTTCTGAGGAACCGGTTCCGTCAGCAGGGTGCTGGCAATTTCCGGATCGGTGACCATGCGAGTCAAGCCGTCCGAGCAAATCACCACAGCGTCGCCATCGAGTAAAGCATGTTCGTCCGCATCCACTTCGACTTCAGGCTGCGTGCCGAGCGCGCGAATCAGAACGCTCTGCATTTCACTCTCGTCGGCTTGCTGCGGTGTCAGAATGCCGCGACGAACTTGTTCGGCGACGAGAGAATGATCCCTGGTGAGCTGGTCGAGCGAACCGGAGCGCAGCAGGTACGCGCGGCTGTCGCCCACATGAGCCACACTGATGCGGTGCTCTTGTACCCAGGCGGCAATTACCGTTGCTCCCATTCCCCGCTGCGCCGCGTTGGTAGTGGCAGCTTCATGAATCTTGCGATTGGCAAGGCGTATAGCGCTTGCCAGGCGGTTGGTTCTTTCCGAAAGCGCTGCGTTGCGTTCGCCGAAAAAGGGAGCAGACGGGTTATGTACGGCTTCCAGGCAATGGCTTGCTACCGTCTCAACGGCAAGAGCGCTGGCCACTTCTCCGTGCGCTTCGCCTCCCATCCCGTCGGAAAGCACAAACAGATCTAGCGGGGCGACGATGCGAAACGAATCTTCGTTATTGGTGCGGACGCGTCCAACATCGGTGCATCCCCCACTTGTAATTCGCACTCGCTTGCCTCGTACAACAGGCCTATGGCCTGCTGCGGAACACTGCTGCGGCGCAGAACGCTTCAAGTCACGACCAAGGGCCCTGCGGCTTTATTTACGACCCTGTGGCAGGCTAACAAAGTGGTTGCGAGCATTCAAGGAACGTTAGTTGCGGTAGTTACCGGGCAATTAACAGCTCCTGGACCGCGCGGTCCGGGGCAGCGGCCATGAATCGCGTTACAACCGGGGTACAATAATGGCCGGCGATGTTGCTCATCACATTGACGGAGCGTAATTTACGGGCGGCTTTATGGGCCGTGGTTGTGGCCGGGACAACGCTCACCGCGCCACCCCGTGTGGCAGCTCAAGCTCAATCCTCTGCGGAGGCATCACCGACCCCCTCCGCGGCGCGAATGATCATTCTGCCCCGCAAACTGGTTGCCAGAGAGCGCGCCACACTCGCGGTTCTGGACATTCAAGGACGGCTGACCCCAGATGCAATTGTAGAATTTTCCAGCGGCGCGCACGTGCGGACCGATTCGACAGGTCGTGCAGCATTCGACGTTCCAACGAAGCCAAAAGTGCTTTTTGCACATTTGCAGGGACGCCCTGATAAGGTTTCGAGTGTTATCGTTCAGCGGACCAGTTCGGCAGAGCCGGGTCTTACTGTTTCGAGCTATCCCCGTGTGGTCGCACGTACCGATCGTTTCGATTTATCTGGCTCAGGATTCAGCGGAACGGCAGATGCCAATGGGGCAAACGCCGGCGGCACGACTGCGCTGATCCTTGCGGCGTCACCACTAGCTTTAGTGCTCATGCCAGCCCCAGGTCTAAGCGAAGGACCTTCGGAATTTTCCGTGGAAACGCGCGGGCAGCATGCGGGACCATTCCCAATCACATTCGTCTCGCTCGAGGTGAGCGCCACGAAACACCGTCTGGCAGCGAATGAACGTGGAGTGCTGACCGTGCGCGTGCGCGGAAGCGACCAAAGGTTGTTGATCGAAGCGCGAAATCTAACCCCTGAAATCGTGGCTTTAGCTCGCGCAAACGCACTGCGAGAGGTTACCAGTGGAGGCGAAGAAAACGTCGCTCGCTTTGAGCTCCGCGGACTTCGTACCGGAGCTTTCTCGATCAGCGTGCGTCTGGTTCCAACGATAAATGCCCCTTTGCCGAAAGCTCCAACGGTTTCGCAGCCGCTTCCGGAAGCGCACCTTCGGCCATTTGGTCGAGAGTCGCGCGGGCCCGATCGAGTTTACGATCGGCGTCCAAATAGGACTGTTGCGCATTGCGCAGATGTGTGCCGAGCTTGTCGTACAACTCACCGAAGTTTTCAAATTGCTTCTTAAGTCCCGCCAGGCCTTCACCGAGTTTTGTCGCGTTCTCTTCGATCTGCATTCCATGAAGTCCCATCATAATCAGCCGCAAATGAGCATAGAGCGTGTTGGGCGATACGGGAATAACCGACTTGCCGCGGCAATATTCGTCAAGAGCGATGCCTTTGCTATCCGCGGACATCAGCAGCTCATAGTAAACCCCTTCGGAAGGGACGAACATCAAAGCGATATCGAGCGTTCCTTCATCCGGTAAAATATATTTTTTGCAAATCGAATCGGCGTGTGTGCGCACGGCCTGCAAAAATCCGCGACGCGCTTCATCGCCTTCTGTGACGACCCTACGATAGTCCTCGAGAGGAAACTTCGAATCGATGGGCAAAAGTTTGTCGCGCAGGCGAACGATAGCGTCCACAACATCCCCAGTTGAAAAATGATACTGCGTCTGGTAGCTAGAGACCGGCAGGGTGTCGGCGAGCAGGCGCTCGAGGGTAACCTCGCCGAGTCCCCCGCGCGTTTTCGCACCGGTCAGAACGGTTTGAAGCGCCTGCGACGCTAACGAGAGACCCATGCTGGCTTGCTGAACCTCGCCAAGCTGCATCTGAATTTTGCCCAGGACTTCGCGCGAGCTTTTCACTTCGGCGTTCCAGTTTTCCTGACCCTTGGAGGTCAATAGGATGGAATTGTCGACGCCCTTCTGGACAGTTTGATTCATCTGGCCAAGTTGGTGCGTCACGGTCTGATTGAGTTGGCCGATTTGACTGGCAAAATTTTGCGCTTGCATCGCATGAAGACTCTGCATTTCCTGGCGAAGCGCGGTGAGTTGCGATTCGAGCAGCTCGGCTCTGCGCTGAGTGCGTCCCTGGTTAGCGATTGCCCAGATCGCTAAGCCACCCGCGGCGCCAACGACGACACTTAGGATGATCCATGGGTTCATAGTTGTCGTTCATTCAAGCAGGTCGCACAGCGCACCGGCGGCTGATTGCTGTGCTTGGTTCCATCCTAAAGGAGGCTAGCGCGGACCCCCCGTGGGGCGCAAGCGATACATCGCGAGACGTTTCGGGTGACTGCGTCGCTAGGGGAGAGAGAAATTTACGCTGCGGAAAAGATTATTAGCTGAGGTGTCGGCGCACAAGACGCCGAAGCTTTTCACGGTCATCTTCTTTCATGTGTACGAACTCGATCCCGCCCCCGGCCGGTCCAGTGTTTCGCACCACCGCGGTGGAATGGATTTTTCGCAGACCTGAGCGAATTTCCAGCTTGATAGAGTCTCCGACAGCCAACCGGCGGTCAGACTCGAGATACGCTCCGCCGAGGCTGATGGTGCGCACGCGCACGGTCGCGGGTTGCGACCCTTGAATCTGCGCATTCAGCGGCGAAGACAGCGGAATACGGGCATAACGACGCGGTACCGTGTAGGAAAGGCTCGAGCGCTCGACCGCTTCATAGGCGGCGCGAAGCCGCACAGAGGAAGGATTATTTTCAATTACCTGTAAGGCTTCTTCGGCCGCGGCACGCAACCCTGCGGGCTCCACGTAAACCAGGCCGCTACGCTCTTGGATAATGGCGCGAAGTACTGGAGCAGCTTCTTCGGCACGGAGCCGGGCCAGCGCCTCGATGGATTTTATGCGGATAAAGAGGTCGCGCAAGCTTTCGTGTTTGCCAGCAGCAATTTCCATCAGTTGCGGCACCGCGGAAAGCTCCTGTGCTAAGCCGATCTGGTCGATCATCATCGGCACAACAAGAGGATTTGCGTCGGGCAGGACGGCAAGAAACGCGAAAGCGGCCTGGGTACTCGACGCCTGATTCGCCGGACGCGCAAGTTCGGAAATAGCCAAATCTTGCAGACTCCAATCCCAGCTTGGAAGCGCTCGCGGGAGGCAGCGCACCAGGCGGGCGCTATCCGCGGCGGCTAGCATCTTAACGGCTGCAGAAGCACGTTGGCGGCGCGCCTCAAACAAACGAGTTTCGAGCAAGCCAAGAACCGGCACGCCCATCACGCGTAGCAGCCGCGCCATCGCCGGCAAAACTTCGGGGCCTTGGGTCTCGGTGAGCAGCAGGCTGAGCCTGTCCAGCAAGCGTTCCGGATCGCGGTGCAGCAAGCGCGGGAGCACTGGATCGAGTGCGCGGTTGGCTAGCGCCGCATCTACAAGCAGCAACCACCGATCGTCAGCCACCAATCGAGTGGCGAGTGCCGCAAGGTGCGCGTGTTCGTCGTCTCGCGGAGCTTGTTCGAGAGCCACGAGTATAGTTTCAAATGCCGGGAAGTCGGAGCGCTCGACTGCCAGGCGCGCCAGATTTTCGGTCAAAGCCGCAAGCAGCGCCGCGATCTCGGGAATCGTTTCGTTGCTGAGCGCGCGCAAGACGCCGCGGCTCAATTCTTCCGGTAATTGATGTGGCCAGAACCGCTCGGTGAGCCCCTGGAGATCGCATAACCCAGCTGCGGCCGCGCGTCGTGCGTGAACACTTTCATTCTCGAGGCATCGCGCATAGTTTAGGAGCACGAGGCGCGCTTCACGGCGCGAGGCATCCGCTCCGGCGTCTCCCAATTGCTCAAGGGCCTGTCGCAGAGCGGCTACTGGAACACACCAAACGTTGCTGCTTCGAAGCACGCTTGATTTTTCTCGCGGTGCCAGTTCGGTCCAGAAGCGCTTCACCAGGCCTTCGCGGTAAGCTTCGTTGGCCCAGTGTGCAGCGAGGGTGGTGAGATGTTGCGAAGAATGCGGACCCGTGTAACCGCCCGCCGCCACCAGATCATCGCCCAGACGGTCAAACAAAGGGCGCACGTTGTAAGGATTCAAGCGCCCGGCGACAAATTCCTCTTGCACAAATTGGAAAATTAGCGATTCCGACAGACGGATCAGATACGGCTGAGGCAATTCGCCTTCACGCGGCGGTTTATCATTTACGGTTGCGACGAGCAGTCTCACTGTCTTGCGCTCCGCTTCCGCAAGAGTGGAATGTATAGCGCGTGCGGCATCCTGCGCCGAGGTGCCGCCTGCAATTTCCAGCGGGGGGGTTAGCCGTGCCAACAAACGCAATGCGGGTGCCAACTCTTCGAGCTTTGGCGCACTGACCGGCGTGCTGGCCGCTTGAGCCGCTTCCTCCCTCGACGCGCCGCCATAAGCCATCATCGCGGCGATGAGGCTCGCCAGCACACTGTCTACTCTTCGCTCGATGTGCGTATTCACCGTGATTCCAGCGATGTGATGCTCAGCGAGACGGCTTGCCCAATCTGTCTCCCGTTGACCCCCAGACGACACGGCCCCAATTCTGCCGTGCGCTTCGGATCTTATCAGAGTGCCATTGGTTAATTGCGCGAGCGTTTCGAGCTCGCCCAGATTCGTTTCAGCATAGAAGACCAAAGTAGAAATGCCCGCCTCATTGAGTTCCGCTCCCAGCATGCTTAGCTCGTACCGGCTGTCGGCAATCGGCATCTCGCTAAGTTTGGGGACTACGATGCCTCCGCGTTCGACGCTGATGGCCAGGGCACCGACGGTTTCCATTGCCGCTCGAAGGCTGCGTTCGGCCGCATCTAAATTTTCCATCACGCGCGGATGATTCTTGCTATAAAGTCTGGCGGATCGCAGCAGCACATGAAACGCGCGCAAGAAGCGCACCACGGTTGTCTCCGCGTGTCTCTGAGTTACCGCTTCGGTGCGCGGGAATGCGTCTACTGCGGATAGCAGCCTTCCGCCGGTGCGAGGCGCGCCCTCATGGTTCAGACGTGCGTCAACCAGTGTGGGTTGTGGCGTCTTTGTCAGTGCCCGTAAGGCCAATTGCTTCTCCCACTGCGGCAGGCGTAAACAACGAGCGATTAGAGTCTTTGCCTCCTATTGAAAGAGCACGATCCTTGCCAGCTGTATTATACTGTAACCAGTTTAATTTCAGTACTATGTGCAGAGGGAAGGTTTCTTCCCGAGGTTCTGGCAGGGCCCTCTGGGCAGAAAGGTAACAAGTTAGGCAGAACGCACGGAGCTCTTGGCGTTTCACCAATCTGCCTGTTGCAACTCTAAATTTAAGAGAACCGTGAAGGGAATTCCTGCAGGAATTACTGCAATTTCCTGCCCATCATTCTGGCCAGCGAAGCGCTTCATTCACTTGTACTGATTGCCCTTCATCCACAAGAACTTTGCGGTTTACCTGAAGGAAGCCCTTTAATCTGAGGGTTAACGTGTGCTCGCCAGCCGTCAAGCGCACTCTTGCAGGCGTAACTTCGCCAGTCGGGTTTCCATCCACCAGGATTTCCGCACCGAGCGGTGCCGTGCGAACATTGGCCCACGCCACGCGGGGCGTGGAGCTTTGCGCCAGAGGGACGTCGAGCGTAGTTAGCACACTGGCTTTAACTTGGACTTGCCCTGCGTAGGAATCGAACCCCGGCTTTTTGACCACCAGGCTGTATTGCCCCGGCCCTAAAACCAACGTAGCAGGCGTCTGACCAGAAGACTGTTTCGCGCCATCGAGAAAGATGTCCGCACCAGCAGGGTGACTGGAGACGAATAACCCCTCAGCGGTTGCTTCCAATTGAATGCGCTGATCAAGGATTTCGCCAGGGGCAATGCTCAACGGAGTTTGCACTGGTTTATATCCTGGTTTGCCGACCCCCAGGGTATAACCCTGCGGCTTTAAATCATCAAAGCGGCAAGGCGTTTGGCATTGCGAGAAAATGCGGCCGCCCGGGCCACGTAAAATTGCCGTTGCTCCAATGACGTCACTGGTTACATCGAGTGCGCCAAGGCCACCGGCCGGACGCGGCCGGTCATCCGATTTGGGTTCGCCGCTGGTGGTCGAAGAATCAGCGGCATATTCGACGTGATCTACTAAGTGCACGTGGGTGGGAATATTCTTTAGATTTTGCAGCAATCGCCGATGCTCACTTGGATTCAAGCTGCCCGACAGCGTCAAGGTATTTCCAACGCCCGAAATCTTGATCTTTCCGCTTAGGCGGGCGCTTTGCAAATCTTTCTCAATTTTTCCTCGAACCGAACTAATTTCCGGATTCACTGATGTCGATTCGGGTCCGTGCGTCGGATTTGCGGGTTTCTCGGAAGCTTTCTCGCTCTCGGCGTTCAGCGTTGTTGCTGCCGGCTCTGAATTCGATGCCTCGGCCGCTGGCTCGCCAGCTGGTTTTGCGACCGGGTCGATGGCTGCTGCAGCGTCCAGTGTTGCGACTTTCTCGGGCGCAGCAGCGGTTTTGTTGGCGCGCGTGCGGACCAGCAGGTCTTGTACGGCCGGCCGCAGGCGATAACCGGCATATCCAATAATCGCCAACAAAATTATGGAAAGCACAATTGCGGAACCGTGGCCACGTTTCTCTCTCGGTGCGCTTGCTTGTCTTACGTAGGATGTCCGCGTTGGCGCTACACCGCCGTGCGTCGCTATAGCCCCAGGACGCATCGCGAGCGTTGCCATTGGTCCGCTGGTCGCAACTTGCGACTGAGCTGCGCCCGATAGTGCCATCGTCGCATTCGGATTCGGCCCCAGCTCTCGATAGTTTCGCAACTCTTCGAGCATCTCCCGGCAACTCTGATAACGCGCATCGGGGTGCTTCGCGAGTGCTTTGGTGATGACATAATCCAACCCGGGATGAATCGATGAGTCGAGTTGCCGCGGCGGAATCGGGTCCTCGTTCACAATCTTATAAATAACCGTCGTGATGTTCTGGCCTGGAAACGGTTTTTCTCCGGTAATCACTTCATAGAGCACCACGCCCAGGGAAAATATGTCGGATCGCCCGTCCACTGCTTTGCCCTTCACCTGTTCCGGAGACATGTAACTTGGCGTACCGACCACCTGCGCGGTCTGGTGCGTGGTTCCAAATTGGAGAATTTTCGCAGTGCCGAAATCGGTGATCTTCAAAGTATCATCGGAGGTAAGCATCAAGTTGGCGGGCTTGATGTCGCGATGAACCACGTTGCGTTCGTGAGCAAATTGCAACGCCGAGCACGCCTGTTCCATCAAACGCAGCACCCGCGGCAGCGGAAAGGTTTGCTTGCTGTCGATCTGCGCCTGCAAGCTGCGCCCCTCAATCAGCTCCATCGTGATGTAGAAGAGTCCTTCTTCTTCGCCCGCGTCGTAAATAACCACGATGTTGGGATGGGTCAGCAATCCTGCGGCTCGCGCCTCAGTTTGAAATCGCGCGATTAACTCCTCGCGCGACATCCCCGTGCCTTCTTCGCTTAGACGGATGGTTTTCACAGCCACCGTGCGGCCAATCACCGGATCCGTGGCTCGATAGACCACACCCATAGCGCCGCGGCCAAGTTCCCCCACAATTTCGTAACGTCCGGCTTTGGCTAAGGCATCCACGTTGCTTCGTGTCCTTTACTCAGCCCTGCGAAATAACTCCCCTGTACAGGGTTGGTTCGTAGCACTCGCGGCCGAGTACCGGCACGACTGCGCAATCCATCATGGCAATCGGTGTCAATGCGCGGGCCTAGCAGGTTTGCCGAGCTACGAGCACCCCGGCATCACCTTTGAACATAGCTGCAGCGTAAAGGAGCGTCAACGCTCTCGAGGTACAGTGTTTCGCAGAAGCAACGCGCAGTAATTAATAGGACAAATTCAGCTAGCGGGAGTCGTGTGAAGCGGTAGCCACTTGCACCAACTCGTTCGCGGCGGGAGCGGGGGCCGCCATCGGCTTGAGGGTTTGTGGCGATCTCCAATTGTCGATCAGCGCCACTTGCTGGACACACGACACCGTGCAGCGTGGCGCGCAAAATTTCTTGGTTGAATATTCCCTACGGCGATCTTCCGCGGAATACGTCTCCAGTGGGATTCCCGGATACCCGCGCTGCTGCGAGCACCAGTGCACCAGGCCGTCCTCGCAAATGTATAAATAACGCGAGCCCGAACGACATCGCCACTGATTCTCTTTCCCCCGTGCGATGTTGTGCTGGAAGGCGTTGAATCGCGAGTAGGATCGTTTGCCCAATGCCATTATTTCTTCAAAAATTCCTATCTCCTGCGGGCCCAGCGGCTTGAGCTGACCATTGTGATCGTGGATGATTCCCACTGTGCTCGTCAGTCCCAGCGAAATCGCGCGATGCGCGACCTGCAGTGCATCCTGTGGATTCTTTACACCACTGCCCAGCACAGAATTAATGTTCACCTGAAACACGGAATGCTGCGCCAGTAGTTCGAGCTTTTGATCAAGCACCTTGAGGCTTTTCTTGGAGACCTCATCCGGTATCACATTATCAATGCTGATTTGCAGGTGCTCGAGCCCGGCGCGGTTCAGCCGTTCGATTCGCTCCGCAGTCAGCAAATAACCGTTGGTAATAAGACCGGCAATCATTCCGCGCTTGCGGATGTGAACGATAATCTCGTCGAGATCGGGATGCATCAGCGGCTCTCCGCCACTGATGGTGATAATGGAAGTACCCATGTCCGCAAGGCGATCGAAGCGCCGCTTCATTTCCTCAACCGGCACCGCACTCGACACGTCATCGAATTCATTGCAATAGGTGCATGCAAGATTGCACCTGCGCATCGGAATCACGTGTACGAGAATGGGATGATTTGTAGAGGCCAGGCCTCGCGCAATCATCCGCCACTCGCGTAGACGCGTCCGCGCAAATCTCAGTTTGCGCCGGAACAGCACGGCAGGAGACGCTTCGAGTTTTTTCTTCGCACCGGCCATAGAGACATTCGCTTCAGTACATCGCTTGCGCTTTACGAGTCACGGAGTGGAATGCACCTCTCAAATTATACATGACGCAGGCGCAAGCCACAGCGCCGCCAAACTAATCGTCCACGCGATAGCTATCCCCATCGCTCATGGCAACCTTACAACAAATCCCCGAGCCGCGCGCTCCCCTTTAGCACCGGCGGCTAGCAATAAGCCCATGCCGCAGTGTGATTTAGCTCCACCTTGCCATGGCTAATTGCCTACGGAAATCGCCGGCCTTATATACATTTTATCGACGATTGTCGTATTACCTACGCTACGAAAAAATAAAGCAACAAGGTTTGTCAGTTTGCCGAAAGCGCGTCGAGTGAATTGTTTGTACCGGAGAAGTTATATTCTGGCGCCAGACATCCCGCCCACCGGCGACCGAATCTAAATCACGGGGTTTCGAATACATCTCAAGGAGGAGATCCATGAAGCGCATCTTATTCATACTACTGCTCGCGGGGGGCTTGGTCCCAGCCGCATCCGCACAGGAAAGTGCCGATCATGTTCACGTTGGCGTTTTTGCCGACTACTTCCGCCTCCATCAGAATGAGTCCAACATGGCCGGAGTCGGGGCACGCTTGGGCTTCAACACAAACCGATATCTGCGATTGGAAGCGGAAGCGGCGTACGACTTTAACGGCATCTATACCGAAAACTTCAGACCGGTTATGGGTAACGTTAGAGTTTCTCGCTCCGACTTTCGCGTTATGCACGGATTGTTTGGTCCCACCATTACCACCGGACACGGGGCGATCCGCCCGTTCTTCACGGTCAAGGGCGGGGGGATCAATTTCCGTTTTGATCCCCGACCCGCAACTCCCGGCACCTTTTTCAGCTCCGTCGATGCTCTTCGCGCCCGGGATATCAACGGCGTCCTTTATCCTGGCGGCGGACTGGAAGGCCACCTCGGTCCCGTGGGCTTGCGATTCGATATCGGAGACATGATTTACTTCAACAACGGAGCTCATCACAATCTCCGCATGTCATTCGGCCCATTCCTCCGATTCTAACGGCTCGTATTGCAGAGTCCCTTCCTAAGCGGAGGGGACTCTGCAATTAAGTCTGCGATCTCCCGCTGCTTCCCTAACGTTTCCAAGTCTGAAAATTTCCTTTTGACGCAACCACTGTAGAATTGCGCAAACTGGCGGACAGAGAGACACGACGCGCGTGATCGAAACGCACCGCATCGCACCACAAGTGCCAGGCCCAGCAAAGCTGGCCTATCTTCTGGCCCTGCTTTTGTTCTGCGCAGTTCTGCGCGCCCAATCGCCAGGCCCGCCCGAGGCCGTTCCCTATCGAGCGAGCGCAGTCATTATCTGGTCTTCGAAAACACCTACGTCCGCGTTTTCAACGTCGCCGTCGCCCCGCATGAATCGACCCTTCTCCACCGGCACGACCTCGACTATCTTTACGTCCTCATCGGCCCTGCCGACGTCACTAACGCCGTTCTCGGCAAGCCCGAAGTCCGCCTGCAATTTGCCGATGCCCAAGTACATTTTTCGCGCGGCCCCTTCGCCCATATCGCTCGCAACGAAGCCGATGCACCCTTGCGCAAGGTCGCAATCGAGCTCCTGCACCCGCAGGGTCCCGCCCGTAATTTGTGTGGTAACGTTCTTGCAGAGGATCCTGGTCCCTGTCCTGAGGCGCAATCCCCAACGGATAAACCTCAATCACAAGCTCCGCCCAAAACTCCACCCGCAGCTCCGAGCAAAGCCTCAAAGATCAGCCCCCCTCCCGTGCACCACTCAATTCAGCCTTGGGGAGCTCGCCGTGAACTTCGCGCAGATGGAACCCACCTATGGTATCCGCAGCACCGCCCACGTTAACCGCTTGCTCGTGGTCCTGGAACAAGCCGAATTGGAAGTAACGTTGCCGCACAAGCGGCCCCGCCAACTCCATTCCGCCGATGTTCTCTGGCTCCCTGCCGAAGCCCCGGCGACTGTCGTCAACCTCGCGCCCGGCGTTTCCCGCTTCCTACTCATCTATTTCAAGGATTGAACGCAATGGAAGCATGCAGGCCCTGAATCGGGGCCTATGGCCGGGGCATATCGAGTTGTTTTAGTTTTTGCTCGACGCTTTGCTGGATACCTTTTCGGCGCGCTTCTGACTCGGTCGTATTGTTCGCCAGCAGTTCCAGAGCTTTCTTGGCATTTTCCCGTGCCAAATCTTTTTGCCCATCGGCCAGGTAGGCGTCCGCAAGGCTGTCGTACACATTCGGCGAACTTGGGTACTTCATCGCATTGAGTTTCATGATTTCTACAGCGCCTTTGGTGTCGCCAAGCTGGATATGCTCGTAGCCAAGCAAGTTGACAATCCCTTCCGGGAAGCTTGCCGCCTTCGGATCTCGCAGACGCGCTATCGTGAGCGCTGTCCCCAGCTTCGTTGCGCCGCCCGGCTGCCCGGCAGAATCGATCAGCTCCAAATTGCGGACCACTTGCGGGTCCAGCCGCGAACCATTGGACTTCGGCGCGCTTCCGGGTTTCTGCGTAAGCGTTGCTCGCAACCACTCCGCGATCATGTTGGGCAATTCTTTGTTCGCTGCAAACATATCCGTGCCATGCCCTCCCTTGGCGTACTGCGCAAACCGGCTGGCGGAGTTTGACGACACGCTGCACAGCCATTGCATCGTTTCGTTCAGATTGCCGAACTCATCATCGTCCGCCGCGGCGGTGAAAACCGACAAGCCCTTCGATGCTTGCAAGAATAAGCGCCCGTCGCGGTCGGTTGGACCGGAAAGCAAAACCAGCGACTTCACCTCCCTGTGCCGCCTGGCCAATTGAACCGAATTATTGACCCCGCAGCTCGCTCCGCCGGCGCCAATGGCCTCGCCTTTCACTCCCGGTTGCGAGACCAGATACTGCAAGGCCGCGTCGAAATCGCCTGGCCACTTCTCCTGCATCATTTTCCGCGCCTCGTCTGGTTTCAACTGGTCGAAACGCGGGCCCCCGCTTTCCCCGAACCCTCGGTTATCTACGGTTAGCACGTTGATTCCCCTCGCCGTGAGACGTTCCGCTAGCGAGTCCCACACTCTGCGCTGTCGATTGCACTGGTGCAGCAGCAGGACTCCCGCACCTGGCTTGCCCGCTGCGAAGTACGTCGCCTTGAGAAGGGTTCCGTCGGCCGCTGTCAGCGTTACAGTTCGTGGGCCGGGCACCTCCTTCGCCATACCGTCCATCACGAAGAAGCGAAATAGCAGAGCCGCAAGCAGCAAGAACCCAAAAAACAAACCGCGACGGTTGCCTGGTGAAGCCATAATCGTCTGCCGCCCGTTCATCACAACCACCCTCCCGACGCGCCAACTCACACCTTCTTGCCGCGCAGCCCGGTAATCAGCAGCCACATCCCCACTATAAAAAACACCGCCATCACAATCAGCATCACCGGCAACCACTCATGAGGCACTTGCGACCCCATAAACGGTAGCGCCTGGAGCACGCGCACCACCGCCAGCAACACCAGCACCGCCCCCAGCACCACCTTCCACAAAACCATACTCCCTCCTCCTCTCTTGGAATGAGATCGCACAGTGTCGGAAACTTAGGCCCTGGCTCCCCTGGCGAGGGGCATTTGGCTTCTACGAATTCCCGATGAGCACTCCGGCCAGGAAAACGAGGATCCCTCCGAGCAGCACCTGCACGGCGGCTGAAAATGCCGGGGTATCCATGTAACGGTGGCGCACCCAGGAGATCACGCTCAACTCTAACAGCACTACGACCATGGCGATGGTCATCGCAATTCTGAACCCGGGAATGAGAAACGGCAGCGTGTGGCCGATGCCTCCGAGCGCGGTCATCACGCCACACACGGTGCCGCGCACCCACGGATGGCCGCGCCCGGTCAGGCTGCCGTCGTCGGAGAGCGCCTCGGCAAAGCCCATGCTGATGCCCGCGCCGACCGAGGCCGCAAGTCCCACCACAAAGGCGGCCCAGTTATTTCGCGTGGCAACCGCCGCCGCGAACAGCGGCGCCAGCGTGGAGACCGAGCCGTCCATCAATCCCGCCAGGCCCGGCTGGATGATCTGCAGCACGAAGAGCCGGCGCCGCGCTTCTTCTTCCTTTCCTTTCTCGCTGGCACCCAGCTTTTCGCGCTCCAACTCCTCGGCGCGATCAGCGTGCGCGCGCTCCTCCTGCGCCAGGTCATCGAGAAGCTGTCGGGTGTTAGCGTCGGTGGCGCGCCCCGCGGCGCGCTCGTAGAACCGCCGCGTCTCCACTTCCATCGCGCTGGCCTGATTGCGGATCTTTTCCAGATTGATCGGCTGGAGCAACCACACCGGCTGCCGCTGCACGAAGCCTTTCACGTCCTGCCGGCGGATCAGCGGGATGTGTTCTCCGAATTTCTGGCGATACAGTTCCAGCAGCCGTCGACGATGCCCCGATTCCTCCACGCGCATCCCGTCGAACACCCCCGCGGAGCCGGGGAAATTCTGCCGCAGCCCTTCAGCGAAATCGCTGTATATGCGTTCGTCCTCCTCTTCGAGCGAAATCGCCAGCGCCAGCACTTCCCTCTCCGTAAGGCTGTTGAATTTTCTCATCGCACTCGTTCCTCACAGACACCTGTGGATCGCTCCCGGCACGGTCGAACATTGTAAGCCAGGTCATAAATGAATAGCACCACCGGGACGCTGTCTTAGATTGACCGCCCCCCCCATTCTCGCCTAGATTGCCCAAATGCTGCTCGAGGGTTTGCATTCTGTAAAAACACGAAGCCAATTGGCTTAAACCTCGCCCCTCAGTTGAGGCAGCGCTTAACCGGCGGATCGGGGCTCGGAAAACCCTGCCGGCAAATGAGTCGCCAAAATTTGTCGGCGCGCTCTCGGCAGTCTCGACAGCCGGACTCCACTAGCGTCCTTGTTGCTGCTACACTAAGCGCAGCCTGCACCAACAAGGAGTTTGCGCATGTCCGAAGCTTCCCGCTCGGCGTCTGTGAACCGCCCGACGCGCATCGAAACCGACAGCATGGGGAAGATGGAAGTCCCAGCGGACCGCTACTGGGGCGCGCAGACCGCGCGCGCGCTCATCCATTTCGCGATCGGTAAAGACACCATGCCGAGCGAGCTCATTCGCGCCTTTGGCATCCTGAAAAAAGCCTGCGCGCTCGTCAATCAGGATCTCGGCAAGCTCCCACCCGACAAATGCAAGCTCATCGTGCAAGCCGCCGACGAGATCATCTCCGGCAAGTTGCGTGATCATTTTCCGCTGCGCGTCTGGCAGACCGGTAGCGGCACGCAGACCAACATGAACGTCAATGAGGTAATAGCCAATCGCGCTATCGAAATCGCCGGCGGCACAATGGGCAGCAAAAAGCCCATTCATCCCAACGATGACGTGAACATGTCGCAGTCCTCCAATGACACGTTTCCTGCAGCGATGCACATCTCCGCGGCCACAGAAGTTGCGCGTACGCTGATTCCCGCTGTAGAAAAATTAGCCCGCGCGCTTGATGCCAAGGCCAAGCAGTTCGCCAACATCGTGAAAATCGGCCGCACTCATCTGCAGGATGCCACGCCGCTCACCCTTGGCCAGGAACTATCCGGATGGGTCAGCCTGCTCGAGCGCGACCTTGCACGTCTCGGCAATGCGCTTTCCGGACTCTATGAACTGGCCATTGGCGGCACGGCCGTCGGCACCGGACTGAACGCGCATCCTGAATTTGCCGAGCGCGCCGCAAAGAAAATCGCCGAGCTCACCGGTTTGCCGTTTAAATCGCACCCCAACAAATTCGCCGCGCTCTCCGCGCATGATGAACTTGTCTTTGCCAGTGGCGCGCTCAAAACGCTCGCCGCATCGCTCATGAAAATTGCCAACGATGTGCGCTGGCTGGCCTCCGGTCCGCGCTGCGGCTTGGGCGAGCTCATGCTCCCGGAAAACGAGCCCGGCTCGAGCATCATGCCCGGCAAAGTAAATCCCACGCAGGCCGAAGCCATGACCATGGTGGCCGTGCAAGTGATGGGCAATGACGCCGCAATCGGATTTGCCGGCTCACAAGGAAATTTTGAGCTCAACGTTTTCAAGCCCGTCATCATTTTCAATTTTCTGCATTCTGTCGAGCTGCTCTCGGATGCCTGCCACAGCTTCGCCGATCACTGCGTCGTGGGAATCGAAGTCAATCGCAAGCAGATTGATTTCTACGTCAAGAATTCCCTGATGCTGGTCACCGCCCTGAGCCCCAAGATCGGTTACGACAAAGCCGCTCTGGCAGCACACACCGCCCATCACGAAAACCTCACCCTACGCGAAGCGGTCGTCAAGCTCGGCTACCTCACCGGCGATGAATTCGACAAACTCGTCCGCCCCGAAGACATGACCCACGCATGAGCCAAGAAATGACCGCACAAAGGTCGTCGAAAGCAGCCCACGAAAAAGTGTTTATGCTCGGTCGGGTCATTGTGTTCGGTGCGCCCGATTTCGGACCTGGGCTGACATCCGATCGGGAGTCCAAATGATTTTGCACGCTGCTTTCCTCAGGTTAGGCGTATTACTGTTCGGGTGCCTGCTCTCCGCTCAGCAGGCGAAGGAGTCCGCGACATACACGCTGAAGGCCACACCGAAGACGATCGCCTGGGGCTATTACGACGCCAGTGCGCCACCGGTGCTGCGGATTAAGTCCGGCGATACCGTCGAGATTCACACGCTGATCACTTCGAGCCCCAAGCGCCTCGAAGATGCGGGTGTTGCTCCGCAACAGATCGAGCAGTCGCTTCGCGATATCTACAAAGAAGTGACCAACAAGGGCCCCGGCGGGCACATTCTCACTGGTCCAATTTATATTGAAAACGCTGAGCCGGGCGACGTTCTCGAAGTGCGCATACTTGCCATTCGCTTGGCGATTCCGTACGCCTACAATGGGTTTGGTCCTGGCCGGGGATTCCTGCCTGAGGATTTTCCTTATCCAAAAACGAAAATTATTCCCCTCGATGAAAAACGCATGATGGCGCATTTTGCCGAGGGCATCGAAATTCCGTTACGTCCATTTTTTGGCAGCGTAGGCGTGGCACCGCCCGAATCCTCCGGGAAGATCAGCAGCGCGCCTCCCTGGATTCACGCCGGAAATCTTGACAACAAGGAACTGGTCTCCGGGACATCGCTTTTTATTCCCGTGCATGCGCGCGGCGCGCTGTTGGAAGTGGGTGACGGTCACGCCGGGCAAGGCAACGGCGAGGTTGATATCACTGCCATGGAAACCTCGCTCGTCGGTACGTTTCAATTGGTGGTGCGCAAGGATATGCATCTGCGCTGGCCGCGTGCCGAAACGCCGACGCATTACATCACCATGGGTCTGCATGAGGATTTGAACGAGGCCACTAAGTTAGCGGTTCGCGAGATGATCGATTTTCTGGTGACCGAGAAGCACCTCAGCCGCGACGAAGCTTACATGCTCACGAGCGTGGCCGCTGATCTGAGCATTACCGAACTCGTTGACGGTAACAAAGGTGTTCACGCGTCCATACCCAAAGAAATCTTTGTCTACCCGCGAAAGAAATGAAGTCGTGGTCTGCGGACTCCGTATCACGCATCAGCCCATCGAGCTCGGGCTCGATCTTGTACATCACGCGGACTTGGCTGGTGAAACAGGTGCTAATCCCTGCCAAAGTATTTTTTGCGAGCGTATCGATGTGCTCGTCGACGCCGGCTTGGCCTGGGATCGGCAGGTGAAAGCCAAGCCTAAAACCATGCGAGCTCCAAGATAGCTGTTGGGAATACGGAAATGAGGAATTGTCAATGACCATCGGCCGCGCTCCGCGGCCGCGAGTTTGAAGAATCTTTGCCGCTCGAACCGAGCACCGAGCGGATCGCCGCTTCGTAAACCTCCCGCTTGCTCTCGCCGACAATCTGCCCAACTTGTCGCCCATCGCGGGCATAAAAAAATGACGCCGGAATCGAGCCGCTCCACTCTTTGTTTACCACGTTAATGAACTGCTCCTCTTTGCCGGGTCGTTTACGAAAATTTGGGAAAACGGGTTTATACCGTGCAAGAAACCTGCGCATCAGAATCATCTCTCCGTCGCCATCGAGACTGATGCCTAGCAGTTGCAAGCCTTCCGGCGCGTATTTCTTCGCGAGTTCATTCAGCATCGGGTATTCATCGCGGCACGGCTCGCACCATGTGGCCCAGAAATTCACCAGCAGCGGCTTGCCACTGTATTTGGTAAGAATGTTTTCGAAGCCCTGCTGGTCGATTACCATCGGATCCGCAATTGCTGGTGATCCCGTTTTTCGTCCCGTTTTTCCGCCCGCTTTGGCGCCCTGTTGTCCGCGTTTCGCGGGCGCCCGCGCATCCTGCGCAAACAGTGCTAAATTCGCCTCTGCCAAAATAAAGAATCCGAGCACGGCCAGCAAGGGCATGACCGCTCGAAACCAAATAGTGCGCATAAATCAGACCTCCGTAGCCTTGGACGTAGCGTCTCCATTTTAGTTGTCAGTGCAGCCACAGTGCAATCGCTTCCAATCACGTTGGTTAAATGCGCGCGCAAGTCTGGGCTTGTCTCGCACCCAACTTCACGCTGCTGATGGATGGTACTGGTAGATGCAGTGGATATGGTTGTGAGGGGCTGCAGTAGAGGGCGCTGTCGCTATGGAGTATACTAAATGCTGAGCGGAGGTTGTGGAGACTACTTGTCCCGGCGCTCGGATAATGATATAAAACCGGATTCTTTAAGCCTGAGTTTTCGGCGCGTTGAGGATTCACGTATCGCTCGGAGGAAACCCTGATGGCTTATGTAATCGCAGAGCCCTGCATCGGAACCAAGGACACCGCGTGTGTAGACGTCTGCCCGGTGGATTGCATTCACCCGCGCAAGGACGAGCCGACTTACGAAGGTGAGACACAGTTGTACATCAGCCCGGTCGAGTGCATTGACTGCGGCGCGTGCGTTCCGGTATGCCCGGTAACAGCAATTTTCGCTCTTGAGGACTTGCCGGAAAAGTGGTCGAATTTCACAGCGATCAATGCTGACTGGTACACGAAAAAGGCGTAAGCAGGCCTATCTCGGCAACCCTCGCGCCGAACATAGATCGATAACTCCCGCGGATAACATATGCGGCGTGCCGCCCTCAGGCACGCCGTATTTTTTCAAGCAGCAGTTTTGGTTATCAACGAACAAAACCCGGCTCGCTTTCCGATTCTTGTTGTTCGAGCTGCGGAACGCGCTGAAGCACTTCGCGATCCTCCCTGGCCAGCGCCGCCAGCCAGCAACGCACAAACTCGCGAAGTTTGCCGATCTTCAGCCCACGATGCATGCTCGGAAAACGATCCAGCTTCCTCAGCCCTTCGCCAAGCAGTGATTCCGCGCCGGCGTGATTGTCCCGTCGGAAATGATGAAATGCGGCCGAAATTTGAATAATCCCTTGCAAAAAGGTTTTCTCAGGTTCAGGCGCCGCGAGCCAGATTTCTTCCCAGCTTTCGTGGGCCTCAAAGAACTGCCCGCTGTTGAATTGCGCAACTCCCGCTTGAAATTTTTTCTTTTCTTCGGATGGCGACAGCCTCTTCATTTCAGCCCAATCTCTCGGAACGAGTTTGCTTTCGCGCGCATCATAGCAGACCTATGCGAGAATATGATTCGCACCCTGGTGCACAGTGCCGATCATGGGCAATCACATTTCTTCTACGTGGGCCAGACGCGCGCGCGACAAATTGCAGGACAACGAAGGAGCGTCACTAGGTGCCGCAGAAATTTCATCTTGTACTCTTGATTCACGCGCATCAGCCGGTTGGCAATTTCGATCACGTCTTCGAGCGTTGCTTCCAGCGTTGTTACCTGCCTTTTCTCGAGCATTTGCAACGTCACCCCAGCGTCCGCGTCGGTCTGCATTATTCCGGACCGCTGCTCGAGTGGGTCGCGGAGCATCATCCCGAGTTTTTCTCGATGTTGCGCGAGCTCACCGGACGCGGCCAGATCGAATTGATTGGCGGCGGCTTTTACGAACCAATTCTAATTTCGATTCCGCCGAGCGATCAGCAGGTGCAAATTCACCGCATGGCCGATTATCTTGAGAAGTATTTCGGGAAGCGCCCATCGGGTGCGTGGCTTGCCGAACGCGTGTGGGAGCCCCAGCTTCCCGGTGTCCTTGCGCGGGCTGGCGTCAGTTACACATTAGTTGACGACATTCATTTTCTTTCCGCCGGGTTTGAGCTGCCGCAACTCTTCGGCTGCTATCTCGCTGAAGACGGTGGGCAGACGGTGAAGCTTCTTGCGGGCCTGAAGGCCCTGCGTTACTTGCTTCCGTTCCGCAGTGTGGACGAAACCATGGCGTTCCTGCGCCACTCGGCCGGGTCAGCTCCCGGAGGGATGGCTGTGATGGGTGACGATTGCGAAAAATTTGGGGTGTGGCCGGGAACGTATGAACATTGTTATCGCGATGGCTGGCTCGATCGTTTCTTTTCTGCCCTCGAGAATAATTCTGATTGGCTGGCCACCACGCCGCCTGCAATCGCTCTGGCCGAACATCGCACCCTGGGCCGCGCCGATCTACCCACGGCTTCGTACACGGAAATGATGGAATGGGTCTTACCAACGCCAATGCGCCAGCGCTACCACGCCGTGTATCAGGAATTTGCGGCGCGTCCGGACGTGGAGCCATTTTTGCGCGGCGGTCCGTGGCGAGCGTTTTTTACCAAGTACCCTGAAGCCAATCTTCTTCACAAGAAAATGCTTTTCGTTTCGAAGAAACTCAGTGAAGCGAAACGCCGAGGCTCAGCAATCCGCCGCCGTCTCGATGACGCGCTCCTGCATCTCTTGCGATCGCAATGCAACGACGCTTACTGGCACGGGGTTTTTGGCGGTCTGTATTCCCCGCATCTGCGCACGGCGCTGTGGCGCGACCTCATCTATGCCGAGAAAATTGCCGATGCTCTGGCACAAGAGCGCTCGCATCGGGAAAAAGATGCCACAGTGTTGCGGCGGCTTGATTTTGACGCCGACGGCGCGGAAGAGCTCTACATCACTTCGCCGGCATTTGCCGCGCTGCTCAAGCCCGCGGAGGGGGGAACCCTTGCCGCACTCGATTTTCGCCCCAACGATGTGGCGGTGATTAATTCAATCCAGCGCAGGCCGGAGGCCTATCACGCGCGTTTACGCGACGCGGTAGCCTCTGCAGGCGGTGTCGCCTCCATTCATGAGCAAACTCGCGTTAAAGAACAAGGGCTCGCGCAGCATCTTCGATACGATCGTTGGCCCCGGCACTCGTTCCGCTTGCTTTTGTTTCCACTGAAAAAAACGCACGCCGATTATCAGGCCTTGCACCTTGACGAGGCGGCGGCGTTTGCCGGCGGCGATTTCGCGATTACTTCGGCGTCCTCTGAAGGCGTCGAATTGGTACATAAAGCGCCATTCGGCGCCCTGGGCACCGCGACTTCCGCCGAGCCGGTGCTTCGCGCCACGAAGATGTTTACACTGGGCTCCGCCGCGAATTCTTGTGAAATCAGTTGCGACCTCACGATTGCGCACGATGGCGCAGCGCCGCTTCGTCTGGCCATTGGTTTGGAGACAGTGGTCAACTTTCTAGCCCCGAACGAGCCGGATCGTTATTTTGAATTTGAGGGAACGCGACATGCGCTTAGTTGGAGTGCTGGGGTGTCCGCCTCCGAGTTGCGTATCGTAGATGGCTGGCAGAAGGTGGCGGTCACGCTGCGGACGCCGCAAGCGGCTAACTTCTGGATCTCGCCGATCGAAACGGTCTCTGAGTCCGAAGAGGGATTTGAGCGCGTCTATCAAGGTTCGCAAATTCTAACCAACTGGCAGCCGCAAATTGCACCGCAAGAGGTTTGGAGGGCGCGCCTCAATCTGCGTATCGAATCGCTTTAAATCACACTCATGGGATTTGGGCTCGAAGTTCGGCGCCTGTCAGGTCGCAAGCAAGAGGTTTTGCGCGAATGGCCAATCACTGTCAATCCACTGCCCCTCACACCGAAAACCGAGGCGCACGGCGGTCGCGGGAATTTCACGCGCCTCGTACTTGTGGGAACTCTCCGTCCAGATGGTTTCGCCTCTCTTCAATCGCACGCAGAAGCCTGCGCCGCGAACCTGCACGGTCTGATCGCTCAGCGAACGTAGATGCATTTCGACGCGGCGCTCGCCCTGGTTCCATCGCGCTTCGTGGCGAAATCCTCCCACGTTAAAATCGGCGTCGAGCTCCCGGTTGAGGCGCGCCAATAGATTTAGGTTGAACGCCGCGGTCACCCCAGCCGGATCATCGTAGGCCAGTAATGTTCGCGGTATGGACTTCACCAGATCGGTGCTCAGCAGCAATCCGTCGCCAGGCAAGAGAATCTCCCGCACCTTGCGCAAAAAATCCTCGCCGGCATCGCGGTCGAAATTCCCGATGCTGCTGCCGAGAAATAACACCAGCAGGCACTCGCCGGGCTGCCGCCGGCTGGCAACCGTGAAAAGTCCGTCGAGATAAGTCCTTTCATAACCGAGCACGCTGACCAGCTCGATTTGCCCCAATTCCTTTCTACACTGCTCGAGTGCGGTCGGCGAAATTTCGATCGGATAGTAAAACGTGCGCTGCCGGCGGGCCAGCGCTTCCAGGATCCAGCGCGTTTTCTTTCCGCTGCCGCTACCTAACTCCGCCACCAGAACGGGCGAGGGCAGCCGATCCACTATATTCCCGGCGAATTGCTTGAGAAGTCGCGTATCCGCGCGCGTGAGTCCATATTCCGGCAGGACGCTGATCACTTCGAAAAGCGCGGAGCCCACTTCGTCGTACAAATATTTCGACGGCAATTCCTTTTGGCCCTGCCTGATCAGACCCGCTCGGACCTCCACGGCAATTTCCAACGCCCGGGATTTCGCAGTTTTCGATGTGAGCATGAGAAGTGGCCTGCGGACGCGTCAATTCTCCACGCAACGGAAAGTTGCATATGCATACGGGTAGTGCGCTTGGAACCAGTTGCGGAATGACCGTCGCAACAAACACGCCGCAGTGCGTGGTGATGCACCCTTCAAGACGTAATGCCGGCCGTCAAAAAAATCCGCAGAGTATCCGGGATAAAAAGAAAACGGAGTGAAGCCTTCAAAAGGTCCAAAGACCGTGCCAGTCCACTCCCAGCCGTTGCCGACCAGATCCTGTACACCAAAAGCACTCGCGCCCCCCGGGAAACTTCCCGCGGGCACAAGGTCCCATCCTTGAAAATCGAAATTGCCGTGGTGTTCTCGAGGCATTTCATCACCCCAGGGATACTTGCGCTCAAAGCCTTCCGGAGTGCCGTAAGCCGCACGATGAAATTGCGCTTCCGTTGGAAGGGCTTTGCCCAGCCACCGCGCGTATGCCGAGGCTTCCGCATAGCTTACGTACACCGGCCAATCAAGCGGTAAGGCGATCTTCTGAAACATGCTGCGGTACGTCCAGAGGTTGCCATTCTGCGACCACAACGCCGGTTGGCGAATGTTGTTCTCCTCTTTCCAGGTCCAGTCTTCATCGGTCCAGAGCGACCGGTGCTCATATCCGCAAGCATCAATAAACTTCAAAAAATCTCCGTTCGTTACGTTATGGATACCAATAGAAAATTCAGGTACGGCAACTTCATGGGCTTCAAATTCATTGTCCCATCCGAAGGTTCCCGGCGAACGACGCAACCCGAGTGTCACACTCCCGGCCGGAATCTTGGTCATGCGGGACTTTTCGCGAGGTTTGCCGCGTTGCGCCGAAGGTGCTGCTAGAATCGGTGGGCGGACTTTGCGGTCTAGGGGGAGTTGGTGCAGCATGTAAGCAAGCGTTTCGGCGTGCATCAGGCGATGCTCGATGGCGACTTGAAGCATCTGTGTTGTATTAGGATGTCCGCTTCCAGTATTCGACCATCGCTCGATCGCCGCATCGAGGATGTCGCGGCCCAGCTGGCTATAGCCCTTCACCTCGCTGCGATCGGGCCAATCCGAAGGCTTATCTGCAGGAAGGGCGCCGTGAACCGGATCAATGCCAAAGGCGAAAAGCTGGTCGAAGCTCTTGTTGAAAGGCGTCAGGCCGAAAGCACGCGCGGCCAGCAAATTCCAATCGAAAGCTTCCAAATGCCCCACATAAAAAATGATCCGGTGTCGCTCGGGTATTGGTCGATCATACAGAGCGTCCGGGCAAACGGCGCGAAACAGTTCGTCAGTTCGAGCGCGGGCTTCGCTGATATGGCCTTTCAATTCCTCGCGAGTCCGATCCAAGATAGCGGGCGCTGACATGAAGTCCCCTTTCTCTCGGGAATATATTGGATGCGATAGGCGCCGCGGGGTTGCGCCAAGTTGAGGGGTTGGGCGCCGGGGGGCGACTCTCTTTTTTAACTGCATCCATGTTGAAAGTCAAATGATAAAGAACTGTAGGAACGCTGACGACGTTGCAAAACAGCAGCACACGTTAATCGAATGCCGGGCGGTCTCGTTTCGGTTGCCGAATGGCCGTGGGCTCGTACGCAACGTCAATTTGCAAATCGCCCGCGGCGAGACACTGGTGTTGCTGGGTCGCAGCGGTTCAGGAAAAACAACGACGCTGAAGCTGATCAATCGCCTGCTCGATCCGTCGTGCGGGGAAGTTTTTGTCGAAAATCGCCGGACCACGGATTGGGATCCCATTCGTTTGCGCCGGGGAATTGGCTACGTGATCCAGGAGGCTGGACTGTTTCCCCATCTTACCGTTGAGCGCAACGTTGGCTTGGTGCCTGCGCTCGAAGGCTGGCCGGCGGACAAAATAGGTTCGCGTGTGGGCGAGATGCTGCGATTGGTGGGTCTCGAGCCGGGCGAATTCGCGCAGCGCAAACCGCGCGAGCTCTCCGGCGGACAACGCCAGCGCGTCGGAGTGGCCCGGGCGCTCGCGGCCGATCCCCCAATCCTATTGATGGACGAGCCTTTCGGCGCGCTCGATCCGGTGACCCGCGCCGATTTGCAGCGCGAATTCCGAGCGCTGGCCGCCCGGCTCCGGAAAACGATCGTGTTCGTGACCCACGATGTGCGCGAAGCGCTGCTGCTTGGTTCGCGAATCGCTCTTCTTGCCGAGGGTAAACTAGTTGCCGTTCGTGAGCCCCAGGAGTTTCTTGCTTCTGAGGAGCCGGAAATACGCGCTTTTGTTTCGTCGCTGGACTCTTAAGAGAGAAGATTTGTACCCGTGGACGCCAACTATTCAGAACAAAGCTTTAAAAGGTTCTGCCAAGTGAGGTGAGATGAGCGTCTTTGATTTCATGATTCGCAATCGCGTGGAAGTTTTTCAGGTGACCCTGGAGCATCTCGCACTCGTTGCGATAGCGATGTTTATCGCCACACTGGTCGGTTTTCCCCTCGGCATTGCGCTTACGCGCCACAGAAGGTTGCGTGCGCCGATCCTCGGCGTTGCCAACGTGATTCAGACGGTGCCAAGTCTCGCGCTATTCGGCTTTCTGATACCGGTGCCACTGATCGGGGGAATCGGACCGCGCACGGCCGTCGTTGCCTTGGTTTTGTATGCGCTGCTGCCGATTCTTCGCAATACGTTTACGGGTATTTCCAGCGTCGATCCTGCCGTGTTGGAAGCGGCGCGTGGGATGGGTATGACCGAAGATCAAATTTTGTGGCAGGTGGAGATACCGCTGGCACTCACCGTTATTCTAGCGGGCATTCGTGTGGCTGCGGTCATATGCATCGGCTTGGCCACAATCGCTGCGGCCATTGGCGCCGGAGGGCTGGGAACGTTTATTTATCGTGGCGTATCTATGGTCAACGACCAAGTGATTCTCGCGGGTGCCATCCCCGCGGCGGTTCTTGCGATTCTCGCCGATGTACTTTTTGGCTGGGCCGAACGGCGAATGGCGGCAATTACGTAATGCGCCCTACAACCTTGAACGCATTGCGCATGAAGCAACCGTGGCACGTTGATGGCAAGACGCTTGCGGCACACTTTGTGGTTGCCCCTGACCAACACCTGCGGCAGCTTGACCCCATGCCAGCTTTGGCCCGGCGACAAATTGTATGACTCCGCCACTAAATGATCCGGAGCACTTGATGCGCTTGCCTGTTTCGGTGTTGCGTGTCGGGATGCTGTGTATCGGGGTGATGTTCGCATACCTTGCAGGTTGTCACGGCCCCGCAAAAACGCGCATCGTCATTGGCTCAAAAAATTTCACCGAACAAATCGTGCTTGCCGAGTTGCTGGCGCAGCATATCGAACACCGTACCGGCATGCACGTGGAGCGAAAAGTAAATCTTGGCGGAACTCTGGTCTGTCACAAAGCCCTGCTTGCCGGCGATTTGGATTTATATGTCGAATATACAGGAACTGCGCTGACCGCGGTTCTAGGGGAGCCCCCGGCGAATCATTCCGCCGAGGTTTACCAGAGAGTGAAGGCAGCGTACGCGAAGCGTTTCAACCTTGACGTAACCGAACCGCTTGGCTTCAATAATACGTTCGCTATGGTCGTTCGCGGCGAGGATGCGCGCAATCATCATCTTCACGTTATCTCTGATGTTGCGGGGCTTGCAAAACAGTGGCGCGTCGCAGTGGGTTACGAATTCCTGGAGCGTCCGGACGGGTTTCGCGGATGGGCAAACACCTATCAGTTACAGTTTGCCGAGAAACCTCGGGTGATGGATCTGGGGTTACTCTATCGCGCGCTCAAAGAAAGGCAGGTGGATATCGTCGCGGGAAATTCGACCGACGGATTGATCGATGCGCTCGGACTTGTGATTCTCGAAGACGATCGACATTATTTCCCTCCCTACGACGCTGTTCCCATCGTTCGGCAGGAAACGCTTGGACGCGTTCCGCAACTTCGCGCTGCGCTCTCCGAACTGGGCGACCACATCTCCGCTGCAGACATACGCAAGATAAACTTCGCGGTGGACGGTGAGCATCGCGATGCCGGCGAGGTAGTTCGCGAATTCCGCCGTGCGAAAGGCCTGTAACTGCACCGTGACATGACCGCGCCGAAGCGGGCCACGAAGTTGATTGTAGTCAAGCGCGTCTGCTACAGTTCTGCGACAGGAGGACCAATGGCCGTACGCCAGGAATTGCTCGACATTCTCGTTTGTCCCCTTTGTAAAACCCCGGTGCGCCTGGTTTCTAACGACGCTGGACTGAAGTGCGCGACCTGCCATCGTGTGTATCCCATCAGAGATGACATTCCTGTGATGCTTCCCGACGAAGCTGCTGTTTCGCCAGAATGACGCGGAATGACTGCGAATTTCACAACATGATTCGCGAGCGCTACCGATGAGCGCATCTGCTTCGCAACTCTCGCGAATCGTGCGGCGCATGCGCGGACAGAAGGTCGGTGTGGTCGGCGATTTGATGCTTGATCGCTATTTGTGGGGTACCGCCACGCGACTTTCCCCAGAGGCCGCTGTGCCGGTGGTGGATTTCGCCGAGGAAAGCGAATGCCTTGGGGGCGCCGGCAATGTGGCTGCGAACCTCGCCGAGCTTGGCGCGCAGGTGTCGTGCTTTGGGGTGATCGGCGACGACCAGGCGGGTGGTGCGGTGATCCAGTGTTTTCGTGGGATGGGTCTCGACGAGAAACACGCGCTTGTTGACCGCTCGCGGGTGACTACGGTGAAAACGCGGATCATCGCGCGCCATCAACAAGTGGTGCGGGTGGACCGCGAGCGCCGCGCGCCACTCCAAAAGAAAATCGAAGAGACGCTGGTCCGGCAAGTCCTAAAGGCGCTCGATACCCTTGAGGCACTCGTGGTATCGGATTACGACAAAGGTGTCGTCACCGACTCGCTCGCGGAGAGGGTCCTGACCGCGTGCCACCAGCGTGGTGTTCCGGCGCTAGTCAAGCCAAAAACGTCGCGGCTTTTTTCGTATCGAGGCGCTGCGGTAATCGTATGCAACGCCAAAGAAGCGGGATTTTTTGTCACGCGCACGCTCAGCGACGAAGGGTCGATCGAAGAAGCCGGCCGCGCGATGCTCGCGCACTTTGGCTGCGCGGCAGTGGTCATCACACTCGGAGAAAAAGGATTGAGCGTTATCGAAGAGTCATCGCCCGGCCAATTCCACGTGCCGGCGACAAGCTTTGAAATTACCTACGCGCGTCTCGGCCTGCCGGGGGTCGATCGGGGCGCGACCGGCCGCCAAGTATTTGACGTAACCGGGGCCGGCGACACGGTGCTTTCGACGCTTGCCCTGGCCGCCGCCGCCGGAGCCCCGCTCGCACATGCCGCGCTGCTCGCCAACGTGGCTGCCGGAGTCGTCGTGGGCAAACTTGGAACCGCTACCGTCTCTCCCAAGGAGCTACTCGCCGCCATACGCGACCTTGCCGCACCGTAAACTCACCCTTTGCCTACAGCAAATCCGACAGATCCGTTAGGTCTTGCGGGTATTGTCCGCGTTTCGCTTTCGTGACCATGATACAGGTTGGCACTGCGTTGCCTTTACATGGATGACGCAAAATTCCTCCGCTGCGCGAGACCACCGGTGTCACGCGCAGGGAAGGAAAGAACGTACCCCCAGCAAGAACTGAGAATTGATGAGAGGTTTTGCCAAGCGAAGGCGGTTGGAATGAACAAACTAAGCAAACGACCTGCACTTTTGGCGCTGACCCTGTGCTGTGCGTCGAGCGCGGTATATGCGGCCAAGCATGTTTCGCATCCGAACAAGGAGCAGAAACGCTTGGAGAGCTGTGGCATGGTCATGAAAGAGGTCGTGAGCCTCCCTGACAACATTCCGCATCAGCTTTTGGAGAAGGCTGAGTGTGTGATCGTGTTTCCTTCGGTGTTGAAGGTGGCGCTGGGAATGGGCAAGGATTACGGTCGTGGGGCCATGGTGTGCCGGAGCGGCAGAAACTTCACGGGGCCATGGAGTGCGCCTGCAATGTACGCTCTTGAAGGCACGAGCATCGGAATGCAAATGGGCGGCGAAGCAACCGACTTGATTCTTCTGGTGATGAATCCGCGGGGGGCCGAGTCCATCCTCAGCAGCAAGATCAAGCTCGGAGGAGAGGCATCGGCTGCCGCGGGTCCAAAAGGGCGCCATGCATCAGCGGACACCGATGCGTGGATGCGCGCGGAAATCCTGAGCTATTCGCGTTCGCGGGGATTATTTGCGGGGATTTCGCTCGAAGGCTCAACATTGCGTCCGGACAATAAAGCTAACGAGCGGCTTTACGGTCGTAACCTTACGGCGAGACAAATTTTGCGCGGGAATCGAGTCGCCGTGCCCCCAGCCGGACGACGCCTGGTTCGCGTGTTGCAAAGGGCCGCGCCACGTAACCAATCCAAGCAGGTAGCGCAAAGGCGGGAGTAGTAGCGGGCCGCAAAGAGCAAACAAGAACCAGGCTTACGGCGGGAAGCTAAGGGATTTATCCTTGCTCTCAACCCAGATGCGGACTTCTTTCATGCGGCGGTTTTTTTGCACATCGCCGTCTTCGGGAAACGGAGCGAACGGGCTGAGCTCAGCAACTACGATGACCCCGCTGCCGCCTTTCTCCGGTGCTACTACGGACTCGATTCGATAGCTCTTCACCGGCCCGTAGTAGCCGGTGGGGCCCCAATCATCAAGAAAGTCCTTCATCGTGTAGCTAGGGAGCGGCTTCCAAAGCTGGTAGGCGCGCGCTGTATCACCGGCCACGAGGGCATCGAAGAAGCCTTGCGCAGCGCGCTTTTCGGGATAGAGACGAAACGTGTACCACAAGCCGAAAGTGAGAAGCAGGCCGAGGGCGACGAAGCTGAGAATATAGCGGCGCAACCTGGACTTCGGCTCTTCCGATCCCGAATTAAGAATCCCCACGCGATCCCCCGGTCAGCGGTGATACAGGCATCAGAGTATATCGCCACAAAGCTAGTATTTCTGAAGAGAACATTTTCGGCGCGTAAGGAATCCCTGACCAACCCTGCAAGGCATGGCCAATTGGCGGGGGAAGATTGATCTTCGACTGGGGAGCGGGCACAGGCGCTGTGCGCACGGAACTCTATCCCGAAGCCACAGAATACGTTCTATGCTTCCAGGGCCCCGGCGGCGCCTGGCGGGAGTTCGATGGCGTATTTGGTTCGGGCCTTTTCGCGATGCTGTTCGAGAGCGAGATCGATGAGGCGGTCAATTAATTTGGCGAAAGGAATGCCGCTGGCCTCCCAGAGTTTTGGATACATACTGATGGATGTGAAACCAGGAATGGTGTTGACCTCATTCAGATACATTTTACCGGTGCGGTTTTCGAAGAAAAAATCCACTCGCGCCATGCCCGCAAGTTCAAGGGCACGGAATCCGCGCACGGCAAATTCCTGGAAACGTTTTGCCTGCATGGGGGAGAGTTTCGCGGGAATCAGCAGCCGCGTGCCTTGTTCGAGATACTTCGCGGCGTAATCGTAATACTCGCGGTGCGGCACGATTTCGCCGGGAATGGAGGCCTGCGGCTCATCATTACCGAGCACCGAGACCTCAATTTCGCGTCCTTTAATGGCCCGCTCAACGATAATTTTTTGGGCGAATTCAGCTGCGAGATCAAGCGCCGGGCCAAGCTCCTTGCGCGAGTGCGCCTTGGTCATGCCTACCGATGAGCCAAGAGTCGCGGGCTTCACGAACACCGGGTAGTCAAACCTCCCCTCGACAGCGGTCGTAATTTCTTTGGGGCGTTTCTCCCACGCAGCACGCGCTACGGCGATCCACTCAACTACGGGGATTCGGGCCTCTTTGCACAGGCGTTTTTGCACATCCTTATCCATGCCAATCGCCGAGCCGAGGACCCCTGCGCCAACGTAAGGCAGGCCGGCCAGCTCAAGCAAACCCTGCACGGTGCCATCTTCGCCAAACGTGCCATGCAAAACGGGGAACACCACGTCCACCATCAGAGAACCGGAGTGCGTGCCATCCATCGGTATCAGCGATGCGGCATTAGGATCGGCCGGGAGCATCACCCGCTGCCCGCTCTTCAATACTTCCGAGAGTATTCTCTGCGCGCCGGCGCCGACAAACCAGTGACCATCTTTGTTTATGCCGATGGGCACGGGTTCGTATTTTTCGGGATCGAGGCCGCGAATGACGGATGCGGCGGATGCCAGAGAAACCTCATGCTCACCGGAGCGCCCGCCGAAGAGCACGCCAATGCGCAGTCGTTTTTTATTACTTCGTTTATGATCATTCGTCATTTCGCTTGCTCATGAAACGTGGTGTGGCCCTCACGGCTCGCGGGCGCGTCACAAAATTTTCTTGCCCATTCCGGAGAGAACCAGCTCCACACCAAGCAGTGCCGTCGTATTGTGCTCATCAATCACCGGATTAATTTCCACAACTTCGAGCGAGACCATCGTTTCACTGTCTGCAATCATTTCCATGGCGAGATGCGCTTCGCGGTACGTGACGCCGCCGCGCACCGGCGTGCCCACGCCCGGAGCATCGCTGGGATCCACAAAGTCCATGTCGAGGCTGACCGCGATGCCCTCAGTGTCATCGGAGGCAAAACGCAGGGCCTCACTCATGACCTCGCGCATGCCGCGCTCGTCGATGTCGCGCATCGTAAAAACGTGCACGCCAGAATCCTTCATCAGGCGCCGCTCTTTGGGATCAAGCTCGCGAACGCCCACCAGCACCACGTTGCGCGGCTCAACCTTGGGCTTGTAGCCGAGCAGCTCGACCAGCTCCGGCGCGCCATAGCCCATCACGGAAGCCAGCGGCATGCCATGAACATTGCCCGAGGGCGAACTCTCCGGGGTATTCATATCACCATGAGCATCGAGCCACACATAGCCGATTTTTCGCGACAGCTTGCGAAAATGATTGGAGAGGCCGCTCATGACGCCGATAGCGATGGAATGATCGCCTCCGAGAACCAAAGGAACAAATCCATCTTCGATTGTCTTTTGCACGATTTCCGAAAGCGAGCGGCAGATTTCCGCAATTTCGTTCAAATATTTTGCACGCTTCTCGCCGAAATGTTGCTCTTCGGGCTGCTTCACATTGATATTGCCGATGTCTTCGACGGTGTGGCCCAACTGCTTGAGCCGCGTTTGCAAACCGGCGACGCGAAGCGCGGAGGGGCCCATATCAACCCCGCGGCGGCTCTGGCCGAGATCCATGGGAACGCCGATAATGCGGATTTTGTGCGCCATAAACGAAGCGAACCTAAAGGCCAGGACCAACGCGAGTGCACGCACCCAGCCACTTTAAGGATATACGCGATAAATCATGCGAGGGAAGGGGATCACTTCGCGAATGTGCTCGGTTCCGCAAATCCATGCGACGGTGCGCTCGAGGCCGAGCCCGAAGCCTGCGTGCGGCACACTGCCGTAGCGACGAAGGTCGAGATACCACTGAAAGGCTTGCTCGGGCAGGTTGTGGTCATGGAGGCGTTTCAGAAGCAAGTCATAATCGGCGATGCGTTCGCCGCCGCCGATGATTTCGCCGTAGCCCTCGGGAGCGAGCATGTCGAAGCCCAGAGCGAGATCGGCCCGCGTGGCATCAGGCTGCATGTAAAACGCTTTGATGGCCGCGGGATAGCGATGGACCATGACCGGCCGGTCATACTCGCTCGACAAAAGGGTTTCTTCATCGCCGCCGAAATCCTCGCCCCATTTCGCGGGGTTGCCGCGTTTCTGCAAAATGGCGATCGCTTCGTCGTAGGAGATCCGCGGAAAAGGCGGCTTTACGTTCGCGAGCTTGGCGGCGTCGCGCTTGATTATTTCGAGATCGCGTGATCGGTCCCGTAGCACGGTCTGGACGACGTGGCTCACGAGTCCTTCCGCGAGCAGCATCATGTCCTCCAGGTGGGTATAGGCGGCTTCGGGCTCGAGCATCCAGAATTCAGTCAGGTGGCGGCGAGTTTTTGATTTCTCTGCGCGGAACGTGGGACCAAATGTATAGACCTTACCAAGGGCCATGGCCGTGGCTTCGACGTAGAGCTGGCCCGACTGGGTGAGATAGGCTTTCTCCTCGTCGATATACTGCACCTCGAAGAGCGTAGTGGTTCCCTCGCAGGCGGCCGGAGTGAAAATCGGCGCCTCGGTGAGGGTATAACCTTGCGAATACATGAAGCCGTGCGCGGCTCGCACGGCTTCTGCGCGGATACGCAAGATGGCCGCCTGGCGCGGAGTGCGAATCCATAAGTGGCGGCGATCGAGCAGGAAATCGACGCCATGCTCTTTGAGCTGGATGGGATATGGATCGGTATCGGCAACACGCTGAACCACTTCGAGGGCGCTTACGCCGATTTCGTAGCCACCGGGGGCGCGCTGCTCCGCGCGAATCTTGCCGGTTACAATGACGCTCGATTCCTGCGTTAATCCGCGGAGCTTCTGGAACGCTTCCGGATGCTCTTTGAGCGCGACCACACCTTGAATAATTCCGGTGCCATCACGAAAAATCGGAAACAGCAGCTTGCCGGACTCGCGCAAATTGTAGAGCCACCCGTGGATGGTGACTCCCTGGCCGGCGTGCTCGCCCGCTTTGTCGATGGTGATGGCGTTCATCGAGGTTTCTGCAGGATCTCTTCGAATTTGTCGAGCACGCCGCGCGCGCCAGCGAGTGTGTTGGTGATCGCGCCGCCATCGGGATATCCCGAAGCACTAGAGGGTAACTCTTTCAGCTCGAGGACGAGCGGCAGATTCGGGGTCGGCGCGCCGCTCAACATTGCGAGTGCCGCTGGCCACTCTATGGAACCCTCGTAGGGCAGCAAATGTTCGTCTTTATCGCCGTGATTATCATGGATGTGCGTAGTGGCGACGTGTTCACGCATCACTTCGAAGCTGCGTGCGACGCGCTCGTCGGCGGGCCCCTCTTCCACATTCGCATGGCCGATATCAAAGCAAAGACGCAAGCCGCTAAGCTTCGTCTCTTCGATAAACGAACGCAGGCTGGCAGGTGAGCCCATTTCGCTCACGGTGTTTTCGAGAGCAATCGTCACGCCGCGCTGCTTGGCGAAAATAACAAGGTGCTCGAGCGAGCTGAAAGCAGCATCTTTTTTGCGGTCGTCGATCGTATCGCGGGAAGTTCCAAAGTGCTGAATGAGAAACGAAAATGGTATTTGCTCGGCGACGTCAATGGCGCGCTTGATTTCGTCCACGGCGTCAAGGCGGCGCATGCGCTCCTGCGCGCAAATCGAAAGCGGCACGCCGCTTTCGCGCCCGGGAAGAAAATCTCTCCCCGTGGGAGAGTGCAGGGAATGCAGCCTCAAGTTGTTGCCGGACAGAGCGCTGGCCAGTTCGCGCACGTCTACAGGGGAGCGGTAATCAAAGTGGCTGTGCGAGCAGAACAGTTCGATGGCCGAGAATTTTGCGGAGGCAATTTCGGTGAGCAACGCTGGTGTGAGTTTGCGATTCAGGAAGAGATAGGTGGAGAGAACCCTTTGGGTCGGCATAATGGAAATGCGCGGAGAGTCAATATCCTTCCGCGGCCCCCTGGTCGCGCGGATCGGCCGCGCCTAACCGCTCTCCGGTGCGTGGATCGATACCGATGGCATTCACCAGGCCAATATGCGCGCGGCGCACAATTTTGTGGCCACGCGCTTCGAGCGCCTGCGCCACAGAGTCGGGAAAGCTGCGTTCGACGGCGAGCGTGTCGGGCAGCCACTGGTGATGAAAGCGTGGCGCGTTGATGGCCGCCTGCGCTTCCATTCCGAGGCGCATCCAGTTCAGCACACTGAGCAATGTCACATTGATGATGGAAGGGCCGCCTCGAGAGCCGGTAACGAAACTGAGTTTTCCGTTGCGCAAAACAATTGTCGGCGTCATGGAGCTCAGCGGACGCTTGCCCGGTGCGATAGCGTTAGCTTCGGATTGAATCAGGCCGAACAATTTATTGGGCACTCCGGGCTGCGTCGTGAAATCGTCCATTTCGTTGTTCAGAAGAAAGCCTGCCGTGCAGGTTACTCCCGAGCCGAAACCGCCATTCAGCGTGAATGTATTTGCGACAGCGTTGCCGGCCGCGTCGACCACGGAGAAGTGCGTTGTGTTGCCGCCCTCGGTTGGGCTGACGCTGACTTTCAACGGGGTCTGCTTTTGCGCGCGGCCATTTCCGCCGAGCTGCTGATCGAATGGACGCGGGTCACCCGCCCGTACGGCCTGGCTCGCTGAAGCGTGCTCAGGATCAATCTTGTTGCGCAGATCAGCGGCGTAGCGTGGATCGATTAGGCCGCGCACCGGAACATGCGCGAAATCAGGGTCGGCAAGATAAGCGGCGCGATCGGCAAACACTCGGCGCATCGTTTCGGACACCCAATGAACCGATTGCGGGTCGTCCCACGATCGCAATTCAACATCATTCAGGATGTTGAGCGCCTCGATCATGGCAACGCCGCCCGAGCTTGGCGGAGGGCTTGAGATCACTTCCCATTCATCGCTGGAAGTTTTGTACGTGGCGCGCAACGGCTCGCGGAGTTTCGGTTTATATGCGGCCAGATCGTGGCGCGTAATCAATCCGCCGTTGTGCGCCATTTCGTCGCCCAGAAGATGCGCAGTCTTTCCGCGATAGAATTCTGCGCTACCGCTATGTGCAATTCGCCGGAGAGTGGCAGCCAGTTCCGACTGGCGCAAGATCTCGCCGGGTTTGAACATCGTGCCGTCTTTAAGCAAGACGTGCCGGCTCAACGGGAAACGCTCGAGCAATTTGCTGGCTGCGGAAAGGGTTTGCGCGAGCTTTTCGCTCACTGCAAAACCTTGCTCAGCGAGGCGTATCGCCGGAGCCATAACCTGGGCGAGTTTCAAGCTCCCGTAAGTGCGCAGGGCTAGCTCGAGTCCCGCGACTGTGCCCGGAACGGCAGCGGCGCGGTAACCAATGGTAGCTGCTTCACTGTCGAGGGTGCCGTCAGGGCGGATGTACATGTTGCGCGTGGCCCGGCCGGGAGCCATCTCGCGGTAGTCAACGAATGCCGTTCGCCCATTCGCCAGCCGTACCAGCAGAAAACCGCCTCCGCCAATATTTCCTGCGACAGGCTCGACGACGGCCAACGCAAATCCGACAGCCACGGCGGCATCGACGGCGTTGCCGCCCTGCTTCAAGATTTCGACGCCTGCAGCGCTTGCCAATGGCTCGTCTGATGCCACCATTCCCTTGGCGCTGCGCACTGCTTCGGATGGCCAAGTCTGGGAGGCTGCCGACGGTCCCGGGGTATGCGCTGGCGCGCTTTGGGCGCCTTGCGCGTGAACAGCTGGCGCAAAAAAGAAAATCAGCAGAATGGAGGTTGTAATCCCTGTACGCATCGAAGCAATTGACTTTATGCGAATCGCCAGTGGGCGTCAAGGCAGGTGCAACCGGTTTCGCTGCAAAGAATCTCAGAACAAACCAGAGAACGTCATAACCAACCGGTTTTACGCGACATTCTCGCCAAGAAAATCGATCTCACCGACTGCCGGGAGTAAGCCAGCATTCGCGCCGCGCGTGAGTAACTCGCGAACCGCATGCTTGCCGCGCTCACCGTAACCGAGTGTCCATTTGTTGACATACATTCCGATAAATTTGTCGGCCAGATCCTGTTCCATGTCGCGGGCAAATTGCATGGCGTAGTTGAGAGCCTCTTCGCGATGCTCCAGAGCGTAGCCCACGCTTTGCTTGATGATGGAAGCCACACGCCGCGCAATTTCCGGGCCCAGCGCGCGCCGTACGCCGTTCCCTCCAAGTGGCAGAGGTAAACCGGTCTGCTCGAGCCACCAATGACCCAGGTCTACTACGCGATGGAGGCCAAGATGCGGAAACAGGAGCTGGCCTTCGTGAATGAGGAGTCCGGCATCGACCAAGCCGTCTCTCACGGCATCAATGATCTTGTCGAAGGCCATCGGCACAGCTTCAAAATTTGGCTGAAACAATCGCAGCGTTACATACGCCGTGGTCTTGAGCCCGGGAATGGCGATGCGCTTTCGGGCCAGATCGGCGGGCTTGAATGGATGCGAAGCTACTACGATGGGGCCATAGCCCTCGCCAAAGCTCGCGCCGCAATCGAGCAAAATGTATTTGTCCTGGAGAGAAGCATAGGCTGCAAAACTCAGCGCGGTGACGTCGTAAATTTCTTCGCTGGCGGCCTGATTCAGCGTTTCAATGTCCGCCAGAACGTGGCTGAACTTCAAACCGGGAGTGGGCAGTTTGTGCGTGGCCAAAGCGTAAAACATAAACGCATCGTCGGAGTCTGGCGAGTGCGCCAGCTTGATTTCCATAGCCTTGGTAGTTGCTTGCTTGGTCACCATGGGAGTCCAGAGCCTATCGGTAATCTCATCGCCACGCGAAGGTTAACGTCCACCCAGGAAATCGGCGCAGTGGCGCTCCTCCAGCAGACAAAAGTCATCCGACGATGGACACAACAGGTCACACCCGCGGTTGGAGAATACTACCGCGCGCGCGGAGGCCGGGCCGGTCCCGAGCGCGAACAGCGTAGCACACTCACTGTCGTCTCACAATTCAGATAGACTTGAATGTTCGCTTTGTGCCGGCAAAGTAGCCGATGGCGACGACCGACGTGCCTGTGAAATTTAGAGTGCCGAAGTCATGCGAGCAATGGCCGCGCCAAATTCGATTTTCCCATCAAGATAAGGTTGCCAGAACTTTTCCAGCAGCTTCAGGTAATCGCCCCAGCCTCTGCTATAGAGTCCTTCGCGAAACGCATAAGGAGTATATAGAGCTGCGGCCGGCTTGCTTTTGCGCTGAGGCTCGAGATTGCCGACCGTTCGCGCATCCCCGGAGGCCGCGCTCGGAGTATTTTTTTCGGGCACCTCGTGCGTGCTCAGATTGCGTTTGACGATTTCTCCTGTGGTGTAAAACAGCAAGGCATGCCAGAGATCGCGCGGGATCGGTTTTCCGCGATCGCGGCATTCGCGAACAATCGCATCTCTGACAAATTCGGCCAGGGCATGCGATGCCTCGTGAAACAGAATCTCGAAGCCGGAAAGCCCCTGATTGCGTGGATCGATGCTCGAGAGGGTAACATCGATCGGATCGAGCGTCGTATACGCCCCAGCCCAACCGGCGTACGCCGTGACGTCCACCCTGATCTTCTCGGAGGGCCAGTTCGCCTGGTAAACCACTGCCAAATCTCGTGCCATGTCTACGCCCATTCGCTGCACAAGAGGCGATACTCCCGCAATCCACGATCTGTTGGCCCGATCGTGCTCCAGCCACCAGTGCGTGCGATAAACGGGCGCAGCGGTCTCCAGCGCCCGAGCGATTTCCGCAGGAATACCGGCATCGCATTGCGGCCTGCTGTGCCCGGTGAGGTCCGCGCACGTCTCGAGCTGCGCCAACTGATTCTTGTAGTTCACCAGGTCGCCATTAAACAGCAGATCTCTGTCGGAAATATTTCGCGTGTAGTAAGCGAGGGCGGAACTCCAAACGGCTTGTTCGGTTGCGGAGAGACCAGCGGTTCCTGCGGGCTGCTCAACGCCGCTGGTTCCCCCGGGGGTTTGAAAAGCAGTCTCAGCGGCTTTTTTCAACCGCCCTTGTTGGTAGAGGAAGTGATGCAAGTTGGTCCAGAAGCCGCTATGGAATTCAAAGACCGGGAGCGGCCCGGAAAAATCTTGTGGCGTATAGATATGCGTCGCCGCGGGTGTGCCCGGTTGCGCCTGCCTCGGCGAAGCCGCAGCAGTGATGGAAATCGTCGTCACCACAAAAATGATGCCGTAACGCGAGAGGCAAAGTTTCATGATCGAGGCAATAGTAGCGTCATTCATCGCTCGGCACCAACTTCGGCCTAACCGCTCGCGCACAGGTTCTTCCACAACTACAAAAACGTACCCATAGCGAGTATGATGCGCGCGAAAGGTTAGACGGGAGACAACGATGAATCGGTTCTTAGCAGCAACCTCCGCAGTTGTCGCAACGCTGATGGTATGCGCGTTCGGGAATGCGCAACAATCTGCTCCGCTCGACAGTTGGAAGAGTGAGGCCGTCGCGGAGGTGGACCGGCTCCAAACGCTCACCCAGCAGATGGTTGACCAGATTTACAGCTTCAGCGAACTGGGCTTCCAGGAGTTCGAAACCTCGCGTTACCTCACCGGCCTGCTCGAAAAGCATGGGTTCGGTGTGCAGCGCGGTGTCGCTGGAATTCCGACAGCTTGGGTGGCCACGTGGGGCAGCGGCAAGCCCACCATCGCCTTTATTACCGACATTGACTGTATCCCGCGGGCTTCGCAAAAGCCGGGCGTGGCGTACCACGATCCGATCATTGCCGGGGCACCTGGCCATGGCGAGGGCCATAATTCCGGGATGGCGGTAAACGTTACCGCCGTGATTGTCCTCAAGAAATTGATGGAGAAACACAAGATTGCCGGAACGCTTAAGATTTTGCCCGGGGTCGCCGAAGAACTCGTCGGAACAAAGGCATTTTACATACGAGCCGGATTATTCAAGGATGTGGACGCGGTGCTTGGTGTGCATGTCGGCCACGAATTTGCCACTAGTTATGCGACTGGCGATGGCAAGTGGAGCGGCCTTGTTTCCGTGCAATATTTTTTCCATGGCAAGGCGGCGCATGCAGCTGGAGCGCCGTGGGATGGCCGCAGCGCGCTCGATGCTGTCTCGTTGATGAATGCTGGCTGGGAATTCCGTCGCGAACACTTGCGTCTGCAACAGCGGTCCCATTACGTGATTCCCAACGGCGGCGATCAACCCAACGTTGTTCCTTCCGAGGCTGAGGTTTGGTATTACTTCCGCGAGCTGGACTTCCCGCACATCAAGGATTTGTACGAGCTTGGCAACAAGATGGCGCAAGCGGCCACGATGATGACCGACACGACCGTCAATCACCGCCTGGTTGGATCGGCCTGGCCGCCGTTCTACAACAAAGTGATTGCTGAAACGCAGCAGAAAAATATTGAGAGCGTCGGAATGCCGCGCTGGAGCGACGCCGACCAAACCTTGTCGAAGGCATTGCAAAAGGAGATCGGCGCAAAAGTTGAGGGGTTAAAGGAGGAAGTGAAGCCGCTCGAGCCGCCATCTAAAGACCAAATCGGCGGGGGCTCAGACGATGTCGGCGACATTTCCTGGAATGTACCGATGGTTTACCTGCGATACCCAGCGAACATTCCCAATCTCCCGGGACATAGCTGGACCAATGGTGTGGCCATGGCCACACCAATCGCGCACAAGGGTTCAACTGCGGGCGCGAAGGTGCAAGCAATGACCGCGCTCGATCTGCTGCTTCGCCCGGAGCTCGTCCGGCAATCGTGGGAATATTTTCGGAATGTGCAAACCAAGGATGTGCACTACGAAACGTTTCTCGCGCCCGAGGATAAGCCGGCGATTGAAATGAACCAGGACAAAATGGCGCAGTTCGCGCCCCAACTAAAGAAATATTATTTTGATGCTTTGCGCTACGCGACGTATCTCCAGCAGCTTGGCATCCAGTATCCAACCGTCAAGAACGATAAGAAGGAAAAAGAAAACTAAACGACCCTGCCTGGCTGACCTCTCAGCCACTTTGGTCGGTGAGCCAGCGCTCCAGAACCGCTTGCGATGACGCTGAGAATTTTGTGAAGGTAACCCCCATCCCTAGTCCTGGCACTTGGTAAATCACGCGCGCGGCAGCCTCAAAACTATCGTTTTCCTTAACGATCCGCACAATAATCGTCGCACCTACCGGGAACGGATTCAACATGTCAATGTAGCAACCAATCCGGCTCAGGTCGGAGGTGCGCACGGAGAATTTCGCGCCCGAAGCGCCATCGATCACATCGGTGGCAGCGATGAAAGAGAATCGCTGAGCCCGGCGTCTTTCATTCGCAGAGTTATTTGGCATAGTGTGCGTCTGCGATCCGGCTACGCGAAATCAGATTTCTGTCAGACACGGAGCGATGAAATCCAGTGGCAATGAAAATATCCGAAGAATGAGGAAACCTATCGCAAGTCTCGAAGGATCGCAAGCTGTGATTTTACTTATGATTTCGCCATCAGCAGGATCTTCGGGAGATCTTGAGTGAACTTCGACCGCGGCATCACTTGCTCGCAGCCCAGCGCCCTAGCGCGTTCCGCCAATGCGGTTTGCACATGAGACAGGAACGCAATCGTCGGTTTGTGGTTGCCAGCGGTCTTCAAGTCCTCGAGCGCCTGAAGGGAACCCGAGCGTGCGTTGAGGTCCACAATGATCACTTTGACCGAATCTTCTGCAGCGGCTTGCAGGAGCGCGGGCCCGGTGCTCACCGTACGCAACTCGGCGTTTACCTGGCGCGCGGTTTCTTGCATTTTAGCGATGAAAAATAAATCATCCACGAGCGCCACGGCCTGTCCCATTCAGTCCTCCTCGCAACCCTCTTCACGAACTGGCGCGATTGCGGTATAAGTGTAACGCATATCCGGCGAGTAAACTCTTGGGGTAAGCGTTTTACGACAGACCTCAGGTCGCTCTTTGCGACGACTCCGTAGTTTCCGGCAGGAGGGTTCATGCAGCCCGCTCAAGCGCTCGATTCATTGCCCGGTGTTCGTCTGCTCGAACAAACGCCCATCATCCTCGAAAAACTGTTGCAGTCTGCCTCGCCAGAGATTCTGCAGTGGAAACCGGCGGCGGATCGCTGGTCGGCAAGCGAAGTTCTTGCGTATTTAACCGACAGCGAGCAGATGTTCTCCGGCCGCGCTCGCCGCATGGTCGAAGAAAAAGCCCCGCAATTTACCGAGTATGACCAGGAGGCTGCTTACGCGTCCGGAAAATATTCCGGAGGCACGGCAAACGAGCACCTGCAAAAATTTTGCCACGAGCGTGACCGGTCACTTTCCCTGCTGCGATATCTACCCGCGGATGCCGCCCGGCGCACCGGTCAGCGCAACGTTCTGGGAACCATCACCCTCGCAGAGCTAATGAATGAGTGGGCTTCGCACGATCTGAGCCACATCCGGCAGATCGCGGAGCTTTACCGCGCTCGCGCGTTTTATGCAAATTCAGGACCGTTCCAGCGCTACTCTAATCCCAAGCCCTAAAGGAAAAACTCATGGAAAGTTGGATGGCTACACATCCTGAAGACGAACGTTTGGCACTCGCCGGTCCGCGGGAGGTAACGTTTTATACCCGGCCCAACTGCCACCTGTGTCTCGAAGCCAAGACGGCCATCGCGCCGCTGCTTCGGGAATTTCGCGTCAGGCTAGTCGAGATTAATATTGACGAGGATCCGGTCTTAGTGGAGCGGCACGGCTACGACGTGCCGGTGATTTTTCTGGGCGGCCGAAAAGTCGCCAAGCACCGCGTGGACCTCAGGCAATTCAGGCGGCAACTCGAGCAAGCGGGCTAGGTTTTGGTTCGGAACAAAGCCTGATAGCCCCGGAAATACCTGTCGATAAGCCGGCTAGTGGCCCGGCGCCGGAGGCTTTGCGCCAACCGTCTCGTCGGGTACCGCGCCGATTCGTCCTTTGACGCGATCGTATACGCTGACCTGACTGGTCGAGCCGAGTGCGTCATTGTAGTACGTAGGCACGCCAATTACCGTGCGGAGCTCTTCATTGAATCGCCGCAAACCGGCTAGCTGCGTTGCCAGTGCTGGACATTTTCGTCCGTCGTCGGTCAACAGAAATTTCTGGTAACCCGCGTCCCATAGCCTCGTAAACTTTCCGCCGACAATGATCGACGGAGGTATGGTCATGTTACAGGTGCCCTCAGGCGTGCGACGAAATTCCGCACCGCACCCATATTTTTCTACGCGGGCCACACCGCGCGTGCTTCCGACCGCGAAACCTGCTGCGGGCAGAGCTACCTCAATCGTTTTTGCTTCAAATTGGTCGTTTATGTCCCACATATTTTGATCCGCGTATGCGTTCCTGAGCGTCTTCCGCTTGGCCAGAAAAAATAGGGGAAGCCCTTTATTTGTGTACGAAGAAGACGCCGCCGCCGATGGTCCCCGCATCGATGTTGCTCGGTGTTATAGGGTCGATCGCCAGGGGCCTCGACCCATTTGTTCTTCAGACCGGCGTTGAAGGCACTCCAGCTTCCTCCACCGCCGGTGCTCTTGAACACACCGTTATCAGTCGCCGCGTAGACGATGATAGGCGTGACCGGGTCAATCGCCAGGGCGTTGATATAGGAACTAGTTATTCCATTACTCATGAACGTCCAGTCTGTTCCACCGTTGGAGCCCTTGTATACCCAGCTGGTGGGAGTGCCATTGGAAGTCCCCACATACACCGTGGCTGGCGTGGACGGGTCAATTGCCAAGGCGGAGTAGGCGTTTTCGAGGAAGATATTCAGGGTGCTCCAGCTTTGTCCCCCGTCCGTGCTTTCGTGCGCCTCACCTTCAATCCAAAAACGCACGTTCAGGGTAGCACGCCGGTCAAGTTGCGGCTCATCTGCGGTCTTCGAACCGACTACCTGGCCCGCATCGTTAATGGCCCCGGCGATGCTCTCGAAAGCGCCGAGGTCGCGGATGAGCCCCTCGCCCCACAACGTAGCCCTGAACGTGCAAAACTCTTCGCCGCAGAGAACCGAGGCGCCCGCTACCGGACTTTGCGCTCCCAGGACACCACCTCATAGAGTCGAATCTTTACGGCTCTGCCGGCATCGAATACCTGCTTATCCCAAAGCGATTTGCTAGACTGGTTACGGCTTGAGCATCATGGCTTCAAAGCGCCCAGTTGTCTCCGACTCACCTGCGACCCCGCGGACTGCGGAACCCCAGACCGGTGTGTCCCTGCTCGAGCGTATCGGCAACACGTCTCTGCTCCGTTTGGAGCGCGTTGGCCGCGAATTTCCCGAAACTAAATTCTACGCCAAGGCGGAATGGCAGAATCCTGGCGGCTCAGTGAAAGACCGGCCAGCACTCAACATGATCCTTGAGGGCGAGCGCTCGGGACTGCTACATCGCGGCAAAATCATTCTCGATTCCACGAGCGGCAATACCGGCATTGCCTATGGGATGATCGGTGCCGCCAAGGGATACAAGGTGAAGCTGTGCTTGCCGGCGAGCGCTTCAGAAGAACGCAAGCGCATCCTGCGGGCGTATGGCGTGGAGCTTGTCATTACTCCTGGGGACGAAGGCTCCGATGGGGCGATTCGCCGCGTTCGAGAAATTTTTGCCGCCGCGCCCGAGAAATACTTTTATCCGGATCAGTACAGCAATCCCGCGAATTGGCGCGCGCACTACCAAGCAACCGCCGCCGAAATTTGGCAGCAGACCCATGGAAGCGTTACGCACTTTGTCGCCGGGCTGGGAACCAGCGGCACGTTTGTAGGCACCACGCGCCGCCTGAAAGAATTCAACCCTGCGATTCGTTGCATCAGCTTGCAGCCGGACTCCGTGTTTCATGGTCTGGAGGGCTGGAAACATATGCCCAGCGCCATCCGCCCGGCGATTTACGATTCCACACTGGCTGACGATAATCTTGCCATTGGCACGGAGGAATCTTATCGCTTGGTGAAGCGTATCGCACGCGAAGAAGGGATGCTCGTTAGTCCTAGCGCGGGTGCGGCATTGGCCGGATGCCTGCGAGTTGCGGCGCAACTTCGGAAAGATGAGCGAGCCATAATCGTCACCATATTTGCCGATTCTGGCGAAAAATATGTCAGCGAGCGTTTTTGGGAAGAATTGTAAGGGCAAAAAGGGCCGGGTTGCAGACTATGGCGCAGGACACCATGAGTGCACGGATCTATCTGCCGCCCGCGGCGGACGCCCAGATTCGGGCGCATGCTGCTGAGACTTATCCTTACGAATGCTGCGGCGCGCTGCTGGGTCGCGAGCTTGACCGTTGCCGCGAAGTGCTTGCTCCGTTTCCGCTCATCAATCGCCGCGATGATTCGCCGCGCAATCGTTTCTCAGTCACATCAGACGACGTGCGGGCCGCTGAAAAAGCCGCGCGCGCGGGCGGCTGCGAAGTGATTGGCTGGTACCATTCGCATCCCGATCATCCCTCACGCCCGAGTGAATTCGATCGCCAGCACGCGTGGCCCTGGTACAGTTACATCATCGTTAGCGTCGCCGAGGGCACACCGAAGGAGATGAATTCCTGGCGGCTCAGCGATGACCGCGTCCAATTCAGCCTCGAAGAAATTGAGGTCAAGCTGCAAGCCTCAGCATGAAAGTAAGTATCATCGCTGGCCATGATGTATCATGATGTTTCGTGGAGAGACACTTAAAATGTCAGTGAAGGTCATCATTCCTACGCCCCTCAGACCGTACGCGGACAAGCGGGAAAGCGTGCAGTTCGAGGCCAAAACTGTGGCCGAAGCCCTCGATCGCCTCACCAAACAATATGTCGAACTGCGCAAGCACCTCTATACCGACGATGGTAAAATTCGCAGCTTTGTCAATGTCTACGTGAATGACGAGGATATTCGCTATCTCTTGAAAGAAAATACGCCCACCAAAGATGGAGACACCATCAGTATCGTGCCTTCTATAGCTGGGGGGTCCGCTTCTATCGCAGTCGCGCAGCTGAGGAATTGCTTTCGGCTTAAGTGCGCGTTTAACCTGAAGCGTCTTGGCAGCATCGAAGGAATACGATGGCGACAAAGCTTCATCCTATGACCGAAGCCGTAAACGAGCCCAAGCTCTCGAAAGACGAAGTCCTGCGCTACAGCCGTCACTTGATCATGCCCGAGGTGGGCATGGAGGGACAGCTCAAGCTGAAGCAGGCCAAAGTTCTTCTCATTGGCACCGGAGGACTTGGCGCGCCGCTCGGTCTTTATCTGGCGGCCGCGGGCGTTGGCCGCCTGGGACTGGTGGATTTTGATGTCGTTGATTTCACCAATTTGCAGCGCCAGGTGACGTTTGGCAGCAGCGACGTCGGTCGCCCCAAAATCGAAGCTGCTCAGCAGCGCCTCGCCAATTTAAATCCGACCATCCGCATCGACACACACGAGGTCCGGCTAACGAGCGAAAACGCGCTGGACCTTTTCCGCGATTACGACATCATCGTGGACGGCACCGACAATTTTCCGACGCGCTACCTTGTCAATGACGCTTGTGTGCTGCTCGGAAAGCCCAACGTTTACGGCTCGATCTTTCGATTCGAGGGCCAAGCTACGGTCTTCGGTTATCCGGGCGGTCCTTGCTATCGCTGCCTGTACCCGGAACCGCCCCCGCCGGGTCTGGTACCGTCGTGCGCCGAGGGCGGCGTCCTCGGTGTGTTGCCCGGGATTGTTGGCTGCATCCAGGCGATGGAAGCAATCAAGCTCATCCTGGGACGCGGAGACGCCCTTGTCGGTCGGCTGCTCCTATTCGATGCACTGGCGATGAAGTTTCGCGAACTCAAGCTTCGCCGAAATCCCGCGTGCCCGGTTTGCGGTGATCACCGAACCATTACCAAGCTGATCGACTACAACGAATTCTGCGGTATCCGCGGCGAAGAAGCCGCTGCGCCGGTAACTCAGGTTCCTGAGTTGACTCCGCGCGAGGTGAAGAGTCGCCTGGACCGTAAGGACGATCTGTTTATTCTTGATGTGCGCGAGCCGCATGAATACCAGATCTGCAACATCAATGGTCACTTGATACCCCTTGGCGAGCTTCCGCGTCGGGTACACGAACTCGACAGCTCGCGCGAAATCGTGGTCCATTGCCGGAGCGGCAAACGCTCCGCGGAGGCCGCAGAGTTCCTCCAAAAAGCCGGCTTCCGGAAAATTTGGAATTTAAAGGGTGGCATTCTGGCCTGGTCAGACGAAGTAGATCCTTCGATCCCGAAATACTGACACACCCTGAGACTGTACCGACACCGCTCGTCACGGAGAAAATGATGGCTCCCACAAAGATCAAGGTAAACAACAATGGACCGCTTCTCGTTGAAGGCGAGGTGGAACTCATCGATCCGACCGGAAAGGCGTTCAGCTTGCCGGGCCGCGCGATGATAGCCCTTTGCCGCTGCGGCCTCTCCGCCAACAAGCCGCTCTGCGATGGCTCGCATAAAACTGGGGGTTTCACCGACCAATGTGTAGCCCGCGAGATACCACCACCCAAGCCAAAACCCACTCCCGCCCAGAGCTAGCCCCCCCTCAGAATAGCCCCCGTCAGGGTAATGAATTCAGCTCATCTGCTGTCTCAGCTCCAAGATACTGGATGTCTCAGCGGGCTTTTCCGCGTCTCAATCTGGTACACCTCAGCACACTCTGCAACTCAGGCTTCTTGGTGCAACCGCCCTAACAATTCTTTAATAATTATAAGTCGCATATATTCTTGTATTTACAGGCGATGACTTGGCGTCAAAAACGGCCCTGTTCTTGCTACCTTCGTTATTGCTATGGGTTTCGTAGGCATTTGGGGGTCTGCTGCAGTCAATCTAGGGAGCATTGCAGAGTTTCCTAGACGCAAGCCACGACTGTTTAAACTGGCCGTGGGCTTGGTGGGCAGTGCTTTGCTACTCGGACTGCTTTCCTGGTTGAAGAGCTGGGACTTTTCCGCCCAGCCTTTGGTGTATCTCTATCTCGAAATTGCCGGCAGCCTTATCAGCTTCTGTTACGCGGCAAACAGCCTGGTTCGCTTCCGCAGCACCCATGATCGCCTGTCGCTGATGCTGTCGTTCGGCTTCATTGTCTCCGGCACGATTGAGTCGCTTGCTTGCTTCCGCGTTTACGACCTGCTCGGGGGCACCTCCTTAGCGTTCTTGCACATTCCTATGGGATGGATGGTTGGGCGCACTCTTTTGGGCATTTTGCTCATTACCGCGGTCCTGGTTGAGCGTCGCGTCCCGAATGCGCGTGAGCCCGGCCGCGAAATTTTTGCCGCTTTGGTCGTGGTGGCAGGCGCGGGTTATTTGACCAGCGCCGCATTCCTGGCCGCGCCCGCCGCTCCACTAATACATCCCGGCTCGCTGATTGCGCGACCGTGGGATCTGTTGCCCGCTGGCATTTTCGCGATTGCCGCACTTTTGTTCTGGGAGCGACTGCGCACCAGCGTGTCCGGACTCGACTATGTCTTCCTGTGGGCATCGATCTTGAATGCGGGGTGTCATCTGGCCGCCAGTTTCTCAGGAAGACTGCTGGATGCCCCCTTCACCCTCGCCAGCATCCTCAAGGTTTCAAGCTATGCGCTGATGTTGGGTGGTGCGCTGTTCGATAACGCGCGGTTGTTCGATGAAGTCCGCCGCCTTGCGGTTTCCGATTCTCTCACGGGGCTGGCCAACTATCGCCGTCTGCTGAGCGTGCTGGAGAGTGAGATTGATCGCTCGCGTCGAACCGGGCGGCCCTTTGTCGTGCTGCTCTTCGACATGGACAAACTGAAGGCCATCAATGACCGCTTTGGTCATTTGGTGGGCAGCCGCGCTCTGATCCGCCTGGGCCACGTGCTTCGCCAGCATTGCCGCGCCATGGACACTGCCGCGCGCTATGGCGGCGACGAATTCGCCCTCGTTCTCCCGGAAGCTGGATCCGAAATTGCCGGTCGCATCGTCCACCGAATCTGCGAACGTCTGGTCACCGACGGAGAATTACCCGTGCTTTCGGTCAGTGCGGGCGCGGCTGTTTATCCCCAGGATGGCGACACTGCAGAGAGGCTGTTAGGGGCAGCCGACCGGGCTTTGTATCGCATGAAAGGACGCAGCAGCGGGGTCAAGGAGTTTACTCGCATCGCCGCGTGCTTGTAATCTATCGATCTAGGGGTGCCGCCGTGCGCAAGAGTTCTGCCGTTGAACAGAGACTCCCGATGGAGGTTGCCGTGGTGATTTCCGGGCATCAGCGCATCCCTGGCGTAGAAAACACCTTTACCGAAAATGTTAGCTCGCGTGGTGCCCGGGTCGTCAGCATCCGTCGCTGGGATCGCAACGATCGCCTTACCGTTGCTTCACCTGTCGGCGATTTCTCTTCGATTGCTCGCGTGGCTTACTGTCAGCCTCTGCGCGAACACGGATATGCGATCGGCCTCGAGTTCCTCGAACCAAGGGGAAAATGGGTTGTTCAATGTCCCCGGGAGGCGCTGGATAGGGAGGGCAAGTAAGCAGTCGCCATCCTACATACCGGCGATCACTTCACTGTAGACCTTGGCGGTCCCTTCCACCATTTGATCCGCCGAGAAATTCTTGGCGACGCGCTGGCGCGCTGCTTGTCCTAACCTTGCTGACAACGCTCGGTCCTTCAGCAGCCGAGCCACGGCGGCGGCTATCTCCTCAACATCCGGACCGGAGACCAGCAAACCCGACTTCTCATGCTCCACAATTTCTGGAAGCGCACCCTTGGCAAAAACAATCGCAGGTAATTCATAGCTCATCGCCGCGAGCAGCGAATTGTTAAACGCCTCAAACAAAGACGGAAGCAAAAAGACATCGAGCGCCGCGTAAACGCTTTCAACGTTTTCGATGAAACCCGCAAAAATGACTGCCGACTCCAGATGAAGATCTCGGGTCAAGTGTTCGAGCCGGCCGCGACAAGGTCCATCGCCGGCGAGAAGAAGGCGGCAGCCGGGGAATTCGATTCGCAGGCTCGCGAGGGCCCGAATCAACCATTCCTGGCCCTTGTCGGGCAGCAGTGCGCCCAGGCATCCAAGCAGCACCGTAGATTTTTCGATCTTCCAGCTCTCCCGTGCTCGCTGCATCGTTTCCGGAGATAGCTTGGCAGGCACGTTCACGCCTTCGTGAACCACTTGCACCCGCTCGCCGGTAATGCCCGCCGCCGCCAGTTGCTTGGCCACCCATTGCGAATTCGCAATAATGCGGCGCGCCGCGCGAAAGCGCCGCAGCGAAAAGGGATTGGTTTGCAATGGATATCCAACGCGCCGCGACACGACGAGAGGTCTAACTTGGTGAACGTTAGCGAGCCAAGCAGAAGTCAGACTATGTGGCTCATTGACATGGATGACGTCAACATTTTGCGTCATCACCAAGCGGCGCAGCAAGAATGCCATTCTTCCCCGCCGAAACGGGGGCCTTACGGTATGCACGGGAATACCAAGGGCGCCGGCCCGCCGTGCCAATTCGGAATTCTCCAGCGCTGCAAGCTCGACGCCATGCCCGCGTTCCCGCAATCCCGCCAGTGTAAGCAACGCCTGGTTTTGGCCGCCGCGCCATTCGCGTTCTAAGTCCGCGAAAAGGCAATTCATTTGGTCCAGCCACGCGGCGGGTTATCCATTTCCCCGCTGCCAATAAGCGCGCCCAGCTTCTTATATTTCAGATACACGGAGCGAGCCGCCATCCGGGCAATCAACCATCCGCGATACCCATCGAGAAACCCCGCCTGCAGCACGAAGGTCTGCAACCAACTCCATGACGGCGCGAGCAGCATTCCCGGCCGCCACACGCGCTTGCCGCTCTCTGCAAGCTGCTGTGCGGCGAGCGTGGTATAGCGATTGACGTTGGCCACATGCTCTTCAAACGAGCGTACCGTGTAGTGGTACAGTTCGCCGTCCAGCCGGCCTGCCACTCCATTAAATTTCAGGGCCTCGTGAACCTTCCCTTCGAAACGCGCGGCCCCGCGCTCGTAGAGGCGCTTCTTGCGATCCGGATACCAACCCGAATGCTTGATCCATGCCCCCAGATACCATGTGAGTCGATTCACTTCATACACGCGATGCAGAGGCTCACCTGATTTCCACCTTTTGATGGAATCGCGGAGCCTCTCGCTCAATTCTTCGTCCGCGTCGAGCGCAAGAATCCAGTCATGCGCCGCTTGGGACGCCGCGAAATTTCGTTGCGCAGCGTAACCGGTCCAATCACGAACGAAAACTTTGGCATCATGGTGGCGGGCGATCACACAGGTCCGATCAGTGCTGCCGGCATCCACGATTAGGATTTCGTCGACAATATCTTGCAGCGAGGTTAGGACGCGCGGGAGGTTGCGTTCCTCATTAAGCGTAATCAGGCATGCCGAAAGGCGAATCATGCGCGGCGCGCCTAGTATCGCACAATCGTCACGGCAAAACGGTGTGGCCTTGTGTATTGCTGCTGCTGTGGATTTCAGTGCTGTCCAGTCCAGGTGGGGAAATGTATTTCGGAATGACCCGGCGAACTGCTTCGGGAATTACTTTGGCTCGACCGTCACGCGTACGACACTGCTCCCGACGCGAAATTCCGCGTTGCTCAGAAGCTCGGCGGCGCGTACCCGTTCTTCTTCAAAATAGGTGCCGTTGGTGGAATCCAAATCACGCAAGCGCACGATCCTGTCCTTCACCTCGATGGCACAGTGCCAGCGCGAAACCTCCGGGTCGTTGAGGTCGAGGTCGGCGTCAGCCCGCCCAATCACCACCCGAGGCTTCTCGAGCTTGTGCACGTGTCCCCGCGAGGGCCCGGAAAGGACCGTGAGAATCACTGTGGCTCCCTCCGGAAGCGCGAGCCCCACATACTGCGCCGGTGCCGTTGGCCGAGTGCCCCCGGAACCTTCCACGCGGGCAAACGAAGGCAGCGGAGAAATCACCATGGTGCTCTCCACCTTGGACGTTACCTCGACGGTGGACGTCTCTCCGCACTTGGAGCAGCGGAACTGCACACGAGAATTCCCCGCGACTTGCGCGTCATTGAGAACGTGCTGAGTTCCGCAATTGCTGCACGATGCTTGCATGACCTTCAAAACTTAGCACGCCGGCGTGCCGACTGCAGCAATCTCCGCGCCAAAGGTTTCGTAATTGCATACCCCTCTGTGGCCATGTGGAGGAGCGGCTGGCCCCCTATAGTCCCCGCATTTCATGATACGATGACGAGTTTTAACGATTCCTCAGGAGCAAATCGTGGCCCAGCACATCTCCCGCAAAGAGTTGAAACAAGACAAGATTCGCGAATCTTTTGAGCATGGCGCGGAAGCGGTCATCTCCCATCAGAAGCTGGCGCTTGTGGTTCTGCTGACGATTGCCGTGGTGGCCGGCGCTGTTCTTGGGTCGCGCTTTTATAAGGAGCAGCAAACGTCGCAAGCGTCCAACTCGCTCGATGAAGCGATGAAGATATACTCAGCTCGCATTCGCGCGGCGAATGAGCCTGCCGAACCCGGCGAAGTTACGTACCTCGACGAACGGAACAAGTACGAAGATGCGCTTAAAAAATTCAGCGAGACGGCCGATAAATATCCGCGGACAAATCCTGGCCGCCTGGCGCGCTATTATGCAGGGCTGTGCCTGGAGCATCTGGGTCGCGACAATCAGGCCATCGAAGCCCTTCGGAAAGTGGAAAGTGGCGGCGACAAAGAGCTTGCCGGCCTAGCACGTTTTCAGATGGCGCAGATTGACGACAAGATGGGTAAGATGGACGAGGCCACCAAGCTCTATCGCCAAATGGCCGACAAGCCCACGGTGTTTGTTCCGAAGCCTCTGGTTATGCTGTATCTCGCCAACGATCTGAGCCGCACGAATCCGCAAGAAGCGGCCAAGGTTTATAACCAGATTAAAAAAGAATTTCCCGACTCGCAGATTGCCGAGGAAGCCGACCGCGGACTAGAAGCCATCGGGCCAAAGTCCTGATCCAGTTCTGATGAAGGCACCGTTTCAGATCACGATGGGAATGCTCATGCGTACTTGATCCCAGGCGGTCTCTCACTCGGCGCAAAAGGAATACGCGGCAATGTCATTGGCATCCTATGCGATGGACGCAAGCCGCTCGCGTGGCCGCCGCTTCCCGGAGGCCGTCCACGCGTATCGCACCGAGTACGCCCGCGACCGCGATCGCATCATTCACTCGCGCGCGTTTCGGCGCCTCGAAGCAAAAACACAAGTCTTCACGACTCGCTACTCAGATCATTTTCGCAATCGTTTGACGCATACCCTGGAAGTCACGCAGATTGCTCGAACCGTGGCTGGCGCGCTCGACTTGAACACCGAGCTCGTCGAAGCCCTTGCGCTGGTTCATGATATCGGGCATCCCCCCTTTGGTCATGCGGGCGAGCGCAAGCTAGATGAGTTGCTGCGCCCCCATGGAGCCCGCTTCAATCACAATCTGCATGCCTTGCGTATCGTCGAGCAATTCGAACAGCGCTATCTTGATTTTCCCGGCCTCAATCTCACTTTCGAAGTGCGCGAAGGAATCGTCAAACATTCACGTGATTATTCTGCGCAAGACTTTCCCCAGCTTGGTGAATATCTGCTCGACCAGCGGCCGCCCCTCGAAGCGCAGTTGATCGATGGGGTGGACGAGATCGCCTACAACACCGCCGACTTGGACGACGGCTTCGAGGCCCATCTGCTTGATCTGGAGGCACTGCTGGCGGAGGTTGCACTCTTTCGCGGGCCTTTTGAGGATGTCAGCTCAACCCACCCCAATGGACGCACCAAGCTAAAATTTAATGAAGCGCTCAAGCGCGTCCTCGATGCGCTGGCAACCGATTTAATCGAACAGACCCGCCAAAGTATTGCATCTGAGGGGGTAGCTTGCGTCGAAGATGTACGCTTGGCCCCGCAGCGCCTCGCCGGATTCAGCCCCACGATCAAGCAGCAAAATGCGATTTTGAAGCGGTTCCTGCACACCCGTCTTTATGACAACCCCATCATTGTGGAGGAGCGCGAGCGCTCGGTACAGGCGCTCGAGGAGCTATTCCGGTACTACCTGGAGCGGCCCGACGCCATGCCCCCTTACTATTTTGAGCAAACCCAGGATCGGCCGCGCTACATCGCGGTATGCGACTACATTGCCGGTATGACCGATCATTTTCTTTTGCGGCAGCATCGCGAATTACTGGGTGGGGTGGCTAACCTTGCGGATAATTTCTTGACTTCAAATTAGCCTTCGCTGGCAAACCCCTTCTGGCACTGGCAAATACGTGGGTGGCAAAGTCGCCACAGAATTTCGGCGCTTCCTTGACACCGGCGAACAGCGCCGTATAATGGCCGAGCGGGGAGAAAATCCGCGAAAAGCCAATGTTTATCGATATCAAAGAGCTGGCAATTCGTAAAATGCGCATCCGGAAGAGCTATGCTCCCGGCAGCGTGGACTACCATACGACCGAATTCAAGCAAGTCGAGCCGCTCGAGGTCCGGGCCACTGCCGAGTTGCTGGAAGGGCAGCTGCGAATTGTGGGGTCCCTGCAAACCAAGATTGAATTGGTATGCGCACGGTGCCTGGAGCCGGTTCTTGAGGATGTTAGCCGCGATTTCGACCTCGTGTACCGCCCCATGAGCACGATTACCAAAGAAGAGGAACTCCGGCTCAAGGACGACGATACCGACATTGCCTTCTTCGAGGGTGAGGGTCTGTTCCTGGCGGATGTACTGGCCGAACAGGTGCATTTGGCCATCCCTATGAAAGTGATTTGCCGCAGTGATTGTCGCGGCCTTTGTCCGCACTGTGGTGCGAACCTCAACAATGAAGAGTGCCGCTGTGAAACTCACTCGGCAGACCCGCGCATGGCCCCATTAGCGCGTCTCAAGCAGGACTGGTTCAAAAAGCAATAGGTTTTAGAGCCGAAAACCCATACAATGCTTTCGGTCGAATTGGGAAGTCCCATCTGGGACAGGGAACTGGAGTGTTCTTATGCCGAATCCAAAACGGCGTCATTCGAAGGCCCGCAAGAACAAACGTCGTGCGCACGACCATTTGACCGCACCGTCATTCGGCGAATGCCCAAATTGCCGTGAAATGAAGCAGCCCCACCAGGCTTGCCCACATTGCGGATACTATAAGGGGCGAGAAGTCGTGGAAACCTCGGCCTAAGGGCCGGGGATTCCTAGGGCTTTTGCGTCCTTACCCGCCGGAGTGTAAATGATCACTATCGCCATGGACGCTATGGGGGGAGACCATGCGCCTCGCACCGAAGTTGAGGGCGCAGTACTCGCGGCTCGCGAATTCGGCGTTCGAATCCTGCTGACGGGGCAGCCCGCGGCAATCCGCCAGGAGCTCTCGAAATACCCCCATCGTGGCCTCTCCATCGAGATCATTCCGGCGAGTGAAGTGATTAAGATGGAAGACGCGCCGATGCAAGCGTTCCGCCGAAAAAAAGACAGCTCGGTACATGTGGCCATGAAACTTGTACGCACCGGCCAGGCGGACGGCCTCATGAGCGCGGGCAATACCGGCGCGGTAATGGCCGTCGCGCGTTTCGGACTGGGCACGCTCGGTGCGGTAGACCGTGTGGCCCTGGCGGCCCCCTTCCCGAATGCCAAGGGCGGCGTGTCGGTGATGCTTGATGTTGGCGCAAACGTGGACTCCAAGCCAGAGCATCTCGAGCAATTCGCGGTCATGGGAGAAATTTATTATCGCGCAACCTTTGGCACGCGCCGACCCCGCGTTGCCCTGCTTTCGATTGGCGAAGAAGAATTGAAAGGCAATGAGCTGACGCGCGAGGTCTACAATCGGCTGAAACGGCGGCCGATGAATTTCGTAGGGAATGTCGAGGGCCGGGACATTTTTTCCGGCAACGTGGATGTTATCGTCTGTGATGGATTTGTCGGCAACATTGCTCTGAAAATTTGCGAGGGCCTAGCCTTGCACATCTTCGCACTGCTGAAGAAATCGCTCAATAGTTCGTTGTCCGCGCAGTTTGGGTCATTGTTTTCGCGCGCCGCCTTCCGAGGTCTCAAGAAACGGATCGATTATTCCGAGTACGGCGGCGCCCCGCTGCTTGGCGTTCGCGGAATCTGCGTAATCGGCCACGGCCGCTCCAATCCCAACGCCATCAAGAACGCCATCCGCGTAGCTGCGGCCCTGGCGCGCGCAAAAATGAACGAAAAAATCGAGCAGGAATTGGCCGCCGAGGCGCAACTGGTCTGAGCAGCAGTGGGGCGGGGGCGTAGTTGCCGGCCTAACGGGTTCGAAACTCTCACGGGGTAAGCGAAACAGGGGAACACTCTCGACACAAGAATAAGAATTCACTTGTTTCGCGTCACGCGCAAGGCGACAAGACAGGTCAACGATATGGGAAAACTGGCATTCCTTTTCCCCGGGCAAGCCTCGCAATACCCGGGCATGGGCAAACAACTCGCTGAGAAATTTCCCGTGGCGAAACAATTGTTCGCCGAGGCTGACGCGGCACTGGACTTTTCCATTTCACAACTCTGCTTTGCCGGCAGCGCTGAAGAGCTGAAACAGACCGCCAATACACAGCCGGCCATGCTGGTGGTTTCCGTAGCTGTATTCCGAATCCTAGAGGAAAAAGGTGTTACGCCGCAATATGTGGCGGGGCACAGCCTCGGTGAGTATTCGGCCCTTGTCGCGGCGGGGGCGCTTAAATTTGGCGACGCCTTGAAGCTCGTCCGCCAGCGTGGCACGTACATGCAAGAAGCCGTACCGGCAGGCGTCGGAGCGATGGCCGCCATCCTCGGGCTTTCCCCCGCGCAAGTAAGCGATATTTGCAAAAAGGCCGCCGACGGCCAGGTTGTTTCGCCCGCAAATTTAAATTCGCCGGATCAAACGGTCATTTCCGGACACGCGGCCGCAGTGAAGCGCGCGGTCGAGCTAGCCTCGGCCAGCGGTGCCAAGCGCGCCGTCATGCTTCCCGTATCGGCGCCCTTCCACTGTTCGCTGATGATGCCCGCGCAAACCCGCCTGGAAGCCGATCTGCGCAACGCCCCATTTTCGAGGCTACAATTCCCTCTCGTCACCAACGCGGACGCCGACACCATTACCGAGGGTGAAGAAGCGCGTCGAGCCCTCATCCGCCAGGTTACACTCCCGGTGCGCTGGGAAGAATCCATGCGCCTATTGACCGAAGAAGGGGTGACCACGTTTCTCGAGGTCGGCCCCGGTCGCGTCTTGAGCGGGTTGTTACGCCAGATCGAGCGCTCCGTCCATTGCTTCAACGTTGAAGACGACCAGAGTCTCCATAGCACGCTTGAAAAGCTGGCTCACGTCCAGGCCGAAACAGCTGATGCTTAACAGCGCTGGCAGCACACCGGGATTAGTGTTCTCCAAAAGAAAGCGAATGCATGTTTAGTTTGACCGATCGCGTAGCTCTGGTAACCGGCGCTTCGCAGGGCATTGGCCGGGCCATCGCCTTGACGCTGGCGCGTGCCGGGGCGAAAGTGGCTGGCGCCGCGCGCAATTCGGAAAAACTTGCGGCGGTGGTCGGTGAAATTACTGCTGCCGGTGGCGAAGCCATGGCGATACCTATGGATGTCGCCGACGCCGCACACATCAAGTCCGGTTTTGCACAGGTGATCGAGCGCTTCGGGCGACTAGACATACTGGTGAATAACGCTGCGATTACCCGCGATGGCCTCGCCGTGCGCATGAAGGTTGAAGATTGGGAGACCGTGCTGCGCACCAACTTGACCGGGGCGTATATTTGCACGCAGCACGCACTAGCGGTAATGATGCGCCAGCGCTTCGGACGAATTATCAATGTGGCGTCGGTTGTCGCGCAAATGGGCAACGCCGGTCAGGCCAATTATGTCACTGCCAAAGCCGGCTTGATCGGCCTCACCAAGGCCATCGCCGTCGAAATGGCCTCGCGCAATATAACCGTGAACGCCGTTGCGCCTGGATTCATCGCCTCGCCCATGACCGCCCCATTGCCCGACAAGATCAAGGAGGATTTGCGCTCGCGCATTCCGCTCGGGCGTTTGGGCACAGATACCGACGTAGCCGCCGCGGTCGTTTTTCTAGCGAGCAATGAGGCTGGCTACATCACCGGCCATGTGCTGGACGTGAACGGCGGTCTGTACATGTCCTAGATGCCAACACGAATGTGGCCCCTCTCGTGGGTACTGATTGCCACCGGAAGTTGACCTTCCCAGACGCACTGACTAGAATGGGCAGGTTGACTTAAAGCCTCTAAAGGCCGTGGAGAGGGAGCGCTGAAAACGGCCATGGTGGTGCCTGGGGAAATAAGGGGAAAGTTCATCGCGGAGGATGACGAATGGCAAGCACCGAAGAACGCGTCAAGCAAATCATCGTGGAGCAGCTCGGAGTTGACGAGGGCGAAGTAACCCCTACGGCTTCGTTTGTGGATGACCTGGGTGCCGACTCGCTCGACACAGTCGAGCTGGTCATGGCGTTCGAAGAGGCTTTTGGAATCGAGATTCCTGACGAAGAAGCTGAGAAAATTACCACGGTGAAGGACGCCATCGAGTACATCGAGAAGCACGCCCAGGCGAAAAAGTAATCTGCCGTCCACGAATCCGTAACAGGAGAATCGTAAACTTTGAGTCGCCGCGTAGTTGTAACGGGCGTGGGGTTGGTCTGCGCTTTGGGTATCGGCACCGAAGAAGTGTGGAGTAACCTGGTTGCCGGCAAGAGCGGTGTCGCCCGCATCACGCTGTTTGACCCCAACGGCTTCGATTGCCAGATTGCCGGTGAAGTGCGCGGCTTTGACCCCTACAGGTGGGTTGAAAAAAAAGAGTTGAAAAAGATGGGCCGCTTTATTCAGTTGGCCCTCGCTGCGGCGGATTTCGCAATAAAAATGTGCGGCTGGAGTCCTTCCCCCGAAGAAGGTGACGCGACCGGCGTTTACGTCTCTTCTGGTATCGGCGGATTCGATATCATCGAACGCGAGCATGGAAAGCTTCTCTACGGCGGCCCCGGCAAAATATCGCCGTTCTTCATACCCTCCGCGATTGTCAATTTAGCTTCCGGTCATATTTCCATTCGCTATGGCGCGCGCGGGCCGAACTCCGCAACAGCCACGGCGTGTTCGGCATCGGCACACGCCATCGGCGATTCGTTCAAAATCATTGAGCGCGACGCCGCGGATGTGATGATTTGCGGTGGTACCGAGGCCACCATCACGCCCATGGGCATCGGCGGTTTCTCCGCCATGAAGGCGCTCTCGACGCGTAACGACGATCCCGCTAAAGCAAGCCGTCCGTTTGATGCTGGTCGCGATGGCTTCGTGGTCGGCGAGGGTGCGGGAATTTTGATTCTCGAATCGCTCGAACACGCCCAGAAGCGCGGCGCAAAAATCCTCGCCGAAATTGTCGGCTACGGTATGTCCGGTGACGCCCACCATATCACCCAGCCTGCCGAAAACGGCGACGGCGCATATCGCGTGATGAAAGCGACGCTGCGCGATGCCAAGGTTGACACCAGCGTGGTCAGTTACGTGAATGCGCACGGGACCTCCACGCCAATCGGTGACGTCATCGAAACCGTTGCTCTGAAACGTTTGTTCGGTGAACGCGCAAAACATGTTCCGATTAGCTCCACGAAATCAATGACTGGCCATCTCCTTGGCGGCGCCGGCGGACTCGAGGCTGGCGTCATTGTGCTTTCTCTGCGCGACCAGATTTTGCCTCCCACGATTAACCAGGAGCAGTCCGATCCGGCATGCGACCTCGATTACGTGCCCAATGTCGCGCGGAAAGCCGTTGTGGAGTACGCGCTCTCGAATTCTTTTGGTTTTGGCGGCACCAACGCCGCGCTGTTGTTCAAACGCTGGGACGAGCACTAGAACTGTCTCGGCAAGTTTCCACCGCTCAAGAAAGCAACGGAGCAACCTTTGAAGATCATCGTCTGCGTGAAGCAGGTTCCGGCCAAAGATGCGCCCCTGCACATCGCCGGAGACTGGATTCGCGAGTCCGACATCGGCTTTGAGATGAACGAGCCGGATAGTTTTGCTCTCGAAGAAGGTCTGCGCTTGAAGGAAAAGCATGGCGGCGAAGTCATCGCCGTTTCTATGGGCCCCGATCGCGTCAAGCAAACCATCAAAGAGGCTTTGGCCAAGGGAGCCGATCGCGGCATTCATGTGGCTGATGACAAGTTCTACGCGCTCGATCCACTGGGAAGCGCGCGCTCCCTTGCAGCGGCCATCGACAAAGAAAAGTGTGATCTAATTCTCACTGGCTTGCAAAGCGACGATCATGGCTTCGGACAAACCGGAGTCCTACTTGCCGCGCTTCTCGATCGCCCGCACGCCACGCTAATCATGCAGATTGACGTGCAAGACTCGAAGATGCGGCTGAAGCGCGAGCTCGAAGCCGGCTGGTTTCAGTGGATTGAATGTCCGCTTCCGGCGGTGCTTTCGATTCAATCGGGCATCAACAAAGTTCGTTACGCCACGTTGAAAGGCATCATGGCTGCCAAAAAAAAGGAAATCACTTCGATCCCGCGCGAATCCCTTGGCGTTTCCATCCAGCCGACGCAGCGCGTCGAGAGCATCTACGTTCCGCACAAGACCAAGAAGACCGAATTCCTTACGGGAACGCCTAAAGAAGCAGCCACCAAGCTCGTCGAGAAACTCAAGTTCGAAGCCCGAGTGCTCTAACGTGAAACTTCTGCTGATCGCCGAGCAGCGTCAAGGCAAGTGGAATAACACCAGCTTTGAAACCCTGGCCGCCGCGCAGCAAATTGCCGCCGAAACCAAAGGCAGTCTTGCAGCGGTTGTCGTTGGCAGAGGTGTCGCTCCGCTTGCCGATGAACTTGCCTCCAAAAAGCTCGACGAAGTGTTGCTCGTGGAACACGATTTGCTTGAGTCGTATACGCCGGATGGATTTACGGTGGCGCTCGGTCAGGTGATTTCGTCTTCCAAGCCCGATCTCGTTCTGCTGCCGCACACCTATCAGGTGCGCGATTTCGCGCCCAAGCTCGCTGCCTCACTCAATAAAGGTATGATCGCGGACTGCATTGCGTATCGCAATGATAGTGGACGTTTAGTTTTTGTGCGGCAAATGTTTCAGGGTAAGACCGTAGCTGACGTTACGTTTCAAGGTGACGCTCCATGGTTCGCGTCATTTCAAGCTGGGGCTTTTCGCGCGGATCTTGTCGCTCCCCATCCTTCGGGCAAGGCTCCGGTGAACAAAGTTACCGTTGATCTCGCGCCCCAACAGATCCGCACCAAGCCCATGGAACTTTTTCGCGAAGCCAAGCAGGCTGTTGATCTCACGCAGGCCCCCATCATCGTTGCCATTGGCCGCGGGATCAAGGCTCCGGAAAATATTCCTCAGGCCGAAAAGCTCGCTAAGGCCATCGGCGGTGAGCTCGCCGCGTCGCGACCAATCTGTGATGAAGGCTGGCTGCCGATGGATCGTCAGATCGGAAGCTCCGGTCAAACCGTCGCCCCCAAGTTGTACCTCGCTCTGGGCATCAGCGGTGCGATCCAGCACGTCGTGGGCATGAAGGGCGCCCGTACGGTGGTGGCCATCAACAAAGATCAGAACGCGCCAATTTTTGAAGTAGCCGATTATGGCATCGTCGGCGACATCTTCGAGATCATGCCCGCCCTCACCGAAGCCCTCGAAAAAGCCTAAATCCGCGCAGCATTCTCGGGAAGGCATTTTGGCGTATGATTTCACGAGAGCTGTGAACCTTGAGGACTACAAAACGATCCTACAACGTTAGGACGACGATTCCTGGGTGGGGGATTTGGCTACAATAGAGTTGTGACCATACAGCGTGAACAGCTCGAAGCGGATGTACTGATTGTCGGCGCGGGTCCTGCCGGACTTGCCTGCGCCCTGCATCTCGCCAACCTCATCAAGAAGCACAACGAATCGGGCGCAAAGCCTGAGCTTTCGGCCGAAAACATTTACGTGCTTGAGAAGGGACGGGAGATTGGCGCTCATCAGCTTTCTGGCGCGATCATGAATCCCAAGGCGCTCGCCGAGCTTGTGCCGGATTTTGAGAAGTCCGCGCCGCTCGATACGCCAGTGACCGATGACGCCGCCTTCTTTTTCACCAAACATTCCGCCCTTCGTTTTCCCATCACCCCGCCGCCCTTCCAAAACCACGGAAACTACGTCGTCTCGTTGAACCGCATGGTGAAATGGCTCGGAGGCCTAGTCGAACAAACCGGCGTAAATCTCTTTACCCAGTTCGGCGGCGCGCAGCTTATTTACGAGCATGAGGGCATTGCCGGGGTCATCACCGAAGATAAAGGCGTCGACAAGAACGGAAAACCCAAAGATAACTACACGCCCGGCTACCAGTTGCGCGCAAAAGTCACGGTGCTGGCGGAAGGCGCGCGCGGCTCGCTCACCAAAGATTTAGTCGCCAAAAAAAATCTCGACAACATCAATCCACAAACCTACGGCATCGGCATCAAGGAATTGTGGGACGTGCAACCGGGACGCCTCCGAACCGGATTTGTGGCCCATACTCTCGGCTGGCCCGTCGATTCCAGCATGTACGGCGGCGGCTGGATTTATGGATTGAAGGATAACCGCGCGTCCATTGGGCTTGTAATCGGTTTGGAATATCACAATCCACTGTTTGACCCGCACGAAGCATTCCAAAAATATAAAACGCATCCCTTTCTCAAGCGCATCCTCGACGGCGGCAAGCTCATGCGCTACGGCGCAAAAACAATTCCCTACGGCGGCTGGTATGGCATGCCCCGCACCTATGTCGACGGTGGTTTGATCATCGGCGATTCGGCAGCCTTCCTTGATGGACAACAATTGAAGGGCATCCACATGGCTATGAAGAGCGGGATGCTCGCAGCGGAAACGATCTTGGAAGCGCTGGTTGCGCGCGATGCTTCTGTCAAAACGCTTGCCGCATTTCCTAAAAAAGTTGAAACGAGCTGGATCAAGACAGAGTTGTGGGCCGTCCGCAATTTTCATCAATCGTTTCAGCACGGTCTCATTGGCGGACTTTTCCACGCTGGACTGCAATTGGTCACCGGCGGACGGGGTCTGATCGATCCTATGCGCATCCGCCCGGGCTACCAGGCCTATCACCAATTGCACGCTGATGTTGATGGACCTAAAGCGTCTCCCGAGCGTTTCAAAGGCGATGGCCAACTCACGTTCGACAGGCTCACCGACGTTTATCATTCGGGAACGCGCCACGAAGAAGACCAGCCCTGCCACTTAGTCGTACAAGACACGACTATCTGCGTGAACCGATGCACGGTCGAGTACGGCAATCCCTGCCAATATTTTTGTCCCGCTGCGGTTTACGAAATGGCTCACGAAAAAGGCGCATTGCGTCTGAAGATTAACGCCTCCAATTGCGTCCATTGCAAAACGTGCGATATCGCCGACCCCTACCAAATTATTGACTGGGTGGTGCCGGAAGGTGGCGGCGGGCCAAACTATGAAGGCATGTAGACGGCCTCTTCCACGCCGACAAACACTTCATCATTCCTCCCTGTCCTTCCGAACGTGGTGAAGAACAAATTTCGTAAGTTAGTTTACTTACTCAGCAGCTTGTGAAAGAAAGTCCGAACCTTCGCCAGGACCGTGGATTTCGCGGCGCCATTGGAGGCCGAAGAATTCTTCGAGGTGCTTGGAGGGCTTACCGATTTTGCCGTATCGTTCTGCGCTGACAGCGTGGAGGTTTCCGCGGCCGGCGCATTCGGAGTAGACGCTACCGGCGCGGGCTCCACGCGCCCGCGAAAAACAACGGTGGGCCGGAGCCGCACGGTTCGCACGAGCAAGATCGTCGCTGGGCTTGGATCTGGAGGTGGCCCGGGCGAAGCCGCGTCAAAAGTCAGCGGCGGCATCACGACTTTATAGATGGGCTGCTCAACCGCAGGCGGCCCGTTGCTCCTGCTGCCCCTATTTCTATTTTCCATGATGACGTCATCTTTTCGTTCTGCCGCAACATACGCGGGTGGCGGTGCCGGTGGATTGGGATGAAATTCTTTCGTTGGCGAGAGGGCACTCAATCCAGTTGACCTGACGGGCAGCGCCAGGTCGTTTTTGGCGACGGCGATTTCGCAAACGCACATTCCGCTGGGGCCGAGCGTTGCGTCCAATTGCCCGCCGGTAAGGCTGACTTCGCCGCCTTGCGGTACCAGAACACTTTGCCCCGTCAATTGCTGTTCGAGCCGCGCAGCGCCGCTTGTCGGGTGTACGCACATCTCGCCGCTCGTCAGCAGGCTGATCGTCGCGTCGCGCGGAGCCCCACCAATATCCACGAGATTCGCCTGCACCAAAGGAGTGAATACGTTTAACGCTGGATTCCCCTGAAGGCGCGCGTGAACCGATCCGTAATCAAGCGCCACGGTAAGAGTTCCGCCAGCTTTCAACAGCGAGAAGTGCGCGGGACCGCAGAATCCGATCACCCCGCCTTCGACAAGATCGAGCCGCGCCGGCCCGGATTTCACGGTAACTTCGCTTCCGTTCGAGAGCACGGTGCGGCTGCGACCATTCGCAACATCAATGCTCACAGGACCTTTAACCACGATTTCGCTGCCTTCAATCGCGCCGACCGAATCGGCCGGAAGCTGATCGGATCGCAGCGAAGTCGCAAGCAGCAAGGCCACCAGCAGAACCGCCGCACTGATCTTGCTGGCTGTCGCAACAAGGTTCATCGTGGGGTGGTGACCCGAGGGTTGCCAGCGAGATTGCCGATAAGCGTTCGTCGTCATCCGAGTACACGAGGCTCCACTGCATGCATCGTCAAGGCGCTTCACCTTATACTATACGCCGATGAGCGTGATGCGGGAATCCGCGACGACCGAGCCGCAACGACAAACAGGGGTTCACTTTGACACGCGGCTCCCGAAACTTTCGCGCTGGCGGCGCTTGCAGATTCCATTGATTGCCGCAGCCGTTTTCTGCGTGGTGCGGATTCTGGGCCCAACGTTGCGCTACGAAGTTCTTGGCTGGGAACATATCGAACGCGTATACGCGACCGGAAAGAGATGCATCTGGTCCTTTTGGCACCGCGCTATTTTTGGAGTGATCTGGCGGGAAAGAAATCTCGGCATTGTAGTCATGAACAGCACAAACTTCGACGGTCAGTGGACCCGCAAAGTAATCGAGTGGTTAGGATATGGAACCGCACAAGGCAGCTCAACGCGCGGCGGATTGCGTGGACTCGCAGTGATGGCCCAGCGCTTGCAGCAAGGACTAGACGTGGCATTCACGATTGACGGTCCACGCGGTCCGCGGTTCGTCGCCAAGCCGGGTCCAGTACTGCTTGCACGGCGAACTGGCTGCCCGATTCTCACGTTTCACGTGGGGCTCCAGAGGGCCCATACCTTTCAGAAGACTTGGGATCTTTTTCAGCTTCCCTATCCTTTTTCGCGCGCGGTAATGCTGTTCGCTCCGCCGATTTACGTGCCTCAAGATGCCGATCGCGAAACAATGGCACAGAAGCATGCTGAGATGCAGAAAGAACTCGAGCGCGTGCGAGCTCTCACCGAATCGTGGTTTTCGATGTCCAAAGAAGACAGAGAGAGCGCGCGTGCGACTTTCCGTTAACGATTGCCGGTGCGCTCGCCGAGGATGGCCTTTACGTCCATCTTTTTGCCGCCGCGGTAAATTGCCACGTTCACAGTGTCGCCGGGACGCTTGCGGTTTAGCACTCGATTCATGTCCAGCTCACTCGATATTTTTTGATCGTCGATGGCGACGATGACGTCGCCGCCCACCAGAATCTTTTGCATTCCCGCAAGCACAGCACGGTCACCACCGCGAAGCCCGGCCCGCTCCGCGGGGCCGCCTCGAGGCGCCTGCTCGATCAGTAACCCTTCTTGCACCGGCAGATCCAAGGCCTGAGCCAGCCAGTCGTTTACGGGAAGGGTTCGCACTCCCAGATATGCCCGATGCACGCGGCCCTCGGCAATCAAGTCGTGCGCGATCATCTTTGCGGTGTTGATCGGAATCGCGAAACCAATCCCCGCAGTTGTACCGCTCGGCGTGTAGATAGCACTGTTGATGCCAATGGCCTCCCCATGGGAGTTGATCAGCGGACCGCCCGAATTGCCGCGGTTGATGGCGGCGTCGGTTTGGATCGCCTCATCAATAAAAGTGGTCTCGCTAGTTTGCACGGTACGCCCGAGAGCGCTGACGACACCGGTGGTCAGTGTGCTCTGAAACCGAAACGGATTGCCGATAGCGAGGACCCGCTGCCCGACTTGCAGTGTGGAGGAATCACCCAGCGGAAGAGCTACCAGGGTGCGTCCCTTGGGATCGACTTTCAGCAGAGCCACATCGTTGCGCTGATCAGCGCCTACGAATTTTGCCGGAAAGCGGGATTGATCGCCAAGCACGACTTCGATTGTTTCGGCCTGCTGCACAACATGAAAATTCGTGAGGATGTATCCGCGCGGGTCAATCACAAAACCCGAGCCTGCTCCCTCGACGGGCACGGGGTCCATGAAGAAGTCATATTCGATGGCGCGGGTTGCGATATTGGCGACCGCAGGCGAGGCCTGGCGGTAGACGCGCACGTTAATCTGCTCCTCATCGGTCAGGGCGGTATTCTGTGGACCACCAGCAGCGCCGGTCCCAGTTTTGGTTTCGAATGGAATCGCGGCAACCTTGACGGGCTGGCGCGGCCCCCATCGCGAACCAGCCCAGTAAGCAGCGAGAGTCACTAGGATAACGGCCAGCAACATTCTGAAGGGTCTTGCACTATTTCGCGGTTGGATCATGTCTGTACCTCATTGTAGCGCGGTTGGAACGCTAAGCGGCAAGTTGCTTCCATCGCGCAACGACCTGCTGTACCTGCTGCCGTGTTTCTTCCTCGGTCCCGGAATTATCGATTTCGTCAGTGGCCAAGCGCCTCTTTTCCTCAATCGGCAATTGGGCCGATATTCGCTTCTGGGCGTCTTCCGCGGACATGCCACGAGCCAGCAACCGCGCCAGTTGTTGCCCGCTATGGCACCAAACTACCGCGAGGCGATCAAGTTTTCCGGGGCCGTCGGGCCGCTCGTGGATTCCGGCTTCAATGAGCAGCGCAGCTTCAATCACCGCGATTCCGCGCGGGTAGCTGCGCGACCACTCCGCGAACTGGCGATCCTGAGCTGCGATCACGCGCGGATGAATTATCTTATTCAAGCGCGCAAGCTTGGCGGGGTCGTTGAAAACGATGGCAGCGAGCTTGGTACGATCTATTCGTCCAATCTCGTCGCAGATTCCGGCGCCAAACCCCAACAACACTTCATGATAGGCTGCTTGGCCGGGCACCAGGAGCTGGTGTGCGAGGGCATCAGCGTCCAACACGAGACAACCATGATCACGAAGCATTCCCGCCACCATGCTTTTTCCGCAGCCGATGCCGCCGGTTAATCCGACGCGCAGCATCAAAATGATTCCACGCGCGCTGATTTAACTCCCACCAATTTCATGCCCATCATCAGCTTAATGGGATGCATTGCGCACGGCAGCTCCAGCCGCAGTGGGCGTGGCGCTTGCCCGAGATGCATCCTGCGCGCGGCGCAGACGGGCAGCTTTTACGGTGTTGCTCATCAACATTGCGATAGTGAGCGGACCAACACCGCCAGGAACCGGTGTATAGGCACCGGCAACCTTGATGACGTCAGGATGCACGTCGCCAACGAGGATCGAGCCTTTCTCGCGGAATTTCGCGAGGCGCTCGGGAAAATTTGCAAAGATGCGCTCGGCCTGCGCCGCATCCTGAATGACGATTTGACCAACGTCAATCACGATAGCGCCAGGCTTGATGTATTCCGGTGTAATCATGGCAGCACGGCCTAGCGCGGCTACAACGATGTCCGCGCGGCGTACAACAGCGGGAAGATCGCGAGTCTTGGAATGACATACAGTTACCGTGGCGTTCGCATGCATCAGCAGCAGGGCCATGGGCTTGCCAACGATATCGCTGCGTCCTAGAACGACCGCGTCGGTACCCTCAAGGGCAATACCGCTGCGGCGGAAAATTTCCATAACGCCAGCGGGCGTACAAGCGACAAGAGCCGGCTTACCGGCCACCAGCCTGCCAACATTAATCGGATGAAAGCCGTCCACATCTTTAGCGGGATCGACGGCATCGAGAATTTTCTTGGCGTCAACCGGTGGGGGCAGGGGCATCTGCACCAGGATGCCATCGACATCGTCGCGGCGATTGAGATCGTCGACAATGTCCAACAATTCCGAAGTGGTGATGGAAGCCGGCGGAGTGATGAGAAAACTGCCGAGGCCGAGCTTGCCACAAGCGGCGATTTTGCTGTTGACGTAAAGTTTTGAGGCTGGATTATCCCCGACGAGAACTGCAGCCAGACCAGGCCGGATTCCGCGCGCCGAGAGTGTTTCAATTTCGGAGAAAAGCTCGGCGAAGATTTGGTCTCGAATGGCATTGCCATTCAGGATGCGTCCGGTCACTTGAAACTCCCTTGCAAATCTACACGGAAGCGGCGATCGTCTCGAGGCGCCATCATAGCACACGGGATTGCCGGGCTGGTTTGAGCGCACATCCGTCGTCGGCAAGATTGTGCGAGCGCGCCAGAGTTGGTAGGCTGCGTTCGGCGTGTTGTCTATCGTCCGGGGAGGTTAGCCATGAGAATAGTGAAGCGGTTTGAGCCACTCTCAGTTATGAAAATCGCCGCGGTCTGCTATGCGGGAGTTGGGCTGCTCGAAGGGGTGCTGTTCAGCGTTATTTTTTCGATTCTACCGATCGTGGGCCCGCCCCAGGCAAAGATGCCGCAATTTTTTGGACCGCTCTTGGGTGCGTTTTCGATTCTAGTTTTTCCCATCCTGTTCGCGATTATCGGCGGCATTTCCGCGGCACTCGGCGCGGTCATCTATAATCTGGCGGCGCGATTCGTCGGCGGAATCCAAGTGGAAGTCGAGTAAGAGGTTATTGGTCCACCCTGTCCGGAAACCCCACCGATACCCATGCGGTAAGCCATCGAGCAACCCTTCTCCACGAAATTCCTGGCTTTCAACCCACGAAACTGAAGAATCGGGTTTTGCAACAGCCTCTAGCGCTAGTAAATATCGTACTGCTCCCAGTGAAGCGTCGGATCGGACTGGATGATGATGCTCTTGCGCGTGGACTGCTCGAGTTCTTCGATGAGCGAGGACTCGCGAGTCTTGAGCGCTTTGGCGATTTCCGGATTGACGCGCAGGGTGACGCTCTGCGAGTCAAGCTCGGCGGCCATTTTGCGGGCTTCGGCCTGAATTTCATAGCAGATTGTGGGTACGGATTTGACCATGCCCGAGCCGGTGCAATACGGGCAGGGCTGGCAGAGCACGCGTTCAAGCGCTTGCTTGGTGCGCTTGCGGGTGATGGCTACGAGGCCGAACTCGTTGAAGGAAAGGGCCTTTGAAGGGGCGCGATCGGCTTGCAGCGCGGCATCGAGGGCGGCCATCACTTTTTCGCGATTGCGGCGCTCCTCCATGTCAATGAAGTCCACGACGATGATGCCGCCGAGATCGCGGAGGCGGATCTGCCGCACGATCTCCTTCACGGCTTCGAGGTTGGTTTTGACGATGGTGTCCTCGAGGCGGATTGAGCCCTTGCCCACATACTTGCCGGTGTTGACGTCAATGGCCACGAGAGCTTCCGTGTGGTTGATAACGATGTAGCCGCCTGATTTCAGCCACACCTTGGGGCGCAAGGCCTTGTCGAGTTCCTGCTGAATGCCGAACTCCTCGAAAATGGGAGCGTCTTTGGTGTAAAGCTTGACGCGGCTGACGAGCTTGGGTTGAAAGCGGCCGACGAACTCCACGATCTTGCCGTACTCCTCCTGGTTGTCGATCCAGATGGCGGTGTAATCCTCGCTCATATAATCGCGGAGGATGCGCTCGACGAGGTTAAGATCGCGATGAAGGAGCGAAGGTGCACGGCGCTGCTCGGAACGCGCGCGGATTTCATCCCACGTGCGGCCGAGAAATTCCACGTCGCTGCGAATTTCGTCGTCGGTAGCATCAGCGGCAGCGGTGCGCACGATGAAACCACCGGGGAAAGTGCCTTTCGATTCGGCGACAAGCCGTCGCAAGCGTGAGCGGTTATCGGCGGAAGCAATTTTGCGAGAGACTCCCACATGTTCGACCGTGGGCATGTAAACGAGATAGCGACCAGGCAGCGCAACGTGGCTGGTGATGCGCGCGCCTTTTTTGCCGAGCGGCTCCTTGGCGATTTGAACGATGATTTCCTCACCGGCCTTCAGCATGTCACCAATGAGCTGCGGCCGCCGGGGAGCCGGGCGACTATGTCCGCCATGCCGCTCTTGATGATGCGGCCGTGGGCCTCGGCCGCCACGATCCCCGCGCTCGCGACTGCGACCGACACGCCGGGCGGGCCGCTGAAACCGGGCTCGCGGGGAATCCTGGATGCGCGCTGAAGTGGGCTGCGACTCCGGTAGCGAATCGAGAGAGCGCGATTCTCCGGGAAGAACATCCGAGTGCTGTTCGATGGGGGGATCAACCAAAGCGTGAGCGACGGGGTCACCTTCGGTTCCTACAGGGTGGAGCACCTGAGAAGATTCCATCCCGAAAGGACGCAGATCACCGTCTCCTTCGTCTTCGGTTTCATGTGCTTCGTGTTGGCCTTCACCGGATTCCTGATCTGAATCTTGCGGCTCGCCGATTTCATCAGCATGATCTGCTGAGGCAGCCTCAGCGTGTTTCTCCGCCTCTTCCTGTTTGGCTTCGGCAAGCTGCTCGGCTAGTGTGGCCGCTTCATCGTCACTCAGAGAGCCATTGAGGTGAAGTGCAGCGGAGTTTTCCTCGCCAAGTTGATGTGGGTCCTCAGGAGCGTCGTCGGCATCGTGTTGCAGATGATGCTCGTGCTCAGCCTGTTGTCGCTGTTGGTGCTGTGAGAAAGAACCTTCCGAAGACGTGGACCGAGCGTGCATGTCGTCTTCTTCTTGAACAACCTTGTTCGAAGGCGGCGCGTAGCTGTCGCCGACATATAAAGAAGAACCAAGCGCGCCATGGGTCTCGGCGATGTGTTCTGCAGTGCTCGTCTCAGAAGACTGAGCCTGGGAGCCTGACTGTTCGGGAGCCGCGGGCTGGCTTGGCCCAGACGAAGATGCGACCTGCGAGGGGCTGGCCGAGGCTGTTTTCTCGCGATACTTGGCCAAGGACTCGCCGGGAAGCAGAATGGGTTCTTCCCCAGCGAGTGGAGCTTCCTGGGGGCGCGGTTCGTACGGTCGCCGGTCTGGGCGGTTCTCGTAAGGTCGAGGGGAAGCATATTTTGATGGAGGCAGATCTCGGCCAGGACGGCGATCGCTGCCGCGGCCCGCGCCACGTCCGCCACGCCCACGAGTTCCGCCATGTCCGCGGTCACCGCGATCGCGGCCGAAACCGCCGCGTGAATCGCGGTGGGGTCGGTCGGGTGGGCGATTGTAGCTGGTCCGATTGTTGTATTGGCTGGACGCTGGCGAATGGCTAGAAGGCTCGCCGGGCTGGCCGGCCGGGGGGGAATTGTGGGCGGCGCGTGTCTCGCCGGGAAGAATGATAGGGTCAAGAACGGGCGCGGCAGACGTCGATTCCAGTGGAACATCAGAGACCGGCGCGAGTTCTGTGGAACCGTACGGAGCCGACGACGCGGCCTGATCCAGCGAACCGGACGGATCTGAGGAAGCAGCGGCCTGATCCGATGACGAACTTTGCTCTGCCGGAGCACCCTGGCTGGCCTGAACCTCTGAAGTAGTTTGCCCCAATAAAACAGCGTGGCCGGAGGGCTCCGCTTTTTCGATTCGAACCTCGGCGGGGGATGCGACGTGGTCGTAATCCTCGAGATTTTCGAGGAAATCGCTGACGTACAGGAAGGCATCGCCGTCGAGGCCAATTTCCACGAATGCGGACTGCATGCCTGGCAGGACTCTAGTAACGCGGCCTTTGTAGATGCTTCCGACTAACGCGTACTCTTTTTCGCGCTCAATGTAAATTTCGCAAAGCTGGCCTTCCTCGAGAATGGCGACCCGTGTTTCGTGGGGGGCCGCGGAAATAACGAGTTCTTTCGACATGAAAACTCCTCACGGTGCATCGCCGCGTCGCGGGACCGGGCAAAGGGACGCGCCACGAAAGCCGCAAGTGCGGCTGTGGGGCGACCGAGGCCGGATTGGATCCACGCGTTCATTTTGTTTTAGGATGCCGCTCCCGGGTTCCTCCCGGGCCTGTGCAGGGCGATGCGAACCTCTTCATTTTGGCTATCCCGCGGGACTCGCTTCAGAGAGCTAACGGCGAGCGGCGCGGGAATCGATCTGTTTCAAGTTGCAAATAAAGCAAAACTCTAAGGATTCAGTTGACGAAGCGGCGTATGCGCACATTCATCACCAAGCCCAAAGATAAAAATACAAACAGTGTGGCCGACCCGCCGTAACTCATTAGCGGCAACGGGATACCGGTGACCGGCATGTAGCCGATTACCATCGCCACATTGACTAACACATGGAAACTCAGAGCCGCTGCCACGCCCATCACTAAAAACATCCCCGCGCGATCTTTGGCGCGCTGAGCATTTTGAACCAAGCGCAGCAGTAATGCCATGTAGAGAACCAGGGTAGTGAAAACCCCGGCAAAGCCGAACTCTTCGGCCAGCGCAGCAAGAATAAAGTCCGAATAGCGCACTGGCACGAAGCCTAACTGATTCTGACTGCCATTGCCCAAACCTTTGCCCCGGAAACCACCCGAACCGACGGCAATCTTCGATTGCAGGATTTGATAACCTGAGCCCTTCGGGTCGTCTTCTGGATGGAGAAACGTGGTGATCCGTTCTTTCTGGTAAGGCTTTAGGACGTGCCACCCGACGGGAAGCATCATCAACGCAAGCAAAACCACGGCCAAAACATGTTTCCATTCGATTCCAGCTAAGAATACTCCCACTACCAACATCGGAAGCAGAACCATTGCAGTGCCCAAGTCAGGCTGCAGCAAAATCAAGCCCAGCGGCAACCCGCATAATACACCCGCTTTTATAAGATCGGCCAGCGAAAGTCTGTCCGTGCGCACATCGCTGAAAAAGCGGGCCAGCACGATGATTATAATCAATTTGACAAGCTCTGACACCTGCAAAAACTGCCCGAGCACGGGGATCCAGCGCTTGGCGCCGAATCGAGTGTGCCCAACCATGAGAACCGAACCGAGCGCCAGCACCCCGACCAAATAGAGAATGGGAGCTTGATCTAAAATGGTGTGGTAATTGAAGCGGGAAAAGGCAAATAGAAGGATTGTGCCGACCACCACCCACCAGATCTGGCGAGTGTGCATCCCGGCGAAATGGCTGGCATGGGTAGCTGAATAAATTTCCAGGATGCCGATACCGCAGATGGTGAACACCAGCGCCAGCAACCACCAGTCGTATTCTCGAACTCCCTGCGAGTCCCTCATGTTACGCGAGCAATCTCTTTTCTGAGCTTAGCTGTCCACTGCGCCTCGGTTACTGCGACGCGCTCGCGCGTTCGGCTCGAGAAGGGCGTACATCCGCCGGCACTTCCGGCGGTTTGAGGAACGCGCGCGGTTGCAGAACATTCGCTTGCGGTAACCCGGAGCTCAAATCGTACTGCTTATTTTGCGCGGTATATTGCTGCTGTAGCTTACCGTTCTTCTTGTCGTAGTAGGCTTTGACGATGTCGCGCGCCATCGGGCCGCCCACTGCGCCGCCATGTTCGCCTTCTTCCACGAGCACGGCGACAACAATTTCAGGATCACGCCGCGGGGCATAGCCGACAAACCACGCATTGTCTTTGAATTTTTTCTTCTTGCCAACTTTGTTGCGCGTGTCATAGCCGATGACTTGCGCGCTTCCGGATTTACCGCTCATTTCGATGCCGGGAAGCTTGGCGCTGGAGGCGGTACCGCCTTCATTGACGACGCCCCACATACCCTGGGTTACTTTTTCGGTTGTGTCCTCGGAGATGGCAAAGCGCTCCTCGCCGACATTTTTTGCATCTTTCAACAGATGCGGCCGCTTGAAAATGCCGCCCATGGCCACTCCGCCGATCATGCGCGCGAGCTGCAGAGGCGTCGCGGTCACTGCGCCCTGCCCAACGGCCACAGAAATTGTTTCGCCGGGGTACCACTTGCGATGGTAGACGCGGTTAACCCATTCTTCCGAAGGGACCAGGCCGTTTTCTTCGGCTGGCAGATCAATACCCGTCCTTTTACCCAAGCCCAAGTGCGACGCGTAGTAGGAAATGCGGTCAATGCCGAGCCGCTTCCCCAGGTTGTAGAAAAAAATGTCGCAGGATTGAACGATAGCCTTGTGAAAATCCACGAGGCCATGAGTGGTTTTGCCAAAAACCCAGCATTTAAACTGACGGCCGTAAAATTCCGCATAGCCGGGACAAAACACGGTCATGCTCTCCGGCACTGCTTTGGACTCGAGCATCGCCGTGGCCATAATAATTTTGAAAACCGAACCGGGGGCGAGCTGGGCCTGAATGCTGCGATTGAGCAGCGGCACATCCGGATCGTCGTTCAAGCGCTGCCATTGATCCCGCTGGATGCGCACGGCGAATTCATTGGGGTCGGGCGCCGGACGGCTGGCCATCGCAAGAACTTCGCCGTTGCGCGGATTAAGGACGACAATCGAGCCCTTGCGGCCTTGCAAGGCCTGCTCGGCTGCAGCTTGCAAATCGTAGTCAATGGTCAACTGCACGGGCTTGCCGGGAATCGCTTCGGTTTCGGTGAGACGGCCGACTTCTCTGCCGACGCTGTTTACGATCGCGCGGCGCATGCCGTCCACACCCATCAGCGTATCGTTATATTGTTTCTCGAGCCCGGTCTTGCCTACGATGTCGCCAGGACGCAGGCGGCCGTTGCTGTTTTCCACCTGCTGTTCGCTCACCTCGCCAACGTAACCGCTGGCGTGCGCCATGAAGCCGCCGGGAATGTAACGGCGGCGGTGAACCATCAGCATTTCAAGAAGTGGAATATCGGCGCGGTGCGATTCAATGAAGGCAATGTCGGCCTTGCTGGCTTCGGGCTTGATGACTATGGGTTGAAATTTCGGCAGGGGGCGCGCGCTTTCCACTTGTTGACGGAGGTCGTCAATGGAAATGCTCAAACCTTCCGCGATTTGGGGCAGGCCGTGGTCCAGCAGAGCGGGGTCGTCACGCAGCAGAAGCACGCTAAATGACGGATAACTATCGACGAGCACGCGGCCCTCGCGGTCAAGCATATTGCCGCGTGGCGCGATAATCGGGATGGAGCGGATGCTGTTGCGCTCGGCGAGTTGGTTGTAATGCTCCGAGTCTATGATCTGGAGCTTCCAGAATCCTGAGAGCAACAGAACCATCATGACCGCGATGCTGTAGGAAACGATGGAGAGCCGCGTGTGCGGCATTTTGTGGTCGGTTTTAAACCAGTACGACACGCGAACTCCGCGCGCGAAGCGTTGACAGACCTGCCCGGGGGGCCGCTCGCGCTGCGCCCTGAATGTTTCGGGCACTTCGGAAAAAACTGATCTCGGCTACGGTTTGTCGAGAACCGCCGATGGGCCGCATCCAAGCCCCTGGTGGTGGAAGTCCTATGTAACGTAACACTTCGCAGGCAGGTGCCGCAACCGTCCTGAAGGACAGAGTAGCTCTTGTACTAACTACCAGCTTGACACACGCTTCCAACCGACACGCGCGGAGGCGGCTGTCCACGGGCTTGACCCCTTCGAGACGGGAAGCCCATTGCTGAATTGCTTGCTGACGAGATTTCAACCGAGGTTAAAGTGCGGAACCGAGCTTCGTCAGGCGGGTTCCTGGTAGCGGCCGATCACGTTTCCGGCGGGGTCCCGGAACCTCGCCGCGATCTCGATCGCCCCCACACCTTCAGGGCACGGTTATTCTAGCGCCCTGTTACGTGCAGGAGTTTCCCGAAAAGCTTCCCACCGGCGAGCCCCACAGCAAGCATGAACTCCAAAGTCTGATCGGACTTGCCGAGGTGCGAACGACACGATAGTCTAACTTGCTAACAAGGGCGCACGCACAGGGGCAGCTTACACATGCGCTCCCACAGGCTCAAGGGCAATCCGCGCGGACGAACTGGAATATTGGTATGCAAACACTCTGTCTTATTGGAATGTCGGGAAGCGGTAAGACTTTCTGGAGCAATCGCCTAGCCTATTCTGGATACCGGGTAATCTCCTGCGACGGCCGAATTGAACAGCGGCTGCGAGCCGACCTGGATTTGACCGGGCAGCGAGGAATTGGAGCAGTAGCTGCGTGGATGGGCTGGCCTGACAGCACTACGTACCGCGAGCGCGAAAGGAAATACTTACAGTGCGAGATTGCGGTCATGAAGGAAATTTTGCAGGAGATGGAAGCTGCGGGCGATGAAAAAATCGTTGTCGATTCGACGGGCAGCGTGGTTTACACGGGCGACGAAATCTGCGAGCGATTGCGGCACCGGGCTACGATAATTTACCTGGAAGCTTCACCGCTGGAAAAAAACACGCTGATTGAGCGTTACTTGCGAGATCCCAAGCCTGTTTTGTGGGGTGAACATTACCTTCCCGAGGCAGGCGAAGCGGCGCAGGATACCGCTGCGCGGTGCTATCCGCAACTTATCGAGCACCGCAGAGCGCTTTACGAAAAATACGCGCACCACATTTTGCCCATCGCCGCGCTAGCCAACCAGAAGCTCTCCAGCGATGATTTCGTCAATCTGATTCGAGAGGCGCGTACCGCGCGATGAGGTTTCGCAGCACCAACCGCAACAGCGGAGAGGCCTCGTTGCGCGATGCGGTGCTGCGCGGACTCGCCGAAGATGGCGGACTGTATGTGCCGGTAGAAATCCCGCGGCTGAGCGCCGAATCGCAGGAACGCATGCGCAGTCTGGCGCTTCCTGAATTATGCATCGAGGTTGGGCGTCATTTTCTCGTGGATGATGTTGCTGAAGAAGTGCTAAGCAAGATTGCCGTTGAAGCATTCGACTTCCCCGCGCCGCTCGTTTCGCTTACAGAAACAATCCACATACTCGAATTGTTTCACGGGCCGACTTTGGCGTTCAAAGATTTCGGCGCGCGATTCATGGCGCGGCTGATGGGCTTTTTTGTCCGCGAATTAGGCCGAGAACTAACGGTGCTGGTGGCCACCTCGGGGGACACAGGAGGCGCGGTGGCACACGGTTTTCTCGGTGTGCCGGGGATTCGCGTGGTGATTCTCTATCCCTCCGGACGCGTGACGGAAGCGCAAGAAAAACAGTTTACGACGCTCGGACAGAACGTCACTGCCGTAGAGCTCTCCGGAACCTTCGACGACTGTCAGTCCCTGGCTAAGCGGGCTTTTGCCGATAGCGAGCTACGCGAGAAAATATTTTTGACCTCGGCAAACTCCATTAATATCGCGCGGCTGATTCCCCAGATGTTTTATTTTTTCTGGGCCATCGCTCAGCTTGTGGATCGCGCCAAGCCGGTTGTTTTTGCCGTGCCTTGCGGAAATTTCGGCAACCTGACCGCCGGGTTGATGGCCGAGCGGATGGGCTTGCCGGTTGCGCAATTCATTGCGGCGACCAATGTGAATGACGTTGTGCCGGAGTATCTACGCAGCGGTCATTTTTGTCCGCGTCCCTCGCTGCACACCATTTCGAATGCGATGGATGTAGGCAATCCCAGTAACTTTGCTCGGATGCTCGATCTCTGCAACAACGATTTGCAGGCCATGCGCCGTGACCTTTGGGGCTGCGGATTTAGCGACGAAGAAACCTTGCAGGCCATGCGTGAAATCTACGACCGGCATCGTTATGTGGTCGATCCGCATACCGCAGTGGCCGTGCTCGGCTGGGAACGTTTTAGGAAAAACAGCACGGGAGAGTATCCGTGCGTGGTGTTGGCCACTGCGCATCCAGGGAAGTTCGCGAGTACGATTGAGCGCGCAATTGGCGTCCGTGTTGAGTTACCCGCGCGGCTCGCAGCCTCTCTCTCGCAGCCAAAGCAATCAGTGCCAATGGCCAATAGCCTCGCGGACCTCAAAAAGTTCCTTCTAAGCTGAATTGCCCTTCTCTTGAGGAGGACAGTAAGGCTCAGCCGCCGTCCATACCCAAATAGGAAAAACCAGCTAACCTTGACGTCGCGAAACGATCGAAAGCAGTCGGCCCCGTGTATACCGTTATTCCTTCAATTTCTCCACACCGCGATCTTCGAAGTAAGTGGCCTGTGCGCAACTGTTTTACCGGCCGGTCGGCGTTTCGATCGCCGGCCTCTTCCCGAGAAGATCCACAGCTGCCTGGTAGAGCTTGGCGCGCAACTGGTAGCGTTCGGTCGCGCGCGTGATGTAACGCACGGCAATCTCCACGCCACCGATCACCGGCTTCACGTTGATTGCAGGGGCTGCGGCCAAAGTGCCCATGTCGCGCGAATGGGCCGAACTCTTCCATTCCTGTTCGGCTTGAATAACGCTGTTTGATGTGGCGTCGAGCACTTCCTTCTGCAAGGCTTTGAGGATGGAATAAGGGTCTTGTCCGGCCGGAATGACGATCCGCAATTCGTCCCAGAGCCATTGGCCTGATGTCGAAAAATTGAAATAGTGCCCTTCAATCGCAAAACTATTCATAAACGTAACACGCCGGCCGGTTGGGTGTCCCGAATCGGTCCAATTGCCAGTCTCCAGCAGCACGGTACGGAACATTCCGAGCTCAACTACTTCTCCGGTGACGCCGTTGATCTCCACCCAGTCGCCCAGACGAACTCCATTCTTGCCCATCAGCACGAACCAGCCAATGAAGCCGACGATGAAATCCTTGAGGGCAACCGTCAGGCCCGCGCCGGCCAGCCCGAGGAATGTCCCGAGCTGACCCGGCAGCCCTAGAATTACCAGGAGGATGAGAAGAACAGCGATCACTTGTACGGCGACGTGCATCGCCGTGCGCAGCGTTTCCACTTGCCGGCGGTCCAGCGATACCTTTCCCAGAAGCCGCTCGAGCCAGCTATCGAAAAAGATTCCTACCAATGCGATCACTAAGATGATGAACACTCCTTGCAGAGCGCGGTGCGCCAGCTCTCGCTGCCGCGCGGCGACGAGAAGGCTCCAATGGTTATAAACCGCAGCCAGCTGCTTTTCGTAATCGGCGCGATGGTCAAAATTGGCCAGGTCCTTTTGATCCGAAACAATCTGCTGCAGCCCAGCAAGCGCCGCCGTCGATTCTTCGTGGCTGAGGCCTTTCGGCGCAATAGCTGCTGTTTCCGTGACCGCGTTTTGCGCACGAGCAGTCCTATCCGACGAGGCCTGCTTTGCAGCTTCTATTCGCACGGCCAGCGCGTCATGCTCGGCATTCAGCGTCGCGGCGGAGGCTTGCGCTGCTGTTTTGGCCTGAACCAGCAGTCCTCGCTTCCGCCGCAATGCGGACCATTCCTGATATTGGTTAATCAGCCCAAATCGCTCGGGCAGTGGAGCAGGATATTTTTCGACCGCGGTATCCACCTCGTGAGATGCATCCTCATGTTCCTTCTTCATCAGCTCGATACGCCCTATAGCGTCACCGCCGGCGCGGCTGAAATCCTGCATCGCGTCATCGACCTGGTCCTCGTCCGATTCCAATTCGAGCTTGATTTCGTTGAGCTTGTCATCGAGCGCTTGTTTTTTGCTGCCACTCGCGTTGGCTTGTTCCACCGTTAACTGGGCGGCCAGCGCTTGGTCAGCCTTCTGTTGCTTCTGGGCCTTCTCCAGCCTGGCATGGATTTCTTGGGCCTCTGCAGTCAGCACCGGGGGATGTTCTTTGGCATGGCGCAGGGCGCTCTGGAAGGCCAGATCTAATTCGTGATCGGCTAAACGGATGAGTTCCTTGGACAACGCCTGCTCTTCCGGCTTGTCTGCAAATTCGGCTAGTTTTTGTGCCGTTCTCAACGGCGATTGGTCGACCAGCGTGCCTGCCCCTGCCGCGCCGCGGTGGACCGCGATAGACAACGCTGCTGTAGGCTGCCCGGTTCGCCAAAATCCATACACGGCGGCCCCCAGCAAGAGCAGCAGAATCACCGTCATCGTCTTTTGCACGGGTTTCATCGTTCGAAAGGTCGGACTCAATTCTAATACGCACTGACCCTAGCTGGGCAGCTCCAGGGGACCGCATTTCACAACTCGAAAGACAGGGTCATGCACGCTTGCGGCGAATGCCAAGCTAGGATTTGCGGAGGCGGTCGAGGAGGGCGAACAGCCCTACGGCGATGGCGCCGTTGATGAGCGCGCGAATGAGCATGGGCATTGAAAAGATTGGCTCGACTTGCGCGAGGAGCAGACGCTGGGTAAGGACCAGGACGCTTTGCTGGAGCGCGAAAAATCCTATGGTTAGCGCGAAGCGGCTCAGCGGATGCTCGGTATCCAGGCGCGTGCCAATCGACGAGGCTACATAGCCGACCAGCGTTTTGGAGATTCCATAAAGGCCGAGAGGGCCCGCGCTCAGGCTATCCTGGAGCAAGCCAATCGCAGTGCCAAGCAACAGACCTGTGGAGGGATTACGACGGCTCAAGCCGAAATAAATAGTAATCAGCAGCGGAAGCTCGAGAACTTCGGCCCGGTGTATGTAAATCGGCAGAAATGCCTGCAGCACGAGCGCCAGTGCCGCGGCCGATATCACAGCCCCGTTGCGAAACTTGTGAACCTCAATGTGCTGCTCGAAAGAAGCGCGGAGTTCCATCGGTTAGTGGGGCGGCGCGGCCGGAGCGGATTTCCTAGGAGCTGGATCCGTAACCTTTGGCGCATCCTTTTGGGGTTCGAGTTCCTGCTGCGACAGGAGCACAAAAACTTCTTCGAGATGTTGCAAGTGTGCGGCGGGCTGAACGCGAATCACTTGGAACGGGTTGGCGGGCTTGGCCGCGACTACCGAGCCCACCGGCCAATCCTTCGGAAAAATACGATCCTGCCCGGAAGTAACCACCCGCTCACCAACGTAAACTTTTTCGTCGTTGCTCACGTATTTCAACGCTAAGCGAGGCTCCCCTAAGCCATCGGCGGGGGTTTGCGTGCGACTGTCAGCGAGCATGGCCCCCACTCCGCTCTCCTTGTCGGTGACGAGCAAGACCTGCGCCGCTTCCGGATAGACCTCAATAATTTTTCCGACCACGCCATCGGGAGTAATCACGGCCATGTTGCGCTTCAGGCGGCTATGTTCGCCGCGGTTGAGGTAAATCACTTTGCTTCCAGGATCGGCGCCCGCGCCAATCACTCGCGCCGCGACCATGGGGACCTCTTGATGGGATTGGCGGAAGGCCAGCAGAGACGCGAGGCGATCACTTTCTGCGGCTTTGCTCTCCAGTACGATGTTGCGAAGCTTAAGGCGATTCAGCTCCTCATGCAGATCGCGGTTTTCACGGTTGGTGGAGCGCAAGCCCGCGTAGTGTCCCCAAATGTCGCGGATGTTGTCTATGGTCCAGACACCGGCTCGCTCGATGGGAGAAATCAGTGTAACACTCCAGACGCGGATCAGTCGTCCTTGGCGCTCGCGCCGGATTTGAACAGCGAGCAACAGAACTTGGGCGGCAACGACAACCGCCAGCAAAGCGAGTGAGCGATGACGTGAAGGGATTCCGACCATGAACGATAACTGCCTGAAATGAAAATCGCTTCCCTATCTGCTACGCGGCGTTGAGACGATGCGCTCCCGGAAAGAAGCAGGTGCCGCGGACCCACTGCTGCTACTGAGAGCGCCTCCTGCCCCATCGATCCTTAATCGATACAGACCAAACGCAGCAATCGGAAATCGCTCAACATCTTTCCGGTGCCGAGTACCACCGAGGCCAGCGGGTCGTCGGCGATGGACACGGGCAATCCGGTTTCTTCCCGGATACGCTTGTCGAGATTTTTTAGCAGCGCGCCGCCCCCGGTCAGCACGATACCGCGATCACTGATGTCCGCGGAAAGCTCCGGCGGTGTGCGCTCGAGGGCCACGCGAATGGCATTCAAAATTGTGGCTACGCATTCCGAGAGGGCTTCACGGATTTCGCTGTCGTCAATGGTCACCGTGCGCGGCACACCCTCGATCAGGTTGCGGCCCTTCACCTCCATCGTGAGCGGCTTCTCGAGAGGATACGCGGAACCAATTTCCATTTTGATTTGCTCGGCAGTGCGCTCGCCGACCAGTAAGTTGTACTTGCGCTTCAGATAATGCATCACCGCTTCATCCATCTCGTTTCCGGCGACGCGCACCGAACGCGAGTAAACGATGCCGCTCATGGAAATGACCGCGATATCGGTAGTGCCCCCGCCGATGTCCACCACCATGTTGCCGGAAGGCTCCTCAATAGGCAGGCCGGCGCCAATCGCCGCGGCCATGGCCTGCTCGACCAAATAAACTTCACTGGCGCGCGCACGATAGGCGGAATCTTGCACGGCGCGCTTTTCTACCGGCGTAATCTCGCTTGGAACTCCGATTACGATGCGAGGATGAACCAGCACACGGCGATTGTGAGCTTTTTGAATGAAATAGGTGAGCATCTTCTCGGTAACTTTGAAGTCCGCGATCACTCCGTCTTTCATCGGCTTGATGGCCACAACGTTACCGGGAGTGCGCCCGAGCATGTCTTTTGCTTCGCGACCGACGGCGACAACTTCGCCGCTGTTTTTATTGATGGCCACGATCGACGGTTCATTGACGACGATACCTTTGCCTTTCGAATACACCAGCGTATTTGCGGTGCCCAAATCAATGGCCAGGTCGGATGAAAAAAGACTAAATATTGACCGCAGGTTGTACCCATTTTTCATTCTGCCCCCAGTTTCGCGAGCACGCTACGGGCCCACGTCACTAGCCCCCAAGACATTTCTCCAGGAGGGCTTCGCTGAATTTTTATTTTTGCGGACGACGCCTGAGCGTTGCCTTATTTGGGAACAACGATGGGCACGCGGGTGATCGCCGTGCCTCCCCGGCGGTTTTGTCCGGTAATCACTATCTCATGACTGCCGGGGTTCAAGGCCTCGGTAAAGTGGCGGAATCGGCCGTCGGGCTGAATACTGGCGACCGCCTGGCCGTTGATAATGAGCGCTGCGCCGGGCTCGGTGCGGCCGATGATCTCTGCTACCTTTCCGTGTAATTGCGTTCCTTCGATTTCCAGGAGCATATCTTGCGATTTGCCCTGGGTGACCAGAGTGAATTTAAAGGTTTCGCTAGCCTCGCTGGCTCGTTTTTGAGAATCAACCGCAGTCACATTCCAGAAGTAATCCCCGGCTTCCAGGCCAGTGACCACGATGCTGTTCGAGTGTGCTTGCTTTCCGGCCAGCACCTTGGAAAAGCTGGAGGTATTGCTGACGCGCAACTCATACAGCACTGCGTCAGGCACCACCTTCCATTCAAAGCGGATCGGCGTCGTCTTCGGGTTCGTGACGATCAGCGGTTGAAGGTTCATGGGCTCGGTCAATTCCGGGGGGGCCATAATGGTGCCTTTCTGTATCGGGCCACCCTTAGCGAAGTTGATTTTTTCAAAAGCCAGTAGTTCTATGTGCTCATCGCCTCGCTTCACATCCGCAGTGCCCTGGGCGACGGTAATCTCGTGCTGGTCGGTCCCCGGGTCACTCTTAGCAGATACGCGGCTGTTCTGCCTGACCATGGCGACGGTATCCTCGACCGACAGAGCCGCCTTCGAATCGGGAGACGGATAATTCGGAGTCGTCAAGTCCACGGCGCCAGTCTTGACGTTCATCGCGGTGCTGGTGGGCCGATCATGCTCCACGATATTTTGCTCGACGGTGACAAAGGAATCCGATTTTACCGTGTATGAGGTGGCGTCCGCAAACATCAGACGCGCGAACCCATCTGAGCCAGTTTGAATCTGGTCACCTTTGTCGAGCATGATGTGATAATCAGCAGTGACCCACTGCACGGAGTTAGCCTTCTTTACTTGAACTTTGCCGTCGAGGTTCATGAAACGAGCTTGTTTCTGCGAAATGGCCGCGGGAGCCGGTGTGCTCGAGTCCGACAACATTTTGGTGTAAGCGCGCGTGACCCAGTCGGGAAAAACAAGATAAACCGCGGCCATCACAATAATTAAAAGTAACATCACGTAAATCGCAACCGTTTTGTAAGTGACGGCAGTCCAATAGACTTCGACCCGGGAGATCTTGGGCCTCTGCGATCCGGGTTGTATGTCGCGGCTCATGGCAAAACCTGCTTGTTTACGTTGATTTCGAATTTAGCACAGCAACTCCAGCAGCGCCGGATGCACGCGCGTTTGCGTAGACAAAGAGCTAATACCTCCTTCAAGAGCGAGCTGGGCACACAGCCCGGCCCGCGCGTTTTCGCTCCCGGAACGACCACGCGAATCTCATTGAGTCGCTAAGTGAGCTTGACTATAATCCAAGGTTTGGCTTGTATTCGGGAGACTCCATGGCTGGTGCAACGCAAAAAAACACGTTCGTGCGGATTATGCTGGGGGCCATTCTCGGTGTTATTTCTCTCGGCATGTTGTTATACCTGGTGCCCCAAGGGAATCCCAGCGGGCCGGGACCCGAGTCGCTTGCGCAGGTGGGTGACTACACGATCAGTGTGTCCGAAGTGGCCCAGCAATTACAGCGGTTTGAAAGCCGGGGCCAGTTTCCTAAGACCCTGGAGCCTCTTTACGCGCAACAAATTCTGAATCAGCTGGTGTTCGAGCGTGAATTGGAACTCGAGGCGCAACGTTTAGGCATCCACGTTTCCGACCAAGAGCGCAGCGACCGCATCCGCATGATATTGCCTACCGCGCTCAATGGAGACACATTTGTCGGCATGGAGCGTTATTCCGCCGAGGTGCAACAGCGCTTCCAGATGAATGTTTCTGAATTTGAGGAGCAGGTCCGCCGGGCGCTGCTCGAAGAGAAATTCCGGCGGCTGATTACCGATGGGATTTCCGTCACCCCGGAAGAAATTCAGCAGGAATTCAAGCGGCGCAATGAGAAGGTCAAGCTCGAATACGTACTGATCAAGCCTGCGGAGATGGAAGCCAAAGCCACCATCAGTGACGCGGAGATAGCCGCAGCGTTTGAGAAAAACAAATCTCGTTATACTCAGCCGGAACGCCGCATCGTGCGGTACGCCCTGCTGGACATCAACCAGCTCAGGCAGCGCGTGCAAGTGACCGATGATGAGCTGAAGCTCCTGTACCAGCAACGCATCAAGTCATTTGAAGTTCCTAACCGCGTGCATGCCCAGCACATCCTGTTTAAAACCGTTGGGAAGACTGACGCCGAGGTCGAAGAGATTCGCAAGAAGGCCGAAGAGGTCCTGAAAAAAGCGCAAAAAGGCGCGAACTTCGAAGACTTAGCGAAACAATATTCGGAAGATACCACTAAGGATAAGGGTGGGGATCTTGGCTGGATCGTCGAGAAACAAACTGTCCCGGAATTCGAAAAGGCGGCGTTTAGCTTGCCCAAGGGCGGAATTTCCGGACTGGTGCGCACGCCGTACGGATTCCACATCATCAAGGTCATTAACCACGAGAACGCCCATACCCAACCCTTCGAGGAGGTTCGCGCCTCTCTACAGTCGCCGCTGATCATCGAAAAGTCAGACCGTATGGCCGAGGACGTGGAAAAACAAATTGCCGCGGCGATTCGCAAATCCAGTCGTACCTCACTCGATGACCTGGCCAAGCAGTTCAATCTGGTGGTGTCGGAGACGCACCCCCTTTCGGCCACCGAGCCATTTCTCGAGCTTGGCAATTCAAAAGAGGCACGTGATATCGCTTTTACGTTGCGAACAGGTGAGCTCAGTTCGCCCATCCGCACGCAGCGCGGCTATGTCATTTTGTCGGTGAAAGAGATGCAACCGGCCCACCCAGCAACCGTTGCGGAGGTGCGCGACCGCGTCCTGGCAGACCTGAAACATCAAAAAGGCATCGAGTTAGCCAAGGCCGCCGCCGATGAGCTCGCCAAACGAGCCCAGGGCGGGGAAAGCTTACAAGCGGCAGCGAGGGCTCTGGGCTTGGAAGCAAAAACCAGTGAGTCGATCTCCCGATCGGGCTCGATCAGCGGCGTGGGTAGCGGAAAGCAGCTGGGCGATGCCTTCCACATGCCCGTTGGCAAGACAGGCCCGCCCCTCAGTATTGGTACGAACTGGCTGGTCTATCGGGTTGCTGACCGCGAAGAAGCAAAACAGTCCGACTTCGAGAAGCAGCGCAAGGAGCTCGAAGAACAGGTACTGCAAAGCAAGCGTACCCTTGCCTATGAGGCGTTTCGTACGGCCTTGGAGCAACGCTTGCGGCAGGAAGGCAAAGTGAAGATTAACGCCGATCGCATGAAAGCCTTTGGAAAGCTGGGCGGTCAATTCACCTAGTTTCTCTGTAACTAATTGATAATACAAAACTTACAGAAGCTGTTTCCTGTTGCCTTCCCCCACCCCATTGGCTACCATATAGCGTACCGTCGCGGCCCCCTTAGATTCTAAGGGGCTTGGTTTCAAGCCATCCCCTTTCCAAAACCGGTCTTGAGCCGCGCGTCGGTCTGAGAAAGCGGAATCAGCATCCTTCGCAAACGACAAATGATAAAAAAGGTTGGTAACGGCCATGAAGAATGGTACCCAGCGAAACGACTACCGTTGCAGCATCGAGCGGAATCAGTCCGGAAAGTATTGTGTGCGTATCCGGGCGATTTTCCCGCGCCACGCCTGGACGCTTTCGGTGTATTTCCTGGCGTCTTCATTCGATCGAGCCATGAAAAAGCTCGAACAGGCGCTTCAGTTCCTGCAGCAGAAAGAAGATAAGCTATGGTTCTGGGGAGTGGATCGTTCCGACGATCCCAATTTTTCCGGCGAAATGCTCCGCGAGGCAGGCCTTAAGCTCGACCGGAGGAACGAATTCCCGCGCAAATCCGCAAGTCTGTCGCTGGCTCCGGAACGCTTGGTGCCGGCATTTATGCTTGGGCCAGTACGCCGCGGGCTAGCGGAATCGGTCGAGGCTCCCCGAGCGGTGGGCGACTGACCTTAGTTAGTTATTCTCCGCAAAACGGGGATGATACCTTGCTTCGGTCTGATTCTATTGTTCTGTCCAGACTAGGTAACCCACAAGACTGAAAACCAGCAGCAGTGCGCTCGCGCAGAGGATGTATATCGGGCTTGATTTTTCCCATACTTCCACCAGGGAGTGTTGGAGGGAATAGCTGTTCATATGCAAGCCGTTGAGCAGCAGAGCGAACCACGCACTTATCGAGCTCCATTGCCAAAGCAAGAGGCCGATGGCCGACAAGATCGAGCACGCACAGAAGACTTTTTCCACGATACTGATCGGCTGGGTGGCCCGTTCCGCTGCTGCACGCTTGGCCTTCAGCTGCGCTTTCCACCAGATCAGACCGCCATTTGGCAGCGTGACTTGGGTATTGTCCAAATCACTCAGTTCCCGCAGAAGATCGGCGGCAAGGGCGGCATCCGCGCACACCGGACACCTGGCAGCATGTGTGCGCAATGCATCGTCCCAAGTTCCGCATCGCACAGCTTCGATAACAAGAGCCTCTTTTTCGCAGCCGCACACATTCATCAGAACGCTCACTTTGTCAGCCTGACCCCCGTACTGCGAAGCAGCGAAGCAAGTTTGCGGCGTGCCCGGAACAGCAGCGGTCGAATGCTTCCTTCTTTCAAGTGCACGATTTCAGAAATTTCCCTGTGGCTGGAGCCTTCCACATAGGCGAGCCAAAGCAGTTCGCGTTCACGAGGCTTCAGGCATTCCAGGGCACGTTGCAGTTCCGATCGCTGATGGATCGAGTCTTCGGTGAGCCCGGACGGGATTCTAGCTTGCTGGTCTCTCTCGGTTTGATGCTCAAACCCATGCCCACATCCATGGGCCTTCCATACGGGGTCGTTTTTCCCGCGGCGCCAATGGTCGCGCAAAAGATTGGTAGCGATCCGAAAAAGATAGTTTTTCAGATAATCCTGACTGATTTCGGGAAGCCGTTTTCGCAGAAGCCGGTAATAACTTTCTTGCATGAGGTCGTCGGCCAAGGCGCCGTTGCCGGAAACCCGATAGAGATAAGACCACAGTGGACGAGCCGTCCGATCATAGAAGATCCGGAAGCTCTGCTCGTCGATCAGAAAAGCCTCCTCGGCTGCGTCCGCAACGCTGGCTGCGAGTTGCGCCTCCGATAGAGTGATTTCTTTCATCATGAGTTTTGACGGCTGAGTTTTCAATCCCTGCGTCTCAGGTTACGCGAAGGTCTTGTTCGCTCCGCGACAACGAGGCCTTCGACCCCTCGAACAGGCCGAGGCGCTTCGATAAAGTATAGGAAACGACCGCGGATAGCACGAATCCGATGCCGATTGCCAGCGCCATTGTGCCAAGAATCTGCAACGCCGTACCGGCGTCGGGCGACACTTTGCCCCGGCCCTGCAAGAATAGAAGGCCGGAACCAAGTAAGCCCATAACCAAGCCTATCTGAACCGACCACAGGATACGTCCATAGGGGAACCTGGCGACTTGTTTCTGTTCGATGTTGAATAGAGGCCGCTCGAGGAAGCGCCGGCCTGCCTCTGACTCCATATACGCGAGCATATCCTGGCTCGATCCGAACTTTTCGAGTAACTTGGTATGGGTTTCCGACTGTACCTGCACCATTTTGTACCAGCGCCGATTTTCCAAAATGACATGCAGTATCCAGAGAAGGGCCCCCGCAATAACGACGAAAACCAAAAATGGGATGATCTCGCGCCATATATAACTTAAATCCGGAGAACTACCCTGATGCATGCGGTTGATAGCTTGCCGAAGCAGCTCGCGTCTCGTGCGGATTAAGGCTTCGTTCAGTTCGCGATCGATGGGTGGAACGTCTTGGTCCTCCACTGAATCCGATGCAAGCGCGCGCTGCTGCCGCTCTGGCACTGCACGCTGCTTGTCTGCCAATCCCGGTGTCCCCCGCTGTGCGGGGACGGCGCCGTCGAATGCGCCACCCTCAGGGCGCGGTTTAGAGGCTTTTTGGGCCCCCGCTAGCGGCGAAATCGCGAGCAGCAATGTCACCAGCAGCGAAGCTCGGAGCCAGGGTCTCGGGTTGATGGGCATCTTGTTTCGCTCCTTGGGGTCGCCCAGCCCGTCTGATTCGCGGATACCGGCGCAGGGTCTTACGTTCCGGCGATTGCACTGCAATCCTTATTACGCGCCGGGATCTACACCTGTTAACAGCGATTGTGCGTTTGTGAGTGAGCTTTATGAAGAATCATTCGGATTAGGAAGCGGTGATATTCAGGGCATATCCGTGCCGCCCGGGCAACCCGGTTCGCCGCGGACGTGGGTTAGGTGCGCCAGCCAGCACTTTGCTTGTTGCTTGTTGGGTACATTCGAGGTTTTTAGATATTCCCGCAACTCCGCGACGGCCTGATCGTCCGCGCCCCGTTTCAGCAGTACCTGCACAAGCAGAATTCTGGCATTTGGTATTTCGGTTGCGGCCTGACGCAACAGCCCCACGGTTTCGTCAGTGTGTATCTCCCGTGCAGCCAAGATGCGGCCCAGCTGGTAGCGTATGTGGACAGAATTAGGATCGAGCTGCATCGCGCGTCGCGCGGCCACTTCAGCTTGGGGATAACTCTTGAGCAACGCCAGAGCCACGGTAAGGTTCTGGTATGGTTTCACGGCATTGGGATCGAGGGCGATTGCTCGTTCGCACTCGGCCATTGCTTTGTCGTACTGATCGAGGGCGATATAGCGGGCACCCAGATTGTTGTGGGCCTCCGCATAATCAGGATAAATCTGAAGCGCTTTTTGCAGATGCTCGATGGACGTTCGCGTATCTCCGGCGTGGAAAGCCTTCTCCGAGAGGCCGAGCTGTTTGACTGCTTGCGGTGGAATCAGCAATTGCCGAGTCGAAATCGACGCTTCCAGCCGCGCTGCCAGGCTCTGCGGCACGGTGTCGGCGGGGTCAAGTCGGGGATCGAGCCGGATGATGAGCTGCGGGCTGCCAGCACCGATCGACAGCGTCTCGCGTTGTGCGAAGTCATGCTGCTCATTGGTTATCGTGAGCTCGTACGTTTCTCCCTCGACCCCGTCAAACTCGAAGATGTCTGCAGCTATTTGCCGAATCTGCTCGGGAGGTTCGGACCGCGATTTCCGAATTTCGACGAGCAAACTCTCGGGCCAGGATGCCTTGAATTTTGCAGTTTGAATTCTGACATGGCGAACCGGATGGGGCACCTCTTGTGCCCGGAGATCCGAATGGGGATCCTGCAGACTCGCTAAGAAAATGAAACCTACGCAAACCATCAGTCTCATGTCGACCTCCCGACCGGAACTCCCCCAGATGTTTCCGAAGGAAAATCCATGTCAGATCCTGTTCGAAACCGTGTTCACAACCGCTTTCAGGTATGAACGGGCCCTTGGACGGCGTGGAAGGAAGAGGAGTTGACACGGGGAGCGCTGGCGAATAATCTCCCCCTGACACCGAGACCTTCCTGAGCGCACAGCCGGCGAAGTTTCTAGTGTCGTTCTCTAATGTCCTGGGCCTCGCGGTTGCCGCCGCGAGGCTTTTTTTTCGACTCGAGACATTCGTGCAGGCAACGATTGCGCAAGTGCCTGTCGTAGCCCAACTCTCGGCCGCTTGCTCTGGTCGTGCCAGTCATAGATGTAGACGTCGTATTCGGCCACTTGTTACCCGGTTGCGCGCGTCTTGAGAAATGTTCCGGCTACCCCTGCGGCTACATGCGACGCCCAAGGTAATACGTTTCGGTGGGACACGCGGTTAACTGGGATTACTGGAAAAGGTGCAAGCCAAGTTGGGAACATCGCATACGGGCAAAGAGCGGGGTGTTCGCACCAACCAGTCAGGCCCTCGCGAGCTAGATCCTACTTCTCGCGGAGAATTACTTCGCCCCAGCCAACCACCTGGTCGTTGAGCCAGATACGATACTTGTACGCAGCGGGTTTGGAGCCGGGACGTGGTGTGCCGCTCAGCAGGCGCATCCCGACGGGCGCCCGGAAGACATTCGATGAGAATGGGCATCGGTTGGGATCAAACTCGATCCGCAAGCTGCCGGCGTCGGAGAGCCAGCAAACCTGGTCCTCGGGCTCGATGACCATTACTTGAGGAAGCACTCCTACGAAAACTTGTTTCTCTGCCATTTTCTCTTTCGCTGCGCGACAGGTGTGCTGCATTCGGTGCGCTTGCCTGATTGGCGCTCGGACAATAGCATAGCCAACTCGAAAATTGCACGCTAGCCATGTGCGTGCAAACTCACTTCCAGATGAAGCGCGTAAGGAAGCTTGCTTAGCAAGATAACTCATTCCCTGAGTACTGCCTTGACGCGACTGCTCCCGCCGTCTACAGTGGAAGTTAGCTTTTCGTGGTGCGTGCCCGCCAGGTCCTTCTAAGCGCTCGCGGAGAGTTCAGCTTATTCCGAATACAAATCTGAGGAGACGTTTGTATGGCAACCGCGGCTATCACTCTTCGCAACGGCGCGCGAATATCGCTCGTGCGTTCACTTCCCTTTTTCGCAGTTCACGCAGCTTGCCTCGCGGCATTGTTTGTGGGCTTCCGCTGGTCTTATTTGATCGTTTGCCTCGCGCTGTTTTATGTGCGCATGTTTTTTGTGACCGCCGGGTATCACCGCTATTTTTCGCATCGCGCATTCAAAACCACGCGCGTTTTTCAATTTATCCTGGCGGTAATGGCGACCAGTTCGACACAGAAAGGCGTGCTCTGGTGGGCCGCCAATCACCGGCACCACCATCGCTATTCGGACACCGAAGAAGATCTACATTCGCCTTCGCTGTTCGGGTTCTGGTGGTCGCATGTTGGCTGGATACTCTCGGACCGTTACAACCACACCCAGGTGGATTTGATTCGCGACTTTTATAAGTATCCCGAGCTGCGCTGGCTGAATCGCTATCATCTTGTGCCCCCTGTCGTGCTCGGAGTGATTTTATTTCTGGTAGGCGGATGGGGCATGCTCGTGTGGGGATTTTTCGTCAGTACGGTGCTGCTCTGGCACGCGTCTTTCACGGTGAACTCGCTTTCGCACGTGTTTGGTTCGCGGCGCTATGCGACTACTGACACCAGCAAGAACAATCCCTATCTCGTGCTTCTGACTTTGGGTGAGGGCTGGCACAACAATCATCACCATTATATGGCGTCAGTGCGTCAGGGATTCTTCTGGTGGGAAATTGACATCACGTATTACACACTGAAAGTTTTGGCATGGCTCCATATCGTGTGGGAATTGCGCCTGCCTCCCCAGCACGTGCTGGCCGCTACCGAAGCTGGAGCGTAGGCGGAGGATCCCAGAACCACACCAACGGCGGAAGCCGACCGAAGAAGAGAATCTTGCAGAACAGACCCGGCCGATTAGGCCGGGTTTTTATTTGCGGTTCGGTGCGTGTTTTTGAAGTGGGTTATTTGAAGTTGCTCACCGCGTCGGCAATGTGCCGCGCCGAAATTCCGAACGCGTCAACCAACTCATCAGGCTTCCCGCTGTGCGGCACCCGGGTTACCGCCAATTGCCGCACCGCCGATGGGGCCGCACTGCTCAGTGCGAGGGCGCAAATGACCGCTTCCCCGAGCCCACCCTCTGCATAATGGTCCTCCACTGTGACCACCCGTCCCCCCGTAGCACCAACTTCGCGGGCCAGAGCTGCTCCGTCGAGCGGTTTTAAGCAATAAAGATCAATCACGCGAATCGCGATCCCTTTGCTCTTGAGCTGCTCATAAGCCTTCAGCGCCTCGTGCAACGTAATCCCTGCGCCAATCACCGTCGCACGGTCATTGGCACTCTGGCGAAGTACTTTGAAGCCTGGGACCGGAAACTTCTCGTTATTCCCGTAAAGCACAGGGGTCTTCGGCCGCGACGTGCGCAGGTAGCATATGGCGTTGATCCTCGCGGAAGCTTCTACCAGCCGTTCGGTTGAAACAGCGTCACACGGATAAAAAACATGCGCACTGGGTATGGCGCGAAACATCGCCAAATCCTCCAGCGCCATTTGCGAGGGCCCATCCTCGCCGATCGAGACGCCGCAGTGTGAGCCGCAGAGGTTAATATTGCTGCGCCCAATCCCGGCCATACGCACCTGATCATAGCCGCGCGCAAGGAAACATGCGAAGGTAGCCACAAAGGGCACCATGCCTTGCGCCGCCAGCCCAATGCCCAGGCTGACCATGTTTTGCTCGGCGATATATCCTTCGTAGAGGCGATCGGGATACGCTTTTTGCAAAACGTCAGCGAACGTCGAGTTTTTGACGTCGCCATCCACACCCACAACCTTAGGATTTACCGCGGCTACTTTTTTCAGCGCGGTTCCGTAAGCTTCGCGCGTGGCGACGGATTGACCCAGAGTGTACTCGGGCGCGGCAGCAGCAGGAAAATCAGGGGGACCCGGAATCGATTTTCGCGCATAAGATTTTCCGTCGTCCGCGGGCACGTCGGGAGCGGGGCCAAGCTCGGCGAGCGCCTTGGCCAGCTCATCTTTTGCTAGCGGCTTGCCGTGCCAATTATCTTTATCAGCCAGGAAGCTGACTCCATTGCCCTTGAGCGTGCGTGCCAGAATCGCTTGTGGTACATCCTTGGTCGCCCGCGCGCGATCGAGTGCCCCAACCACTGCGGCCAGATCGTGGCCGTCAATGACCTCGACCTGCCAGCCATTGGCCTCAAACTTGGCGCGATAAATCTCCATGTGATGCTCATACATGGTGCGCTGGCTCTGGCCGAGCGCGTTGACATCGGCAATCGCCGTCAAGTTGTCAATCTTCAAGTGACCCGCGAACGCTGCCGCTTCCCACACCTGACCCTCGGCCATCTCGCCATCGCCCAGCAAAACGTAAGCGCGCGCGCCCGACTTTTGCGCCCGCGCTCCCAGCGCCAGCCCTGCGCCGACGGAAAGCCCTTGCCCCAGCGACCCCGTGGCGGCATCCACTCCGGGAATGAGTGGGGTGGGGTGCCCCTCGAGCTCGCTCGCGAACTGGCGGAGGGTCATGAGCCGCGAAACCGGAAAGACCCCCGCTTCGGCCAACGCCGCATACAGAACCGGCGCAGCGTGCCCCTTCGATAAAACAAATCGATCGCTTGCGAGCGAATTGGGATTGGCGCGGTCAAACTTCATCGCATGAAAAAAAACTCCGGCCATAATTTCCGCGGCAGAAAGGCACGAGGTCGGATGGCCCGAGCCGGCAGCAGTAGTCGCTCGCAGCGAATGTATCCGCAACAGGCGAGCCTTCTCTCGGAGCTGCTCCAGATTTGCGGGGACTGGCGCTCCCTGTGTTGTGGCGGTCATCGGTTATCCTTTCTTCTGCGGCATTACTTGGTGAAATCTTCTGCTGCGTTATTCCGTCAATGGTTCGCTAGAAGATTGTACTTAACCGGCTTTCCCTTGTCATCGCATCCTTCGCCAGCGTTCTTCGCGGATGGGGCGGGGCCATCCCCCCGCGGGTCAGCTTGTCTTGAACTTTTGCTTCGAGTACTATGTACCTCTGTCTATCGGCGGAGCCTATTGACGTCCCCGGGCGACGCAGGCTTTTATTGGGGCAACTCTGATGGGAATTCGCGCAAAATCCGCCTCACACGTACTCACTTCCCTCGAAAAAGCGCCGACCGGCATTAAGGGGCTCGACCAAATTAGCAGCGGAGGTTTACCGAAGGGACGCACCACGATTGTGTGCGGCGGCCCAGGTTGCGGTAAGACCATGCTGGGCATCGAATTTCTAGTCCGCGGAGCCACCGAATTCAACGAACCTGGCGTACTGGTCGCTTTCGAAGAGACCCCCCAAGAGATGGCCCGCAACGTCGCGTCACTGGGCTTCGATCTTCAGGAGCTTGCAGACCGGAAAAAACTTTTTCTCGACTACGTGTACATCGAACCAAGCGAAATCGCCGAGACTGGGGATTACGATCTCGAGGGTCTTTTCATCCGTCTGCAGCACGCAGTCAACACCGTCGGCGCCAAGCGCGTCATGCTCGACACGCCCGAGGCGCTGTTCTCGGGCTTTTCGAACCCCGGCATCCTGCGCGCTGAAATCCGCCGCCTGTTTCGATGGCTCAAGGAGCACGAATTGACTACCGTGGTCACCGCGGAGCGCGGCGACGGCACCCTGACGCGCCACGGGCTCGAAGAATATGTTTCCGATTGCGTGATCCTTCTTGATCACCGCATCAATGAACAAAGCTCCACACGACGCATGCGTATCGTGAAATATCGCGGCACCAGCCATGGCGCCGACGAATACCCCTTCCTGATTGATAAGCAAGGCATGTCCGTGTTACCGCTCACCTCCCTCGAGTTGCAGCACGAAATTTCGAACGAGCGAGTGCCCACGGGCATCCCGGATCTTGATGAGATGCTGGAAGGGAAAGGATACTTTCGCGGTTCCAGTATCCTGTTGAGTGGCACCGCTGGCAGCGGCAAAACCACCATGGCTGCCTGCTTTGCCGATGCCACATGCCGCCGGGGCGAGCGCTGCCTATATATAGGGTTCGAAGAATCAGTCGACCAAATGAACCGAAACATGCAATCCGTAGGCCTTGATTTTGAGCACTGGATTAAGAAGGGGCTTCTGGTTCATGAGGCCTGGCGTCCCACTCAGTATGGTATTGAGATGCACCTGCTGCGTATCCATAAACTGGTCGAGAAACGTAAGCCTGATTCCCTGATTATGGATCCGGTTACAAATTTGATTACTGGCAGCACACGACAAGAAGTTCACTCCATGCTGATGCGTCTGCTGGATTTTTTGAAGAGCCTGCAGATTACCGCTGTTTTCACCAGCTTGACCTCCAGTGGACAGGCACTGGAGCAGTCTGAGGTGGGCATTTCCTCTTTGATTGACACCTGGATTCTACTCCGCGACGTGGAGCTCAACGGCGAGCGCAACCGCGTCCTGCATGTTTTGAAGTCCCGCGGCATGGCTCACTCCCAGCAAGTTCGCGAGTTTGTCTTGACCGACGAAGCAATCAAGCTCATCCCCGCCTACATCGGTCCGGGAGGCGTGCTGACGGGTTCCTCGCGCCTGGCACAGGAAGCCAAGGACAAAGCCGAGGCGTTTGCGCGACAACGCGAGATCGAGCGGGGCCAGCAAGAACTGGGTTGCAAGCGCGATGCCTTGCACGCGCAGATCCAGATGTTGCAGGCCCAATTTGCTGCCGAGGAACAAAAACTCGCGCAAGCCATCGAGCAAAGTCTGGCCCGCGAGCACCAATTGGAGCTTGACCAGAAAGCAATGGCGCGTAGCCGCGACGCAATTTCAAGGGAAGATTCGAGCACACCAATGAAAAAGGCTGCTGGGAGGTGAGCGATGAAGAAGAAATCGCAAGCCGTGCAAACGTCTGAAGAGATTGTGCAACTCCGGCTCTACGTCGCGGGCCAAACGCCGAAATCCTTGACCGCGCTTTCGAACCTCAAACGCATCTGCAATGAGCACCTAAAACACTTTCGCATCGAAGTGATCGATCTGATGAAGAACCCGCAACTGGCTCAGGGCGACCAGATCCTGGCGATACCCACTTTGGTTCGCAGCTTGCCTATCCCCATCCGTAAAATTATCGGTGACCTCTCGAACACCGAGCGAGTTCTGGTGGGCTTAGATGTACGCTCAACCTCGTCCGAATCTGGCGCTAAAGCCGCAGCGGGGAAGGCGTTATGAGGCTCAAAAGGACACGCAAGGCAGCCGCAAAGGGGGCCCCAAAAAACGCGAAACCTCGGAGAATGTATTCCTTGCGGTTGTATATTACCGGGCAAACGCCCCGTTCCGCTGATTCGGTGCACAACCTCCACGAGGTTTGCAAGGAGTACCTCTCCGGCAGGTACAAACTCGAAGTCATCGACATCTATCAGCAACCTGAATTGGCAAGCGAGGCGCAAATCATTGCGGCACCTACGCTAATCAAAATGCTGCCGCTGCCATTTCGCAAGCTGGTCGGTGATTTATCAAACCGCCGGCGCGTTTTAGTCGGACTGGATCTACTCTCCGAGAGCGCGTAATCGCATGTCTCCCGCCAAAAGAATTCGCTCTTCCAAGCGCTCGCGTTTGCCGTTGGACGAAAAACTGCGCACACGCTTGGCGGAGCTCGAGGAAACGTTGCAGGCGATTCGCTGCGGAACGGTCGACGCGCTGGTTATCAATGGACCCAAGGGCGAGCAGGTTTTCACCTTGCAGGGCGCCGAACATCCGTATCGGGTTCTGGTGGAAACCATCAACGAAGGAGCCGCCACACTTGATGCCGCCGGCACGATTCTTTACTCCAACACCCGCTTCGCTGAGATTCTGCGCGTTCCCCTCGAAAGATTCATCGGCAGCGCGCTATACAGCCACGTAGATCCATCGGAGCGCGAAAAATTGCAATCGCTCATCGAGCATGGCCGTGAGCAGACTGCCAAGGGCGAGATCAACGTAGGCACACTCGAAGGCCGCAGCCGCGTCGTTCGTTTTTCGCTGAGTCCGGTGAAAAATTCCGGTTTGCAGACTATTTGTGTGGTGGCCACCGAGTTAACTGAGCTGCTCGAAGCCAACGAGTCCCTCAAAAGCAACGAGGAGACCCTGCGACAACTTTCCTCGCGGCTGCTTCAGCTTCAAGATGACGAACGCCGCCACATTGCCCGCGATTTACACGACATCACCGGTCAGAACCTTGCAGTGCAATCTATTGCGCTGTCGCAAATCCTGAATAGCAAAACAGTGCGACTGGATACCGACACGCGAAAAACTTTGGCGGAGTGCGCGGCATTGACCCGGCAAGTTGGAGAGGAAATCCGCACCCTCTCTTACCTGCTACATCCACCCTTGCTGGACGAACTAGGCCTGGCTTCTGCCGTCAAGTGGTACGCGCAAGGATACCAGCTTCGCACCGGCATTGAAGTCGAGGTAGATATTTCCTCGGATTTCGTGCGGTTGCCACCGGAAGCCGAAGTTACCCTGTTTCGCGTAGTCCAGGAGAGTCTCACCAACGTCCATCGCTACTCCAGCAGCCCCAGGGCTTATGTCAACTTGGGTACCAACGGATCCGAAGTGAAAGTGCAGGTTGGCGATTTCGGAAAAGGCATGAGCACCGAGGTGCTCAAATCGCCTCATGGCACCGATGCGCCGCTCGGCGTAGGCATTCAAGGCATGAAAGAGCGCATGCGACAGCTTTCGGGGAGACTGGACATCACCTCTCGCCCCAAGGAAGGGACGCTGGTCACTGCCACGCTTCCGATGTCCGAGCTGCAGGCGACCTCAGGGACGTTTAGTCCCGCTGATACCTGGAATCCGAGCCTCGAAGTGGAAAGCTCGCATGTCGCACCGCTCTCCGCGCGTAAGCGAATCCTCGTCGCCGATGATCACGAAGTGCTGCGCCATGGTATTCGCACCATGCTGCAGTCAGAAACAGATCTGGAAATTTGCGGCGAAGCGGTTAACGGGCAGGACGCGATTGCCAAAGCAGGGGAGTTGAATCCCGATCTCGTTATCCTCGATATAAATATGCCCGGGCTGAATGGTCTCGCGGCCGTTCGTCAGATCCTGCGCCGCCATCCTAAGACCAAGGTCCTTGTATTTACCGTTCACGATTCCGATCAGACCGTCCAGGAAATCGTCGCCTCGGGCGCCCATGGCTATCTCTCCAAGGCCAAGGGTGGGCAAGATCTCGTAAGCGTTATCAAAGATCTGCTCGCAGGAAATTTTTCTTACCCCCATACCGCTCTCCGAGCTGCGGAGTAACGGCGATTCGCGCCATCCCCGCCCGTAACTTTTGTCTACTGCTCGGCGTGGAGAACCGAGGAGTCGCAAACGATAAATTTCTTTGCGGTTCCCACGCGGAGGACCAGCACCGTCAGGCAATTGTTTTCGATCTTGCATGAGACGGTCATCGTGCCGACGCGGAACCTCCAGAATTCCGCTAGCCGCGAACCGCCGAGGGCCTTTCCGATGCTGCGCCGATCTCCTGCTGTAAACTAAACAGTGTCAAGCTGTTAGGCGTGCTGTTAGATGGACGGTGTCCTGGTGCGATGAGTCCTTCGGTTTGCTTGGCCTAGGCGGTCATGGCAGAAGTCGCGACTAACACTGGACCTGTGAGGATGGGCCTGTTGGGGCCACGCCGTTGACCGCCTTGGGGGTCTTGAGTCTAAGGTACGTCTTGCGCATCTCGTTGGTTAGCGAGAGAGCGCGCGCATACTTGGTTTCGCTGATCGTTTTCATCCCTCGCAACAACTCGCATTCTGGTCCGTGGTCGAGCACGTCCGTGGCAATGGCGATGAGTTCCTTCTCCAAAGTATCTCGCAACATTCCTAGCGGAATATTCTCCGCGCATACCTGCCCCCAAAATGTTGACGCTATGTTGAACAGTGGCAATCCGGCAAACCCTGCGCGATCGCTGCCGCCTTGCCAACAGTCGGTAGAAAGCCGACTACCGCCCACATTATTCGTACCGCAGGATGTCCACTGGCGAAATACGCGACGCCGAGCGTGCCGGCATGAGCGTGGCCCCAATGCTGATCGCCATTGCCGCGCCGGTAACCCAAACTGCGTCGAACGCGTTGGGGCTGAACGGAACATAAGGTACCGCATATACTTGCGGGTCGAGCGGGATAAGTCGATATGTTCCCGCGATCCAGGCGATTGCGTAGCCTGCCAACAGACCCGATAGTGTGCCCACCGCCCCGATGGCGATGCCCTGCCATAGAAAAATTCTTCGGATTTGATCGCCACGAGCGCCCATGGCCATTAACACAGCAATATCGCGCGCTTTATCCGACACGGTCATCGCCAGCACCACCAGAATATTCAGGCCCGCGATAAACGTGATCAGCCCAATGAAGATTGCCGTAACCAGTTTCTCGAGTCGCAGTGCCCGGAACAGTGCTTTATTTTGATCCACCCATGTAGTTGCCGCGTAACCTTCCCCGACCTCGCGTTCTACGGCGCGTGCAACCTCGTCCACACGATCCACGTGTTGGATTCGGAATTCGAGCGTACTCACAAGCTCAGGCGCACCGGCGAGAGATTGCGCCGCCGGAAGGGTCATAAAAATCCAATTGGCGTCGTAGTCATAAAATCCCGAATCAAATATGCCTGACACTCGGAATCGCCGCGTGCGCGGGATCAGGCCGTACGGAGTTAAACGGCCCTGCGGACTCGTCAGGGTAATGTAATCGCCAGGCCTAAGTTTCATTTCCTCCGCGAGAATGCGGCCGACAAGAACGGCGCCGATTCCGTTACGATCCGGTGCAAATTCTAGCGCCCCAGCGACAATTCGGCGCAATGCCTCGTCGGAGCGAATCTCGCGTTCAGGATCAATTCCCTTCGCCACTACGCCGCGAGCCTGACCACCGTAAGAAAGCAGCACCGTCTGGTAAATGGCCGGGGTTACCGAGAGCACGCCGCGAATTGCCTCCAGCCTTCTCGCCAGCTCTTCGCTATTGCGGATTCCGCCAGAACCGGGCCGTGACAAACTGATATGTGCCGTGACGCCGAGAAGCCGCTCTTGAATGGTTTTTCGGAAGCCTGTGTTCATCGCCAGCGCAATTACCAGTGTAGCGACGCCTGCACCGACTCCGATCACCGAAAGCAGCGTAACCAGGCGCAACACCGCCGGACGGTAGGGCGAGCGCAAATATCTGCGCGCTACAAACCATTCAACGCGCATAACCTGGCAAACTCATTTGGTTTCGCCAACGCTGTTGGCGTGCTCTTCCGCAACTGCCTCGGGACGCAGCAACGGAAAAAGAATAACTTCGCGGATCGAATGTGAGTCCGTGAGCAGCATGGTGAGCCGGTCAATTCCGATCCCCATTCCTGCGGCCGGCGGCATACCGTGGGTAAGCGCGCGAATATAGTCGACGTCCAGCTGTTTCGGCACCTCCTCGCCTCCTTGCTCGATCTGCTGGCGGAAGCGCCGCTCTTGCTCAACCGGATCATTCAATTCCGAAAAGGCGTTGCCAATTTCCATCCCCGCGACGAACACTTCAAATCGCTCAACCAGTGACGGGTCATCCGGCCTCTGTTTCGAAAGCGGGGAAATTTCAATGGGGAAGTCGTACAGAATCGTCGGCTGGATCAGTTTTTCCTCGGCCACAGCCTCGAACAGCAGGCCAATCAGGTCTCCGTTGCTCAACTTAGCGGCACCGCTTCCGCTCGCACTGGTCGCGTGACCTTTGCCCGCAGCCCAGTTGTCGTAGCGAGTTGCCGCACTTCGCGGCCCGCCAGGCGTTTTCAGTTCTTCAACAGCGGGTGCCGCACCCGCCTCTTCTGGCCAATATTTCGAAATTGCCTCATGCATCGAGAGACGCTGCCACTGTCCAAAATCGATCTCATGCTCGCCGTAACGAATGACGCTTGATCCGTGGATCTTTTTTGCCAGCCCGCGCACCAGTTCCTCGGTCAAGTCCATCAAGTCGCGGTAATTGCTGTACGCCTCATAAAATTCAAGCATTGTGAATTCCGGATTGTGCTGGGTCGAGATCCCCTCATTGCGGAAGTTACGATTGATTTCATACACGCGGTCGAGCCCCCCGACGACCAGCCTCTTTAGATACAGCTCCGGGGCAATTCGCAGGTACAGATCGACGTCGAGCGTATTGTGGTGGGTAACAAATGGGCGCGCGGTCGCTCCGCCGGCCAGCGGCTGCATCATCGGAGTCTCCACCTCGATGTATCCGCGCGCGTTGAAAAAACTTCGCAGCTCACTCACAATTTGCGCGCGCTTGACGAACACCTCGCGCGCCTTTTCATTGGCAATCAGATCGAGATAACGCTGCCGATAACGCCGCTCCACATCCGCCAAACCATGCCATTTCTCCGGCAGCGGCAGCAGCGCTTTGGCCAGTAGAGTCAGCTGCTCTACCCAAATGGTCAACTCATTGGTTTTCGTGCGGAAAACATGGCCGGCGACACCGATGCTGTCACCCATATCCAGCAACTGAAACAACCGGAACGTTTTCTCGCCAACCACGTCTAACTTCACATAAATCTGAAGGCGCTTTCCGCCCCCCTGAATATGCGCGAACCCAGCCTTACCGTGCAGCCTGAGGGTAACAATTCTCCCGGCGGCGCGCGTTTCAATCCGTTGCGCCTCCAACTCCTCCTTTGAAGCTTTGCCGTACCGTTCGACCAGCTCCGCCACTGTCGCCGTCCAGCGAAACTCATGCGGATAGCCCTCATATCCCAGCGCTTTAATTTCTTCGAGGTTTTTTTTTCGTTGCAGGAACTGGTCGAGGGGTTCAAATTCCAAGGCGCGAGTCCTTCCTGTCCGAGCCGCCACAGCCTCAATGCCACACAATAGCCGCCGGCCCCGTTTCAGAGGGATTGTCTGTGCGGTAACGGTCGGATGAATCGCTCCGAAGTATAGGGGGGCTTTTAGCGAGCGTCAAGAAACGGCTGGGGTTCTCTACGTACCCCCCCAAACGACCACACACCGCGGCGAACGCAGGGCGAAACCCACGGCGCGCAGATTTCCTCGCGTTCGCGCGCGTGATCCTGGCGCGGAATCCCTGGTAGCTCTCGAGAGAGATTTCACTTGTCGATAGCGCGTTTCTCAGGGGCCAATGAACATATTGAGCGGCCCGACCTGTAGGCGTCGGGATCTCGGCAAAAAAGGGTTCGCCCAGATCCCCGCAGCCCTCTGCCATCCACGCCAAACACAGCACAAGACACACAGGGGCAAACTTGATCCGCCGGTCCAGCATGCCATTTGAACGTCGTTCGAGCAGTTCGGAGTGAAACCTAACATGAGTTCTAGCAGCTGTCGACATTTTGCACACTAACAACTGGACTCTGCGGGATTCTGCGATTGGCTCAACCTCTAGGTCGCGGATTGCTGGTACCGTCCTAAATTGAACGGAAGGACCCCGTGCGCCATGTCATCATTGGTGCGTGCCTAAGAAGAAAGCCAAAAAAGATGGGGGCCAAGCAACGCTTGTGGCTGTAAAAAAGGAAATGGCGAAGCCGCGTATGGCGAAATCTGCACGCACCAACGAAGTGAATCCTATTGCCGCGCGAACGGTGGCGCGCAAACCAGGGAAGACCAAACCGTAGCCGCATCTGCTTCTTCTACCCCGGCTTGCATGGTAGTGTGGGAAGGTTCGTCGATGAAAGGATGACGGAGAAAACCGTATCTGCGCTAAGGTGATCGCAAGACGCTGATCTCGCCGGAAGAGAACACCGCAATGCCAGATCAAGACTGGATCAAAACACTGGAAGACGGCAGAAGAGTGAAATTCATCTACCAGGAACTGCCGAACGACGGGGCGTTTATCACTGCCCAGCTTGAGGGCAATGAGATCGTCTATTCGATCATGTTGACCAAAGCAAGAAACCCGCTGAGTCG
>DATNLZ010000092.1:0-5992 GCA_035602605.1 Candidatus Dormiibacterota bacterium
TTGCAGTGTTAAATGTGCTCGTCTCGGCGGCGGCGATTTCGCTCGAAAATAGCCTTTTGTATCGCGAGCTCCAGGAACGCGAAGCAAAGATCAGGCGTCTTGTGGACGCCAATATTGTCGGGGTGTTGATCGCGAATCTTGAAGGCCAGATCCTCGAGGCCAATGACGCCTTTCTCGAGATGGTCCGGTACACGCGTGACGACCTCACCTCCGGACGACTCCGATGGACAGAGCTGACGCCTCCCGAATGGCAAGCCCTCACCGAACGAGCGGTGGAGCAGCTCAGAGCGAGCGGCACCTGCGAAATGTATGAAAAGGAGTACTTCCGCAGCGACGGCAGCCGCGTGCCCGTGCTGATCGCTGCCACGGTGATTGGGAACCCCCGGAACGAGACCCTGGTATTCGTGCTCGACCTCACGGAGCGCAAGCGCGCAGAGGAAGAGCGCGAGAGACTGCGTCAGGCCCAAGCCGACTTGGCCCATATGAGAAGGGTAATCACGGTCGGAGAGCTGGCGGCATCGCTCGCTCACGAGATCAAGCAGCCGATCGCCGCCGCGGTATTGAATGCCAAGACGTGTGTGCGATGGCTACAGCGTGATTCGCCCGATGTCACAGAGGCGTGCGAGGCTGCCTCAAGAACGGTCAGGGACGCGACGCGCGCCGCCGACATTGTCGACCGAGTTCGCTCCCTTTACAGGCGAGGTACCCCACAACGGGAGCTGGTTGACTTGAACGAAATCATTCAAGAGATGATCGTTCTGCTGCAAGATACGTCGAATCGGCACTCTATCGCGATCCGTACCGAGCTCGCCACCAGTCTGCCCAAAGTCATGGCCGATCGCGTGCAGCTTCAGCAGGTACTGATGAACCTCTTGCTGAACGGCATCGAGGCGATGAAAGATATGGGCGGTGAACTGATGGTAACGTCCAAGAGGACCGAGGATGGCCAATTACTGATTTCGGTGAGCGATTCGGGCATTGGATTACCCGTCGAGGAAAGCGAGCGCATTTTCGAAGCGTTCTTCACTACCAAACCGCAGGGCACCGGCATGGGACTCTCTATCAGTCGGACGATCGTCGAGTCACATAGCGGCCGTCTGTGGGCGAGCGCTAATACAGGACGGGGCGCAACGTTTCATTTCTCTCTGCCGACCGAAGCTAAGGCGGTTGCAGTGTCGCCAGAAAGAACTTGATGCCGCGAACTTCCTGGGCTTTTTGAGGTCCTTTGCGGTTAGCTGTTTGTTCCTTAACCAATGGAAGCAACAACCATCAATACGACTGAAAAGCTCTCCGCCTCGCGCTGGATGGTGCTTACCATCATTGTGCTCGTGCAGTTCCAGATACAGTTAGTAACGTTTGCTCCCGCAGCTGTCGCCAGCCCTATCATCTCGAACCTCCAGCTGACCCGAACGGAATTCGGGCTAATCATGTCGGCTCTAAACATTACGATTGTGATTTGTCAGGCCTTGGGAAGTGTGCTCGTCGACCGTGCAGGGCTGAAACTCGGTCTGTTTTCTGGAATTGCACTGTTGGGTATAGGTGCAGCCATTTTGCTGGGCGTGCACAGCCTAAGATTTCTTATATTCGGCAGAGTTGTTCAGGGAATTGGCATCGGTATCAGTTATCCCGTGATGGGTGCTTTAATCATGGCCTGGTTTTCCAAGCGAGAGCAACCGTACATTAACACGATTTTTGCTGCAGTTACCTTCATGGGAATCGGGGCAGGAATGGTTGTCACTGTCGGGCTATTTCGCTGGTTCAGTGGCTCATGGAGGCACGCACTTGGGTCTTATGGGTTCAGCATCCTCGCCACGGCGCTCGTTTGGCTGGTAATCGGACGAAATAGCCAAGAGGTTGTTTCTGCGGAAGAGACATCAGCGGCTGGCGCCACTGCCAAGAATCCGAGTTCGCTCTCGAAAGCCCTCACTATGCCCGTCGTTTGGACGCTGGCACTAGGCACCTTTGCGATCTCATGGGTTTACAACATGTACTTTTCCTTCGTACCCCTGTTTCTAGAGAGCGGGCGGGGTATTTCGTTAGCAAATGCCAACCGCCTGGCATCCCTACTTCCATTTAGCGGCGTAGCAGCGGTAATTGCCTTTGGCGTTTTAGCAACTCGGACTACATGGCGGAAGCATTTACTATGGACAAGCTGCGCGGTGGTCATCTTGGGCAGCATCGCCCTTTTTTTCGGCGAAGGTGCGATGACCAAGGCAGGGTTGCTCGTCGCAGGATTTGGGCTCTCCGGCTTCCTTCCCGTCTTGAACACATACATTATGTCCTTACCGTCAATGACGCCCTCGCTGGTAGCGGCAATCGTCGTCGTGGTGAATATGGCGGTATACATGGCCGGATTCATTTCTCCTCTCGCTGTTGGCTGGGTTTCTCAGAGTTCATTTGGATTGCGGAATACCCTGGCCCTGTTCTCCTGGATTGAATTAGTCGCGATTCTCATGTTCATGCGGTTACCGACAATCGCGAGCGTGGACGTTTCTAACACCGAGAGGACCAGCGCATCCTTCAATCATTGAAATGCCTCCCTCGTGACCGACGGCAAGTACATACTCTCCAAGTACATTTGAACAGCCTCGAAGTCGGTTACGGCTGCGTATGCCGTGGGAATTTGTGGGTCTGACGAGGAGGAGCTCAGCAGCGCAATGGAACCACACAAACAAGTAGGTATAGGTTTTAAAATGCGCGTTCCAATGATCTCAGAAGTAAAGCTTGAGCCCGAATTGAATCTCGCGAGCGTTGCTGAAGCGCGCCGTCGAGAAGATCTTCCCAAAATTCGGATTGTTGCCAGCTGAAAAGTCTAGGTCGGGGACACCGAATTGGGGATGATTAAACAGGTTGTAAAATTCAGCGCGAAACTCGAGATTGCTTCGCTCGGTGATGCCGGTGACTTTCGCGAAATTCAGGTCGAAGTTCTCCGTGCCATCAGCAAAGAGTATGCCTCTCCCAGCGGTGCCGAAGGTGCCGAGGGGTTGCAACTGAAATGCCGCTTTGTTGATCCAGTTGTTCGGGCTGCGATTGTCTAGATTGGGATCACCCACACGATTCGGACGGCAACTCGCAAAAAACGGAATGCGCGTCAGGCAAGGATCGCTGTTGTCGCGGACCGTCAGCGGCACTCCGTGAGAAAGAACGAGGATCGGACTCATCCTCCATCCGCCGACCAACTTGTCCGTAAGGCCCTCGTTATCCAGGAACCGCTTCCCAGATCCGAAAGGCAGCTCCATGGACCCAATGAACGTGAATCGGTGACGAACGTCGAAAGCGCAAAGCCCTCTTTCAGCGGCGGGGTTGTACTCGTTTTGAGGCACGAAAGGATCAATCACAGAGCCGCCGCCGGAGTGGAACTGCGAAGCCTGGTCGATGCATTTCGACCAGGTGTAGCCGGTCAGGAAAGTGTAGCCGTTTGAAAAACGCTTGTTGATGCTGGTAACCAGTCCGCTGTAGCTCGAATTCGCCCAACTGCTCGATCGAAAAATGTCGCCGAATCCCGCGAAGGGCCTGCGCTGCTCCAGGTTTGCTTCCGACGGAGGCTGGCCGTTCACCGGAACAACAAACGGTTGGTTCAGATCCCGGAAATTGAGCAGCTTGCGGCCGAGGGTTCCGACGTAGCCAGCTTCCAAGAGGAAGCCGGCGCCGAGATCGTGTTGCAAGTTGAGGTTGTACTGCTGCATGTAGCTGGTGCGGATATGTGGATCGGTGACCACAACTAGGCCAGTTCCCGGAGGCACGCAAGTTCCGCCGCACGTTGGGTTGGCCAGGCTAACAAAACCGACACCGCCCGAATCGGTCACGGTTGGAAAGGTAGTGAAGGGCGGTTGCAACAGATTCTGTAGAACGAGGTTGGAACCAAACTCTGCAAAGAAAATTCCGTATCCGCCTCGCACAGCCCACTTTCCATTGCCAAAAACATCGTAGGCGAAGCCCAATCGCGGCTGAAAGCCCCTCTTGTCTGGGAAATACCCGCACTTGTCGCAGAGCCCGCGGGACTTGTCTCCCGCTAGCACTGTGGTGGCGACACCGCTACCAGGGACACCAAACGTGGGCAGTTTGTCGATGAACACTGTCGAGGTTTGTCCATACTTATCTATCATCGGCGTGGCGTATTCCCACCGAAAACCGAGATTGAGAGTAAGTTTTGAAGTAACTTTGTAATCGTCTTGCCCAAATACGCTAAAAGCTTTCCACCGTTGGCCCAGCACGTCGCGTTTCAACGAGCCGTAGGTGAAAGAAACCGATTCACCCAGCAAGAAATCCGCCAAGCCGTTCGCTGTGAAGTTCCCGGTAAACAACATATTTCCTGCTTCAGTGAACTGGAAGCGAACATTCTCCTGCTGCCAACGGACCTCCCCGCCGGTCTTGATGGTGTGCTTGCCGTGCACGATGATCAGAGTGTCGTGATACTGGTACGTGTTGAATATGAAACGCGAAGGCCCCTGGACCGTGTTGCCCACGCCCGAATAACCGGTGATGCGTATGTCCGTGAGACCTACGTTGTCCGGCACCGGGAAATTGATGCCCACGTCCTTGGGCTTCGGCGTATTCGGGAAGGTCGTCGGATTGAAGGTTCGACTGAAGCCGGCGTGGAAATCGTTCAGGAGGTTGGCCGAAAATGTGTGCGTGTAACCAAAAGCGAAGTTCTGGTTTCGATTGACAAATGTTTGCGAAAATCCCGGGAACTGCGCAGGGGCTGTACCTCCGGGCTGGAACGGATCCAGCTGATTATTATTGTCGTAAATGTATCGACCGAAGATCTGGTCTGTTTTTCTCAGCAGATGATCGATGCGCATGATGAATTGCTTGCTATCATTTTTCGCCGAGGGACTGGAAGTAAAATTTTCGCCGCCTGCGTTGGGCTGCGGGTAGAGCTTCAGAATTGCTTTTGCCACCGGACTGATGCAGGCGTCCGGAATCGTGCCGCCGACGAAATTCGTTCCGGGCACATTGCCGCCCGCCGTGCATCTTGAATTTGCAGGATTTTTGATTTGTGCCGATGCACCGAAGACCCCCGCGCGATGCGCATCATTGGGAACCGTGGTTGCTTGCGTCAAACCCCTGCGCTCACGGAATCCCTCATAGGAAAAAAAGAAGAATAAACGCCCTTTCCGTATGGGGCCTCCGATATCACCGCCAAACTGGTTTCGCTTCAGGGGCGGTACCCTATCCGCGAAGAAATTTTTGGCGTCCAGCTTGTCGTTTCTCAGAAATTCCCACAACGCACCGTGAAAAGAATTCGTTCCGGACTTGATCACTGCATTGACGACAGCTCCGGAGTTACGTCCGTACTCCGCCGAAAACAGATTGGTCTGTATCTTGAATTCCGCCAGAGCATCAATGGCCGGCTTAATCTGCAGTGTATTGCCCTCCAGTTCGGAGTTTGCAACGCCATCCAACAGGAAGTTGTTCATCGAATCGCGCGCGCCATTGACGTTGTAGGCGTTCTGCGTAAACCCGCGGCCTGGTTGAATTGGTGCTACACCGGTCTGCAATAGCCCTAAGTCGCTGAAATTGCGGCCATTCAATGGAAGATTTTCAATCAGCTTCTCGGACATGACTTTTCCGAGTGTTGCCGTTGTGGACTGCACCTGGATGGCCTCTCCAGCAACTTCAACCGTCTGGCTCAAAAGCCCGATTTGCAGTTCCACATCGACGCGAGATTCCTGGTTCACTTCCACCGTAACCGGCCGGCGGACATAGCGCTTGAACCTCTCTAGCTCGGCGGAAAGCTCATATTGCCCTGGAGGCAACAGAAGAATTTCGTAAGTTCCGGCGTCGGAGGAGACCGTGTCTCGCGTAATCTTCGTCTCGGTGTTCAGCGCTTTTATGAGCACTTTCGGAACAACCGCGCCCGAACTGTCTTTCGCGGTCCCGACGATCTTTCCCGTGGTCAGCTGCGCGGATCCTGGCTGCGCGCATACTACATGGATCGCCATCATCAGTAATGCGAAACAGCTTAGCCGCATCCTCGTTTTTTGCATGA
>DATNLZ010000096.1:0-4069 GCA_035602605.1 Candidatus Dormiibacterota bacterium
ATATCCATTGGTTCGAGCGCCATCCCGCAGATGGGGCAGCTCCCCGGGCCAATCTGGATGATCTGCGGATGCATCGGGCAGGTGTAGCGAACCTTTTTTTCGTCTGACGCCGCGCGCAATGCGGCAGCTCCGGTGTGCTGCACCGCTCCGTGTTCCGCGGGCGCGGGACTATGTTTCATTTCCCCGGTCCCGGGAGCAGCGAGAAACTTCTCCGGATCGTCGGAAAACCGTTTGGCGCAGTGCTTCGAACAGAAGTAGTACGTCTTTCCGGCGTGCTCCACCTTGCCGGCCGCTTTTTCCGGAACAACCGTCATTCCGCAGACGGGATCCTTGTGTTCGGCCGACCCCTGCAAAATCGGAAGTGCCTTTCCACCTGTATCCTGCGAACTCATTTTGTGATCTCCTCTTGCCTCGACCGCGCTAGCGCAGATGTGCGTAGATCAGTTCGAGCAGTTCGTCATACATCGCTTCGGTCTCTGCTTTCTTGCCGCTGTTCAGCGTTTTGGCCGCGCAGTGATGCAAATGGTTCTTCATTAAGTTGCGGGCCACTCCTCGCAGCGCCTCTTGGACGGAAGCAACCTGGGTAATGATGTCTGCGCAATAGCGGTCCTCTTCGACCATTTTTTGCAGCCCGCGCACCTGGCCCTCGATGCGGCGGAGGCGATTCTGATTGGCCGCCTTCAGACTTGGGTCGACCCCAATGGCCTTGCGTCCGCCGGCGTCGGTATCGCAGGCACAGTTTGCAACGCTCGGGCGGCCATGCTCTCTTCCGCCGCGAATGGATTTTGCCGTCCTTGACGTCATAATACCCTCCACCCCTATTTATACCCCTCCCCTCTATCTTGTGTCAAGTGGCCCCAGACCCGGCGGCCGTTCCGCTTGTCGCGGGCTGGTATAATGCAGTCATGACACTCGTTGAAGTCACTTATCAATTGCAGTCTCCGCTGACGGAAGAGCAATTGCGCCAACTCGGCCAATTCGCAAACACCTATGGATTGCGCAGCTTTCGCGTCGACGAATCGAAGAACCAATTGTCGTTCGAATACGACGCGTCGCGCCTGCGCGAGACGCAGGTCGCGCATGTGCTTGGCCAGGCGCGCATCGCCGCTACACGCAAAGTAAACTGATCTGATTTTGTCTGGCTAGTTTGAACGCCGCTAAAGCGAGATCGTGAACTCGAGGCAGGCTTGGCCGTCCCATGAACTTATCGCAGCGGAGTTCTGCATCGGGGCTAGAAAAAAAAAGGGGCCCCCGCTTGGGATCGGGGGCCCCGGAAGGCGCGTTTCAATTGCTGGCGTCGTTTTCACACCAGCGCGTGGGGTCATCCATCCTAGCTTCCCTCTCAGAGGCAGGTGGGAACGATCTGCAAAAAGTGACAAGCAAGCCCCTTCCCCCTCGCTTGTCTCTTTTCACATCTCGTCATTTGAAACGCGCCCACGCAACCCTCTAATGCACGGCTCCCGCCAATGTAGAGCTCGTTTAAGAAGTTAAATAAGCGTATTATTATGTTGAGTTTAGCTTTGAAGAGCGCTCGTATACCTGCGCCAAATCCGCACCTTTAGTTCAATTCGGAACTGCCTCCAGTCTGAATCGGGAACGGTCTCGCTCCGTCGTTTTCGGGCGCACTCCTGCCATTGGTTCCAGGACCTTAGTAACAGCATTTTCGGACTCCCGGGCTATCGGTTTTTTCACACTCTTTCCGCAGAATGCCCCCATGGGCCGGCTCTTCAGCAAACCTTTCTCGTGGCAGCGCCCCTTCCGCAGACTCTATCTTCTTGGAATCATTCTCCTGGGCTGCTCGCTCAGGCTCCTCGCGGACACACCAGCGCTGTTGCGGAGTGTTCCGGCTGGCGGGTGCTACTGCCATTGTGCCGAATCGCACCTGCGAGGCGGCTGCGTGAAGATGTGCGATTCGAAGCGGTACATCTCGCACTGGCGGCCAACAAAGTGCGCGAAACCCCACATGCAGACGCCAACCCATAATTCGAACGCCGGCCCGAGATTCCCGCATCCCGGCCGCGCCGAACATGCGCAGCTCTTAAAGCAGTTCTAAGTTGTCAGTTGTAAGTATTCAATTCCACCACGGAAACGCCTAGAGAGTGTGCGTTGCTAGCGGCGCTGGCATGCGAGAACGGGGCTCGGCGACAGGCTCACCGAGAAGCTTCGCCAGAATCTCGGGGATTTCGAAAACGGCGCGGTTCTTTTGCACTGCCACGTTGCTGCGAAACGCGGCGAGCGCCTCAGGATCGAGCATGCGCTTTACTCCTTCCACCACACTTTCAAAACTCTTCAAAACGATGCCTACGCCCTTCTCCGTCACCCACTCTGCGTTGTACCGCTCCTGCGGAAGTGTCCAGGCGTTGCATTCGATAAGCACGGGGAGCTTTCGGACCATGGCTTCCGCAATGCTGCCGGGGCCTGGCTTGCCGATCAGAAAATCAGCTGCGCGCATCAGCCGATGCACTTCTTTTGTGAAGCCAACGACGTGGATCGGCATCTTCCACTGGTGAACACGCAGCTTGGCCGCTAGCTCGTCGTTCCGGCCGCAGATCAAAATGAGTTGCAGTGGCAAGCCCGCTGCGTTCAATCGCTCGGTGATGTCGTACATCACTTTCGAGCCGTGCCCGCCGAAAAGCACAATGGCTGTGGGCAGACCTTCGCGCAATCCCATTTCGCGGCGCAGCGCAACAGGGTCTGAATTATCTTCCACGTAAAAATCCGGTCGCAAGATCATTCCCGACGTCAGAAAAATATGAGCGTCATCATGCCCCATGGCACGCGCTTGATCGGCTGCTTTTTCCGTGCCTGCAATGACGTACTGATCTTTGATTGGCTCAATCCAGAATCGCGGCGGAAAATCAGCCAGGTCGGTGATGATGGTTACAAACGGGCGGCCCGGGTAAACCTTAGTCCAGCTTTCGCAAATCTGCCTGTTGAAATGAGGGATCACGGAAATCAGCAGGTCCGCCGGCTTTTCACGCCAAAGTTTTTCGAGCAGATTCACTAACGGCCTGTGAAACAAGCGGATAGTCGTCTGGAGCACGCGGAGGAGATAGGTACTGCCCAGGGTCCAGCCGTTTTGGAGCAAGATGTTGTATTGCTGCTGGATGCGGATGCCGGTGAGCTTGCGCAGAACGTCCAACCGGTCCGTCAGGTCCTGAAATTGAATGAGTTCGACCTGCCAGTCTCGCTGTTGCTGTGAAATGACCGTTTGCAGAGCGACGGCGGCGTTGCGATGTCCCCCTCCGCCATCATGGAAAACGACGTGAACTTTTTTCATCGCGCCGATTGTGTCATATGCGTAGGGTGTCGCGCCAGAGCACACTGCATGCCATGTGGATAACTAAATAAACTATTTGTGTTCAATGAGTTCCATGGGCACATTCACGCAGATTTCGCCACCTCTTTACAGGCTGTTAATATCAGCGGCGGACAATTGCACCATGCGCTGCGACCTTCACGTTCACTCGATCGCATCCGGAATGTTCACCGTTCCCGGGCTTGATCGCATTTGCCGGGAGTCCTACAACGACCCCGCCGAAGTCTATGACCGGCTGAAGCAGATGAGCATGTCCATCGTCACCATAACCGACCACGACTCTATCGACGGCGCGGAGGCCTTGCGGCGCCACCCGGACTTCTTCCTGAGCGAGGAGGTCACCGTTCGGATGCCCAGCGGCACCGAGATGCACATGGGCGTCTATGGCATTACAGAACGCGACCACATGGAGATTCAGCGACGCCGAAACGATTTCATTGCTCTGCTGATGTACCTCACCGAGCGGAAACTTTTCTTCAGTGCCAATCACGTTTTCTCCGGGCTGACGGGGCGCCGCGAAGAGGATGATTTCCATTGGTTTGAATCCTATGTTCCGGCGTTTGAAACGCGGAACGGGCAGATGTGGCCGGAGGCCAATGAGAGTGCCGCACGGCTGGCGGCGCGGCTGGGAAAAATCGCGATTGCCGGCAGCGACTCCCACACGATCGCCGGTGTGGGACATACCTACACGGAAGTGCCCGGGGCGCGAACGGTGGATGAATTTTTCGCCGGGCTGCGGACAGGCCGCGG
>DATNLZ010000026.1:0-6936 GCA_035602605.1 Candidatus Dormiibacterota bacterium
AGTGGATATTCCCGCGATTTTGGACATGCTGGAAGCCGGCGGCAACAAATTGGATGTCATGATTGAACAGGATCCGTCGGCCGACCAGCCGATATCGCCCACGCAATCGGCGGAGATTAGCAAAGTCTATCTCCAAAAGCTGGGCTATACCTTTCGTAGTTAAAGCCTGTGCGCAAGAGCTAGAGGCTGGAAGAAAAGACAACATTTTCTGGCGCGATACCTGGCGCGTTATTTCACCACGGCCCGCACCGCGTCGGCGATGCGCTTAGCGTTGGGCAGAAGCTCTTGCGACAAGCTGGGCGTGGCGGGGATGCGCACGTTCGGCGTGCCCACACGTTTAATTTTTAGCGGCGAGCCGTTTTCGCATAGCTCGTGCAAGCGCGCCACAATTTCCGCGCCAAATCCTCCGGTCACATTTGCTTCGTGAGCGACCACGACTTTGCCGTTTGCGCGTGTCGCGGCGCTGCGAATGGCTTCTTCATCGAGTGGCGCGAGCCAACGCAGGTCAAGCACCCCCACTTGCAAACCTTCGCTCTCCAGTAGTTGGGCAGCTTCCAGGGCAACACGCACCATCGTCCCCCAGGTAATGATCACCGCATCGGTGCCGGGTTTGCGCAACTCCGCTCCCCCGATGGGTTGAATCGTATCGGACGTCACCACCGGACCACTGGTCTGATACAGCGAACGCGCTTCAAAAATTATGCAAGGGTCGGGGTCCGCGACCGCCGCGCGCAGGATGCTGTATGCATCTTGCGGCGTGGCCGGTATGGCGATGCGCAATCCCGGGATGTGTGCCAGCAAAGCTTCCAGGCTTTGCGAATGCTGCGCGCAGGAGCCTGGCGTAGCGCCCTGCTGCGTGCGCACCACGAGCGGAACGCCGCACCGTCCGCCGGTAATGTAGCGAACATTGGCCGCTTGATTGATGATTTGATCCAGCGCCACCAGCATGAAGTCGGCCCACATGATTTCCACGATGGGCTTCATGCCGATCAGCGCCGCGCCAACGGCCGATCCGAGAATCGCGCTTTCCGCGATGGGCGTGTCGAAGACACGTTCCGCTCCATAAGTTTTTTGCAGGCCTCGCGAAGCGCCGAAAATTCCACCGGCATGGCCTACATCTTCGCCATACACCAATACTTCCGGGCGCGTTTGCAGCTCGCGCGACAATGCTTCATTGACCGCTTGCACGTAACTCATATTTTGCGGTTCTATATTTTCATTCGTTGGTTTTGCCGGTGTGGATGGACACGCTTGCGCATACATGTGCGCGTGCGCCGTGGAACTGTCCGGAGCGGGCGCGGCCAGTACGGTGGAAACGACTTTGTCCACTTCGGCTTTTACTTCGCGCGCGATGCGTTCGACACCTTCGCGGTCCAGGACGCCGGCTTCCACCAAGCGGTTGGACAGAAGCGCGATAGGGTCGCGCTCTGCCGCGGCCTGACGATCCTCCTTCGGACGGTAGTGCTCGATGTCGCGATTATAGTGTCCCCACAGCCGCGGCACGCGACACTCCACTACGGCCGGCCCTCCACCGTTTCTCACGCGCTCTGCTAAATGCTTTATGGTGTCACGCACCGCGATGGGTTCCGTGCCATCAATCGTTACCCCCGGAATGCCGTAGCCGCTGGCGCGCTGCGCCACGCGCGCCACTTTGAACGTTACCGTCGACTGCGTTAGTTCTGACCAGCCGTTGTTTTCGCAAATCACGATCACCGGAAGATTCAGCGCCGCGGCAAACGCCAACCCTTCGTGCGTCGCTCCTTGGTTAAATGCGCCCTCGCCCACGGATACAACCACCACTTGGCCTTTGCCGGTTTTTTTGTTCGCCAGCGCCACGCCGCACGCGATGGGAATTCCCGCCCCTACGATGGAGTTCTCTCCGATGAAACGCGACCATGGTGCCATCATGTACGCGGAGCCGCCGCGTCCGCCATTGACGCCGATGCTGCGCTGGCAAATTTCGCCAAATACTTCGGTGGCAGAAATGCCCGATGCCAGCGCCCATCCGTGGCCGCGATAGGTAGCCACTAACTGATCGGTGTCCCTCAACCCAGCTACTGTACCGACCGGCACGGCTTCTTGCCCCGCGCAAAGGTGGATGGAGCCAACCATGACCGCTGGTGTCGCTTGGCTCAGATCGAGCGAGTACTGCTCGATGTTTCTGATTTGCAGGATCTTCTTCAAGCAATCCAAAAGATAAGTTTTGTCCGCCTCGGAAGTTTCGCTGCGCGGCCGTGCGCCTGTATCAGTAGTTGTCATTGCCAATATTCCTCGCACTTGTGAATGAGGGGCATTTTTTCTTTAGTTATTTAGCCGGAACGTCGGCGGTGCGGCTGGCAGAGGCCTCAATGGCCGGCCAGTTCAGTGCAATTCCCACGCCCGGTTCCTCACTAACAATCACGTGACCGTCCCGCACTTCTGGAAAGCGCAGTAGCAATTTTCCGACAGGATCCGCACCGGAGCCTTCCGGAATAAGTTCGACGCCTTCCACATTTGGAAACGTACACGCAAGGTGCACATGGAGCGGCGCGAAAACGTGCGGTAGCACCGTTTTTCCCGCCCCGGCAGCAAGGTTGATGGCCTCGATCGCCCCGGTTATCCCGCCACAGGTCGTAGCATCCACGCGCAGAATGTCTACGGCATGGACCATATCCGACATGGCGCCCGCGCCAAACACGTCTTCGCCGGCTGCAATGGGAGTTTTCAATTGCCGTTGTAACTCGCGAGTCAGTTTGGAGTCCCACGCCGAAAATGGATCTTCTAAAAAATTCAATCCGAGGCCGTCAAGTTCCCGGCACAAACGCTTGGCCTCCGTCAAAGTCCGCCAACTCCAATGGGCGTCCGCGGCAACTTGGCCGGGAAGTTTTGCGGTAACCGCGGATATGTACTTTCGATCAAAAACCGGATCGTCGCCGCGGAGCATAATCTTCATCCGGCGAAAACCATTGGCCGCCAGAAGACCAACCTCGTCGCAGACATCCGAGATGGAGCGGCGATCCATGTAGTAGCCAGCCACCACTGTTGCTTCCACGTTTTTTCGCAAACCACCCAAAAGTTGGTACAGCGGCTGGCCGGCGTTTTTGGCAGTGATGTCCCACAGCGCGATGTCCACCAGGCTCAATCCGCGCGTCAGTGCGGCGCGCCCCGGAACGTTCGCTTGCTCCAGATTGAAAGTCAGCTGACGCCGAAGAGTGGCGTTCCCGCCGATGATCTTGCGAGCCATGGACTGCATGGTTTCAAAGAGCGGAGTCCCACGCGGATAACCGATGGCCTCTCCGAATACTCCGGCGTCCGTCCAGATGCGCACCGCAATGTAATCGCGCGTTTGTATTTCTATGGGGCCGAGGCGCAGGGTATGCGGCAGCGGCAGCGGGCATTCAGCGATTTGTATGCGCGATATTTTCATTTGTTCCAGATCCCGCATTTTGCCCGGAAGATAGATAGCGCCCAGAATTAGCCTTCCAGCCTCATGTAATATAGCAGAATCATTTTGTGATGAATGAGAATCCGGTGCCGCGAATCTCGCTAAGTCAGACGGTGGATGCTGGTTAGCTAACATCCGCATTAGCTCGGATTTATTCCCATCGGATCGGAGCTGCACATGTCTCCCATTGAAAATAGGTCTTTGGCCAAAGGATTGCCAGGCTTGCGCGGAACCGAGCATGTCGGGTTTACCGTGCCGGATATCGAAGAAGCCACCTCTTTCTTCGTGGATGTTATCGGCTGCGAATATTTTTTTGAACTGGGTCCCTTTGCCGCGGGCGACGATTGGATGCAAACGCACCTGAATGTTCACCCCCGAGCCGTGGCGCGTAAATTGCGTTTTTTCCGCTGCCAGAACGGACCGAACTTCGAGATTTTCGAGTATGAAGCCCCGGATCAAAACATAACGCCTCCCAAAAACAGCGACGTTGGGGGCCACCATTTAGCTTTTTATGTAGATGATCTCGATGCTGCGATTTCTTATCTTCGCGCGCAAGGCGTGCGAATCATGGGTACTCCAACACTAAGAACGACGGGGCCAAACGCCGGACAAAACTGGATTTACTTTCTTTCTCCTTGGGGCATGCAGTTTGAGTTGGTGAGTTATCCGCACGGCAAAGGTTACGAACGAACCACCGCCTCGCGGATGTGGCATCCGGGCAAGCCCGGGCTCTAGCCCCAGGGTTAAAAGGCCAGCTTCGATAATTTCTGGCGTGGAGATCCTTCAGCTATCCTCATCGGATAGCTGAAGGATGACGACTTACTTTTTTGACAAAACCAGCGGCCTGCTAGGCATGGCACAGTAATTGCACTTCACGTTGTCCAGGCAGCCTGCTAGAGGTCTAATTCTCGTTTGGGATCGTTGGGATGCGAAGCCAGCGGATGAATGGTGATGGTGAGATAAGGAAACAGCGGTAAAGTCGCCAGCGCTTTGTGGAGTTCGTCAGACGTGGCCGCGGTCCAGATGCCCCAGTTAGCGCGGCGTCCCGGTATGCGCCATAGGCGGCGAAGAACGCCACGCGCGCCGAGTTGGCGCGCGCACTCGGCTTCTTGATTCCGTAGAGCGCTCTCCTGTTCCTCGGTCCCAAGATCGCCGGATATTTCCATGTGAACGAGAAAATCCATTTGCAAAATCCTCCGCAATAAAATGACCGAGCTCGGGCGCTAGGTTGCGGTCTTCATATGAGCGAAGCGCCGCCACACGGCGTACACGGGACTCCAAGAAGCACGATAATCAAGCCGGGCCAAGTGTATTCTGGTTTGTATTGTAGCAATTGAATTTCGATGAAGTGGCGCACGCAGGCGGAAAGGATCCCTACGAGCTTAGGCGCACGCTGCTGGCGAATCAGCCCCGGATGCGAGCGGTTCTCGAGCTTGTGGCGCAGAAAGCGAATTGGGGATCGAAGCTGCCTCCGGGCGTCGGGCGCGGCATCGCTACGCACTTCTCTTTCGATAGCTATGTAGCGCAAGTCGTCGAAGCGTCCGTGGGAAAAGATGGTGCGGTGCGCGTGCATCGCGTCGTTTGCGCCGTCGATTGCGGGACAGTCATTTCAGGCTCAGACAACCACCCCGAAGGGGTGGCCGGTGCTGATATAGGCCTCGACAGTGAGGTTGCCATCGAAAGGAGCGGAGGTTTGCGACTGGTTGTGACACGGGCGTGTCGGGCGTTCGCCCTTCCCGTGAAGTGTGCGTGCGATGGTTGTTGAAGTAGGTCCTGAAATCGAGCAGCTTGTTTTCGAGGTCTGCCGTCGTCCAGAACAAGGTGCGATCCAAATACTCGCGCCGAATGGTGCCGATTAGCCTTTCCACGAACGGATGAGACAGGGGAACGTAGGGGACGGTCTTGATTTCCGTCACTTCAAGTACACGCAGATTGGCTTGCCATTGGTGGAACCTATAGAGCGGATCGTGGTCGGAGCTGAGGTACTTCGGCATCCAGCATTGCCATCGAATGGCGCGGTTGAACATCCGACAAAGTGCTATCCCATCGACGGTTCCCGCTTGTACGCCGAAGCCAATGATGCGGCGCGTGTATTGATCCATGACCACCAGGACCCAGTGGGTCCGCAAGGTTGCCGACTCGCACCTGAACAGATCCACACTCCAGAGGCTGTCCTTCATGTGGCCCAGGAAAGTCAGCCAGGAGGGACCACCGGAGTCCTGTCCCGGGCGATGGTGATTGGCAAGAATCCTTCGAACCATGTCTTTGTCGATTTGAATGTTGAATGCTAACGCGATCTGTTGCGCGATTCGCGGACAGCCCCAGTGGGGATTACGTTGCTTCATTTCCATGACCGCATGGATGAGTTCTGCGCTCGGGCCTTTCGGGCCGGGCTTCCCACGCCCTTTCGGGGAGAACAGCATGCGATACTTTTGTTTGCTCAAGGCTTTTTGCACGTATAGCAGTGTCGAGGGCTTCAGTACGATTGCGGAACGGAGTAGACGAGTTGGACGCATCAAAAGCGCCATCAAGCCGGCGAGGATTCGGTCCGACGCGCGTAGATTCGGCGATCGCTGCCGGGAGCGATTCACGATCAGGAGCTGGTGCTTGAGGAGAAGCGACTCCGCAACTAGGGAACGGACGCCGCCAGGTCCGAGCAACCGGGCCAGGGTGGCGATGAAATGGATGAAAAGGACGACCAGGGTGCGCATCGCAGAATCGTCCTATAAGAGTGAATGTCAAGAGAAAAATCTCCCCCGTTGGCTCGATGCCGACACCTTTTTTGGTCTCGGCATTCAGCCCAACTTGTTTTGAACGCGCACACTCGATCCGTGAGAGTGTGGTCTTTCTCTGCAGCCGTGAGACTTTTTCTCCTCACTGTGGTTCCATGTCCTTGTCGTAACGACGCCATTCGGCCTCCTGAAACTAACAAGCAGGTGCCGGTTATCCGCTTTAAATAGGCGGTAACGCATGGTCCTATCTGAGACTCGTGGCCTATAGCTTTGTTCGGTTATCCGGGGGCGCATAGGGTAGCAGCAGAGACTCGGTGCCCTAAGGCACACATGGCCTAACGATTCTGTTGATACTGTCCCCCGAACCGAGCGTCTCAAGAACCCGAATGGCCAACCGCCAAGGATGAGATCCTCAGGGGATGGACGGACTCTCTCACCAGAGACGCTCAAGCTGCTTGTTGTTTCAAATGTTTGGCGTCGAAATTTACTCCTTTCTTCCAGACGATCAACGTGATCGCGGCAATCTTCCTGGCCAAGGTGAGACGAGCCATCGTCGGCTTCGCCCCCTTGGCCAGCAAAGCCTCGTAGAATCCGTGGAACGGTCCAGCGGAGATGCTGGCCATCGTGGCCGCACCCTTGAAGATTTTCTTGAGATCGTGGTTATGATCTTGATTCAGTCCACGAAGCTGCTGCGGTTTCCGGGAACGTTGCAACTGCCCGTCCACGTAGCGGTATTGGGCGCTGTCGTGCGTCTCCAGTCCAAGACCACTGTAGTTCCAT
>DATNLZ010000112.1:0-4361 GCA_035602605.1 Candidatus Dormiibacterota bacterium
GCGTAGGGGTAAAGCGCAGACTCAGTGCGGGCGATAGCTTCGAGGGTGCTGACCGGGACGTTCGCCGCACAGGTTTGCGCGAGCGTTTGAAACGAAGTAGGCGAAATCTTTGTGTTGGGGTTCGCCGTTCCTGTTTGTGCACACGAAGCCGTTCCGGCGAGAGCGAAGAGCGTTGCGAAAATGATTCTTGTAATGTGCATTAGAAGTTCGAGGCCGAAATCACGGGAAGATGGAATAGTCGCGCCCAGCTCGCAGCGCTTGATTGCTGAATCGCCGGAATACGGGTGTCCTTGGCCCAATAGTCGTTCGAGGCGGTCAATAGAACGGTCGGACGTTCGAGAGCGGAAGAAAGAAACGGCCACACGAGGACTTCTTCGTAACAAATAAGTACGGCGGCGTTTAGATTGTGGATGCGGATTGTTCCGCGGGCAAAGAGCTTCAGTGGCACCCCGTCATCACTGAGGGGCCTCCACATTGCAATTGGAACGGGAATGCGCTCTTGATAGAGCGCGGTATTTTCCTCGCCGCGTGCGAGCAGCACATTCAAGTACCGCTTCTGCGCAAAGGGATTTCTCGAAGTGCCTGGTGGGTTGATTCCAGCTCCTATAAGCACCGTGCGGTGCTGCGAAGCAAGCGCGGTTAAGGTGTTTCCCCAAAAAGCATCCGTGGATTCATTCCAGTGCGCGAGCAGATGTTCCGGGAAGAGGAGCACGGTCGCATGCGACTCGAGAATCGTTGTCTGCATGGTTTGGGCCGTGTCGTATTCCGCCGTGAAGTCGGGGTCCCCTTGCCCGGTGCCCCCATAGTTTGTGTTGACGGCTTCCCATCCTGCAGGGACCCGCGGTTGCGTGTACTGGAAATGAAAGACGAGTGCACAGAGCGCCAAACTGACGACACTCAGCGCTGGCTTGAAGCGGAAGGCACTCAGAAAGATGACGATGAAAGCCAGGCCGAACCACTGCGAGCCGGGAAAAAGAACACCTGCAGAAAGTAGGGGCGAAGCCCATCCGATGATCCCGACCGGCGGTATCGCAGTGAGCAGGATGCACAGCGGCACACAGAACGCAGCTCTTCCACGTCCGCAAGTGAACAGCAAACCCCAGGGCAACGCCAGCAGAACTGCGGCGCCTAAGCAGAGGAACAATCCTACGATCGGAGTGCCCTGCATTCCAAAGAAAGCGCGTGCTCCGGGAATGAGCGGCCAGCTTGCCCCCGCGTAGTAGCTGAACATCGAAACATAGGCGTGCTTTCTAGATTTCGTGCGATAGATAAGTAGCGGAGCAACAAGGGATAAAGGAATTACCGCAAGGTGTCCGCTCCACGCGGTCGCTGCGGTCGTGGCGGCAACAGCGGGAAGAGTAACGCTACTGCTGAGGAGCTTCTGTAGCGAACGTCCAAAGTGGGCGGAGATGGTGCCGAATCGCGGAAATTGGAATCGCGCCGTAATAGCGGCTGTCGAAGCTGTAGGTATTGAACGACGAGACGACCCACACGGTTCCCGGTTCGACTTTGAAGATGCCATAGGGCCACGGATCGAGCGGGCGTTGGAGGTGGTCGCGGAATCGTCCTGCGCTGTTGGGAAGCAATTGTCCATTGACTCGAATTCCATTTGCGCTCACCTCCACTTCGTCGCCGGGAAATGCGACACCTGGTTTGAGAAGCGGCGCTCCGCCATCGGGGCAAGCCCCCGCGGTGCGATATTGGCGGATAAGGGAGACATAGGCCGCTTTCCCTTGCGGGCAGAACTCAACAAGGTTTGCGTTTGACGAATGGCTGGTGATGTAGAAGCCAAGCGGTAGTGAGGGTGTGAGATTAACGCGGATGCCGAAAACCCAGCCTGCAATAAGGCCGAAAAATAAGGGAGATCCCAGCAGGCAGGCCCAGAGAACTGCGTGGCGGAGTCGATGGTGTAATTCATAAGACCCAAGTATCTTGAATTTCAGATGATTCGATAGAGGGAGCGCCATCGGTCATGACCCCATTCGGTAGTGTGGCGTGCGGTTTAGGTGGAACTGGTGGGTCTTGCCCCGCGCCACCAACTACGAAGAATTTCTGCACTGTGACTTCATAGACGTACCGCGTGTATTTGTCCTGCGCGACGAAGGGCCGTTGGTCGAAGGTTCCATCGACGTAAAGGTTTGTGCCTTTCTCAAGTTCGGTCGCAAGGATCGCCAAATCCCCGTAGAAAACCAGGCTGAACCAATTGGTGTGGTCAGCAGGCTTATCTTTGCGCGGGAAACGATACGTTTGTCCAAGTCGGGCATTGGCAACCGGCATGGAGGAAGGCAAGGAGCGCAGCGTCGGTTTCGCTGCGAGATAACCGGCTAGTTGAAAGCGGTTCTCCTGCATTGCTCATCGCTCCGAATTCAAATCCAAGCTGTCAAACAACCCTGGGGACCGCTGACGAGCGGAGCCCGGAGGTGGTGCCGGTTGGTCGATTGGTGGGTCTGCGCCAGCGCCACCGCCAGACGAAGCCGGCAGACGACGGTTTGGGCGTGCTCCCGATGTTGGCTTCGGGCGAGGTGCGAAGTCCGGGAGTGGGTCCTGGGGCGAAAGTCCCCCGTCGTGAATGGAATAAAACTTTGTGGGCGGCGGGACTTCAGCGCGGGAGCGCAGGATGGGGTCAAAGAAATAAAGCATCTGCGTGCCGTAAATAGGGTAGTGGCCGGAAACAAAAATGAGCATATCGCCGGGGGCAATGATTTTTTCCTGATTGCCGCCGCGCTCTTTTTTCGGCGGCCGCAAGCGCATGATCTCGTCCGGTGTCATGAGCGGACGCTCGATCTCGTCCATGTGCGTGCTGACGCGGTCGAGGACGGGAGACATCCGCGATCCCGAGAAATTGAAAGAGGCTTTCCTAATTGTTTGTGTCCCTGTCATCTTGCTGAGGAGTTCCGCGGTGTCGTATTGGTTCGGCGCAAAAGCAACGCGAACCTGGCAATTGCTGACGATGCTCTCGTTGCGCCCGTATTCGTCTACGATCTGGCGAATATCCTGCGTAATGAGGTATGCCTTCAGGCCAAACCCGGCCATGTAGGAGAGCGCATCCGCGAAAATCTCCATTCGCTTGAGGGACGGGAATTCGTCAATCAGGAAAAGCAAGCGATGTTTGTTGCGGAGTTGCTCGGACCCCTGAAAATCGAGTTTTTCGGTGAGCCGGTTAACGATCATGGTAAAGATTAGGCGCATGAGCGGACGAAGCCGAATCTTGTCGCTCGGAGGTACAACGAGGTAGAGCGATACTGGCCGTTCGTGGTTCACAAGGTCCTGGATGGTAAAGTCGCTAACGGAAGTGGTGCGGCTAACAAGAGGATCGCTGTAAAGCGTAAGTGCCGTCTTCGCAGTGGACAAGACCCCGGAGAAATCCTTGTCCTCTTTGTCGAGCATTTCCTGGACTTTCTCTTTTACGACGGGATGGGTGCGCGTCGCTTCACCCGTGGGAAGCCGCCAACCGTGTGCGTTGTCCTTGTCGTGTATGTAGGTGAGTAGCTCGGTGAGAGTTTCGCGGAAGTTGAAGCCGGGTCGCGTAAAGACGCCGGCGAGCTGGCTGAGAGATGCTTGCGTAGCATCGAGTGCGGCGGCGTAGCACACATGGAGGATCATCCCGGTCGTAATCGACGCGGCGGCGTCCTGCCAGTAGCGTTCTTGCGGACTGTCTTCCCCGGTGCGCACGAGCATGTTCGCAATGTTTTGAGCATCCGAAACATCGCGATCCGTAAAAAGGCGAATTTCGGCCAGTGGGTTGAATCGAGAAGAACTCTCAGGTTCCACCGGAGAGAACTTGAAACAGATTTGCCCAGCTTGGCTGCGGAAACCCGCTGTCTTGGCCCAATTCTCCCCCTTAATGTCGTAGACCACGGTGCTCTCCGCCCACGCCAGGAGTGTCGGAATGACGATGCCCACGCCCTTGCCGCTTCGTGTGGGGGCAAACGCGAGGATGTGTTCCGGGCCGTTGTGCCGCAAGTAGTGGAGGTGCTTGATGGACCGTTCGTGCCAGCCTCCGACATACACCCCCTGCTTTGCCTGAATGAGATTGGTTTCCTCGATATCGGCTTTCGTGGCCCATCGCGCGGAACCGTGAAGGTCCTCGGTGTTTTTCGAGAGCGCCTTCGTGTGCGCGAGATTCAGGAGAAAAAAGAGGGCGCCGGAGGCGAACGACCCGCCCACAATGATGCCCGCGCCGATGAGCAGTGGAAGTTTGATTCTAATATCTGCCGTGGCGCCTTCCGTCCATACCCACACGAGCCATTTATAAGGTGCGTACAAAGAGAACGAGCCGATGCGGAGCAAGGCGGGACCGAGTGCGGGCTGATTCTCGAAGCGCCAAGCCACAAACTGAGTGGCAATTACATTTGTCAAGA
>DATNLZ010000057.1:0-8989 GCA_035602605.1 Candidatus Dormiibacterota bacterium
CCGCGCGGTCAAGAAAGTTCACGAACAGATCGCCGCATCCGCTTTCCCTAACGTGCCGCTCATCTGGAGCGAGTTCAACGCCAGCTATATGAACGAGCCCGCCGTAACGGACACAGCCTTTATGGGACCGTGGATGGCCGACACCATCCGCCAGTGCGACGGCCTCGCCGAAATGATGAGCTACTGGACGTTCTCGGATGTTTTTGAAGAACAGGGTGTGGTGAAAACGCCATTCTACGGCGGCTTTGGTTTGCTCGCCGAACGCAGCATCCCTAAGGCCGCCTTCAACGACTTCGCGCTTCTTCATCAGCTCGGCGACACACGCCTCGAAGCCAACTCCGATAGCATCATCGTAACGCGCCGCAAAGACGGCTCGCTCGCCATCGCCGTGTGGAATCTCTTCCTGCCCGAAGAAGCCGGTTCACCGAAAACCGTCACGTTGCACTTCAAGGATCTCAGCGGGACGCCAGCCGCGCGGGTCACCATCGTCGACACGGAACACGGCTCGCCGCTGCCAGCCTGGGAAAAGATGGGGCGGCCCGCATTCCCAACGCTGGCGCAGATTGATGCACTTCGCAAGGCCGCCGCGCTACCCACTGCGCAAACGCAGGTACTCAAGAACGGCTCCCTCGCGCTCACGCTCCAGCCCCAAGCCCTGGCACTCATCGAGATCGGCCGATAGTCCTCAGCCGGCGCGAAGCCATCAGCAAATAAAAATTCCACCGCTATTGCTTGTGGAATCCCGCGCGGGCCATTCCGTTCTTCGCGGCATCGTTCTTCATGAACTGCTCCCAAACGAAGCCGGTTCGCGCATTTTCCGCCATCAGCAGCGTGATCCCCAGGTCAATCCCAATCACATCCGGGTTGTACCAGTTTTTAAGCGGATTAAAAACATCCACGAAGCTGTATTTTCGCCAGGCGCCTTTCGCGTATTTTTCTCGGATCGTTCGAAGAACGCGCAGCGCTTCCGCCGGCAAAAAGGGCAAGGAGCCACCCGCCGCGCAGGAAACGATGCTGCCGTCAATCGGTCCCATCGGGGGCGGCCCGCCCCATGCCACGTATCCATGAGCCGAGTCCGAAGCCGTGATGCCCCACAGGTCTTCGCTGTACTCCGGAAATTGTTTTGCCAAGTCCAGGCACCATAGCTTGTGTACCTTCGTCGCAATCACCGAATTCTCGAAGTAGTTCGCGTACGCATCGGCTTTCCCGCGGAAGTCGAACCAGGCATGCGAATACTGGTGCACGAAGAGCGGAGCGTGTGACCCGATAAAGCGCTGGCCGTAGAATTCAAACCGCGGACGTTCCCACGCATCCCAGCACTCCTTCGGCAATGGATGGGTCGAAGACCCAAGGCCAAGCAGATAGATCATCATCAGCTCGCTGTAGCTGTCCCACCGCGCTTTGATGAACCCGCTCTCCGGTGTCCAGCCCATCGACAGCGTTTTTTTTCCCTGGAGCAACCAGCCCCAATCCACGCGCTCGTATATCTTCGTGGCCAGATCGCGAATCTCCGCATCGTCAAAATACGCGCAGCATGCCAGCGCCCCGCAGAGGAAAATTGAGGTATCGATCGAGGACACTTCCGACTGAAAATCGCGGTCGCCACTCTGCATGTTGAGGAAATGAAAGAAAAACCCATGCACGTGACTCAAGCGGGTGGCGGCAAAACGCAACGTGTTTCGAACGCGCTCACGGATTTTCTTGCGGTCCTCCCAACCTCGATGATCCGCGATGGACAAAGCAGTGAGTCCAAATCCAGTCGCAGCGATGCTCGCGGTTGGGCGTGCATCAGGTCCTCCTGCCTGGCTGCGGTCTTTTACGAGGCCGGCATATGGATTCGTTTCTTCCCAAAAATACCGGAAGCTGGTTCGCTCCAACTCTTCCAGAAAAGCGTCTTCTGCCGAAGAGAACCGATAATTGGTTGGATTGCTGATGAACTCAGGGGCGGGCTTACCCTGCATTGAAGGCGAAACCTTTTCAGGTGGCGGTACTAGGTTCTGCAAAAACTGCGACGCAAGGGACGCAGAAAACCCTAGTGGGAGGACGCCGGCAACGCCCCGGACTTGCCCTAGCCATGCGCGCCTTGAGATCTTCTGGATGGTCACTGGAGGCTCCGGCCGCAACGAGGCCAATATCTGGTCCGCAACGAGCAGACTGGTCACTCCAGATCATACTTTCGTTACCTCGCCGGAGCAAAATTTTCCGTTAATTAGACGAAGACCGGAACCTATGCCATTCTCGGGGGGCAACAAAGGAAGCCAACGCTAGTCAGAGATCTGTTCGAGTGTGAGACCACGGGTGCGGTCCGAGCACTCCGACAGAGACGACGACCACGAACATAGCGAGGGCGATAAAAGCAGAAACTCCTGCAGTTCCAAAACGTTGGAAGAGGAATCCAATGATGAGGCTGGTAAATGCGGTCGACAAACGTCCCCAGGAATAAACGAACCCAACCGCGCGAGCCCGCATACGGGTCGGAAACAACTCCGCTTGATACGCGTGGGAGCAATAGCCCAGAAGGCTGTTCATGAAAGTAATCAGGATGCAGAGCCCCGACCAATAATTACAGCTACGGGGGGCTCGGCTTCAACCAGGAGTCCCCGGGAACTGCCGGGCTGTTGGACTCCACTGCCACACCCTCGCGGCAGGTGCAATTAGGAGCCAAAGTAATCTTTTGAAGAGGTGCCGCGGCGTCAGGAGACTCTGGGAACAGAATCGGAGTCGCTATACGCAACGCTAGCCGCAATTGCCCTGAGCAAAAGCTAGGCTGATCGGAAAGTAGGGACACGATGCGCGGGGTCGAGGCGAGAGTGCTGGATGTGGCCGTGGCTTGCGGATTCAAAACGCAGCAACACTTTGCGCGGGTGTTCCGTCGTGTGTGCGGAGCCAGCCCTACAGAATATCCCCAGGAATTTCTGCACCACGGAGCGACTTGCGCATTGGAGCCCTGCCCTTATGATACGCCGACCTTTGCTGCCACTGCTTCGACGCCACAAACGCCGAACACGGCAAAATTGCGCCCAACTAGAACGTATTTGAACGCGGGACTTTCACTATGACGTCGAAACCCCAGAAATTGTGATCTGTCAGAATCCTGACATCGCTTAGGTTGTATGTGGCGCGGAGAAGCTCAGACAACTGATCGACGATTACGAAGTCCTTTCGCGCCATACAGATATCCGCATAGCTCGATAATGATAAGCACGGAAAGAATCTGGAATTCCAATTGCCATAGGGATGAGTGGATTTGACCGCGCAACTGAGTAGGGCCACGTGGTAATGGGAACGGAAACGAGAGGTTGGTACGGGGTGCAATGTTGAATTCCAATCGGAGGATTGGGTCGGGTTCACACGGAGAGAGATGATCGGTACGGTTTCAATGGCGGCTGTCGGAACAGCCATAATGTCTACGTCAACCGCCAGACCTCAGCGGCCGTCCTATCAAACAGGAAAAAATCCAGGAAAGCATGAGCCGCTTCCAGATTTCAAATAGGATCTGGACGACTCCAAGTAGTGGGAGGAATAAGGCGGGTCTGTTGAAGAGTTCCTGGTTTTCACAAAGCGTCGCAGGAGTATCGATGCGGCTTAAACCTGGTGGGAACCGAGAATTGCATTGGCGTGGAATCGCCGCCGAGTGGACGTTCGTGATCACCGAGAAACCGCGCACGACCGTGGTCAATCCCAATGGAGAATATCATCCTTCACCACTGCACGAGCCCGGCTCACCGGCTCGGACTCTTAGATATGGCAGACTACGAGCAAATTCGCCCTAGCCGCCTTGGGGTGACTCCGCTCCCGGGCGGGGAATGTCAATCCGTGGTATGGGCGCCGCGGTGTCAGCAAGTTGATCTTCACTTGCTTGACGACATGCGAGTCCTAATACCGATGGAACGTGACCCGCAGGGCTATCATCGCGTAGTCGTGGACAAAATGCGTCCGGCCACAAGATACTTGTACAGGCTGAACAACTCCCTCGAATGTCCCGATCCTGCCTCTCGCCTCCAGCCGGAGGGAGTGCACGGTTCATCGCAAGTAGTGGATCTGCGATCATTTGAATGGACCGACTCCGACTGGAAAGGCATCCCGCTTGAAGACGTCGTGTTCTACGAGCTTCATGTCGGGACATTCACAGAGGAAGGCACTTTTGCTGCTCTGATTCCCCACCTCGACCGTCTCGCCGATCTTGGAGTGAATGCCATTGAGCTCATGCCCATTGCGCAATTTCCCGGAACGCGTAACTGGGGCTACGACGGTGTTTATCCCTTTGCAGTCCAGAATAGCTACGGTTCGCCTCGTGATTTGCAAAAGCTCGTGGACTCAGCCCACGCGCGAAAACTTTCAGTCGCGCTGGACGTGGTTTACAACCACCTCGGGCCGGAGGGCAATTACCTTGCCGAGTACGGCCCATATTTTACGGACCGTTATCGCGCGCCCTGGGGAGCGGCTCTGAACTTCGATGGCCCCGACAGTGATGAAGTCCGCTACTTCTTCATCCAGAATGCGCTGTACTGGATTCAAGAGTTTCACATCGACGCTCTTCGACTGGACGCTATTCATGGAATCTTCGATGCGAGTGCCATCCCATTCCTCACCGAGCTTTCCATTGCGGTTAATTCCTTGTCTGCCAACCTGGGCCGCAAAGTCCATCTAATCGCCGAAAGCGATCTGAACGACGCGCGTGTGCTGCGCCCGATCGAGCACGGCGGGCTCGGTATGGATGCGCAATGGAGCGATGATTTCCATCACAGCCTTCACACATTGCTCACGGGAGAACGCGCCGGCTACTACACTGACTTTGGCTGCTTGCGCCACCTCGCGACGACCCTGAAGAACGGCTGGTATTACGCCGGGCAATATTCTCAACACCGCCGGCGTAGACACGGCAATTCACCCTCCGGTCTAAAGCGAACGCACTTTGTGGTTTGTGATCAGAACCACGATCAAGTGGGCAATCGCGCCCTCGGCGAAAGGTTGAGCCAGCTGGTTAGCTTCGAAGGATTGAAGCTTGCGGCAGGGATAACGCTCCTCTCGCCCTTTGTTCCGCTCTTGTTTATGGGCGAGGAATATGGAGAAACTACCCCTTTCCAGTATTTCACAAGTCATACCGACCCCCAACTCGCCGAGGCCGTTCGCCGTGGCCGCAAAGAAGAATTTCTGGCGTCTGATTGGAAAGGCGATGTTCCCGATCCGCAAGCCGAATCAACTTTCGCCGCTTCGAAGCTCCGTCACTCCCTCTCGGAAAAGGAGCCTCATCGTACTCTCCAGCGCTTTTACCAAACGCTTTTACGCTTCCGCCGCGACCACCATCTCGCCCAAATGGCCCAGACAACCATCACAGATTACGAAACTGCCTGCGCGTTGCTGGTATTACGTCAGTCTGGAACGAATTTCGTGGCAATGCTCATGCATTTCGGCGCGTCCCCCGCAAACCTGAGCATTTCACTGCACCCGGGAGTATGGGAGCGCCAAATTGATTCCGCGGACCTGGACTGGCTCGGCCCCGGCACATCTATCCCGCTAAGACTTGAACTGGCCGGCCCGATCAACGTCAGCCTGCAACCGAACTCATTTGCCGTGCTTCAGCACACGAGCTCTTCTCAGGAGTAATGATGCGCAACATCTGCGTGCACGGCCATTTCTATCAGCCACCAAGGGAAAATCCGTCTCTCGAAGCCATTGAACTGCAGGACTCCGCTTATCCATATCATGACTGGAACGAAAGAATCACCGCGGAGTGCTACGCGCCGAATGCAACCTCGCGGATCCTGGACACAGAGCAGCGCATCACGCAGATGGTGAATAACTACGCACATATCAGTTTCAACTTTGGCCCGACGCTGCTTTCCTGGATCGAACCGAACGCCCCCAAGACTTACCAGGCTCTGCTCGAAGCGGACAAGTCCAGCCAGGAAAAATTCTCGGGCCACGGTTCCGCGTTGGCTCAGGCCTACAACCACATGATTCTCCCGCTGGCAAACACACGGGACAAAGTCACCCAAGTGAAATGGGGTATTGCCGACTTTAAACATCGTTTTGGAAGAGCGCCTGAAGGCATGTGGCTCCCCGAAACCGCTGTCAACACCGAGACTCTCGAGGCCCTTGCAGCTAACGGCGTCAAATTCATCATCCTGGCCCCGCGCCAAGCCAACCGCATTCGCAAACGCGGAACGCGAACGTGGCAGGACGTCAGCGGCGAACGGATCGATCCCAGTCGCGCTTACCTCGTGAATCTTCCTTCTCGGAAAACCATCAGCGTGTTTTTCTATGATGGCCATATCTCTCAAGGGGTGGCATTTGAACGTCTCCTCGATAATGGCCAGCGTTTTGCCGACCGTCTAATGAGCGGATTTTCCGATGCCCGGGATTGGCCTCAGCTGGTGAGCATTGCAACCGATGGTGAAAGCTATGGCCATCACCACCGCTTTGGAGAAATGGCGCTTTCCTACGCCCTGCACCACATCGAAACCAACAAACTCGCCGAACTGACAAACTATGCGCAATTTCTCGAACGGCATCCGCCCGACCACTTCGTCGAAATTGTTGAGAACAGCTCATGGAGTTGCATTCACGGTATCGAACGTTGGCGGAAAAAATGCGGTTGCAACTCCGGCGGACACGCAGGCTGGACTCAGGAGTGGCGAGAACCCCTGCGGACGGCGCTGGATTGGTTGCGGGATCAGTTGATTCCTCTCTATGAAGACAAGGCAGCTCTCCTCCTGAAAAATCCCTGGAGCGCTCGCGACTACTATATTCGTGTGATTCTGGATAGGTCGTCGGAAAATGCCGGGAAATTCTTTGCCTGCCAAGCCACCCATCCCCTCTCGCCCGACGAGCAGGTCGCGGCGCTGAAGCTGCTCGAGATCCAGCGCCATGCCATGCTCATGTACACGAGCTGCGGATGGTTCTTCGACGAACTCTCCGGCCTGGAAACGGTTCAAGTGATTCAGTACGCCGGACGTGCCATACGTCTGGCCCAGGACTTCGTCGGCAATGGTCTGGAGGCGGAATTTGAGGAACGTCTCGCGGCCGCTAAGAGCAATCTTCCCGAGCACGGCGACGGAAAGCAGATTTACGAGAAGTGGGTTAAGCCCGCGTTTATTAGTACTGCTCAGGTTGCCGGTCATTATGCGATCAGCTCGCTGTTCGAATCCTACGGCGAGCGCACGCACATTTACTGCTACGACGTCTCGCGTGAAGACTACTCTTTGGAAGTGGAAGGGAAACAGCGAACTGCTGTTGGCCGTGCGCGATTTGGCTCAACCATCACACAAGAGGCGGCTACACTGGCTTTTGGCGTGCTTCATCTCGGCGACCACAATATTTCAGGAGGCGTGCGCCACTTTGACGCGCCCGAAACCTACGAGGATTTGAAGAGAACGCTCGCCGAGACCTTCTCGAAAGCCGATACGCCAGGCATGATTAACGCCATAACCCAGGCTTTTCCGGAAAGCCCCTTCTCACTTCGCACCCTCTTCCGCGACGAGCAAAGAAAGATTGTCAATAACATTCTCAATGATTCTCTGGCTTCAGCTTCGGCCGCGTACCGGGAAATTTTCGAGAACCATGCGCCCCTCATCCATTTCCTAAATAACTTGGGCATTCCCATTCCTGCCGCCTTTCAATCGGCAGCCGAAATTGCCCTGAATAGCCAGCTCAAGCAAGCCATTGAACGGCCCGAATTGGATATAGACGTCATTCAGAGTTCCTTGAAGGAGGCGGCCGCAACCAGGGTGAATCTTGACGTTAGCGGCTTGGAATACGCTTTGCGGACTCGTCTGGAAAAAGAGGCCGATGCTTTCGCCCGCCAGCCCGCCGATCTCGACCGCGCGCAGAGTTTCCGAAAGCTTCTGGAATTCGCCGCTACTCTCTCTTTCCCGGTCAATCTCTGGGAAGTTCAGAACTTCTGTTACCGCCCGCTCATCCAAGCCATGGACGAGCTGAGTCTCCAAGCCGAGAAAGACTATGCCGCTGTCCGGAGTACTTTAATCGAACTCGTCATGATCCGGGACAAATTGCACATTCATGTCTAGGACAAGATGCCAGCCAGCACAACAATTTCCGCCACGTACCGTCTGCAATTCAATAAAGACTTTACCTTCCGCGATGCTTCAGAGCTGGTCGATTATTTTTCCGACCTCGGTGTAACCCACATCTACGCTTCTCCTATCTTGCGCAGCCGGCATGGCAGCAGTCACGGCTACGACGTTATCGACCCTAACCATTTGAATCCTGAACTGGGCACCGAAGCCGACTTCCAAGCGTTCCACGAGGAACTCGAAAAGCGCGGCATGGGGCTGATTGTGGACATCGTTCCCAATCACATGGCTGCCAGTAGCGAAAACGCCTGGTGGATGGACGTCCTGGAGCACGGGCCTGAGTCTGCTTATGCCTCCTATTTCGATATCGATTGGCATTCGCGTGCCCTCGAAGGCAAAATCCTGCTTCCCTTCTTAGGACGCCCTTTCGCGGAGGTACTGGAGAACCAGGACCTTGCTTTGACTTATGCGGGAGGAAAATTCAACGTTCAATATTTCGAATGGCTCTTCCCCCTCGCCCCGCGAAGCTACCGGCGGATTCTGGAGCACCGCCTGGATGGTCTCAAAACAAAATTGGGCGAAGATTCGCCCGCATACCAGGAGTATGCAGGGGTCGCCGCCGAAGCAGTCTCTCTGTCGGACCGCCAGACCGCAAACACAATTACAGCCACGATGGGTGAAAAGCGCCTTCAGTTCGAACAGCTGGCAGCACGCCTGCGCCAACTGGTTTCGGCCAACCCCGACGTCCACGCCTTTCTTCTCGACAATTTGAAAGACTTTGAAGGAGTCCAAGGCAATCTTACAAGCTTCTCACCGCTTGAGCGGCTCCTTGCGGAACAGTTTTATGTTTTGGCGTACTGGCAAAACTTGAATCAGGAGATCAATTACCGCCGATTCTTCACGATCACCGATCTAGTCGGCGCTCGCGTCGAAGATCCGCTCGTATTCGAATC
>DATNLZ010000060.1:0-42496 GCA_035602605.1 Candidatus Dormiibacterota bacterium
GTCCTGGTCCATCACTCCAGTTTCTGGTCGTTTCCTGTTTCTTCAAAGTGATTTGGAGTTGCAGTTCTCAACAGTCATCCACAGCTTTTCCACAGCCTTTGCACAGGGGCATTATGTCAACAAGTAGTAATATAACTTATAGGACTCCGTGCTAGGCTTCCGACGGGCGCCGCCCCCAGCTCACAATCCGGCTGCTGTCTGGAGGCGCTTATGCGTCTCTACCCCGCGACGCGCCTCTTCGGTCAACTCTGCGGGAATGTGAAATGTTTGTGTTGGCACGTTGCGGTAGTATCGTGGAGTATCGCCATGAATAAGAGGATCGTACTACGTTTCGTGCCACTCGCTGCAGCTGCTTTGCTCGGCTGCCGACGCGAGCAGGCCAGCCGCGCGTGCGTCGATTCGAATGGAATCGTCGTCAACCCCCAGCATTGCGCAGATCACGGCGGCGACTACGGCGGCAATGGCACCACTGGAGGCCACGGCAGTGGGGGCGGCTTCTATCCGTACTATTGGTATTACTATCAGGGGCGCGTGCCGCTGGTTATCGGCGGTCGAGCGCCTGCCGGCGGCAGCTACTACGCTCCTCCGGGCGGGAATTTTGGGGGCAGGAGCGGGACCACAGGAACGGTCACGCGGGGAGGGTTCGGCTCGACCGCATCCGGCCACTCATCAGGCGGCGGCGAATGATACGGTGCGAGACCAAGCCACGTGCGGATTGGGAGAAAAAAGTCGCACAGTATGGCCTCATCTTCCACCACACTGCCGGGCGCCCTTACTGGAATGAGTCGGCTTACTATCGACTTTCAGCGAAACAGGTTGATGACCTCGAAGCATCTACGAACGAATTGCAGAAGATGTGCCTGGCGGCCGGTCAGCACATTATTGACAGCCATCGCTACGCGGACTTGGGTATACCGACCGAGGCGATTCCGCTGATCGAGTGGGCTTGGGATGTCGAGCCGCCGGCCATTTACGGACGAATGGACCTGACGTATGACGGAGTGAATCCCCCAAAGCTCCTTGAGTACAACGCCGATACTCCGACGGGACTGCTCGAAGCTGCGGTGGTCCAGTGGTACTGGAAAGAAGAAGTCTCGCCAAAATCTGACCAGTTCAATTCCATCCACGAACGTCTGGTGGCCAAGTGGACCGACCTTGGCAAGTATCTTGGGGCACCGCCGCTGTATTTCACGCACATCGACGACCCGCAAGGCGAGGACACGATTACTGCGAATTACCTCCGTGACACGGCCGAAGACGCGGGCGTGAAGACCGCGGCAATCAAAATACCGGATATCGGCTGGGACGGCTCGCGATTCGTCGATCTCGACCTTCAACCGATTATGTCGATCTTCAAGTTGTATCCGTGGGAATGGCTGATACACGAGGAGTTCGGCGGTCACGCGCTGGCCACATATAAAGACGTGATGTGGATAGAGCCTATCTGGAAAATGCTGTTGTCGAACAAAGGTATCCTGCCGATCTTGTGGGAGCTGTATCCGGGGCATCGAAACCTGCTGGAAGCACACTTCGACGGGCCGCACGACATGAAGGAGTTCGTGAAGAAACCTAAGATGTCGCGTGAGGGAGCGAACATTACGCTGGTGCAGGCGGACGGCACGATGCACACAGACGGCGACTATGGCGAGGAAGGTTTCGTCTATCAGGAGTTGAAGCTAGCGCGGATTGACGGGCATTTCCCGGTGTTGGGCAGCTGGGTGATTGACGGCGAGAGCGCCGGGATCGGAATACGTGAATCGGAAACCCCGATCACAAATAATTTGAGCGCCTTCGTACCGCACATTTTCACATGAACAACCAACGCGCATTCCTGCGGACGCTCGCGGAAGGCGATAAGCTATTGGCTAAAAATCCGCTGCTTCGGCCAATCGCAGCCCGCGACTTGCTCCTCCCCCCAATGTTTACGGAAAAATTCCGCATGGATTGCTCTGGCGGAGTGGATGGCGATGCAGTTGGATCCGGACGTTTGATGGCAGGCTGCTAGTGGCGGTGGTCTTGCCAAGCCAGCCGCAAGTTTTTTTCTAGTTCGTAACAGGTGATTTCCAGCGTTTTCTCTCGACCCTCAGTGAAGACCGCGGCAATGGATTTGGTGCGATCGTATTCTCCATGATTTGACCTGACGCGCACGCGTACCGTGCGCTTCCCTGCCGGCAAATGTACAGTTTCAGACAAATAACCGCTGGTTCTCTTCCTGACGAGTTTCAGTTGTGTCTCATAAACTAAATTTCCATCTGCCCAAACGGAAAGATCGGCGGCATCGAAATCGTACCAACACAGGATCTGGAGATTTACGGTTGCCGCAGTTTTGAGCACGTGGTGGATAGTTGGGGCAGCTATCTCGGCGGCGCGCGCAGGTCTCTCGATCGCTCCGGAAGGGATATCGATGAGTGGAGCGGTTTGCTTGACGTCCAGCTTCGATACTAAAGCTGGCGTTTTCACGGGGCGCATGATGGGAACCGACAAAAACGCAAGAACGCTGACGGATATAGCCGCCATGGCATAAATCAGCGCGCGCTTTCCGTAGCGCCAGGCTCGGTGCGCTCCGGCGGTGGCGTCGGTCTCCGACGGAGGCAGTCCGTTTAATATAACGGTGTGTTCTTGAGCGGGCGGCATTGAGCCTGTCCAAGAACCCGGCTCTCTTGAGGATTCGTAGGTCGGGGCGGCGATTGGGCCGCTCGTCGAAAGCGGCGTTTGTGCGGCACGGAGGTGGCTGAGTTCTTCAGCCAACTCTTTGCCGCGTTGATAGCGACCGGCGGGGTCTTTGGCGATTGCGCGGCTCACTACCAAGTCATATTCATGGCCGAGAGCCGGGTTCGAGACGCTAACGGGAGCAGGATCTTGATAGAGGATTTTAGCAATCACTGTGGTGGGATCGCCGGAAAACGCTCTTTCGCCGGTCAATAGCCAGTAGAGAATCAAGCCCAGGGAGAACAAATCGGAGCGGCCATCCATGGGGTCGCCCTTCAGCTGCTCGGGCGACATATAGGCAGGCGTGCCGAGCAATTGACCTTGCATCGTGGATTCGGTGTGGGTCAGCCTGGCAACACCGAAGTCGGTAATCTTTGCGCGACCTTCTGTGTTGACGATGATGTTGGCAGGCTTGATGTCGCGATGGACAATATTTTGGGAATGAGCGTAGTCCAGGGCTTCGGCCAACTGCTCCACCAAGTCGAGACTGGTTTCTATGGAGGGAATTTGAGCGATGTCTCCCACCAACCAGTTCTCCAAAGTTCGCCCCCCAATGTACTCCATCACGATATAAGGAGTTCGCGTGGATTCGTCCTCACCGACATCGTAGATGGTGACAATGCCGGAATGAGAAAGATTTCCTGCGGCTTGAGCCTCACGAAAAAAGCGGCGACGGTATTCCTGATCCTGAGTTGGGCTGACGCCGAACGAGCGAATGATTTTGATTGCGACGATACGACCAATCTTGGGATCGCGGGCACGATAGACAGTGCCCATCGCGCCGCGTCCCAACTCTTCCAGAATCTCGTAACGTCCCAATTTATCCATAGCGACAGCCGACCAGAGAAGGCTCCTTACAGACCACACCTATAGTTACTTTCGTTTGGCGTTCCGCTCCTGCGCAATGTATCCATTTTCCGGAGTCTGGTACTTGCAAGTCGAGGAAGGCAACGCAAGACTTGTCCAAGGGTGCGATAACCGTTTGGCAACCTCTTAGGAAGCTCGAAGTTATTGTTTCAGAGATTCGGGGTCGGACAAGTTCTTGGGAGACTTTTTGTTGAGAAGCGAGACGAGACCGCGTCCCGAGACAGGTACACCCACTCCGCCTTTGCGAACGATGGACTCCGCGTCGATTTTGCGGCCGTACATATTTTGGTTCGCCCGATTGTCTTGGCGGAGCGTCGAACCCTCAAGAGAAACTCCGGCGAATAGGCCGCGCGAGCGGGAGTAGGTAAGCATCTCGGCGCGCATGGTCAAGTCACTAGCAGCGGCAGCGTCACGGCCCTTGGGACCGGCGGCAACTGCTGCATCTGCACCAAGCTTCATTTTGCTCTTGAGGAGCCCTTTGGCTCCGCGAGTATTCATCACCAAAATTAAGAAGTCGGTGGCCTGACCGCCGATCTGAAACCCGATGCCAATGCCTTCGAGGCGCATCATTGCGGGTGCGCTCCAGGGACCGGTGAAGTGTTCGCCGCTGCGGCACGTCATCGCGCCTTTGCCATAGTTTCCGCTGAGTCCGAGAGCAAACTTGACTACCGACGGAATGACAATCACGCACTCCGCTTTGTCCAAAAGATCCGACGGAACATCATCCGGTATATTCAGGACTTCTTGGAGCACGGTGCCGCAATTCTCAAGCCGCTGAACTTCTGATCGCTTTTCTTTCTGTTCGCCGGCTGCCGTCGTAAGGGCAATCATAGAAAAAGCTATCATCGACGCAGTCATTCTCTGAATCACAGGTCACCTCGTTATCCCGGACAGAAGCTAAAACCATCATAGAGTGCGCGTTTATCTGGAGCAATGAATGGATTGACCTGCGTATCCAACCTGTAATCCGCTTCCCGTGAAGCAACTCCATCAGTTGGCGAAAAAGTGTGTTTGCAGCGAAGGACGCTTGCCTCAACAGATCCGGTGTGCGGCGAGATGTTCCGCCCGCCGGAGGTCGCGCACTCTTCCGGAACCGCCTGGGCCCCAGTTACGGCATGACGCGGGGGGAATCACTTTTAGCGGCCCCATGTGAGCCTTATGTGCGAATATGGTTCTGTGGAGCCTTGTAGAGGTTGGTGAGTTGTTGGCGAATTCCCTCTCGCGTCTTGCGGCCCCCTATGCCTAACTTCATTTCGGAAGTGGCGGAGGCGTTACATGCCGGTTATTCGTGCTTGCAGCAACTGTGGACAGAAGAATCGCATTCCGGCCAAACATCTTGCCGACACTGGTCGTTGCGGAGTTTGTAAATCGTCATTGCCGCCCATCGCCGAACCTCTCGCGGTCGATGATGCGTTATTCGATGAGGTGGTGCAAAATGCCCCCGTTCCCGTGCTTGTGGACTTTTGGGCGGAGTGGTGCGGGCCGTGTCGCGCTGCTGCTCCTGAAGTGGCTCGTACCGCTGCCGACATGGCCGGCAAGGCGGTGGTGCTAAAAGTCGATACGGAGAAACACCATCAGCTTGCTGTGCGCTTCAATGTTCGTGGCATACCTAACTTCGTCGTCTTTTCTGGTGGCCGCCAGGTGATGCAGCAGCCAGGCTTGGTCGACCACGACCAGCTGGAGCAATGGCTCAGGTCCGCCGCTGCTGTTTCGGCCTGAGAGACGGCTTGGGAGTGCCGTATAGCAGTACCGATGGTGAGTGCTTACCTGGCTTTACCTCTCCTGCGTGAGTTGCCCCCAACAGGAGAACCAGCCCAACCAAGGGCATGCGCAGTGCTTTTCTTAGCTGAAGACCAAAATCCTCACGTGCAAGGCCGGCACCTGCGGCATCCGCAGTTCCCTACTTGGTGCTGTCCATGTGCCAGGCGGGGTTGACCCATTGGCCGTTGCGTTGGACGAAGACTTCGGTCACGCGGCCCGAATTGAGGGTGCGCTGGCCGTTCTGCTCGATCTCATATAGATAGTTGGAGTACAGGATAGCGGTGCTGCCGTAGCACTGGATCTCGGTTTTGGGAAATTCCAGCCGGGTCAGTTTGCCTCCGCTTTTGGCAAACTGTTCGGACGCGGCCATCACCGCGCTGCGTGATCCAAACTCTTTGTCCCCCGGCTCGATAGTGATCAGTTCAGGCGGAATCAGTTTCTCGAGCGCCGGCTTATCGTTAGCGAAGAAGGCGCGCCAGACCGCATCGCGCGCCTCGATCAGCGACTTTCTTGTCTCGTCGTTGAGCGTTCGCGGCTCCTGCATGTACGCCTGCATGCGCGCCTGCCGCGCTTCGGGATGCTCATCGGTGTTCGAGCCGGCCTGGATCCACTGGCCATTGCGCCGGACGTAGAAGTCGGCGATGCGCAGCGTCCTATGAGCGGGGCCGGAGGGCGCCCGGGATTCGACGTCGGCGACGAACGTAACAAATGCCGCATCGCCCTGGAAGATTATGTCGAACTCGCGCATCTTGTAGCCGGTCATGCCGTAATCAGCGCTGCCGATCCCGTAGGCGGCGTCTTCCATATACCCGTCGATGCCGCGAATCACCATGTTCGAGCCTTCCAGATAGCCCAGCCAGTTCTTGTCGTGGGTGGCGCGAAGTTCGGCGGCGTCTTTGTGGATGAAAGCCTGGAAGATGCGATCGATGTGCGCGCGGATGGCTTCGCGGTCGGGCGCGCGATTGTCCTGAGGTGCTGGCGCGCCGCCAGCCGCGGTGGTGACGACGACCGCGACAATGAGCAGGAGCCAGGCTAGACGTTTAGGCATGTTGCACCTCCTGTATCCTCGTTAGGCTGAGCTAGTCTTCGCGAATGTACTTCGAGTATTCCGCTCCTCTAAACAATCTCGGTGCGTATCCCAGACTATCAAGAACTCGCAGCCCTGATTGGTAGGACCGAAAATACGAGCCGTCTTCAGAGGTTAACCGCAGATTTTGTCCTACTGCGGAGGTGACCGCAACAACTTGATCCTGAGTCAGGCCGGTACCGCACTCCCATGCGTATCGGTCGTAAAATTCGAAAGCCTTGCCCAGTTAAAATGTGAGGCGGGCGCCGAGTTGGAGTTGGCGGAAGGTGCCGGTGCCGGAGCCGCCACGCTGGGCTTTTTGGATTTGGCCGAAGGTGCTGTCCGTAAAGTTGCTGACGGGCGCGTCGAGATTGACCATGTTGAAGATGTTGGAGGCTTCGGCACGCATCTCAAACTTGAGGCTCTCGCGCAGCTTGAAGCTGCGGGCTACGGCGAGATCGACGGTGCGAAAGCCAGGGCGATCGAGCACATTGCGTGGCGAGTTTCCGTCAACCGGGGTGCACGGGAGAATCTGAGTCAAACTTGTTCTCAGGCAATTGCCGGCGAATGCGGCGGTGTTGAACCACTTTGCCGAGCCGCGGCCCGACAGGCGCGGATCGCCAATCAATTGCGCGCGGTCATTATTGGTGCCGTCAAGATTGGAGTCGCGGCCGTTGGTGACCGTGAACGGCAGACCGCTGCGTAGCCTGATAATCGGTGAAATCGACCAGCTATTGAGAGCTGCACGAAGCCACCCGTTTCCTCCATATGAATACTCGGGCTGCCACACAATCGATGTTGAGAAAACGTGCCGCTGATCGATGTCAGCGCGGCTGCGTTCCGCGCGTAGATCCAACATATTCTGCGCGCCGCCCTGAGTCTGGTTGGCGTCAAGCTGCACACTTGTGAAGCTCTTGCTGTACGTGTAGAAACCGTTCAACGTAAAGTTGTGCCCCATCCGTTTTACAACGCTGAACTGCAGGCCGTGATACGACGCGGTCTGATTCGATTGCACGAGAAATACCGGGCCGAAGTCCTTGTTGGGCCGGCGACGCTGGATGTCCTTGCCGGAACTGATTGCCAGTGCGTCGAGGCCGGGAGCGTTCACGTCCTGGGCGAACGGAAGATTGTGGCTCAGGCTTCCAACATAGGCCACGGTCATGCTGAAGTCGCTGGTAAGCTGGCGCTGCACGGAAAAATTTAGCTGGTACGTGTAAGGCCACTGAAAATCCGTAGCCATTCCCAGAATTCCGCCGCCAGGGACATAGGCGCCATTGTAGGGGAATGGGTTTTGTCCACTGCCTCCCCGGCACCTAACTGTAGTGCCGCCGCTATCGAAATTGTTGTAGGGACAAGAAAGAGTACCCGAACCGGTATTGGTGAAGGTGAGGCGAGTGGCGAAGGGTTCGAAATTCGAAGACTGGTTCCAATTGTTTCCCGACATGCTGCCGTAGAAAACGCCGATCGCCGAGCGGATGGAGGTTTTGCCGTCGCCGAAGGGATCCCAAGCCATGCCGAGTCGCGGAGAAACGTGACGCCAGCGCACCGCAACCGTGCCGCGCGTGATTCCCGGATCGCCGACGAACACCTGGCCGACAGGAGCGTTCGGGCGAACTGTCGACTTCGCGCCAGCAATGTAGGTCGCTTGGCGATCGAGTGGATCGGTGGGCGGCGTCTGCACATCCCAACGCAAACCAAGATTGAGCGTAAGGCGCGGATGAATGCGGAAGTCGTCCTGCAGGAAGAGCGCGGTGTACCAGCTATTGGTGTACGCTGTTACCGGCGCGTCCTGCTTAATCTGGTTGGGGATGCCGAGGACGAAGTCGGCCAAGCTGTTTCCACTGACGCTGCCATTAAACGAAAATGTGGCGTAATTGTTAAGCAAGGTGTCCTGGATGTCTTTTTGGAGCGATACCTCGCCGCCAAACTTGAGGGCATGGCGCCCGCGCGTGTAGCTAAGCGCATCGCGAACGGAATAAAAATTTGTGCCGGCAGTCGGGCCGCCGATCGCTTGCCCCAGATTGAAGAAACTGTTGACGCTGATGTCGGGTAACGCCGGTGTGCCTTGCACGGTGAGCGTAGAGCCAAAATCGGCAAGACTGGCCTGCCGAGCAATGCCCAGTCGCGGGTCGGTCAGGTTGAGGCGCCCGCCGAAGTTGCGCATGTAGCTGAGCCAAATTTGATTTACTTTGTTGGGACTGATGATCCAGGTATCGCTGACGTTGGTGTTGTGCTGCCGCCAGGTGAATTGCTGCACCGACCAAGGCAGAGGATTCATGGTGCTGCCCGCCTTCACGGTGTTCTTGCCGCTGGTTTCGTAGTAGCTTGCGGTCAAGCGGTGCCCTTCGGTCAAATTGTGGTCCACTTTGGCGAGGAATTCGTCGGTGTTAAATGGATTGGGTAGAGTTCCCTGCCATCCATTTTTCGGACTATTCGCCCCGGGGATGGCTTTCTTCATGATGTTCTGCGCGGTGGGATCAAGCAGCGAATCGGGAATGATATTGTTCGTGAAGCAGCCACTCGTGTCGGTGGATTGGCACGCGAGGGCAGGACTCTTGCGCGGATCCCTGATGAAGACTTTGTTTCCTTTCGAATCCTTGGACTGCGAAAAGTTTCCGGCGCGCTCGAGGTCGCTCGGCACGGTGGCGCCAGTCAAAAATGTTCCGATGTTCTGGCGCAATCCGCCGTAGGAACCAAAAAAAAATGTCTTGTTCTTGCGAATAGGGCCGCCGACGGTGCCGCCAAACTGATTGCGATGCATGGGGGACTTCCCTGTGGTGTTGTTCCACTCATCGGCGTTGAATAGGGTGTTGCGCACAAACTCGAAAAGCGAGCCATGTAGCTGGTTCGAGCCGGACTTGGTAATCACGTTGACGATGCCGTTGGCGAAGCGACCATACTCGGCATTGTAGCCGTTGGTCTCCACGCGAAATTCCTGCACCGCGTCGGGATTCGGCACAATGTTGCCGGTATTGCGCAAGCCGGACATGTTCGTGCCGCCGTCGAGATAATAGCTGACCGAGCCCGAGCCGGAGTCGATTCCGCCATTGATCAAAACTTTTTGCTCCGGGAAACCGAGAGTCATTCCGGAATCATTGCGCTGCACGCCGGGAGTGAGGTCGAGCAGCGAATACACATTGCGGTTGACAAGGGGTAAATTGGTGATCTCGGCGTTTTCAACGGTGCGGCCAAGCTCGGGATTGCCGGTGTTGACGAGCGGAACTTCGGTGGTGACGTTGATGACTTCGCTGACGCTGCCGAGCGCGAGCCTCGCATCAAGGCGCGCGGTCTGGCCAACCTGGAGAATAATTCCCTTCTGGAGAAATTGCTTGAATCCCGGCGCGCTGACTTCGAGCGAGTAATTGCCCACCGGCAGAAACTCGATGCGATATTCGCCGGAGGAATTGGTGGGGACGCTGCGCGAAAGATTGGTGTCGACGCTGGTAACCGTGACCTTCGCGTCGGGCACGACCGCGCCGCTACTTTCGGTCACTGTGCCGTAGAGGGTTGTGGTGGTACTCTGCGCGAGAAGATCGCGCGCGCCATCAAACATTAAAATGCACACGCAAAACCACAACACGAATTTCTGTAGTTTCCGCATATTCACCCCGCACTACTAGTGGAAGGATTATACGGCACAAACATGCTAGTTGAAATCAATTCTGCGGCGGAGCGTCGGGTGTCGCGCGCTTGCCGCCGCGGCCGTGAAACAGGCGACAGCCATCCACCCGAAACACCGGATCGCGACCGGCCGAGGGATCAAGGGATTGCCTCCGTAGCCCTAGGGTGGCCATGATCGGTTTTTGGTTAGGCTCTGAGTTCGGCGGCGATGGCTTTGCGGGCGGAGTCGCCTAGGTCTAGGTACTCGACGCCGATGCCGACGCCTTGGAGGCAGTAGCGAACTTCGCCGCGGACTTCTATGAGCTTGCGGGTGCGCGCGAGACGAAAGCCGATTTTGACGACTGCGCCTTCGGGAAAATGTTCGGTGGTGTTGATGAACATCCCGGCTGTGGAAATGTCCGGCGTGCGCGGTGCGATGGCCCGGGAGCTGCCTTCGTACTGCACGGTGAGATCGCGAAACTGCGGGAAGCGCTCGGCGGAGCGTGTGGGCGCGAACTTTCTCGCGCCAGAAACTGCGGAGGCTGGCACGCGCGGATTCTTCGATTTTTGTTTTGCAGGGGATTTGCGCGGCGAATGCGATTTGCGTTTCGTTCGGATTGCCATAGTGTTAATTTCCAGACTCGACAGCTTACCTTAATCATAGAGGTTCGTGAAGGGTTTCTGGCGGTGCGTGACGATGGGCGCGAAGCGCGGTGACCCAGTTCAAACTGAGTCACCAGCAATAGTATCGACTCTGCAGCTGTTCCGATGCTGAACCTCTGCGGATTTCTGGACCCAGGCGAGCCTCGATTCGAACTGATCATGGCCAGAAAAAGGGGAGCAGGGTGCGGTTAGCGGCGGGGGCCTCTCTTGTATTCGCGAACGAGTTTGTCTAGTTTGGTTGACGTGTCGTCGGCGGATTCATCGTCATGAGCAGGGAGATCGGTACGGCGCGCGACGCGGATCTGCTCGGCCGTGCGCGTCTCGCCGCTTCGGTCGGACTGGCGTAGATTTCGCCGCAAGTATGCGGTGCCCTGCGACGAGTGGGCGTCATTCGAGTGGTCCCTGGGCTGAGTGCGCGCGTGCTGCGCAAGATGTACATCGTGGCCACTCGAAGAGCCCGCGGTTACCAGTTCAGCGACCGCGGGAGCCACGCCCGGCGGGACATGAGCGGTGTGCGCAACTGGCCCGGCCGGCGCAACGGCAACGCGGCGCACCGAACAATACGGACAATACAAGAATGTTGGCGCGAGTTCCCTGTTGCAACGCTGGCATAGCTCCGGTTTGCTGTCGTCGAAGGCCACAACGCGCATGATTTCATCGAAAGTAGTAATGCCGCGGCGAACTTTATCGAGGCCATCTTCCTGAATCCAGCGCGTGCCGGCAACGCTTGCTAGCTGGCGAATCAGCTCTACCGGAGCTCCGGCGCGGATGGCGCGGCGCATCGGTTCGTCCAGCGTAAGAACCTCGTAAACTCCCACTCGGCCATGGTAGCCACTGTGATCGCACTCGCGGCAGCCGACCGGGGCGTACGTGGTCAACGAAGAATCGTCAACACCGTGCGCGACCAGACGCGCGAGAAGCTCGGGCGACGCCACCGACGCGCTCTTACATTTGCACAACTTACGCACCAGGCGCTGAGCGACGATACCGGTCATCGAGCTGGCAATCAAGTACCCGGGAATTCCCAAATCGAGCAGGCGCACGATCGCGCTCACCGCGTCGTTGGTGTGCAACGTGGAGAGCACCATGTGCCCGGTCTGCGAAGCCTTCAGCGCGATCTCCGCGGTTTCCGAATCGCGAATCTCGCCGATCATGATAATGTTGGGATCCTGGCGCAGGATCGAGCGCAGCGCGCTGGAAAAAGTCAACCCTGCTTTCGGATGCACCTGTACCTGATTGATGCCGTCAATCATGTACTCGATGGGATCTTCGACGGTAACGATGTTCACGCCCGGGCCGCGCAAAAAATTGAGCGAAGAATAAAGTGTCGTGGATTTGCCGGAGCCGGTCGGACCAGTGACGAGCAGCATACCCTGTGGCTGAATGAGAATTCTCTTGAGCTGCGCGATGACTTCTCCGTCGAATCCCATTTCGTTGAAGGTGGCAAGGGGTGAGCTCGCCTCGAGCAGGCGCATCACAACTTTTTCGCCGTGATTGGTGGGCAGCGTGGAAATGCGCAAATCAATTTTGCGGCCCCCCAGGTTGACCATGAAGCGGCCATCCTGCGGCGCTCGGCGCTCGGCGATATCCATGTCCGAAAGCACTTTGATGCGTGAGACAAGCGAATTTTGCAGCTTCCCTTTCACCTGCATCAATTCGCGCAACACACCATCCACGCGGATGCGCACGATGGTGCCCTGAGACATGGGCTCGATGTGAATGTCGCTGGCCTTGCGCGTGGCGGCACGGGAGATAATGGTGCTCACCAGACGCACGGCCGGCGTACGGCGATTGCTGAGCTCGGCCTGGAACTCGGCCATGGCTTCGCGGGCCGATTCACGCGAGCTGACGGAGATAAACTCGATTTCGGCGGCCTCGGGATCCGTCAGTGGATCCTCGCCAGGTTCGCGGAGTTCAATGGACGCGGCGGCATCGGCTTCTTCAGCGGCCATTCCAGCATAATATTTTTCGATGGAAGAGAAAATTTCGTCGCGAAAGCCGAGGCGCGGCGAAATTAGTTTCCCGGTGAGGAAGCGCAGCTCGTCAAGGGTGCGCAGATTCTGCGGTTCGGCCATCACCACGATCAGCTTGTTTTCGTCGCATTCGTAAGGCAGCACGCCATATTTTAACGCGGTCTCGCGCGGAACCATTTCCAGCGCTTCGGCCGTGGGGGCAAATTCGCGGCAATCGAGATAGCCAACGTGGGTGACTTCTTCGAGTGCACCGATCAGGTCGTCTTTCGAGAGCGAGCCGCGTGAAAGCAGCAGCTCACCAAGCATGAGGACTTTGCCCTCTTGCTCAGCAATGGCCTTGTGAAGTTCTTCGGCGGAAATTTTGCCGCGCTCGCGCAATACGTCGCCGAGCCGCTTCTTTGACGCCATGGTTCCCCTTCGCACCCGCCCACCAGATGCCGCCTGCTGCAAGCCCGAAGCCGCTGGTTTGCGTTTTGCCTGCTTCCGCAGGCGTTGCGTGCTCCCCGCTTCCGGCCTTCCCTCGCGCGAACGCAGGAAGCAGCGAATCATCGTGGCAGGCGGTGCGGCGCGGAGTCAATGGAACGAAGCAGCGAAGTCACGTATCAGTTAGCCGGGGAAATACATGATGATCCGCCGAAATGTAATGAATGGTTGTGCATAAAAATACCAAGACTTGAAGCCCGGACGCCAGCGAATCGTGCCTTGACGTTTTTTCAATAGTAGAATAGCGTCCAGTCCGTAACTGTACTCGCACGCGGTCGTGCCAAGCGATGGCTTAGGCGAAGGTTATAGGATCACGCGAGAGTTCGTTGGTCACCCCTGGAGGAAAAATCAAATGGCTCTTCGCGGCAAACCACTGGCGAGTTTCTTCATGCTGTTGCTCATTGGGCTGATTGGCTTCTTCAATGTGATGCAGAAACCCAGATTCCAAGCCTTTCACAACGTGGATGTGCTTCAGCTCATCGCTACCGGCATGTGCTTCGGTGTGGCACTCACTCTGCTGTTCGCGACGTTTCGACGAGCTGCGTAGTCGAACCGCCGGCTCTCTTGCTAAAAACCGTTTTGCGGCTGCGCGCAGAATAAAGATGTAAAAATTTGAATAGTTAATCTTCCTGACCTCCTCACGCAACGGCCTTATTCGTTGACATTTACCCGGTACATGCCGACTGCACGTATTGCTGCTAAGAGTAGCTTTTTGCTTCCTGAGCGACAGAATCGACGGGTCTTGACAAGGATTTAAGCGTTTTGTTATGTTGGGGTTGCTTCGTGGCGCGCCCCAAAGCGCGCATCTAGTTCTCTTGGGCGGCTGTTCTGGCCGCCCTTTTTTATTTCGTGACACGGTGAGCAGCGTTTAAGGTCGATTCAAACCAAACCGTCGAAACCAAACTAAAACCCGCACCGTCCGGAAACCGCCAATGAAGTAATTTGGTCGGGAGCGACGCAACTGCGTTTTTGGTGCGGGTCTGACGGTACACGGGATTGACGCTGTTATTTTGTGCCGCCTCGGTGACCGCGGCCGCCCGCCTGCGGCATCACGAAACAATATGCGGTGTATCGCATTTCGCTCCAGCCAAGTGGAGGCAGGGGATAACCAGGATACAGCGGAATCTCCACGGGATTAAAGCGCACCCGCACGCGGATCGCGGAGCGGCCACGGGCGAGGTCGCGGCCAATGAGGAACTCATCGTCGCGAAAGCGGCGGTTCGAGGTTTTCACACCATGTTGGGCATCGCCAAGTTCATCGGAAGGGTTGGAGAATACGATGGTATTCGACCCAGCGAGGTACCAAAGCCCCGCACTTCGCCACCGCCCTTGGTGGCCCGGGCTCGTTTCGTCAGCGACGAACACCTCGGCACGCTGGTTGGGATAGCCGTAGTCGAGCTTGCGGCGCAAGAGTACGCCCCAATTATCTGGACGCAGCTTCACCGTGAACTCGGAGGTTCCGGTTGTGACCCGCCCCCAATCGGATTCGGCAGGAAAGATTTCGCGGCCCTGCAAGTGGTCTACTCCCCATTCGTAGCGCGAGACCAATGCAACGGGTTCCGACGCCTGCGGCGAGCGATACTGGTGGGCCGCTTCGCTTTTCGCGTCGCCAATCCTTAGTTCGTCAGTCTTGATCAGAGTTGGCTGCGGTATGCCATACCAATAGGCAAGCGTCTCGTAATGCTCGGTGGATTGATCCTCACCGCCATGCTCCAGGCCGATCACGGCATTCCTGCCGAAAGGCATCAGATCTGAAAGCAGAAACCGGTAACCGGATTCAATCAGATCTTCCTCATTCTTCGCTTCGCTGGGCTTGCGGGCTCCGGTGGGATGGCCTACAAAAGCCAGTGTCATGTTCTGGCCACCCCAGTAATCACCGCCGCCAGCCCACTCCTCGGTACCGGTTCCCTGCACCTGCGGTGTGCGGCTGTCATCAAAGAAGAACCGCGGATCGCCTTCCAGGGTCGAGAGCTCGGCACGGTGCGAAAAGATGAATGACGTGCCTACCAGGTGCCCTGTCCATTCGCTCTTACCCTCCGTCTCGCGAGTGTCAAGAAGGACCAGTTCCCTGCCCGGCTCAGGACTGCGATGGTCCCGGTAGGTGGCATGAAAGTACCCGACTTCGTTACGAGCGGCGTGCAGCGGAACATAGCGTACGCTCCAGCGGATTGCGGAAAGGGGTTGCTGAGGCGGTACGTCATCGGGCGGCGCGAGCTCAATGCGCGCCGAGCGGAAAAACGGCATAGGAAAGTAGCAAGCCAAGTAAGCCCGTTCGTCATCGAAACGAATATTCACCGGAAAAGCCTTGACGAGGAACTCGCGTCCATCGCGGTTGTACAGAGTCCCGGCGCCGAAAAAAAGCGCCACCGGAGCGTCGATCGAAGGCATTGACCAGTCATCCCAAGTAACGCGCAGCCGGGCTCGCGAGAACGCCACGGCCTGCTCGCGCGGAATCGAAATCTCAATCGCACGCAGCATCGAGGGCGCGCGCGCGATTTCGGTTAGGAGGACGCTGCCTGTCTCCGGCAACCCCACCTCACCCGACTCCTGGACCACGCCGAGGCGTTCTCCTTCCACGTTGCCCGGTTTTGGAGCGAGGTCGCTTCCGGCCAGCCGAATCAACTGCAGCACGTCCTCATCGGGCGGCTGCTCGCGAAATGATTCGATCGGCCGCGACAACTTCGCCCCAGGCACGTACTGCTGATAAATGTAGTAACCCGTGCCGTAATGGGTGCGCGAGTAGGCCATTTGAAACGACTGTTTGAACCCTATGGGCACCCAGCTCAGGTCGGCGCCGCGAGTTTCCGACCAGGTCCAGGTGAGCGGGTTGGGAAAAGCTTCTCGCGGTAGAAATACGGAGCCGGGCACGGGATGCTTGGGATCGGCAGTGCTGGTCTCGCTGATCACGTACTCCTTGCCATCGACAACGTAATGCCACGGACTGCCATGCCAGTGGTTGTAGCGCGTGAAGTAGAGAACGCCGGAACCGGCGAGATCGAGCGTCACATTGAAGTTGTCGGAAAGCTGATAAAGGAAATGACTGGCATCGGCGGATTCATTTCCTCCGGTGCGATCATATGTGCTGCGCATGTAGGTGCGAGCGCCCACGCGCAAGTATGGCCAGCGCTCCCACATCCGGAATGCGTCCAGGCCCACGGGGATCATTGGTGGTGCGATGCGCTGATGCTTACGGGTTTCCGGGTAATCCGCCTCTCGTCGATCGATGGTGCCTTGAGAGCTGTGCGAGACCATGGAGCCCGTGTTGGGAAACGGAGATCGGAGGGGCTTGGCCCCCCTGCCGAGACATGTCACAAGGAGGGCTGCCAAGCAGACAAATGAAATGCGCCACCTGACACCTCCCGGACCACTTAATAAGAACCCCATAAACTGCTACCCTCTCAAACTTGGCGTATCGAGCTAAGGACCGCCCACGCACGCCGGAGTTTATGGCGGGTGGGTTCTTCGAGCAAGCCCAGGCTCGGCCCGCCCCTACCGCCGAGTCGTAGCTCCGGTACGCGCTCGTGCATCCAAGTGGCAGAATTCGGGGCAACCTGGTTGTCCTCCATGGAGGCAGGAACATGAGCATGACAGCTTGCACACATCTGGATCAGATTCGGCCGGTGAAGCCGCACACGCGCGGTTGCGAAGAGTGCCTCAAAATGGGCGATACCTGGGTGCACTTGCGGTTGTGCCTCACGTGCGGGCACGTGGGCTGCTGCGACTCGTCGAAAAATAAACACGCGACCAGGCACTTTCATACGACGAAGCACCCCATCATCAAGTCGATCGAACCTGGCGAGGATTGGGGCTGGTGTTACGTAGATGAGCTCGAGCTGGATTTGGCGTGAGAGGGAGGCGCCCCTGACAAAATTCGCACTAAGTTATAAACAGTGAACTACTCAGGTGGCTGGCATGGTCGAGCATAATGTTGCGCAGGGAATTGTATGAATGAAGTTGGCGATGCTCATGATTCCCGCTCTACTGGGGACGTATTTCGCTACACCTGTTGGAATGCTGTTGGGTTGCGTGCCATGGGCGAAGTGTACCCAACCGCGAACTGTGCCCGCCGTTTTTCCTTGTTAGGTTTCCTTCTCGGTGCTGCCTCTGCTTTGCTCTACGAGACGTGACATGCGCTTCGCGCACGAATTTCAAAAACTCGCGTCTCTCCGCTCCGCATAACCGTGTGTCACTCGCCGGCCCACTAGATGCCTCGTAGTACGGGTACCGCTGTGCACTGAAAACGGTACTCCGCAGCTATTGGTTTGACAGCGGCGGGCCAGCATACTCGTGATTGTCAGCGACCTACGCAGCGAAGATTCCTGCCGTTGTGAGCCTATAACGCGGTCCTAGGCAAGTTAGGCTCTGAAGACAACTCGTAAAACGAAACCTATCGATGAAACCCACGGCCCTTAAAGAACAATCCCTGTTACCTTCAGCCAAGCTCGGGTACCCAAACGTTAAGTATCTTCTCATAGACGTGCTTGCGCGGCTCGCCCCGATAGGGCTAGTATTCCGCTCCGTGCCGCCCCTCCCGGCAATACAGCTTAGTCCCCCGCAAGGTTTCCCCTGCGCATTTCTTGCGATTATGCGATTGCAGGCGCGGCCGTACCGAGCCAGCGGATTGCTACCCGGCGCTGTTCTGCTGCTGCTCGCCGCCTGTCTCGCATTGTTTTCGCTCGCTGGCTGCCAAGGGTTCGTGGCGACGCCACCCTCGGCCGACCAGCTCATTAGCGCTCGCGCAATAGTCGACAAATGGCAACTGGACAACCCCGCGCGCAACCACGAAATTGAAGGCTATGCATCGCACGCGAGCATCAATCGCGGGGAACCTATCCGCTTATTTGTGAACACGGCAGAGCCCACTTATACAATCGAAATTTATCGCATGGGTTGGTATGGCGGCACAGGCGCGAAAAAAATGCTTGGCCCGTTGACTCGTCCGGGCACGGTGCAACCCGCCGCAATTACCAAACCCGCAACGGGACTCCTGGAGTGCAATTGGGGCGATCCATTTCTTCTGTACGTACCTAACTCCCGCGATCCCGCAGACTGGCCCAGCGGCGTGTATCTCGCAAAATTAACCGCCAGCAAAAGCGGCACGCAGAGCTACATCACGTTTGTGGTTCGCGACGATTTCCGCCGTTCCGATCTGCTGTTTCAAGCCAGCGTGACCACGTATCAGGCTTACAACCGCTGGGGCGGACCATCGCTCTACACCACGCCCCGCTCGTATCAGGTGTCCTTCGACCGGCCCTATCGACGAGGTCACGGCTCGGGAGACTTTTTGTTTTGGGAGTACAGCATGGTGCGTTTCCTCGAGCGCGAGGGATATGACGTCACCTATGCCACGGACATTGACACCCACGAGCGCGGCGATCTGCTCCGGATGCACAAAGGATTCCTTTCCGTGGGACACGATGAATATTGGACGTGGCAGATGCGCGACCACATCGAAGCGGCGCGCGACCGCGGCGTCGGCCTGGGATTTTTCGGCGCGAACATTGGCTACTGGCAAATCCGCCTGGAATCGAGCGCGATTACTGGCGAGCCTGACCGCACGATCGTCGGCTACAAGAATAATGCCGCCTTGGACCCGCTAGCCAACGATCCCGACCCCAATAAGCGCAAATTGACCACCACCCTATTCCGGAATGCCCCGGTGAATCGTCCGGAAGATGCGCTGATTGGCGTGATGCATCGCTCGCACACCGCGCAGGGTGATATCGTGATCGAAGACGCCGGGCATTGGGTGTTTGAAGGCACCGGTTTGCGCAGCGGCGACCACCTACCTGGCCTGCTGGGATATGAAGTTGATGAGATGTTCGGCCACGCGCCTGCCGGAACGAAACGTATCGCGCATTCTCCCTACCAAGTAAAAGGCGAGGTTCGCTACGCGGATATGACTTCCTACGATTGGCCTTCGGGCAGCACGGTTGTGGCTGTGGGTACGATTCACTGGAGCTGGGCACTAGACGAAAGCTTCGTGCTAGAAGGCCGCAAATTCGCCAACCCCGCCGCGCAGCAAGCCACGCGCAACATCCTCAGGCGCTTCGGCGCCGTACTTCCCCGCCGCTAATTTATTCTGCTGCAAGAAGCTGCACGCAAAATCCAGTCGAACATAAGCAGAGTAAAGAAGTCGAACATCATGCCTTTTTGTATCGGAATCAACGATTTCAATATTTCACGCTCCGTCGAGTGGCATCTGACCGAAGCTCTGTAGCCAGACTTTCTGCTGAATTCCAGAGAAAATGTGTTGATAGCTGGAAGGTAACTTGGCGTGCAGATTTAGAAGCGTCCAGACAAGTCTCGGCAATTGACCTTCTCAAGCAGAAGTAGGGCGACAGTTTCCGTAAACACTGCTGCGGGGAGTTTGTCTTGAAGAAACCCTCGCATCAGCAACATATTATCGCCGCTGAGCGTGTAGCGTCCCGCACAGGAGAAAAATGTGCTAAAGGCTTCGGCCCTTTCTTCCGCTGGGGCCGCCAATCGGTCGGCAACCGAGAGGGGCTTGCGCCCGCTGTGGCTGATCCTTGCCGCCATTCGGCCTTCGCGCGTGTAGGTGATGAAGCCTGTGGAGCTAGGGCCGAACGGCACGTCGATTCGCTCTCCAGTGGCGGTGGTTGAAGCGGACACCAGCTTCCATGTGCCGGCCAGGCTGTCACTGGTCTGTGCAATCGCGCTTCCCGAAACTATTGCCACAAGCACCATTGCCACAATCGCGACCGTCGTCTCGAGTTTCCTTTCGGAGGCATAAAACCCTGCGCTTGGGTATAAAACGAGGGCACGGAATCCCGGCAAACAGAACAGCTAAAAAAGAGAAATAAGCTGGCACAACGTGGAGGTGATTGTGAGAGAGAGGAAGGGTGCCCGAGCGTCAGGTAACTACCAGCGTTTACTTTCCTACTCCGAGTAGGGAGCGCCCGAGCTTTTTATAGCCGACAAAAGGTACCTAGTCAAGTAGGTTATTACTATGTATACCCTTATCCAAAGATGAAACTACAGTACGACGATGTGGGGGGCTGTTCTTGGCTGTACGCGTAGCGTAGGGTCAGTAAAGTTCAGCCAGTTGCGGAAGATCACCCGCGCGGAGGGATCGTTCTCTTCGCCCTTAGTTTCAGGACGAGGTACCGGCGGCTTAGCCTTCATCCGATGGGTGCGTTGCGTGTTCATCGTCGCCAATTCCAACGACCGCGAAAGACGAGGAATATCGGCTAGAAGGGGTATAAATCGCTGGGTGATCTCCCTGAGCGCAATATAGGGTTTTTTACTGATAGAAAGTTTTCTACACGCGTTTACCATCCTGGGAGGCCAAATAACGAATATCTGGAGTATCGATGGGCGCTGTACTTGACCTATTGCCGCCGTACAAACTCTATTGTCCGCAATGCAGTAAACGCTACGTTACAGCCGAGTGGAAAAAGTCACCTCGTTGCCGCCAGTGCAATATCGAGCTCCGTCCCGTTACCCCGCCGAAAAAGGTCGCTAGTAAAGCACAAACTGCCTAACAGGTACCGTTTCAAGTCAACGGGGTCTCGTGCGAACCCCGCTTATTGGCGGATTTAACCGTATCGTGGCGCGACCAAACATGCGTCACCGAAGCACCGGATCGCAGCGAATCCACTGGCGACTCAACCGTTTGCCCGTATTTTGCGCACCTCTGTCTACTTGCATGTATCCGTGCAAATACGTGTACTTGCACACTTCCGTGCATATTAAAGCATTTGCACAGAATCGTGCAAGCAAGTATGATTGGGCTGGAGGTGCAGATGACCTCGCGCACATATGCGGTGCTGCTCGCGGATGTCCTGGGGTCCAGCTCACGCCCGGGTATTCGCCGGCTGTTGGGGCAAAGACTCGCCCAGGCCTCGCAGCGCCACCAGCGGAACAAATGGATCCGCTTGCCGTACTCGGTGACTGCCGGAGACGAGTTTCAGACCCTAACCGACAGGCTCGAGTCCGTCCCTGCGATTATTCTGGACTTGCGCAGGACGCTGCAACCGCTGCCCATTCGCATCGGCGTCGGATTTGGGCGGGTTTCCGAGCGCATTCAAGCGCCAGTCAATCGGCTGGGCGGCGAGGCATTCCAATATGCGCGCCAAGCCATCGAAGGCGTCAAGACCAGCCAGCGGTTCCGATTCCTCGTCTTAACGTCGTTTCAAACCTCCGAGCAAGAGTTCGATACCACGGCGAATCTGATCTATGGATTGCAGGACACCCTGGTGCGCAAGATCACCGCAAAGCAATGGGAGACCATCGATGCCTTCATGGATCAGCCGGGGATTGAGCAGGTCGCCAAACGCCTGCGCGTAAATATTTCCACTGTTTCGAGAAATCTCAAGCGCGGATATTATTGGCAGTTATCGGAAACAGCCGCTGTGGTAAAAACTTTGATTGAACACACGTTTTAGCGCTTGCACAAGAACGTACAAAAGATAAACATTTGCACGAAATCATGCAACCGATTCTCAGAACACTTCTCGCCCTCTACCTAGCCCATCTGCTAGCCGATTTTGTGTTTCAGAGCAATCGCCTGGTTGCACAAAAAACTCAAAGGAAACTCGGGGCATATCTGCGGCATGGGCTTATCCATTATTTGTCGGCCATGGCGATATTGGGTTTCTTTGTCCCCGGATCCATCGTGCGCCCGCTCGTTTACGTGATCGTCGGGGGTTTGACGCTGCTTCATCTGGCCATCGATCTTGGCAAGATCGAGCTCTCGCCCAGGGGGTTCGCAGCGGGGCCTTGGGGCTATCTTGGGGATCAGTTCATACATTTCGTAACGTCTGCCGTGGCCGCATGGTGCAGCACTCGCAGCATCGCTTTCGGCGCGCTTATGGAGCTTTTTGAAACTATGCGCCGCGTCCCCAACAGGTTCCTGGCCGTTCCCGTTGTGTATATCGGCGTAGTTTTCGGCGGCGGGTATTTGATCCGCTTGCTCACAAAACCGCTGCTGCCCGGCATTCACGCCAATCCTACCGACCGCCATGCCACCGGGGAGCAGTTGCAAAATGCCGGGCTTTACATCGGTTGGTTGGAACGGTTCCTGGTCCTGACTGCTCTTCTGCTGCAGACTCCTGCGACCATGGGACTCATCCTGACCGCAAAATCCATTGCTCGTTATCCAGAATTCAAGTCCGAGCGCTTCGCGGAGTATTTTTTGATCGGAACGCTGTTGAGCATCTCGCTGGCCGTTTCCGGCGCGATACTGCTGAGCAGAATCATGTTTGGGCACGTCATTATTTTTCGTTAACGCGCTGCCATCCGAACGCATCGAGAGTACGTCCCTTCAAAGCACCTTCTCGTCCGAACCACATGTCCTTGGGGACAGGCTCCCTAGCGGTACCCGACACAGCAAAAGGGCACCTCGGGTGACTGTCCTCTAGGACAGGTTCCATCGCGGAACATCCCGTGGCCAGTACCATTGCCCATCGAGTCTGCGCTTAGCACACTGTACATGTGCTTCCTCTCATGTCGCGCGCGCGGGATCAAAGGTTTGAGCATTGGTTGCGCCTGGTGCGCGAGGCCGGGTGGCAGGTATGCGCCGAGGGAAATGCGCGCGTGAAGCTTCTGGCGATGACGGAAATTGAGCTTACGACGACGCAAACCGCGGGCGACCCTATTGAAAATGAACCGAGTGACGCGAGCCACGCCAACGCGTCTGACGAGAGTTACTCGAATGACCCAAATGCCTGAATTGGACTCCTTCGAGTGACGCAAATGGAACACGAGTTCGATCGGACGCCAACTGCAGCGATTACGTGACCTACAGCAATCGCTGAACGATCGGGTGCCGCGCGCAGTCCGAAGCTGTGTGCGGTGCCGCAGTTTTTGAAGTGAAGATTAGTGGACGAGCGCTGGCTTGCGTTCCTGCGTTAGGACACGGGGCAAAAGCGCACGTCGGAATTGCGTGGGTACTATGAGCACTCAAACAAAAGATCTTCCCGGCTCGCCGACGGCGGCATCGGGGTCGCCGACAGCGGCAAACCTGCGCTCCCGAAAGCATGACCCAGTGTGCATCGAGATGCCGGTGCAGGTACGGGCGATCGAAGGCCTGCCGATTCCCGGCTCCGACGAAATCGCAAAAGCCTTTCGCGAAGATACGCGTACGCTGATCGTATTCCAGCACGGCGGCGTGCTGCGCATGGCGACCAAGGTCAAGCGCGGACAGATGCTCGCCGTCACGCATATGAAAACGGGACAAGAGGTTCCCTGCCGCGTTGTGAATGTCCGCAGCTCGGGGCCGACCGAAGAGTATGTCGAGGTGGAGTTCACTCAGCGTGTCGCTGGTTTCTGGGGCATCCACTTCCCTTCCGATCCGTTGAATGAGCAGGCAGAAGCAGCACTCGAGAAACCCGAGTCCGACAACAACGAGAGCGAAGCAGCCAAGCGGGCGCATGCCGCGCGAGTTGAGGCGCGAGTGGAAGCGGAAGCCATCGAAGCGGATCGCCAGAAAATAATACGCGCGGAAACGGAAAAGCTTGCCGCCGAACAAGAGGCCCGGGCCACTGCGCGATTTGCCGCTGATGAAAAAGCGGCAGCCGAACGTTTAGAAGCTGCCCGACTGGCTGAGCAAGTGGCCGCGCAACGAGCCGAGGCTGAGCGCATCGCCAACCAAAACGAGGCCAAGCGCCGTGAAGCGGGTGCGCGGCGCGAGGCTGAGCGCGAAGCGGAATTAGCCGAGCAGCAACGCCTGGCCGAGATGCGCACGGCGTCCGAGAAAATGGCGGAGGAGCGCGCCGAAGCGCAACGCGTCGCTGCTGAGCGCGCGGCCCAAGAGATCGCCGCCAAGGAACGCCAGCGCGCCGCAAAACTCGAAGCAGAGGAGGCGGCGAAAAAACAGGCTGAAGCTGAAGCACGCGTGGCTGCCGAGAAGCTGGCGGCGGAGCGCGCTGAAGCTGCCCGCTTGGCTGCGGAGCATGCCGCCCGGGAAATTGCCGCGAAGGAACGTGAACGAATCGAGAAGCTTGAAACCGAAAAAGCCGACAGAGAAAAGGCGCAAGCCGATGCGCGCGCCGCGCGAGAGAAGAAGCAGCAGGAGATCGAAGAAACTCGCGCCATTCTTGCCAAACTCGAGGCCGAGCGCCGTACCACGGAGTTCGCCGCCGCGGAACGTGCCACGCAGGAAAAGTCCACAGCCGACAGCCTGGCTAAGGAAAAAATTGCCGACACCGTCCTGGGCTACGGATTGAGCGCGCCGGGATTGCCTAGCGTCAGCCAGGAGAGGGCCGAGTCCGCCCGAGGTAAAGCCGCGAGAGAACAATCGGAAGCCACACGCAGTACCGACACGGCAGCCGCTGCTGAAAAAGCCGCGCGCCGTGTCAACGACGAAGCCGCCAAGCAATTGGCCGACGAAAACGCCTCCAAGGCTCGCGCCGAAAAAGAACACAAAGCACTTGTGGCGCGTCTAGAAAAAGAGCGCCTGAGGAGCGAGAAGGCCGCCGCCGCTAAAATTGAAGCGGAAGAAAAGAAAGCCGCCAAGCAATTGAAGGCTGAGACCCGTGCCACGCGGCGATCAGGCGCAGCGGTTGCGAACACGCTTTTCGGAAACGCCGGAGACGCGGCTGAAATCACGGAGGTCATCGAGAGTAAAAGAGGAATCGGGAGTGAGAGCGGAGTCGATGGCGACAACACCCTGCTCTTAGAGCGCCCCGAGGATTCGCGCGGGGCTAACGGAAAACGTGATGCTACGGAAAAAACTAACGTTGCCGTTTTCGGCTCGCTCAACGACGAGATCGCGCACGATCGCAACGAGCTTCGGGCCCACGCAAAGTCCCGCAGCGGCATGGGCCTTGCGATCGCCGCGGGCGTGCTGATGATCGCAGGCGGCGGAGCCTGGTGGTTCTTGCTTGGCCCAGGCGTGGCAGCACGTGAAAAAGCAGCGCAAACTAATTCTGTATCGAGTACTTCGCAGCTGGATTCGCCGGCAGCTTCGCCAGGGGCTGCGTCGCCAACTGCGTCGTCGGGTTCCGTGGCAACCCAGAATACTTTGTCGTCGCCTGCACTTCCCAGCGGAGCTGTGCCCGCCGGCGCGAAACTTAACGATGGATCGAGCTCGACGCTTTCACGTCCCTACGGCGCTACCGAAACCAGGCTTTCCGGCGCGAGCAACGACTTAGCGAAAAGTGCGAGCGCAGGTTCGCTTGGGACACGAGACGCGCGCTCGATCGAAACGTCGTCTCGGGTAAAAGATGCGCTTCCGCCAGCAGCGATACCCAGCGAGCCCGTGCGCACAATTACCGCACGTCCTGCGCTCGATGCTACGCTGCGCGCGCCCGTGAGAACGAATTCCGGAATACCGGCACGCACGGCAGATTCAGATTCTGTGCCCGACGTGCGCGGAGCTTCAACCGTAATGAATGGGATGAATGGCGCGGAGACTACGATTCTCGGCGGTCGCTCCGTTTCCGCAAACGCCATCGCCCCGCCGCCTCCAATGGGCGGCAATGTCGTGACAGGGCGCTTACTGAAGTCCGTGCCGCCGCAATTTCCCGATATCGCGCGGCAACGCCACGTTGATGGCGACGTGGTCGTGCGCGCCGATGTAGACGCCAGCGGAAATGTCGTGACAGCCAGCGCGCTCAGCGGACCCGACGTGCTCCGCCCGGCGGCATTAACCTCGGTCAAGCAATGGAAATATTCCCCGGCGCTGCTCAATGGCCAGGCCGTCCCTATGCAAGTCCAGATAACCGTAAAGTTCCGGAACACCAAGTAGCCATAAGATTCCGATAGTATTTCGTCGATTGGGCGATCCTTCGATTGATCTGTCATTACACCGGCCCAGCTTCCGGCACGCTCCAGGCCAGGGTCCGCACACACCAGGTGCGCCTGCAATTTCTCGAGCGAATCCTCCGAGAAGACATCCGTGAACGAGCGATGGTGCGTAACCTAGCGCTAGGCGTGGGGTCGAAAAAACGGAGAGACGAGTCGAAGGGGAGCCGATTGCGGTGTTCTGTTTCGCGCTAAATCAAAAGCGGAATCGTAAGCAACAGCGCGGAGAACAGAAAACCGACTGCGATTGGACCCAACGAACGCGGGTCTGTGCGCATAGCTAACCCCGCCACGAGTTGCCGCGCTTGTATCCCACCCCAGCATCGCTCTCAACAAATTTATTTGCGAATTTATTTGCAAAAGAACAACCGGGCTCTTTCGAGTATCGGAGAGCTCCCGAGAGGGATTACGATTCATCGTGCGTCAGGTAGCCCGTCAGCTAACCGGAGCCGTGGCGCCCTGCTGGGCGGGCGCGTCACCGCGAAAAGCGTTCGCGTAATCGCGGGCGTATTGATCGAAGGTGCGCGCCGGATGTCCGGTAAGAGTTTGCACATTGTGCGTGACCCGACTCGCCGCGCCGGTAATGTAATAATGGAACAGCTCGAGCACCGCGCAGGCCGCAGCCTTCGGCATTCCCGACGAGATTGTTGACTTCATGAAATCCTGATCGGAAATATCCACAAACGAAATCTCTCGTCCGGCCACCGCAGAAAGTTTCTCGGCAATTTCGTAATAGCTCAGCGCCTCGGGTCCGGAAAGCTCGTAACGCTGGCCCTGCGCGGCGTAGCCGGAGTCGGTCAGCACCGCCGCGGCCACTCGCGCCACATCGCGTGCATCAATGTGGCTGACGCGCGCATCGCTCGCCGGCAAATAAAATGCGGCCTGCTTGCGAATCGTGAGCCCATAAGAATTATTCATGTTCTGCATGTATCCGTTCGGACGCAGCAGCGTGTACGCCATTCCCGACGCGACAATTTCTTTTTCCACCGGGTGATGAATTTTTGCGAACGAAAAGCCGTCGGTCTCCGCGCCCCATACGGAATTCTTCACCACCTGCATCACCCCGGCGCGCTTGGCCTCGCGAACCACGTTGAGCTCGAGCTCAGTCTGGTGCGGTACGTTTCCGGAAACCAAAAACACGCGATCCACGCTGGCAAGAGCCGGCCGCAGCGTCTCCAGCTTCGCAAAATCCAGCACAATCCCGTCAATCCCATTGCGCCGCGCCTCCTCGGCATTCTGCGCGGAGTGAAACCCTGCACGTACCTTCACGCCCGCCGCCCCCAGCTGTTTCACCACCTCGCTCCCCACCGTCCCGCCCGCGCCAGTCACCAAAATCATCCCCGCCTCCGTTCACTATCTCGCGCTCATTCGCATCTGAGGGTCTCGGTCGTCCCGCTACCGAGTATAAGGTTTCGCTATGCCAGGCGCGCCACAAGTTTATCCGGATAGTTTACCCGGGTTGGATGCGGAAGGACAAAGGGATCCATACCGGGACATTCGCGGTTCAGTTTGGCGACCAATGCCCTATTAGGGTTGAATTGCCGCACGTTCTAGCGCGTCCGCGCTTGGCGCGTTGTGCAGCAACTCGAACACAAAGGATTGGTCGGCGATAGGAAGGGGTAAAGGTGCGCGATCTTATTGCGGGCCACCTTGGGGTGCGGCGGCCTGGATATGCACTTTCCGTGGACCGGGCTTACGATTTGCGCGCGGAAAGAATACTTGGACATTTAACGTACCCATTGCTGTTCAACAAAATCGCAAACACAGCGCACCTGATTTAATCCAAGGGCGAGCTGGTGACGCAGCATTTGCCGACTAGCTGATTCTGGTTGGCGACTCGCGCTCGTTCTGACAACGTCAGCGAGTTAGGCATACACATCCATAACCCTGCTAGGTATGAGAATTTGCCTAGCCGCCAACACTCGCGCGCGTTTTTGCAACGAGCGAAACGACCATTTTTCGATGGACCGTTGCCGTCTCCATCACGGTCTTATCGCAATGCGTAGCCCGGCTCACCCGGAAGCAATCCCCCGACGCGCACCACCTTCACGCCCGAGCGGACGTCCGCGGCACTGATGTAACCAATTGCCCCGGCGTTTCCCTTCACACCCTCCTGCACCATGCCATTGGAGAACAGCGAGGCCGGCGGGTCGGACACCTCAGCGCGCATAACCTTGGCGACCCAATATTGCCCGTATTGTTGCTCGGTCATCTGAAACACCACGCGCAGGATTACTTCACGTTCTCGCGTCCCTTGCGAGCGCATCAGCGGCACCACGGAGTTGCTGGCTTTCCAGTATTGCCGCTCTCCCATAAAAATCTTGCGCAAGTCCGCTAACGTCATATTGCTCGTGGGATTACTGGGGTTCACAACGATGGCAACATCGCTGTCTGTCAGTGTCCCCGCGGCCCGGATTGAAAGCAGCGAGCATAGGATGAAGCATACAAAAATATAGCAAAAGCGAGGATTCGTTCTTCTTTTCATTAGAATATTCTCAAAACGTAAAGCTAGTCTGAAAGAAAAGCCCATTCACATGAGGATCGTTGGGCTTCCGCGTAATATGCCTGTACTCACCCTTAAACGCCGCCAGGTTAGTGATGTCGTAACGAACACCAAACGTTGAGCCGGTCAGGGGCCGCACGGCCACGCTGTTATCGCCCACAAACAAAGGATCGCTTGGAGATATGTTCGACCATTCGAATCGGTAATAGGGCTTCCACTTGTGTCCCTCTCCAGGCAAGCGATAGGCAATCTGCACGTAGGCGGAATTGCTATTAAAAACATTCTCGGTCAGCACATTACGATGGCGAACATGGGCAAACTCCGCCAGAAATTCGGGGCTCTCTTTAGTCCAAACAACGTGCGCTGTAGAGATGAGCTCGCGAAAATTGGGATTACCAGGCGACACGCCGGGGCTGGTGATCAAGTCGCCGTAAAGTGATCCGCCGATTTGCAGACCGTTGAGTGCCGCTGGCCGCGCGAAAAGATTGGCCACCCATGCGCGATTGTTGTTGACGTCGCCACTGTCGCCGGGGCGGGCGATGTTTCCTGCTCGGCCATTTCCGAGACCCACATTGTACCCGAGACCCAGTGGGCCGGACGGGACGTTGCCTTCTGCCAGCATTCCGATGAAATGAACCGGCTGGAATCGCCCGCCAAACCGAATCATCTCCGGACGAGAGATTGTGGTTTGCAACCACAGCCCATGGTGAAAAGCGGTGTTCCAGTAATTGATCGGTGTGTGGTAGCGGCCGAAAGAAAGCTTGAAATGGTCGTTATAATCGTAACGGATCAAATATCTTTCAATATCCACGTTGTAGAACCCTGTTGACGCGCTGAAGCTGATCTCTCCAAACACGGATACTTTTTGCGAGAGCGGCGAGGCCACATGCAGGATGAATTGTCCAAGGTTGAACCCGCTCTTGCTGCCCGGATCATCGGTAGCTGAAAAGTCGATATCCCCGAAGCCGCGGAAATGAAGCTGAGGGTAACGTTGCTCGATTGCTCCATGCGTTTCGACCTGGCCGCCAATACGCTCGTCGGCGCCAGCATGATGGTCAACACCAGCGTGTAACTCAGCAGCCGACACGCGGCTGGACTCTGGCGGCTGAGCGGACGCCGTCGTCGGTTGCGTTGGGTTGGATGCTGAAGCCGTGGCCACGCCTGTCGCTGTGGATTCCCTTTCTTTTTGCAAACGCTCGACGAGCGTTTCCAGCCTTTCGATCCGCGCACGCATTTCTCGGAGCTCTAGGTCCCGCGCATCCGGTACGGTGGTTGCAGATGGTTGCGACGCTTGAGTTGTTTGAGCCGGCGCGCTGATTGCCATGAATAGAGTCGCTACAACAAGTCCAGTCATGCGATACATACGATGCGTCCCCCCCCTTTACAGCTGGACCATCGTAGCCTGTCTTTTCTGCCCGTTTAGCGTTTCAGTTTGGGATGTTGCGTGAGAGTTAGCAGCAACTTTCCGTCAAGTGAGAGGTTGTGGTCCACCTGGACTAACGGGGGTAAGTTTGGCAGATTCAAACAAATAGCGGTGCGGCAGATCTTTCGGGAGCTTATGCTGTTGCCATCTTCATCGAGCGTATCGCGATACCGCCCAGAATTAATACCGCAGCGATAATTGCTCCCCAAAGAACTGCGGGATGACGCTCCGACCAGGGACGATCGTCGGGGCGTCCGGTATAAGCGGCGTTCGCTTCTTCGGCGCTCAGCTGCACCTGAGCAGCTCTCGCATCCTTCTCAAATAGCCTGGCGTAGTCGTAGACGGGCGCCGGCAGCTTCTCGTCGCCGTAATAAACGGTAGGCAAGGTCCCTGCGTCGGCATTGAAATAGATCCGCCTCTCGTATTGCTGGAGGCGCACGCCGGTGTTTTTCAATGGCAGATCATCACCATTGTGAAGCATTACTTTTAGAATGCCCGGGCCAGTTGAATGAAGATCAACCGACATCTGCTCGACGTCAATCTTTTGCCCGTTGCGCTGCATGTGAATGCGTTTGAGCTCGCCGGACTGCAAATATTGCTCTTTGGCATCCCGAATCTCCAACTCTCGAACGAAATTATTTTGCGTAGGATTAATCGTGAAAATCACCCGCTCCGCGGGAACATTTTCCACAAGAGGGAACACAAAAACGGTATCTCTGCCCTTCTGGTCTTGTTTGGGTTGGCTGCTGAGGTCTCGCCACACGCTCTTTTGTGCGCGGGTTATTGCCGCTGTCGCGCTCTCAACTTCGGAAGGCGTAACTGCGCCGGTAACGGTCACCCGTAAGTATTTGTAAGTTGACCCTGGAATCTGAAGCATGCTGTTGCGGCCCAGTTTTTCTTCGGACAAATCGTAGAGAGTCGTGGTGCCCAGGTTAGTCCAGTGTGCTCCGTGCGGGTCATCCTGCCCTTCCACGTTGGCATGCGCCACAAAGTTTTTGGTCGACAGTTTTAATTCAATGCGGTCGTACTCAGCAATGCCTGCCATGTCCAGAAGAAACTGTGTTTTCCCCGCGGCAATGCCCGACTGGAGCACACGGATATTTTTGCGCTCGGTCTCTGAGCCGCCCCATTCAGTCGTCAGTACATACGGGATTTCTTTCTCGGCCGAATAAATCCTCAGATCGCTCAAATCCGGGCGTGCGTGTCGCCACATAGTTTCATCCGCCACTGCGTATCGCTGACCGCTGGAAGTTGGGCCATCGATATTGCGCTGGTACTTAAAAAACGAAACGGAAGAAGCTGCTGACAAAAGTGCGGCCGCCAAGGCCAAAGTTATTCTCATCAACCCAAGTCCCCTGAGCTGTTTTCTGGGGAACGCGATGAAAGCTTCAGCCAGTCGCGCTGATAAATAAAAGAAATTCCCAGCAATACTGCCCCCAGAGCGATAAAGCTCACGATGCGGTAACTCCCTCCTAGATCCGACACGTCATACAAAAACACTTTGCCGATGGTGAACGCGATCAGAAACAAAGCCTGCCAGCGCACAAACGCCGAGCGTTTCCAAAAGCCGATCGTCATCAAAGCTGTCCCATAGATTAGCCAGATAGCGGAGTAGCTGAAACCCCGAGCGATGTAGTCCCTGCCCGTCACCGCTTGGCGGTTGAAGTAATCCGCAGCTTCCCACGTCAACGCGATCAGTGCGAGCAGGTTCAACGCAATCACAGCCCCGTCGAGGAATGGCCTCTCTGCCTGCGAAGCATGGCGTTTGCCAAATCCTGCGATTCCACCCAGCACCGCGATCGCCACCACGTAAGTGGCAAACCGCGCGTTGAACACCAGCGTATCGGCTTGCAACTGATCGAAACACAGCAGCCGGAAGATACCTAAAGCCAGTGCGGCCAGCGCAAGGTAGCGCAGAAAGGCAGCTTGCGTTCTTACACTGACCCACAGCAGCACCGCGGATTCAACCAGCCACGCAATCGTGATCCAGTGCGCGTTGAGTTTTAAGGGGATGGCCACAGTGATGAACGCTATGGCGATGGCTACGTGCACCAAGTTAATGAGTTTCGTATCTTCGGTAGGAAAGCGCTCCTTTAAGGCAGCAGCGATGCTCAAGTAAACAGCCCCGAGCACGAGCGCAAACCATGTGAGCGCAACCGTCTGGGACTCGTACAACACGTAAAGCTCTAGGAAAAATGCAGCAGCATTCATCAGAGGCAGCAAGGTAAATGTTATGGAGGATCCGGAAAGCCGCGTTGACCGTTCGTAATGGCTGACCAGCGGGATCACTGCAAAAATAGCCGCGAACAATGCCGCAAAAAAAACTGTAAGTAGCCTCTGGTCCATCGAATAATACTCCGCAAACCAGCCGGCATAGAGAATGAGGGTTCCCGCGTAGCTTCCCCAGAGCAGTCGTCGCCAAGGTTTGAAGGTGGCCATTGCCAGAATGGCAATATCCAGCAGGCTCAGGTAGGAGAACAGTACTACCTCGTGGTTCTGTCCTGTGGAAAGCAGCGCGGGGGTAGCGAAGCCGCCAGCCAGCGCAAAGCTTGCCAGCAATTCCGCATCCTGACTCAAGGCGAGCGCAATCGTTGCCGCGGTGACTACCACCATTGCCATGAATGCGGCTGCCGCAGGAATCAAATGGTAAATCTGAAATGCTCCCCACAACGATAGATACAGAGTGCCGATGCCCACTGCTTTCAATGAATATGAAAATGTCGCATGCCCGCGGCTGCGGAAGCGCTCACTCCATAGGACCAGTGCAATCCCGGCGATGAGACCGATCACAATCCTTCCACCGGGCCCAATCCAGTTATTCTCAAACGCATATTTCAGGAAATACGAAACTCCGAAGAGTATGGCGACAATGCCGATTCGGTTGAGCCAATACTGGCCAATCTTTTTTTCAAGATCGGCGTCTTCCCCAGTGGGGATAGTTAGAGGTCTTCGAACAGGTCGCCCCGGCGGCGGTCCGGGCCGCGCCCCACTCACAGGCGAACCAGAAGCAGGCTGTACCGAAGGAGACACAAACGCAGTTTCGGAAGGCGAAGCAGGCGTTTCCCGTCGCACCTGAGGAATCTCACGCTGCCGCGCCTCCGGGGCAACGTCGCTAAGTTGCTCCAACTGATAAACGCGCGCGGTAAGCGCCGCCACCTGCGCTTTCAGCGCATCTAGGTCATCTGGGGGCTGGCCCATTGGCGTAAGTTAACCCATCTGTTGTCGCGTAGCAAAGCGCTTCCTTCAATCAAGTTGCGCCAATCACACCGCGATTCGTCTACCTCAATACGAGCGAGCGGCCGCGACGTTTCGCCCGATGAATGCCTTTGCACGCGTTGCGCATATCCCCCGCAGGAGAGCCATGGCGCACCGTCTGTGTCGTCGTTTTTTATCTTTACTCTCACCTATCAAAAGTCTATATTCCGGCGCAACATTCACCTAGCTTGGAGAGCTACCCGCATGTTTAAAAAGCTGGCTTTTTTCTTTGGCTTCGTTCTGGTTGGGTTTCTGATGGCGCCTTTTAGCCATCTGCTCGCACAGCAAAAACTGGACCGGCTCAATCAAGAGCGCGCCCTGCAGATGCTGAAAGATGCTTACGACAACGTGCGGAAAAATTACTATGACCCCAAGATTCGCGGTCTGGATTGGGACTCTAGCTACCGCCAGCATCAAGAGAAGATAAGAAAAGCCGTGACATTGGGTAATGCCTTTTCCGCGGTCGCCGGTCTCCTTGAGGCGCTAGATGATTCACACACATTCTTTAATCCTCCGTCGCGCCCCATGCGAATGGACTATGGCTTCCGGATGCAGATTTTTGGCGACAAGGCGTTGATCGTCCGCGTGCGTCCCGGCACCGACGCTGCATCGAAGGTGCATCCCGGTGATGAAGTGCTGCAATACAATAGCTACCCGGTACACCGAGATGATCTTTGGAAGATGAATTACTACTTCAACCGATTGTCACCCAAGTCCGCCTCGCGGTTGCAATTACGCGATTTGAATGGTACCGAGCGCGACCTTACGGTGGAAACCAAGATGCGACAAGAGAAAAGAGTAATGAACCTCACCGGCTCCGACGGGGGATCGGATCTCTGGCAAATGATCCGCGAAGAGGAAAACGCCGATCACATTGTTCGCAACAAATACTTTGAGCTAGGCGATGTCATGATCTGGAAGATGCCGGAGTTCGACTTGTCTGATGAATCGGTCGACAATCTATTCAGCTTCGCCAAGAAGCACAAATCGCTGATTCTCGATCTTCGTGGGAACCCGGGTGGACTGGTGAAGACCCTGGAGCGAATGGTAGCTAATGTGTTCGACCACGATGTGAAGATTGCCGATCGCATCGGCCGCAAAGAGCTGAAACCTCAAATGGCCAAGTCGCGTGGCAACAAGGCATTTTCCGGAAAGATCATAGTGCTCGTTGACAGCCAATCAGCGTCAGCCGCGGAGCTCTTCGCCCGCGTCATGCAGCTCGAGCAGCGCGGAACCGTTATTGGTGATCGCACATCGGGCAGCGTTATGGAAGCTCTCTACCTTGGCGGATCTCAAGGCACCGACACCATGATCTTCTATGGCTTCTCTGTAACCGACGCGGATTTAATCATGAAGGATGGAAAGAGTCTGGAGCATTCCGGCGTGGTGCCCGACGAGATTCTTTTACCCGCTGCCAAGGATATCGCTGAGGGGAAAGATCCGGTCTTGGCGCACGCTGCTGAACTTGTTGGACTGAAGATGGATTCGACAGAGGCTGGCAAGATGTTCCCATTCGAGTGGATACCCTTTTAATTTCACAACTAAATCCGCGCAAATCCGGTGATTAGAAGCAGCAACGTTACTGAAGCCTTCGTTGAAAACAACGATGCTGAGCCGCACTCCCGACAGGTGCGAGCGAATTTATCGGAAGGACTATGCCTTTTCCTAGGCGCGAGTGATAATCAATCTAGTGGAAACACATTGCACTCGATGTAATTCCCCGATGACATGCTGTCCCGAAGGCAATTGCTGGTGCACTGAACTACTTCCGCAGCCGATCCGCCCAGAATTCAATGGATGTCTCTGCCCCAATTGTCTCAAGGGGGCTCTGGAACCCAAGCCTAGCGAACAACGATGATGAACAATCGTTCCCCCCCAAGACACCGGTCAAGCCGCTACTTTCTTTCTGTAACAACGTTAGCCTGGCCATATGAACGCGAGTGAACGAGAAAATACGGCTGGCCGGTTACCTCTCCGGTAAAACCGGGGTAGAGACCGGGTTGCCCCGTTCCCCGGTTTACCTCGAAATAATACTGTAACGGATAATTTGAGGCCGTATGAGTTCCAGGGATCGTCGCTCGAAAGATTGCATCTCTACCCTTCGTTTCAATGGAACTGTCGGCGAGCTGCATTTCAACAACAATGTATCGCTCGGCCTGGTTCACGTGCCGGTAATATAAATGAATCGAGATCGGTTCGACTGCCTTGTTGGTCGCGCTCTTGGAGGAGAAGGCGCCTTTACTCGATAAGCTAATCTGCAACGGCTCGCCGGGAACAAATCGCGCAGGCGGGGTATGCAAGCACGATACGCCGAGTCGCCGCGGTTGCCCTAACACTTCCTGAACCGCTAAGGCGACGCGATCTGGCGGATGCGGATACGCGCCGGCTTCGGTCCTCACTGCGCCCTCACTTTGGCTCGACTCCAGCCGCTTGGCCATTGCCGCGATATCCGCATCCATTGCCGGCAAACGATCGAGCCACTGCCCGCGCTGGTGCGGCAGTGTGCCAATCGTGATATCGGCTACATAGATGTTTTTCGCTTCCTCGGCAAAGTCAGCCCAAATCTTTCGTGCGCGACGGTATGCTCTCAACGCCTCCTCCAGCGCCGCCCGGTCTCCCGATTGCTCATAGATCGCGTAAAGCGTTCCGCTACGAAATTTTGCCGCAAAAAAGCGCCCCAGACCGATTAGGATCTTCAGGTCAATGGCCATCCTGCGAAACTCCGGACTGGTCTTCCCGGCGGCTTGCCCGTCTCCGCGGATGCCGCTTTCCGCTTCCTGCAATCGAGCCGCCGCATTTTCGGCGAGGTCCTCCAGCCATCGCGCCACTTCCACAGGAGAATACTTGCCGCTGCGTTCGTCTTTCAACAACTCACCTGCAAAATCGCTGATGCGCGAGAACATTTGTGAGTCCAATGCGCTGACATTTCCAAATACCTTGGGCGCAGGAGTATCGCCGTAAATATTAGCCTTGCCAGAGTTGGCCATCGGCTGATTGCTGTAGAACTCCGGATGGAAAGTTTCATTAGCCGCTGAGGGCAGGTGCGCAGTCGTCACGATCGGCAAGATCCGCGTGGCACTCGCCAGCGCCGATTCAAGTGCCTGCGCGCTACCTCGAAATTGCTTGCGCAAATAACGACGCCAAATATCAGGGTCCGCCTCCGGGTTGTAGAGGTGCCGCCCCCAAACGCGATATGTATAGAGATATTTTTCCCAGTCCCACCGCGGCTTCAGCGAACCGTCGGCGTACGCGCAACGGCCACCCGCAATTCCTGATCCGCGCCGACCCTTGAACGAGAGGGGCTCGAAGAATTCGCCGCCGCTACTACCGCAAAATCGAAACGCGCGCGAGTGAGCCGCGGCCGTCACCGGATCCCCCGTCAGCAGAAACCGGGTCGTTCCCGGCCAAACACGATGCATCACCGTATACGGGCGATCTTCCGTCAGAAAATCCGCGTAGCCATAACGCGTAAAACTTCTTGATCCCGAGCTCAGCCCAAAAAACCCCTCGCCGTTGACATTTTCCCGAGGCATCTCCAGCTCGCGAATCGCTGATTGGTGGTAGGGCATGCCCATGTGCTCCGCCCAGTATTTCGGCGAGAGCTTCACCGGCATCCCCGTTGATAGTGCCGCGTCAATCATTTTCTGGTCGAGACCTTTCGGGTGCAAGTCGATTTCTACTTTGCGACCGGAATGCGCCACACCATCAAACACTGTTTTCCAGAACTCATAACTTCCCTCATGCACTCCGCTCTCGCCGTGCGTGCGCAACGTGACGCCGCTAATCTTTGGACACGCCTGCAACAACGCCGCGAGCGCGTCGCGGCTATACGCCGCATGATTTTTCTGGGTCAGTCCCTCGATCGTGTGGTTCGCATGCGGACTCTCTATCCACTGATATCCATGGGTCCAGATCCCCAACTGGAAATCGATGCCATGCGCCCCAGCCTGCTCACTGATAAATCGCAGCATCTCCAAATTGCTGTCGCGCTCCGTATCGGGCAAATTTACCGCGCGCACGTTATAGCCGGGCACCGCAAGAAAAAAAGGATACGTGAAGAGAAAATATGCGTCGGTAACGTCCCGCAAAAAATCGTAGCCGATCCCCAAGGCCAGATGAAAACGGTTGAATCGCTGCCCCGCGAGCATGGAAAAATATGTCGGCCACATTTCGCGGTCATTGAACCAGGGTTTATCTTCCACATCGCTGACGAAAAGACGCGCAATGCTTCGGGCCGCGTTAAAGGGCTGCTCAGTGAGTGGTTTTCGTTTAACCAGCGTTTGAATCAAGTCGGAGCCGCGCCCATCATGCTGGCTAACTTGATCCGCTAATTCGACTAGCGCGTACATTAGCCCGCGCGCATCGCTCCCGGACGCCAGCAGTACCGGTCTGCCGTCATGATTTGCGTGCACGACTGCCAGGCTCTCCGGCACATCGGAGATCGATAGTTCAGCGCTCTTAAGGAATGCGGAAGCAAGCGGGGTGTGCAGCCCCGCCGCAACTATGCACAGGTCAGCCGGCTCAATCGATCCCTCATCCGCCTTCCGTGCAGCGATACCCCTCCCCGCAAGCGCGCGCCCAAGCTCCTGCAGCGCCCAAGCTACAGGCGCCGCTGATGCCACCGGATCCGTGCGGTCCGTCACGACGCAGACGCTCTTCCCACTGTTCGGCTGCGCCGCAGTCGCAGGTCCCACACCCAAAGCGCCAATCGAAAGCGCCGTCACCTCCAGAAATTCACGCCGAGATAAATCTCGCTTTTTCATATTCGAACCTTTTCGCTCCACTCTTATCGCTCGGGTGTGCGACGATTTACTTTAAATTCACAGCGAAAAAACTGAGCGCCAAGTCCCTAGTTTTGCTGTGGATGGCCTCACGGCCGACTCCTGGGCCATCCGTGCACAGCAAGGTGAGCGTCTTGCGCCCCTGTTCCGTGCAACTGGGCAAGAAGACGTAGTGCCCCACAGCTCCCGCGAAAATCGTGAGTTTCGCGCCAGGGATATGGGCGGCAAAATATTTTGCGCTGGATGCGACGGGAAAACTTTCATCGGCGGCGCCCGCAACGATTCCCACGGGGATAGAAATTTTCCCCAGGGGTTCTGCCGGAAACGCTGGGCCCAGTGCCGGCGCCATGGCAAACACAGCTCGAACGCGCGCGTCCCGATAGGAATCGCTAGCGTGATGCAGAGCCTCCTGGAAAGCTGCGTCATTTTTCGCGAGCTGATCGAACCGCTCGAGCAAATCCGGAAACTCCGGAGGGCTCTTGCAGATCCCGTCAGCATTTGGAGTTTCGCAGAATGCAAAGAAATTTGCCGGGTCCGTGATTCCACCGGCAATCTCGATCATGGTGTAGCCGCCCAGTGAGAATCCCGCAGCCCCGACGCGCTTGGAATCAATGCGCGCGCCAAACGTGCTATCGACGAGCATCTTGTCAATCGCGACGCTCAGGTCCCTGGCGCGCTCCCACCAGATAGAGAATCCTTGCGGCGTGTACCCGTCGTTACCGTTGTTGCCCGGGTGATTGACCGCGACGGCGATGTAGCCATGCGCGGCCAGAGTCGTACCCAGCCACGCCATGTTCAACGCCGAGCCACCGGTGCCGTGGGATAGCAGAATCAGAGGAAACTTGGCTGGCGACGACACCAGAGCAGTATCCTTCATCGCCTTCCCGGCGCTCAGCAGCGGTCCGTCGGGTGGCCCGATCCATTGCGGTTGCTCCGCCGCCGCCGCGTCGGTGGGGTGCCAGATCACCGAGGTCAGTCCATGCGTTTTCGCCTCGCGCCAGTTATACGAACCTTCAACCGTAAATGTGCGATAGCTGAGTCCCACCTTATAGAGAGGAGCAGTCTGCCCTCCAGCGTGCTTGTTAGTCTGCTTGCGGTTCTGCTTATAGCTCTGCTTGCTGACCTGCCCGTCGCTTTGTTTCCGGCCTTGGGCGCACAGCAGCGAAGGAATTAAAAGCAAGATCAAAACAAGAAGAATCGTTTGCGCACGATTCACGTCAGGCCTCAAGTGCATTTGTATTTTGGTCTTTCGGGGGGAAATCCTAACAGAATTCGCGTGACTCGATGCCGTTAAAATCTTTTAACGCGAATCCACAGGCACCAATTTCTGCAATGTTTCTTCAACGCCCTTCGGATGGAAACCGAATGGCCCCGGACGCGACTTGTACGCCACCCGGCCATCGCGATCTACCACGTACAGTCGGTCCGGCCAGCCGGTGTATGCAATCTCGGTGGAATTGTCGAATCCGTCGACCACCGCGGGAAACTTGATTCCAAGCTTCACCACGCAGATCTGACCCAGTTGGCTGCGCTCCCCGAAGCTCGCCGGCTTCGCGAACACCACGTTATCCTTCAGGTTAACGTCGTCTTGCCACACGTCGCTTGTGTGCGCCTCGCGGATATAAACGACGTAGAAAGCGACTTTATCTTTGTATTGCTCGTACAGCTTGTTCAGCGCGGGAACCTCCCGCCGAAATGGTGGTCAGGTGTAACTTCCGAAGACAAGCACCACCGGCTTTTGATCTCGCAGCGAAGATAACTGAAAGTGGCTCTTGTGGTCGACGCTTTCGACCGCGAAATCCGGCGCCGCATCGCCCACCCTCACGCGTCCGCTTCGCGCCACATTCCAAAGCGGCTTGAACGGCAGAACCATGAACGCTGGCCAAGGCACATGCTTCATGGTCTGCGCAAAATTATCCGGCGACTGCAGCATTGCCGCAAACAATGCCCCGCACACCATCGCGTACACCACCACAATCGCGCCCAGGATTTTCAGCACTCTACGTATGTTGGTTCTTCCTTGTAGTCTAGAATCAGCGATGCCGCAACGAGCTCACCTCAAGCGAGGGCTAGCGATGAGCAGCTCATTGTAACGCTGATTCACCTCAAACCCGTTTGCCCCAACTCTCGAGTGTGTTGTCGAAACTACGGACACAATTCAAATTGGCGAGTCGTCATGACAACCACGGCAAGAAGTATCCTCCATGTGTCTTGCTATCGGCGGCTCTATGATCGCACCGGTCATGCCCATTCGATGGGGCAAATGGATGCGAGACTTTGCAAGTCTCGCCAAACGTACCCGCCGTGAAACTCGCCTTTCTTGCTCAAGGGCCTTTCCCCTCCTAAAGCTTCGTGGAACCGACAGGAGGGATTTTGAGCCACGCCGAACAGTACCAAACAAAACCAGCTTCCGTCTTTTGGTTGGAACTGATCGAGCCATTGGTTTTCACGTACCTCGTAGCTCGGCGGATGTTTCACATTCCAATAAGTCTCGGTCCAGGTTTTTACGTGCAACGCAGCCAGGGCGCGTATGTCTGCAGAGGTCGCTTCTCGAATGATAAAACACGAAAGCGTCGCGCTTCCGAAGCAGACTGGTATTGGTTGCTTTCGAGGGTCGTCTAAGACGCAATATAAAAGGGCGCCCCTTTTGGAGTAGGGTTTGGGTGGCTGCCTCAATCCCTACGGAAAGGAACGCCCTCAATGGATAGCAAAAAGTATATCGGTATGGATGTGCACAAGGAAAGCATTTCGATTGCCGTGATGAATGGTGCTGGAAAGATCGTGATGGAATGCGTGATCGAGACGAAAGCCAGCGTGATTCTGCAGTTTATCGATGGGCTGCACGGAGACTTGCAGGTTACGTTTGAAGAAGGAACCTGGGCCGCCTGGTTGTACGACTTGCTGAAGCCGCACGTGACGGAATTGGTGGTGTGCGATCCGCGAAAGAATGCCTCCATGAGGGAAGGCAACCAGAATGACAAGATCGACGCACGCCGCTTGGCCGAGCTGCTGCGGGTGAATCATCTCCACCCCGTCTATCACGGGGAACACGGCCTACGAAGCCTGAAAGAACTGGTGCGCAGTTATCTGACCATCAGCAAAGATCTCGGACGGGTCATGTCGCGGGTGAAGGCCAGCTATCGCAGTTGGGCCATTCCTTGTACCGGCAAGCAGGTCTATGCACCGCGCCAGCGTGCCGAGTGGCTCGGGAAGATCGGCGAACCGGGCGTGCGCTGGCGGGCGGAGTTTTATTACCAACAACTCGATGCGCTGCGGCAAGCGAGAGCTGTTGGCGGAGGGCCAGAAACACCAGGCCTGGAAAAGGCTCGGCCAGATTCCTGCGATTGGGCCGATCCGGTCCGCCGTACTGCTGGGTATTCTGCAGACCCCCCATCGTTTCCGCACCAAGCGGCAGCTGTGGAGCTACAGCGGATTGGGCATCGAGACACACAGCAGCGCCGATCACCGTAGGGTCGACGGGCAGCTCGAACGAGCGAAGAAACAGATCTCCATTCGCGGACTGAACCGCCACGATCTGAAGAATCTGTTTAAGGGCGCGGCGATCGTAGCTTCGAGCAAACCCGGTCCGTTTCAAGAGTTCTACACCGCTTTGCTGACCAAGGGCATCCGACCGGAGATGGCGCGTCTAACCTTGGCCAGGAAGATTGCCACCATCGCTTTGATTGTGTGGAAGAGAGGAGCGAGCTTCGACGCCCAACATCTGAAACCACAAACAGCTTGAGTGTCTCTGACCGAGTCCGCTCCATCTCTGGGGATTTCTCTGGTGGTGGCCGTCGGGTTCTCGAGACACTCTGGTTCGAGAGCGAGTCTCAGCCGATTAGTTAGGCGCTGCGTGCTTCGGGCACCGAGTCTCACAGCCGACCCTAGGCCCTCTCGGATAACCAGAAAAAGCGATGGGCCACGAGTCCCGGATAGAACTATGGTCGCCAAATTGACCACCGCTCTGCTTTGCTGGCTTCGGAACTGACAGGCTTCGTCGCCAAGAAGCGATGAAAACCGCTGGTAGAGAAAACCCAAACCACCGGGAGGCAATGCCCCGCAACCGAGCACTTGGCGCGGCAGGTCAGAACAGATCTCGTTCCATCAAGTGGGCTGCGAAGCAAGAAAAATTCCAGCCGCAGGAGATGTGTTTTTTCTTGACTTCTACCTTTATAGAACGACTTAGAACGCTTCATGCTTAAGCGACTGGAAGCGCCTTTAAGCGTTTTTATACCTCAATTGGTATTAAAACGGTAGTACGAAACGCAAACGCATTGCAACCAATCAGCCCGTTCCGTTGGCGACTCTAACGACCGACCATCGAGCCGACAGCCGGGGAAATCTTCGTTGTGCTGGACCTAACCACAGTGGGGAAGAGAACCGCACGGGCAAAGAAACTCGTGAAGTCGAAACAAGCTCAAGTGCGGTCCTGGACTGTTCGTGCGCATATCGCCGAGGGACGCGCCTCTTCGCCCTTGCCGGACGCCAACCGGAGCTCAGTTCGCCAAGGTGTACGGACCCAAGGGACCGACGATGACCTGGGCGCCGCAGCCAAGGCAGGTGTCGATGCCAAACACTTCCAAGAGGCGCTCAACGCAAAGGTCTAAAAGTGAGCTAGGCAGGATGGGGCCTCAGGTGCACAAC
>DATNLZ010000070.1:0-34793 GCA_035602605.1 Candidatus Dormiibacterota bacterium
AGGTCCGCAAAGATGCGTGTCGTCCGGAACAGCGCGTACCGGTTACGTGTGACTACCTCCACGTCGCCAAAACCCCTTACGGTGGTCTCGAGTTTCCGGTAGAGATCGGTAAGTGCCGGTGGCCTACTTTTGAGCAAGGTAGCAGCGCTGCCGACCCCGCACGCGTGACGTTGATTGACCTGACGAAAGATCCGATCACACCGCGGACATGCCCAACTCATAAAGTCGTTAGTACACAGCGAACGCACATCTGTCAAGGTTCAGCCTTCACAAGTGCAGTCTGACAGGCGCGCTCTTGACGGTGGTGTCCCGACACGCCCCGGTCTGACTACATCGTTCGCGGAGTGCAAAGTACTCCTTCGTAGGCCTGGTGACCCTGCAGGTAAGTCATGAGTCCTGCCGAAAGCTCACCACATATATATAAATGATACGGTGACCCTCTACTTCGTGAGCAGGCAGAAGGTCAACGGTGAAGAGCGATCCTTCTTACTCTTTTCAGTTCAATGAGATGGCGCGCCCGGGGAGATTCGAACTCCCGACCCCCTGCTTCGAAGGTGCGCAGTACAAAACTCTAAGTGCCGCTCCTGGTGTCGCTTACGAGGGAACGCGTCACTTATCTCGCTCTTGAACTGGACCGAAGTTGAACTGAACTGTGTGGGATGAACCCCTAAAGTGAGACAAAAAATTGGGCACACCTGGCAGTTTTTAGTCAGTCTTGGTTTGTATCTCCTAGCAGACCTCATGCGCCTTCGGCGCACCACCTGGGGATGAAAATGAGCAGCGTCGAGGAAACGGGTCAGTCCGTGATACAAGCATCGTTGGAAGGCGATTGCCTGGAGGTCGAGTCATCGCCTGGAGCGCTTAGGCTACAACGTCACGCTGGAGCAGAAAGCGGCATAAATTCAGCATGCTCAATCTACGATCTTCAGAGTAATTTTCATGACAGGAGAAGGGGGCGCGAAAACGCCCGGGATCCTACATCCTTATACATTCCGATAAGGGGACTTGGACCATTCCCGGCCCTTTTGACTGACGAAATGAAATAGGCCTTGCCGGTGTCAATGTTTAGAATCGCCGAAGACGGATGCAGTTCCAACCAGTAGAGAGAGCCACGGTAACTGAAGAGAATAATCCACTCGAAGTAAACGGAAACATCAGCCGCATCTCCTAGGGCGATGGCTGGATAGTGATACTCCTGGTGACTGCACCGCGCTCACATTTCGGATTCTCGTGGTTCCGAAGCGCTTCGATCAGAACTTGAATTGCCCCAATGCCAGGAAGAAGTCGCCGGAATGGCCGCCGGCCTGCTTCACTGAGCCGCCCGGTATGAAGTGCGCGTAGTTGAAACCTATGGTCAGGTGTACAGTCGCCTTCCACGCCAGGATCGCGCTTGCCTGTTGCCCAATGAAGCGGCCGTTGGTAGCCGTACCATTCACAAGCACCAAGGGAGGCGCGTAGAATGCATCCGCCATACTCACCCTCCATAAGGCGCTTCCGGCCACCGAAGCATTCAAGTTTTTGGAGAGGTCCACGGTGATACTGGGTTGAAGGTTTAATAGGTTAGCTGGTTCGAATAATCGCACCAGTGAATAGTATCGAAGTGCTGGGAAAAGTGGGTTGAACGTGCCCAACCGCTGGTCCTGCAAGTTGGTATCGCCACTCGCTGCATCGGCCTTGAGCCCTGCGCGTGGCGAGAGGGCAAATTCCGTGAAGGTATATCCCCAATTGGAGGAGATCATCCAGGCGCCGATCTCCGCAGCCCCAAAGGAACCAAACTGGTAGGCCCCTTCCACATCCCAGTCAAACTTGGACTCAACGTCCAGCGCACGGCGTGAATCGAAGTTGAAAATTTCCTCGTCCAGGTCGAATCCGGTTCTGTTTCCGAACAGCCGCGCTCCGACAGTGTGCCGGTGCTCCTGAGCTCGACCTCGGGCGAAGACTGCGTCCAGCCGGTCCAACCCTAAGTAGTACAGGTCCGCTTTTGCGCCTTTGCCGCGCGGAATAGGACTGGTGATATAGACGCCCCAGAAAAGCTGGGTTCGATCTCTGCTATCGTCAAATACTCCAAACTGCGGAGTCACCGGGCGAACCAGGAAAGCGTCGGCTCGTTTTCCGTTAGCTGCTTTCCAGAATATTCGGACTCCGTCGAATGCACGCCTCACGTTAGGCGCCTCACGGAGCGACACCAGACGCGACGAGCCAAACATCATATCCTGCCGTCCTATGCGCAGCGTGAAGTCTCCGTTTTTCCCAGCAGGGACCACCACGTCGGCGAACGCCTGGAGGACGTCAAGGGAATCCTGCTCGAACGAAGACTTCTTCTTCGTTGTTCCCGCCGTTACTCCGTTCACGAGTTCGACGAAGGTTCGGAAATGCGGCCCCAGGTGGACGTCGCCAAACAGAAACGTCCGGTGAAAGAAATCCGTATTGCGGACGGCGGATGGTAAGGCGAATGCCGGATTGCGTACGTCTTGAAAGCGTTCCCGCAGCTCGCCTCCGAGGGTCAGAAACCAGGACGCGTTCTTGCCGAGCGGGATCCACTTGATCGGGTCGAAAAAATCCGTTCCCTTCGACGGATCGCGTAAAAACGACCAATTCTCGTCGTGCCGCTCGAGAGTATACGCGGGCCGCTGCGGGGTGGGAGCTTGTGCGTGCGAAATACAGGGAATCCACGCTATCAGCATCGCGACACATCGTGTGCGTCTACTGGACAAGAGGCTCCTTAAGGGCGCTCACGATGGTGGCCGGTAGTTTATTGGCATTTGACAGAAGAAGACTGACTTGCCACATCTGCGCGGTGTTCAAGGAGCCGTTGAATCCAGGCATCCCAGTCAGCCGGATGCCATTCGCAACTTTCCAGTAAGTAACACCCACCGGGTCGTTGGTAACTCCTTGACCAGTGAAAAGTTCCGGGGGCTTGGGAAACTCCCCCTTGGCGATCGCCGTTTGGTCCTGACCCGGCAATCCATGACAAACAGAGCAGTTTTTCCGGTAAATGTTTGCCCCTGCGGCGTAAGCCTCATCCGACGCCGGAATGGGCGATGATTTCGGCGCTTCTTTGTTGACACGCGCATTCAATGCGATACTGGTAATCAGTTTTTCGAACGGCAGGGGGGCGGACGCCGTGGCAACCGGCGCCAGACCCAGTGCAACGTAACCTAGCCCCGCGACCGCGATCAGCAGCATCGCTGCAACGAACCCAAATAGAAATTCCTTCATAGTCAGTCCCTCTTAATCGTGTTCCCGCTCCTGCGACGCGATGGCGAAGTGAACCTCAGCGCATTATCGAATCCGAATCTGTCAACCATTGGCCTGCACTTTGGTCTAGAACTCATTATTCAATGTTGTATTGTGAAATCGCAAGCAAGGATACGCTTGATTCGGGTGAGCCAGCGCCTGGGACAACCAGAGGGTAAATGAAGACGCCCGCTGTTTGTCAGCAGACGGTCAACGGTGAAGAGCGATCCTTCTTACTCTTTTCAGTTCTATAAGATGGCGCGCCCGGCAGGACTCGAACCTGCGGCATTCTGCTTCGAAGGTGCGCAGTACAAAACTCTAAGTGCCGCTTCTGGTGTCGCTTACGAGGGAACGCGTCACTTATCTCGCTCTTGAACTGGACCGACGTTGGGCTGAACTGTTGGTTTCGACAGGACGATAATCCAGCAACCGAAATTCCGACACCTTAGGGGCCGGAGACCAAAAATCATCCACTGCAGAGCCCTGGTTGGGTCGAGGCACAGGGGAAGAACCTGACCGACGACCGGTTCCTCTATCCTTATATATAGGTTACCCCCGCGCGGGTGTCCCCACGGGAGAGAGTCTTCACGCTCAGGGGCCCCATCCAGGTTTTTTCTTCAAGTTATCGCGACAGGGATCGCGTGATTTTCGGCGCGAATGGAGTTTTGGCAAAACATACCTATAAAAGCACGCGACCGCGCTTCCCGGCACAGTTACTGGTGCCAGAAACTTGTCTAGAGTTTCCCGTAGCCGGAAAATCTAATCGCGGATTTGGTATCTTTTAGCAAGAATCGGCAGTACGAACAAACGTTGAAATATATTTATTCTACGAATTCGTGGCGTGGTTCTTAGAAGAAGCGTCGGCAAATACAAAGCCCGATCCAATCGAGAGTACAATTCCGTTCATGGAAAGAACGCCTTGCCCTGCGGATAGGTCCGCGCTGTAGGTGCAGGCCAGCAGTTGCAACAAGAAGACACCAAAGTAAACTCCTAGTACGGAAAGTAACTTTTTCTCTGAGGATAACCTTCCGAGGATTCGATCCCGGGCAAAAGGAAAGCTGGCCGCCAGCCACAAAAGCAGGGCCAACCCCGCGCTGAAAAAGTATAGGTTGTAACCCAATTCGACAACAAACAATGTTCCGGCGCGGTCGCCGGCATGCCGCACGACGACATAAGAAAAACAAGCCATCAACCCGAGGAACCCCAGGACTGCGAACCGTACGCGGCGTCGACCTAGAAACGGCGCGAGGAATTCCTGCGCAAGGCTGGAGACCGCTCCGTAAAGGGTCAAGGTGAGTACGCTGTCACCGTAATAGTAAAAATAGACGTATTCGTGGGAGCCTGATCCGTACTTTTCAAAAACGTAGAATCGCCCCGCGGTCACAACGGCCAAGCTCAGAAAATAAAAGTTTAAGGCAGCAAACTGGCGGAAGACGTTACGTTTTATGCAAAGGCAAACGACAAACAATGGAACCGGAATTTCTCCGAGGAAGAAGACGTAATCGGGAAGAGTAAGCACTGCTTTGTTTCAACGTAGCATGAGAGGTGCGACACAAAAGTAGAATATTAAAGATCTGTTCCTGTTGAATTACTGGGCATCCCAATGCGAATTGCGTGGGCACGAGGTTTCGTTGCAATCTCAGAAGGCTTACGGCGGTAGGCCGAGGCGGTTAAGCAAGTCAACAAAGCGTGGGTCTGAACGCAACCTCTCAAGCTTGTCATCGGCCTTGAGCAGTATTAACGGAGTCGCGTGCTCCCTCATAGACCTTTTCCAGCCAACCAAATGCTTGGTCTTTATCGCCCAGGCCAAGAGGGGTGGCTAATCAAACGGAATCAGCAAGTTCGGGCAAATTCCCGCAAACCATTTTCTCCCTCTCTTGCTGGTATTGGGTCCATATTTGCCGCTGTTTTCCGCAATCTGCGTTACATTTCCGTGACAGACCTCATGCATCACCGGTACGATCGGGCTGCCTAATCCGAAGCACCGTAGCGTCGCGAAAACGCCCGGGTTGCTCCATCCTTCATATGTATAGGTACCCCGCGGTGTTTCTCCCGGAGACAGTCTTCGCGCCCAGGGGTCCCATCCAGGTTCTCTCTGCAAGCTGTCGTGACAGGGAATCGCGCGATTTTCGGCGAGGGCGGAGTTTTGGCGGATGTCAGCGGCGCAATTTTTAGGGAATGCCGGCCCACGCAATCAGGGCAAAGTTCTTGAGCTTTAGTGCTGCGTATTGCGATCGCCAAGCCGCAGGGTCGTAGCGACCGATTTCAGTTCTTCGATAGTCGATGCGTCAGCAGCTGTTAGAAAAATGTCTGCGTAGGTTGGACCATCAATTATACCCGGCAAAACATAACCGAAAACAGATGGCCCCAGCGGAACCACAGCTCCAGCGATAATCGTGCTACGTCCATCGTCATTGGTGACCTTTTGATACCAAGAAACTCTCTTCCCGAACAGAGAAATCACTCCCTGTTCCAGGAATCCTTCACGATTGGCCGACGGATGGTCCCCAAGATAAACACCGAGAGATGCGCCTCGATCTCCGAAAACCGTAACCTTATGAACGAGGTGAACGATGAAATCTGGGCCATGCTGTGTGGTCACCACGTACCCCTCTGGAACGGTTATGAAGGCGCTTTTCGTCTTGGAATGCGCAGACAATTCGCGCTCGCCACCGGTGCTGCCCAATGGTCTGGTGCCAGGTGCAATCGTCGCGGCGATAGACTTAGCGAGGTTCAAAGCGGCGCTGAACTGGGTGGCTGCCGCGTTGTTCACATACCAGACCAAATTCTGAACGCTTCCATCAGGGCCAGCGACGAAAACGCCCATCACCAGATTGGCTTCTTGATCCTTAGAAGGAAAAACGGGGAAGTACGCGACAGCCCGAACCGGAGCTGAGAGCGACCACTTCTGAAGATTTACTCTCATCGGAAGGCGAGCGGTCTCTTTTTGGACCGCACCCTCAAAGTCTGTAGCTGCGCGAGCGAATAGCTCATACACCATTAGCACCATTCGCTGTTCGCCAGCATCGATCAGAACACGTGTCTGCTCATGATCCGTCTCAGGAGCCGCCATTATTCCGCGCTGTACTGCTAGTACCTTGGCTCCTGTTGGGACGGAGATCTTTAGCCGACTGGCAAGAACATCGATTTTTGTTGTTGGAACCGTCAGTTGGCCAAGGCTATCGGCTACTTCCCCATGTGCGAGGGGGGCAAGAATGAGAAAGACCAAAGGCACTAGGGATTTCACGAGTTTTTTGCTCCGGCGAATACTGTTGGTTTGGGGACTCTTCTGTAATTAGACACCAGAATCGCACAACTTTGCTTCCCGTTTCGGTGCGTGACGACAGAAGAGTACTGCGGAAATCGTCCCAATCAGGGAGTGAGTGCAAATTCCTGAATTTTACGCCAGCGATAGTTCTTTCCCTGCATCCGATCCTTGCCATGGGAATTTTGGCGGTCGCGCAGGCGGCCCCGATGTTTGCCCAGACAAGCCGCGGAACTGTGGCCGGTACGGTGATGGACCCGTCGGGCGCGGTCATCTCCGGACCGGAGCGGGGGTCGACCTTGCACACACGGCTACCGGCGTAACGCGTTCCACTGTTACGAATGAAGCGGGGATATACCGCTTCGATGCAGTCGACCTGGGTGCCTACAGCCTCAAAATCAGCAAGCCGGGTTTCAATGTCTTCCTGAGCACAGGCTTTGGAGTGGAGGCGAACCGCACGACGACAGTGGACGCTACGCTCGCGGTGGGGGACAGCGAGACAGTTGTTGAAGTGAACGCCGACAGTGCGGAGCTGCTCACAAGAGACGCCCCTCTACGCGGCGGCAATTTTCATCCGCAGGAAGTGAGCCAGCTTCCACTGACCGCACTGAATCCTATTTCGCTGGCGCGCACATTGCCATGCGTCAGTCAAGCTGACGGCAACATAACCTTCGGGGTCGGTGAAAACGCTGGACAATCTGCTGCAGGTCTATCCTGACACGGCAGGACACTGTACCTTTTCCAACGCGGAGCTTGAGGCAACAATCCACGGGCTGCTAGGATGGATCGAGACAGGAATCAAGCCGACGCCAGAGGATATCGCAGCGGCGTGTGAAGAGTACAGCGCACAAGGTTTCGGGGAGTGTCGCTTCAATACGACCTTCCAACCCAACTCACTGGACTCGGCCATTTACCCACGCTGTCCGTAAGCGCCCTTGAATCCTAATCGGTCGCGCGCCCGCGCCGATTGGAATGCCAACACAGAAAATCGGGCTTCAAGGCCGATTAGCTGACCGAAACACCAGAATTATCATTTTTCGTACGAAGTCGAACCACCTGAAAGACCTGTTGCCTCAGGTGCCTGCTTGCCTGTTGGCTCGTCGCATTTGGCGAGACTTCCCTGCTAAACTGTACATTTCAGATAATTGAAATGGAGAGTTTATGGCCACCACCACAACCACGGGCAAGAATGGCACGATAGTGGTTTCTGCTCTGCGTGCCCGCGCGAATTTCGGGAAGCTGCTGCGCCGTGTCGATGACGAGCGCCGGTCCCTTGTTATCGAGAAGCGTGGGACACCCAAAGCCGTGTTGCTCAGCATCCGTGATTACGTCAAGCACGCCGCGCCCGAGCCCGAGGTTTTAAGAGTGATCGGGGAGGAGTCGGAGCGCAGCGGCACGAGCACACTGCCCTCGCGTGAGATCGACAAGATCATTAAGGCTTCGCGGTCGCAAAAGCCGAAGCGGTGATGCTTCCCTTCCGTCTGGTAATCGACACCAATGTCCTGATTCCGCTGCCATCAAGCCAGCCGGGCTGCAGCGCACCGTTCTGCTGCTGGCCATGACCAAACCGGCCCGCCTGTATGTCTCCGGTCCCATCGTGGAAGAGTACAGCGAGGTGCTTGCTCGCCCGGAACTGAAGATTCGCAAGGGCCTGCGGCAACAGTTGCTGCAGCTTATCAAGAATCATGCCTATACCGTGGCTTCCACACGACGCCTGAAAGTCACAAGCGACCCCGATGACAATATGTTCCTGGAATGCGCCGATGTTGCCAAAGCGGGCTATCTGGTGACGGGCAATCAGAAGCATTTCCCGCGAGGTGGAAGAAAACCAAAGTCATAACGCCACGGGAGTTTATTAGTCTGGTCGCGCCTCATTTAATAAAGTAGCAAAGTTCGTGAGGCTGAGCACTCACCACCGCGCAGAATGCTGCAGCAGCAGGCCTCGGACAGCAACTTCGCGAGCCCCCCGGCCGATATGGCCCGTAGCGCCCGTGATGAGAATCATCGAATTGCGCCTGATCAGAAGCCTCTCAGGTTTCCAGTGACCGGTGCGACGGAGTAGTGGACGTGGACAATCCGCCACTGGCCGTTCTCGCGATGGTAGATCTGTGTTTCCCTGCCTTGTGACTGAAAGGGGCTGCCATCCTTCCGGACCTTCGCAACGAAATCCCAGTTGAATTCCGACCACGCGGTGTCGCCATACACGTGAACGGCGATGTCTTTCGGAGTGAGCTTCCTCTCAGAGAACGTGGCGCCCATCAGGTTCTGATACACATTCGCCTCGATTTGGTCGCGACCGTGCTCCTCTCCGCGTGGATGAATGAAGGTGACCTCCGGAGCATTCGAAAATAGGCGATCCGCTGATGTCGTATCTGCGCGGTCGATCGAGGTCGCATACGCCGCAATCAAGTTCTGGATCGCCTGAGTATCGGCGTGCGTGTCCGCCGCGGCGGGCAGACCAACAAACAGAGCCCCCACCAGCAGTGCGCAGGAGCCATACGCGAGGCGAGTCTTTGTTTTGTTCATGACCTTTTCCTTGTCGAGTTCTTCATCTGACGGCTTCCACCGAGCGGAGAAGTTCCCGGATGCTCGTTCGGGCCATCTGCAAGGCTCCAGCGTAGCACTAATCTGCATACTCATAGTCTTGGTGTGCTACTGGAAGAAGCCGCTTCAGGTGGCGATTCAATTTCCGGCAAAAAACGGTTTCCCTCTGGTTTTCAAGATCGTCTGTATACGTGATAAGGCCCATAACGTATACATCTACGCGAGCATTCATAATGACCCCTTGGCTTTCAGGAGAAAAGCCCGGAACAGCAAGCCGCAGCGGACGTCGCGGGCGGTCTCCTGGATCACCGGTAAGCAGAGCCGTTGAGCCTGCAGCCAGTAACGCGGAATGTCGTCTGATCGGCAGAACCTAAGAACGAGCTTTCTGAGCACGCTTGCTCCCGGAGAAGGCCGGAGCGTGAAGCGCATTCTGCGGAAGTACAGTTATCCACCAGACAAGCAAGAGAGAGCGACTTTCACAGCGTTGGAGAAGGCAGAAGTGCTGTCTGCGAACTGGGCAACCAAAAAGGAAAAATGGAGGTGTTGTCGTGATTGCGGCCGTTGGCGCCGACCATCTGCTTCTTTCGCAGCAGACCGTGGTGAAGGTCGATTTAGCTAATTCATTTGGATTAAATGAGATCGCGCGCTCGGGGAGATTCGAACTCCCGACACCCTGCTTCGAAGGTGCGCAGTACAAAACTCTAAGTGCCGCTTCTGGTGTCGCTTATGAGGGAACGCGTCACTTATCTCGCTCTTGAACTGGACTGAAGGTGGACCGAACTCGTGGGGTAACCCTTAGAGTGGCAGAGTTGCGAGGAATGTCGTGAGAGAAATGAGCATCGGCGAGAATCATGAAAGAAATATAACCCCCATCGGCTCAGATATTTCGAGATTTTCGAGACGCACAGTACCTCAGCTTCCAAGCGCAGATCTCATGTGCTAGCGACAGGCTCCACGCGACAGTCTTGCCTATTGGAGTGTGCCAGTGTATAGTCGAGTACGCACTCAGTAATGAGGAAGTCGATTGGCGCGTCCTAAAAGCGAAGACAAACGAAATGCGATCCTCGACGCCGCGACCCGCCTATTTGCGGAGCGCGGTCTCGCGGGAGCCCCAACGTCCGAAATATCCAGGCTGGCCGGAATTGCCGAGGGAACTCTCTTCACATATTTCAAGAACAAGGATGAGTTGATCAACTCGCTTTACCGGGAAATCAAACTGGAGCTCGGCGACGCCGTGATTTCGGATTTCCCTCGGAGGAAGAATGTTCGTGCCAGGCTGCAACATATTTGGAATCGCTATGTAAATTGGGGTATTGCAAACCATGAACAGCGTAAGGCGCTAACGCAACTCCAGCTGTCGGACGTTCTGACGAGGGACTCCAGAGAAGCGGGCGACAAGCCATTCGTCGAATGCAAGAACACGATTCACGATGCCATTGGCGTGCGTGTCCTTCGCGATGACCTCCCGCACGAGCTGGTCTCGAAGTCGTTTGGAGCTTTGGCGGAAGTGGCCATGGAACTGATGGCGCTGCACCCAAAAGAGGCCAACCAATACCGCGACACCGGGTTTGAAATGTTTTGGTCCGCTATAACCAGGCACTGATTCGCGCATCAAATCGGTGAGTGAGTAATCACCCTGTTAAGAATACCCGAAGGATGCAAGCGCCGCGATAGATCAAAACCTATCACCAACACGACGACTCTAAGGACTTAACGGAGCTTATGAAGCAGAAGGGAGCAACATCCATGGCTCACGGAATTCTCAAATCTCGGCGCTGGGTCTCTCATTTTGTGCTGGGCCTCGTCTGTCTAGCCGCCGTTTTTTCTATCTCTTGCACAGGAAAGGTCAGTTCCGCGCCTGGGCTACCGCCGCCATCGGTCACCGTCTCTGTCGCGGAGGCCCGCGACGTTCCCGTCTTCCTCGACGAGATCGGGAAAAATGGCGCTTTTGAATCGGTCACCGTGACGCCCCAGCTCGGAGGGCGCATCACCGAGCGCCACTTCGAAGACGGCGCGGATCTCCACAAGGGCCAACTCCTTTTTGTGATCGATCCTCGCCCGTACCAAGCGCAGCTCGATTCGGCCCGAGCCAACCTCGCCCAGGCCAAGGCCGCATTGGAACTCGCCAAGATCCAGTTTGCCCGTGACGCGGAGCTCATCGGAACCAAGGCCATCTCGAAACAGGACTACGAGATAAAAAAGAACACGGTCGACGTTGACCAAGCCCAGGTCGAGGCCGCCCAGGCCGCAATCGAAACCGCTAAGCTGAACCTCGAATACTGCTACATTCATTCTCCGATTGAAGGACGCGCGGGCGCGCGACGCGTCGATATCGGAAACGTTGTCCAAGCGAACTCCACCGCGCTGTTGCTGATCCAACGCCTCGATCCTATCTATGCCGACTTCACGGTTACCGAGCGCGATCTCACGGAAGTTCAGAAACAGATGCAGCGAGGAAAGCTGAAGGCCATCGTCCGCATTCCATCGGACCCGGAAGATCGCGCCCGCGAAGGCAAACTGACCTTCCTTGACAATAACGTACAAAGCGGAAGCGGAACGGTCGGTTTGCGCGCCACCATTCCGAATCCGGACCACCATTTCTGGCCCGGCCAGTTTGTCAACGTCAGGCTAGTTCTCGCGACAGAAAAAAGCGCGGTCCTTATCCCCAACCGGGCCACTCAAATCAGCCAAAACGGGCCCTTCGTCTACGTCGTTAAGCCGGACGCCACTGCTGAGCTTCGGCTGATTACTCTTGGTCAGCGCCAAGGCGACAACGTTGTCGTTACAAACGGACTGGCCGCCGGAGAGAGCGTCGTATTGACAGGTCAGTTGACTGTTGTCCCGGGTTTGACGGTAAAGATTGACCAGGCCACGCCCGATTCCGGCAAGCCGGCAGGTCGACAACCGGATAGCGGGAGCGCGCAGAAAGGCGGGAAGTGATGACCCTTTCCGAGCCATTTATTCGCCGTGCAGTAATGACAGTTGTACTGACGGTGTCCGCCATCGTGTTCGGCGCGATCGCCTATTTCGGTTTGCCGGTAAGCGACTTGCCGGCGGTGGACTATCCCGTCATCCAGGTACAAGTGGGCTACCCCGGCGCCACGCCTGAGACGATGGCCAATAACGTGGCGACGCCGCTCGAGCGCCAATTCATGCAAATTCCCGGGCTGGAGGTTGTCACCTCCAACAACGGACAGGGAAACACCACCTTTGTCCTTCAATTTGCCCTTTCGAAGAGCCTAGACGCAGCGGCCACCGACGTACAAGCAGCGATCGCGCGCGCGCAGGGACAGCTGCCAGTCGATCTCCCCAGCCCGCCGACATTCACTAAGACCAATCCCAACGATCAGCCGATTTTGTACATCGCCCTTTCGAGCGACACCGTCACCGCGGGTCAGCTCTACGATTACGCGAATACCCAGGTAGGCGAGCGCATCAGCATTCTTTCGGGAGTAAGCCAAGTGGGCGTCTATGGCTCGCGATCGGCTGTGCGGATCAAGGCCGACCCCTCGGCGATGGCCGCCCGAAACATCACACTGGACGACCTCACCGCGGCCGTGAAGAGCGGAACCAGCTATACAGGCGCGGGCCAGCTCGACGGAAAGAATCACACTCTGCTGCTACAGCCGCAAGGGCAGTTGAGCACCGCCGAACAGTACGACCAGCTTATCGTGGGACAGAGTAATGGCGCCCCGGTTTATCTCAAGGATGTGGCCGTCGCGCAAAACAGCGTCGAGGACGAGCGGATCAAGATGCGTTTCTGGATACGCGGGCATGACGTGCCTTCCGCCACGGTAATCGTAGCGGTTTTCCGGCAGGCGGGTTCGAACGCAGTGGACGTTGCAAAGTCGGTGCGCGATCAACTTCCCAGCATTCAAAAGCAGCTCCCTACTTCGGTGATTTTGATTCCGATTTACGACCGATCCATGACCATTGTAAGCAGTATCCAGGATGTCGAGGTCACGCTGTGCATCGCGTTCGTGTTGGTCGTGATGGTCATTTTCCTGTTCCTCGGGCGAGTCCGGGACACATTGATCCCCGCCGTGGCTCTGCCGCTTTCGCTCCTGCTCACGTTCGTGGTCATGAACATGCTTGGCTACAGCCTCGACAACCTATCCTTAATGGCGCTAACGCTGGCCGTCGGCTTTCTCGTCGATGACGCGGTTGTATTTCTTGAGAACACCGTCCGGCTGATGGAAGAAGGGCAGGGAGCGCTTGAGGCATCGCTAGACTCCGCCAAGGAAATCAGTTTCACGATTCTAGCAATGACGCTGTCACTCGCAGCGGTGTTTCTGCCCCTCGTGGCAATGAGCGGCCTCTTTGGACGAATCTTTCGCGAGTTCTCCATCACCATCATCGTTTCGGTCATCGCCAGCGGAGTAGTGTCGCTGACGCTCACGCCGCTAATGGCCTCGAGGCTGCTCGAGGCTCGCGGCGCTGGCGCCAAGAAGACCGGGATGGAGCGTGTAATTGGCCGCATTGAGAAGCGCGTGTTGGACGCATACGGCCGTTCCCTCTGGTTCTTTCTCCGCCACCGCTGGATTTCAGCTGTGGCATGGCTCGTCTGTCTGGTGGGTACGGGCTATCTGTTCTACATGATACCCAAGTCATTGCTTCCGGTCGGTGACAGCTCGTTCATTCGCGGCGTCCTCGTGGCGCAAGAGGGCTCCTCGCCAAACCAAATGCACGAGTATCAGGTAGAAGCCGAAAAGGGGCTGCAATCCAATCCTGCTGTGACTTCAGGTTTCACCGTAAGCGGATTCTCGCAGCTCTTAGGTTCTAACCAAATAATGGTTGGAGCATTCTTGAAAGACCCCTCCCAGCGGCCGCCTATCCAGGTGGTCGGGGGGCAGCTGATGCAAGCCCTCAACAGCAAGATTCTCGGCACCATGACGTTCCTGCAGCCCAACCCTGTCTTGCAAATCAGCAGCGGCGCGACTTCCAACACACAAGGACAGTTCGCGTACGCGATCTCCGGAATCGATCCGAACGAAGTCTATAGCACCGCCGGCAAACTCATGGCAAAAATGCATGAATATCCGGGGTTTCTCTTCGTAAACTCGGATCTATTCAACCACACCCCGAACCTTCAAGTGGATATTCTGCGGGATCAAACGAAACTCTACGGCGTTTCGGAAAGCCGCATTCTCACCTTACTGCACAACGCCTATTCGCAGAATTATGCGTATCTCATCAAGAAGCCCACGGATCAGTACCGCGTGATTGTGGAAGTGCGGGACGACGAGCGTTCTGCCGCGGAGGATCTCAATCGACTCTACATCAAGAGTGACGACGGCAGCCGGATTGTTCCTGTGAATGCTCTCACCAGTTCACACACCGCGATTGGCCCGCAATCCGTCAATCACATCAACCAGTTCACGAGTGTGACTATGTTCTTCAACCTGAAGCCGGGTTACACGATTGGTCAGGCGACGCAATTCGTGGAAGGTGCGGCGAAACAGATCTTGCCGCCGGAGGTCCGTGGAAGTCTACAAGGTGAGGCACTGACGTTCCAGAGCGTGGTTTCCAACCTTGCTGTGTTGATGTTGGTGGCGTTCTTCGTCATGTATGTAATTCTCGCGATTTTGTACGAGAGCTACCTGCATCCGATCACAGTGCTTTCCTCCTTGCCGGTGGCGCTCTTCGGTGGACTGCTCACGCTATGGCTTTTCGGTTCGCAAGCTTCGCTGTACGCCTACATCGGAATGTTCATGCTGATGGGCATCGTCAAGAAGAACGGAATTATGATCGTCGACTTCGCACAGCAGCGGGTCGAGCGGGGAGTCAAAGACGATCAGGCCATTCATGATGCCAGCATTGAAAGGTTTCGTCCGATCATGATGACCACGCTAGCGGCCCTGTTGGGGGCACTACCCATCGCCCTGGGCTTCGGCGCGGATGGTGCGTCGCGCCGGCCGCTGGGCCTAGTAGTCATCGGCGGATTGGTGATCTCACAGATCATCACGCTATACATCACTCCGGCCATTTACCTCTACCTGGAAGAATTCCAAGAGAAGGTGCTGGACCGCTTCTCGTTCTTCCGCTCGCGACGCCTCCGGTCGGTAGCTACAGGGGAGATCGCCGCTAGTCATCCCGGAATTGGAGACTAAGAGCCATGGCCCGACACGTCCGTAACAACCCCCTCTCACTATTCACGGCATTAATTCTTTTAGTGCCAGCCGCCCTGGCCACAGGATGCGCCGTGGGGCCGAATTACAAAAGGCCCAACGCAAGCGTCCCCGCAGCCTATCGAGGGCTGTCCGATGAGCTAGCAACTTCGACCAGTCCGGCCTCCCTCGGTGACCAGAAATGGTGGGAGGTTTTCCAAGACAAAGAACTGCAGGGCCTGATCCGAAAGGCTGTTCAAGACAATTACAACGTGCGAATCGCGGCGGCCAGGATTTTAGAGGCCCGGGCACAGCTTGGTATCACTCGCGCAGACCAATTCCCTTCCCTGAACGCCGGCGGCAATATCACCAGCCAGCGTTCTGTAAAGACCGGTTCGTTTCCCGGGTTTCAGCAAACTTCAGGTCAGTTAAACCTTTCCGCTTCCTGGAATCTCGATTTCTGGGGTCGTTATCGGCGAGCCACAGAAGCGCAGAGAGCCACGCTGCTGTCCCAAGAGTGGGCGCGGCAAGCGGTGATTTCGTCTCTAGTCGCCAGTGTTGCCAGCAGCTATTTTCAGCTTCGGGAACTTGATCTCGAACTGGACATCTCGAAACGCACCCTGGCTTCTCGTTCGGAATCTCTGAAACTTACAACCATACGTACCGAGCACGGAATCGACACGATGCTCGACCAGCGTCAGTCGGAGCAGTTGGTCTACACCGCGGCAGCTCAAGTCCCTGACTTCGAGAGGCAAATCGAACAGCAGGAAAATACGCTCAGCGTTCTCCTCGGGAATAACCCAGGGGCTATTCCGCGAGGATTAGGACTAACCGAACAACCGCACGCCCCCGAGGTTCCCGCTGGCCTTCCCTCGGCGTTATTGGAACGCCGGCCAGATATCCACGAAGCCGAGCAGAACCTAATTGCCGCCAATGCCCAGATCGGTGCCGCGAGGGCTGCATATTTTCCTCAAATTTCGTTGACTGGAACGGGTGGTTATCAGAGTACGGCGCTCACGAATCTCTTCACCGGCCCAGCAGGACTGTGGAACTTCGGCGGATCGCTCGTTCAGCCAATCTTCCAAGGGGGAAGACTCAAGAACAATGTCCGCTTGGCGGAGGCCCGGCGCGAGCAAATGCTGTTGACCTATCAGCAGACCATTCAGGGCGCATTTCGCGACGTTTCTAATTCGCTGATCGCCTATCGCAAGAATCGCGAATTTCGAATTCAGAGAGAAAAGCTCACCGCGGCAGCTCAGGAGGCAGCGCAGCTGTCCGAACAGCGTTTCAACGCCGGGGCAACGGACTACTTAGAAGTGTTGACGAACGAAACGAACTACTTTTCTGATGAGCTCACGCTCGCTCAAGCCCAATTCAATGAGCTCCAAGCCATGGTCCAACTCTACCAAGCTTTGGGGGGCGGCTGGCAACGATAGATAAGATCCGAGCAGTCTGGACGAGTGGCGATCTGAGAGCTATAAAGTGTTCTGGCCCGGAGTGAAGGCTCTGGGAAGCAGCGAAAATGTAATCCTAATTGTTGGAGAGGCCCATCGTGCGGGCGTAGTGGAACGACTCAAGAAGCAAGGTTTGGTTCGGGGACTGCTTCCTGCCAATAAACGCCAACAAGCTTCGAACTGACGGCGTTCACCGCAGGCCGTTCCGTACCAAACGAATGTACTATATATATCATTCGTTTACGGTCAGAACCGCCCAAACACACCGATCCAGGATCATGCTAAAGCTTGGCGTTCATTCTTTGGCTGAGCTGGTTCACTATGCAATGAAATAATCTCTGCGAAACCCAGTTAGATAAGTTTCTAGCGTTCTTCGTCGTTTCAACACTCTTCCACATATAACGTCAGCCACGTAATCATATCTTCCCAAGGTCTCTAAAGATCTTACTTGACAAGTAAAGACAATATAAACAGAATACACCCGCATTTTTTACGCGAGTACCGATGCAGTCCCCCAGGAACTCGTGCTGGCTTCGATTACTGACATTTAGGTTCGCGGTCGCTGCTGTCCGAAAAGGAAGGCACGCGCAAAGAGAAGATTACATCCCGATAGCTGCAACAATTGTACGACGACGTTGGCAAAAGTACGACGTCCTGATACCAAAGAATGTGTCAGTGACGTAGAAAGTTGGAGCGCATCAATGGGAAGATCCTGTTTGCATCGCACCTTTCGAGGGGTTCGGATCTCGCGAGCCGCGGCGCTCTTAGCTCTGACGTTAACTATCGGCGAATGTTTGCAGGCTCAAGACGTCTCATTCGTCGCCCGTCGGGACTTTAATGTCGGAGGCAATCCGGGTGGATTGAGCGGTGGGGATTTCAATCATGACGGGTTCCGCGATGTAGTGGTGGCCAATTCCACTTCGGATAACGTAGGGATCCTCTTGGGCAACGGAGACGGTACCTTCCGCTCTGTGGTCAAGTATGGAGTGGGAAGCTTTCCCAGTTTCGTAGCTGTGGGGGACTTCAACAACGACGGTAACCTGGATATTGTCACAGCCAATTCGAGTGACATCTCCATTCTACTAGGCAACGGCGATGGCACGTTTCGACCGAGCAGGACTTTTCCCGCGGGTTCGCGACCTGTCCGCCTCGTTGTCGGAGATTTTAATGGCGATGGCAAAGCGGATATCGTCGTTGCGAATTCGTTTTTCACTCTCTCCACTGTAACCGTCCTTTTAGGCCGGGGAGACGGAACCTTTCAATCACCCCAAAGCTTTCCAGTCGGGAACAGTCCAAGTTGGATCGTGGCTGCCGACTTCAATGGCGACGGCCGTCTTGACGTGGCCGTCTCTAACTCCGGCTCCAACAATGTCTCGGTATTGCTCGGCAATGGAGACGGTACTCTTCAACCGTCCAGAACGTTCGCAACTGGCATGAACCCCCGCTCTCTCTGCATAGGTGACTTCAACGGCGATGGAAGGCTGGATTTGGTAACCGCTGACTCCGACTCCAACACGCTCTCTCTGCTTTTGGGCAATGGCAATGGGACATTCGAGGCCGCCAAAAGCCTGCCAACGGGGAGTTCTCCGAGCCTGGTCATCGCTGGCGATTTGGATGGCGACGGCAAGCTCGACCTTGCCGTAGTCGCCGTCCCCCGGTTTTCTTCCACGTTTAGTGTGCGGAGTTTGTTGGGCAATGGTGATGGAACATTTCGACAGTCGCGAGACTTTTCCCTTGGGGGCACTCCTACGTCATTGGGCCTCGACGATTTTGATAACGATGGCCGCCTCGACCTGGTGATCGCTGAAGCGACTCCCTATCAGCCGGGGATGCTCGAGGAGCTGCTGGGAAATGGCGATGGCAGCTTCGAAACTTCAACGGAAATCGGCGTGGGCAATTCTCCGGTCTCGCTGGCCCTCGGTGATTTTAATAATGACGGCAATCCTGATGTAGCCGTGCTGAACTCGTCATCCGCTGGAATCGACATACTGCTTAGCAACGGCGATGGAACTCTGACGCGCGGGGCGGACATTTCGCTACCCGGTTACGGAGCGATTCAAATCCTGGCAGGGGATTTCAACCACGACGGCAATTTGGACCTGCTCGTGGCGTATTTTAATTCGACCAATAATCTCGTGCTTATTCTCGGCAATGGTGACGGTACTTTTCGCATTCCTTTGACTTTCTCACTAGGCTTCGCCCCGAACGGTGTCGCTTTAGGCGACTTCAACGGCGATGGAAACCTCGATATTGCCTTGACCGATGCAAATTCCAATGCAGTCTGGATCGTGCTGGGCGTCGGTGATGGAATCTTTGAGTCGCCACGAGCCATTTCGGCAGGTCCTAACCCGACCGCGCTTGCCGTGGGTGACTTTAATGGAGACGGTCTTCTGGACTTGGCAGTAGCGAACCCAGTTCCTCAGCCGGGATTTCCGGGAAATGTGTTTGTGTTGCTTGGAAACGGCGACGGAACATTTCAACGCGCCGTCAGCTATCCGGTTGAGCGAACTCCTGTTTTTCTCGTCGCTACCGATATCAACGGTGACGGCACCGTCGATCTGGTGGTTGCGAACCGTGATTCCAGAAGTGTGACCGTGCTCCTCAGCAACCCGGATGGAACCTTCCAGGCCGGACTCAACTTTGCCACCAATGTTAGTCCTTCTGCGATCGTCGTAGCTGACTTCAATGGCGACCTGCTGCCAGACCTGGCCATCGTCAACAACGTCTCCAACAACGTGTCCATTCTCTTGAATCAAGGCACGCAATTTGGTCCAGGCATTGAGTCTCTAATCTTTTTCGCTCCCTCTCGAGAATTTGGCGCCGGAAGGGGGCCTGTGGCTCTCGTGGCGACAGATTTCAATAATGACGGAAGGATCGACCTCCTAGTGTTGAATCGGGAAAGCAATAATCTATCGCTGCTGATTAACAACACGCCGATTCCGTGAGTTCGCGCGTGATTGCAGGCGGAAAGCCAGAGCACCCGGCCTAAATGGGCAATCTGCAGATGAGTATCGTACCGGGCCAACCAGAGTCATGCATGAAGAAGTAAGAGGAGAACAACCGATGCGGCGAGACTTGATCCGAGGGATCGTTCTGGTGGGCATGATGGCTCTACAGGTCGCAGCGTTAGGTACGTCCGTTTCGGCCCAGAGCGTGTCCTTGGTCGCCCGGCGCGATTTCAAAACAGGCGGGTCTCCTCAGTCTGTCGCCGTTGCAGATTTTAATGGTGATGGTGCGCCGGACCTTGTGGTGGCCAACTCCACGCCCGACGGCATTGCCATCATGCTTGGCAATGGAGACGGAACCTTTCAACCGGCGGTCAATTACCCTGTCACCAACGGCCCAAAGTTTGTCATCGTAGGAGATTTCAACAATGACGGTTATATAGACGTCGTTACAGCGAATCGATCCGCCTTGTCCCTGCTGCTCGGCAATGGTGACGGCTCCTTTCGGTCCGCGATTACTCTTTTCCTGGGGGGAATCAACCCTGCTTGGATCGTTGCCGGAGACTTCAACGGAGATAGCAAGACGGATCTCGCTGTGGCAGGCACAAGTTTTACAGGAGGATCGAGCATAACGATTTTACTGGGCAAAGGGGATGGCACTTTCGAACCGCCGAAGACGAGTCCCTTGAGTAGTGGCGCAACTTCTCTCGCTGCGGCAGATTTCGACAATGATGGAAATCTCGATCTTGCCATGACAACCCCTGGTTTGCGTGGAGTCTCGGTGATGCTTGGGAATGGGAATGGCAGTTTTCAACCTCCCAGGACGTTCGCTACAGGCTCGGACCCGCGTGTCGTGGTGGTTGCAGATTTCAATGCCGACGGTAAGTTGGATTTGGCGGTAGCGAATTTCGGCACGGACGACGTCTCCATCCTGCCCGGAAATGGGGACGGGACTTTCCAAGCTGGCTCGCGAATTGCCACCGGTCTGAGTCCTGTATTTCTCGTGGCAGGCGATTTTAATTCTGATGGGATACCGGATCTGGCAGTGCTGAACGCCCCTCCGTTTCAAGGCTCCGCACAGGTCACAACGATCTTGGGAAACGGCGACGGAACTTTTCGCGGACCGCACACTGATATTTCGGAACCTGTTCCCAATTCAGTGGCAGTCGGAGACTTCAATCGTGACGGGAAAGTCGATTTGGTAATTTCGGCCCCTTCTGCCGGCTTTTCCACTACTGCCGGCAGGGTTTCCGAACTGCTAGGCAATGGCGACGGAACTTTCCAAGGCGCTGTAGCTTTGCCGTCGATTTCCCCCGGGAGTGTAGTCGTGGGCGATTTCGATCGCGATGGTGTGCTGGATCTGGCCATCCTGGACGGTGCGAATCCTCCTCAGATTTCAACCCTGCTCGGGAATGGCGACGGATCTTTTCGTTTCGGCGCGAGTCGGCCCTTCGGGGATTACAGTTGGTCACAAATACTGACAGCGGATGTGGATGGGGACGGTCGGCTGGACCTCGTAGTTCTCTCTTTTAGTGGTTCGATCAGGACCTTTCTTGGAAACGGAGACGGATCTTTCCGCGCTCCGACTGTTTATTACCCTGGGTTCAATACGGGCTTTATCGCTGTGGGCGACTTCAACGGGGACGGCCGTATTGACATGGTTGGCACTGCTTCGTATCAGGGCGGGGTTTGGGTTGCACTGGGCAATGGAGACGGATCATTTCAACTAGGCCAGCTTTCGCTCGCTCCCTCATTCGGCTCAATCGCCGTGGCAGATTTCAACCGCGATGGAAAACTGGACCTGGCTGGCGCCGGCTCCAATAGCGTGACGATGTTGCTGGGCAATGGTGACGGAACCTTCCGCACAGGCCAAACTTATCCAATAGGGCAAAATCCTCGTGTCCTCGTCGCTGGAGATTTAAATGGCGATGGAATGATAGACCTCGCAACCGCAAATCAGAACTCGAACAACGTTTCCGTGCTGTACGGAAATGGCGATGGAACTTTTCAAAGCGCCGTTAACTCTCCCGCGGGGGATATTCCGATATCGCTCGCTATGGTGGACCTCAATGACGACGGGCTACCCGAGCTAGTTGTCGGAACGGGTGGATCCCGAAATTACGCAGTGCTGGTGAACCTCGGCACCTCTTTTGCTCCGCCTTTAGAATTTGGTGCGGGCGACTATCCAATCGGGATTGTGGCTGGCGATTTTACCGGGCATGGTCGGGCCGATCTTGTCGTGCTATCGGGCGGACTCTGGTTGGTGGTTAACAATGCGCCCCCTCGATAAGGATGGGCGCGATACGGATGACCACGAGCAAGATGCTGACAGGGTAACAAGCGGTGTCAGGCGGCATGGCAAGTATTCTCGGCAACTTCAAATTGTATTCTGTGCCCGGGCACAGAGGAGAGTGGGAAAATGCGGAATCATAGAATTGGGTTGATCTTGTCTTTAGCCTTTCTCTCTTCTGCGTGGCTGCTTATGGTTGAGGGCTTGCATGCCCAGAATGTTTCCTTCCTTGCGCGCCGCGATCTCGACATTGTAGGGCCTGGCGCCGCACTTGCCGTCGCGGACTTCAACGGCGACCGCATCTCCGATTTGGTGGTGGTAACTTCTTTTTCGAATACCGTCGGTGTTTTGCTTGGAAAAGGGGATGGCTCATTCCAGCCGATAGTTAGTTATCCCGTTGGACAGAATCCTTCAGCTGTAGCTGTCGGTGACTTCAACGGTGACGGCGTGATGGACATCGTTACCACCAATCAAAGCAATCTTTCGATTCTATTAGGTAAAGGCGATGGTACGTTTCAATCGAGCGTCAATTTTTCCCCACTCTTTTACGCTACCGCTCCAGTCGTCGGTGATTTCGATGGAGATGGCAAGCTTGACCTTGCCGTAGTCACTCCTATCTTTCCGTCCGGAAGTGTGCGTGTGTTCTTGGGTAACGGCGACGGAACTTTTCAAGTCGCCAGGGTCTTCCCCGTGGGTAGTTCTTCGTATTCCATGACGGCGGGAGACTTCAATAACGACGGCATTCTTGACCTGGCCGTCGCAAATCGCGATTCGAATGATGTCTCAATGCTGCTGGGACGCGGAGACGGTACATTCGAGCCGGAGCGCCGGCTTCCTGCAGGCGCGGGGCCGAGGTGGATTGCGGCCGCAGATTTCAATGGTGACGGGAACACGGACCTGGTCGTCGCCAATTTCGACTCACAAGATATCTCCGTTATTCTCGGCAGAGGAGACGGGACCTTTCGTTCTGCCCTGAATGTCGTGACCGGCGGCAGTGCGACTTCTTTGACCGTCGGCGATTTTAATAACGATGGGCTGCTTGATTTGGCCCTCAACACTGGCCCTTCTTGCTGCATCGCGGCCCCCGGGAACGTCGCAATCATGGTGGGAAACGGAGACGGAACATTTCAAACGGTGAGAAATTTCGCCCTCGGAGGAAACGGCAGCGCACTGGTTGCAGCGGATTTTAACGGCGACGGTTTCTTGGATGTAATGGTGGCCACCCCGGGTTCGATTTTCACTGCTGGTGGCATACAGCAATTCTTTGGGAATGGTGACGGCACATTGCAGTCCGCTCCAAGCCTCCCGACTGGCAACTTCCCAATTGCGATTGCCGGCGCCGATTTTAATCATGATGGAACTCTCGATCTCGCCGTGCTGAACTCATCCTCCCCAGCTTCGGTGACAATACTGCTTTCAAATGGCGATGGGACATATCAAGACGGGACCATAATCCCCACGCTGGTTACCAATGCTGCAGCCATCGTGGTGGGCGATTTCAATGGCGATGGAGTTCCAGACCTGGCCGTCGCTGGGAGAGAATTCTCCAATAATCTAGTGATTTTGTTGGGTCGGGGTGATGGCACATTTAGACCCCCGTTCACCGGATCCACCGGTTTCAGCATTGCCTCGATGGCCGTTGGCGATTTCAATGGCGACGGGAAACTGGATGTGGTGGTCGCCAGCCAGAATACCGGTATTGTGTCCATCCTTTTGGGCTTGGGCGATGGCACATTTCAGGTTGCCCGATCGTTCCCAGGGGGTTTTGGCCCAATCGCCGTTGGCGATTTTAATGGAGATGGGATTCTCGATTTGGCCGTCGGAATGGGTTTTCGTAACAGCATTGTCGTGCTGCCGGGAAATGGTGATGGAAGTTTTCAGACAGGAACAAGCTACTTCGTCGGCCGGAACCCTATTTCCATAGTCGCTGGCGATCTAAATGGTGACGGAGTGGTCGATCTCGCGGTTGCGAATCGCGATTCGAACAATCTTTCCGTGCTATTCGGTGTTGGAGACGGAACGTTTCGATCGGCGTTCAACTATGACACGGGGATTAATCCAACTTCGATTGCGGTTGGAGACTTCAATGGCGACGGGAAGGCGGACTTGGCTGCAGTCAATTCCGTATCAAACAACGTTTCTGTGCTACTCAACCAGGCCGACCAGTTCTTTCCCCACTTTGCGCCGGGCGTCGTATTCGGCGTGGGCAACTTTCCGCAGATGCTGCTCGCAGATGATTTCAATCGCGATGGGAAGCTCGACCTCATCGTTGTCAACCGCAACTCCAACAACGTTTCGCTCTTAATGAACAATACAGCCACCCAGTAACGCAAACGCACGGGTGCTCGGAGCCAGGCTGTCATTTCGCCAAAACTCCGTCTGTCTCCGAGTAGAGGAAAGCACGACGGGCTGTAGGTGTTCCTTGGCTGTATCCGCCGTTTCCAGCTTCGTGCCCGTTTAGGTTCACCATGACGTCGTCGGCTCTCCCCCCTCACAGACCCCACCGTGCAGATTTACCGCAGCGGGTTCCTCAAGCGTGGCTCTCCGCACTGCCCTAGGGTGTAAGATCCGCGGTCGCAACAAGGGGTGTTTCCTTAGGATGGCTGCATATTTCTCCCAGGTCATCCCGTGTCCACGAGTGCGTCGGCTAAGCCACTTTCGCCAGGTATGAAGGACTTCCCGAAAGAACCGCCAGATACTCCGGTAGTTCGTCGGTCGCCCGTAATACTGGTAGTGGCCCCGGAGCTTGGCGTTTAGGGTCTTCTGCTGCTCATCCACCGGCCGCTGTCGGTTCTCCTGGCACCATTCGGCGATTGCCGTCAGGCCCCGTCGGAACCGCTTCTTCATCGTTCTTACGTGCACGGTGAACTTCCCCTTTCGACTGCGTGCGCCGATGTGCGTCAAGCCGAGGAAATCCAGAGTGCAGGGTTTCCGCCCCTGCCTCTTCGCATTTCCTTCCGCATATCGCCCAAATTCCACCAGCCGCGTCTTCTGCGGGTGGAGCGTCAAACCGTATTTCGCGAACCTCTTCGATAAGACCTCCATCACCTTTTCGCGTCCTCCTTGTACTGGAAGCACAGCACGGCATCATCGGCGAAGCGGATCTCGTGTGCCTCGCCCCTTATTCGGGGTTTCACTTCGTTCTCGAACCATTCATCGAGCACGTAGTGCAGGTAGATATTGGCCAAGAGCGGACTGATCGTCTGCCCTTGTCCCGTACCTGTTTCGCTCACGAGCAGCCTACCCTCTTCGATGATGCCTACCTGTATCCGCTTCCGTATCAATCGAAGTACGCTTCCATCGCGGACTCTCTTCCCGATCAGTTCCATGAGTTGTTTTCTCACGATCGAATCAAAGTACGCGGTAATGTCCAGTTCCAGGATCCATTCCGTAGGCCGAGTGCAGATCACTCGTCTCACTTCATCCAGCGCTTGGTGCTGCCCTCGTCCGGGTCGGAACCCGTACGAGCAGTCGAGAAAATCCTGCTCGTAAATGGCATTCAGTATTGGGGTGAACCCTTAGAGTGGCACAGTTTTTTTGGACACACGTGTGCTGACACACGTGCACAACATAGGTGGCCTCCTGAAAACAACACCACACTGACGGTATGAACGAATGTCACCTTTCCGAACTCTAGGTCACCCACTTCATCGTCAGTTTCTTGCGCTTTTTCGCGCAGTCGAGAAGATAAAGGTCGATTAACTTCTGGTAAGGAAGTCCTGTCTCATCCGCCAGCCCCTTGAAATAGTCCACGACTTCCGGACTCAAGTTGATTCCCACGGCTTGTTTCTTCCCCGCGTACGGGTTCTTGAGTTCTTTCATCTTGGAAAAATCATATTCCTTCTTCATAAAATATAAACTCCTTCTTGGTTGCCTTCCGCGCGGAAATGATCCGAATCACTGAATCGTCTTCCTTATAGCAGTGAACGACGACTAGAGGTCTCGCCATTGAACTCACTCCGATGAGAATAAACCGATCCTCGTCCTCTGAGTGTTCTGGATCATGGAAGAGGCGCGCATTCGGATCGCGGAAGGCGGTCTGAGCTTCTTCAAACCACACTCCATGCTTCGTCCGATTGCCCCTATTTTTCCTCTCGTCCCACTCGAAGCGCAGCATCTATAGATATTATCTAGATAAACTATAGATTTCAAGCGGGTATCTCCAGCAGTTGCAACGAGAAGACACCAAAGTAAACTCCTAGTACGGAGAGTAATTTTTTCTCTGAGGATAACCTTTCGAGGATTCGATCCCGGGCAAAAGGAAAGCTGGCCGCCAGCCACAAAAGCAGGGCCAACCACGCGCTGAAAAAGTATAGGTCATAACCCAATTCGACAACAAAAAGTGTTCCGGCGCGGTCGCGGAATGGCCGCACAACGACATAAGAGACATAAGCCATCGACCCGAGGAACCCCAGGACTGCGACCCGTACGCGGCGTCGACCTAGAAACGGCGCGAGAAATTTCTGCGCAAGGTTGGAGACCGCTCCGTAGAGGGTCAACGTGAGTACGGTCTCACCGTAGTAGTAAAAGTATAAGTATTCGTGGGAGCCTGATCCGTACTTTTCAAACACGTAGAATCGCCCCGCGGTCACAACGGCCAAGCTCAGAAAATAAAAGTTTAAGGCAGCAAACTGGCGGAAGACGTTACGTTTTATGCTAAGGCAAACGACAAACAGATCCTTGCCCGCCGCGATTGCCTTGATCGGTTCTATCTCAACCCTTCCCGCACTACTCGGCGGTAACTCACTCGGTGTACAATGCACGGCGTATTCGAACTCCAAGAGGAAATCCCGAGCAAGCCGACCCAGGACAAGCGAATTCCTCGGCGGATATTTCGCCTGATAGTTGAAAGGAGGCTCGCATGCAAGTTGGGTTCATAGGTTTGGGAAGCATGGGGCAGCCGATTGCGCGGAACATACTCAAAGCGGGCCATTCCGTAATTGCTTATAACCGGACGCGCAGCCGCGCGGAGGCGCTGTCATCCCATGGCGCGCGCGTCGCCAACACGCCAGCCGAAGCTTGCCGGGCCGAGGTGGTCATCACCATGCTGGCCGATGACCGGGCAGTCGAAGATATAGTGTTCGAGGAGCAGGGCATTCGAGCAGCGCTTTCCGCGGGAGCGGTACACGTTTCGATGAGCACGATCAGCGTGGCGCTCTCGAAGCGTCTGGCGAAGGAACATGCTGCGAGAAATCAGGGGTACGTCGCCGCGCCCGTGTTCGGGCGCCCGGAAGCAGCCGAAGCCGCGAAGTTATTGGTTGTCATGGCCGGGCCCGCAGCAGAGGTCGAACGCGCGAAGCCGATTCTCGAGGCGATCAGCCGGAAATTGTTTGTGCTTGGAACGGAGCCGGCGTCTGCCAACCTGGTCAAGCTTGCAGGCAATTTCACCATCGCTTCGATGTTAGAGACACTGGGCGAAGCATTCGCTCTGATGCGGAAAGCAGGGATCGACCCGCAGCAGTTCCATGAAATCGTGAACAGCTCGTTGTTCCAGTCGCCAGTTTACGAAAATTACGGAATGACTATTGTCGGCGAGCGATATGAGCCGGCGGGTTTCAAACTGCGGCTGGGCCTCAAGGATGTGCGCCTCGTACTCGCTGCGGCAGACGAGATGAATGTGCCGCTCCCTGCGGCCAGCATGATTCATGACCATCTCCTCGAGGGCATTGCTCGGGGATACGGAGATATCGATTGGTCGGGCGTCGCCAAAGTTCTGGCGGAAGACGCCGGGCTCAAGGCCCGCTCAGCTGGTTCAGCATCGTAAGCATTGCCCGGAAGGACTCGTCTGGAGCGAAGCGCATCACCAGCGATTCAATCTTTTAGCGCTGCTTCCTTGCTTGATCTTTTATCGCGCGGCCTGCTGCTTGGCGACCGGCGGTTTGCCTGGGTGCAACGGCCCTGAACCAACCTTGGTACTTTGGATCGCCGACGCGATCTCGTCGAGGTCCTGCTGAGGCAGCGCCAATCCAGCCTACGTTTCGCCGTGCACAATCGCCATTGTCCACGCAGAGATGAGAACAAAATATGGAGTCATTTAAATCGAACGAGGTTTGCCCGGGGAGATTCGAACTCCCGACACCCTGCTTCGAAGGTACGCAGTACAAAACTCTAAGTGCCGCTTCTGGTGTCGCTTACGAGGGAACGCGTCATTTATCTCGCTCTTGAACTGGACCGAAGTTGGACTGAACTCCCGGGTTCGTCCATCCTTATATATACCGATATCTTTTCGAAAACGCGAGCGGTCGTCGACGAGCGGTTTGCGCCCTGCTTGAATCTGGTGAATGAAATTTGCCGATGCACGTCTGTGCAGAGGAGCTCCGCCACGGACTGCTAGCCGTGACGGCCGACTCACACAACTACAATGTAGACATAGCGCAACATAAAGAGAATCGTCAGAATCCAGATTAATGGACTGATCTCACGATACTTTCCTGCGCCGATTTTTACCAGCGTGTAAGCCATGAGCCCCAGGCTCAAGCCGGTGGAACCTTGCGGCGAGCATAGCAGCGAAGGCGAGGAGCCGCCCCTTGATGCCTCATGCGGATTCTGGGTGGCCCACCCTAAAACGGACGGGAAGGATTTGGATGCCCCGCCCCCCGTGGGTGACGACCTCGAGTATTGCGGGCGAGAACAGCGGCAATGGAAACGGCCTTTGCGCAAACGACCCTTTTTGAAACCGGCTAAGCCAATGCCAGCCGCCTGAGCTTAATGCGGTCCGCGCGGACCTGGGCAAGGTCGTACTGCGCCTGTTGCGTAAGCCAGCCTTCGGCGCTGCCTCCGAAAACCTTGGACAATCGCACGGCCATTTCAGGAGAAATCCCGCGCTTCCCGTTCACCAGTTCCGACAGTGTGGTGCGCGTGACTCCAAGGGCGGCGGCGGCATCCGTGATCGTCAGGCCCAAAGGCTCAATGCACTGTCGCAGCACAAAGCCGCCGGGGTGCGGTGGATTCTTCATCGGCATGTTCAATCTCCCTCAGTGGTAATCGACATAATCAACGTCCGATGCATCTCGGTCAGCAAAGTGGAAGATCACTCGCCAGTTCGCCCGAACCGTCACCGCCCAAAAGCCTTTCAACTCGCCTTTGAGAGGATGTAACCGAAAACCAGGCAAGTCCATATCGGCAACCGTGGCGGCAGCATCTAGACGCGCAAGAATGTCACGCAGCTTTTCCTCATGCTCGCTGATCACGCCGCGCGGGTCGTCGTCTTCGTAGAGACGTTTCAGTCCTTTGTGGCGGATCGAACGGATCGTTTTCCACCGTAACGCGTAACGTAACGCATGTCAAGCGAAAGCCCGCCTCGGCCGCCGCGGCCCCTGACAACCTGCCCTGCTGAGAACCGACTGCTGCGGGCACGTGTGAATAGAGGATTAAGTTTTATGACTCTTCACTCACGGCGAGGTCGAACGCTTCACGCAAAACGGAATGATCGTGCATAGGTCCTCGGCGGTTCGGACAAGGGCGACGTGTGAGACGCGGTTGTCGCCCTGCACGATTTTGATGAAGTACGGTGCGCCGGCCTTGCGACCGAGGTGAATCACAACGCGCAACGCATCTCGCATTACCGTCAGGTCCACAAAGATGCGTGTCGTCCGGAACAGCGCGTACCGGTTACGTGTGACTACCTCCACGTCGCCAAAACTCCTTACGGTGGTCTCGAGTTTCCGGTAGAGATCGGTAAGTGCCGGTGGCCTACTTTTGAGCAAGGTAGCAGCGCTGCCGACCCGCATGCGTGACGTTGATTGACCTGACGAAAGGTTCGATCACACCGCGGACATGCCCAACTCATAAAGTCGTTAGTACACAGCGAACGCACATCTGTCAAGGTTGTATCTGGCGAATTGATACGGTGGCAGTGAAACGATCGGAGCCGCGAAACGCGCTGCGATTAAAAACTGAAACGTCGAATGATTTCATTGGAAGTTTTGCCAAGGTTGACCGGATACCGCAACCAGCACGAGTCTTTGACAAATCAGGCAGCCACTGGTATCTGATATAGGCCTGACAGTGAGGTTGCGAAAGAAGCGGAGGTTTGCGACTGGTTGTGAGATGTACAAACATTCTCGTCGGCTGGTGAAGCCGGCGTACAAAGAGAATGATAGTATCTTCCTATTCAACCGGCGCACACGCGAGTGGTGTCCGTGTTTGAACACTCCGCAGAGCTAATCGCACGATAGCTCTCAACAAATTCACTTAGCGTGGAGGAAACGATGCGTTTCGCTCTTCGTCCAAAGACTAAGTTAGCCGCGATCGCTTGCTTCGTTGTATTCCTTCTAAATGCTGCGGGCCTCGCGTTGCACATGCACTCGTATGGAAGCGAATACCACACCCTACCATTCTATCCAAGCTATTTGACTTTTCGGGGCCTCTTGCTGCGCCCACTCACGCTATTCGCATTCGCAGCAATCATTCTTTACTTGCTGGCACTGTTTTTCGGAAACAGACGGAGTACTCGGAGTGACCTAGAGGAAGTGATTCTAGTGCTTGCGATTATGAGCACGACGCTGGGGCTTATTTTGACTGCCGCATTCAAGTTCTAAGAGTGGTCCAGCCTTGTTCAGAGCTTGCGGAATTCCTGTCGGTTACGAATCCAACCTTTAGGGTCAGCATCATTGAGGCGCCCGACAGCAGCCGGAATAGACTGCCATGGACCTCCCTTGGCGCAGGCCATTAGTTCCATTCTGATGTTGGTGTTTTCTGCGCAGCCATAGTCTACGATTTGAAATTCGGGCAGACACAGATGGTCAGGGTAGACAACAAACGCAGCACGCCCCGATATGCGGTTATGCTCCATGTAGCAGGACCCGTCCGTGTGAATCTGAATCGCTCGCGGGTCGAGGCTCATTGAAAAACGCTCCTACCGCACTGATAAGTCTTAATGGTCCCATCCTGAGCGCAAAACTCAAGAGAGTAGAATTGAAGAATGCGTACCCATACGAAATTCTTCAGCTTTTCGAAGCTTGCAAACGCCGATGGTGCATCGACAGTTGTTAGGATCGCGATGGTCTGCAATGATCTCGCAATCGCGAATTTCTCGATGGGCCATTTCAAGAAACTTCCGTCGAAGGCCCTGAGCCACGTTAGGCAGGGAGCGCCACTCTATTTCGTAAGAATGAGTTGCGGACACCTGCGGGAAGGCATGAAAGCAATCCAGGGGATAGTTAATCACCTCGCATTGGCTGCGTTGGTCAAAAAGTGTGATCACCATGCTCAATCTGCGTTTGCGGGCTTGTGCGAATGCCTGCCAACAGGAGAGGACCATGCGGAATTTCAACGTTACGTGCTACCAGTTCGCAACAAGACCGCCTTTCACTACGATGCGGATCAGGTCAAAGCGGCCTTGCAATTCAGAACGATGCACCACTCCAACAGTCCTTGTTCAATGACTATCGGCGAGGACATTCACTCGTCTCGCTTCGACTTTGCGGATGTTGTTCTTGACACCATTGTGTGCCGAAAGCTGTGGGCAATTCCCGTTACTGCGGACGTTCGCGCCGGAGCGGATCGCATCGCAGAGTGGTGCTTTAGAAGGTCTGTTCAATTCCTCGATTTTGGAGGGGATTTTGTTAATAGGTTTCTACGGGAAGACGCTTGAGAGCACGAAACCAGGCGTCCATATTGTTTGCAAAAGGCCCGCTAGACCGCTCCCACCGGAAGGACTAACGTCTGACGCAGGCGGGCGAGCTTCTCGCAGTACAGTGGCACAGTTTTTTTGGACACAGCTTCCGCCAGACCTTATCAGTTGACGGAGTAATCCGCGCATATCAGTGAGAATCCCATTGGGACACGAGACGCGTTTCCGGCTACGGGTTGCACTGGTTTATCAGAGATTTTCGGGCAAATTGGATCTGTGCTCAGTTCGGGAACGGTGATCGGGGATGCACCCTGTGGCGTAAAACCCTGCAGCCAGTTAATGATGCTAACCGCCGAGTCCGGGAATGGCCGCTGATGGTCGGGGTCGACCCATAGGTAGCGTGTCGTCTCGTTCCCACGCACAATTTCCGCGATAAACGATTCCGAGCCACTGCGAATGACACTGCCTCGGCTGTTCTCAAAATCAAGCCTCTTCATCAGCTGGGTGGCGGCACCTAACTGGTCCTGGGTGAGTGTTCCCCCAAGGGTTTTTGTGCTGCCGTCTATCATCCTTGATACCCGATAACGGCCACTCCGATATAGTTCAAAACAAATTCGAGGAGAATGCTGTTGTCCACTTACGGCAGGATAAGTGTTGCTGTATGAGAGTCGAGCCAGTAGGCTGGTCGGCCCTTGGTCATTTCGTGTACCAGACTGGGCGGCTAGGTACGTTTGCAAAATCACAGAACACAGGATGCCCATCCATATTCTCTTGGAAGTCATCATAGAACCCTCCTAAGGCCTTGAACGAAGTCCGGAGGAAATCTTGCAGCGAAACAGCGAGCCGAATCAAGGAGAACGAAGGAAAGACCTGTCCTTCACCAAAACTCCACAGCTGAATGTCATCCATATAACATGTTACACATCTTTGGTATGTTATTGATTCCAACGGCGCTCCTAATTTTGGCGAGGCACACGGGCAAACGTAGGACGGACTTCGTGCACAATCTTTACGTGGGAATGTGGCCCCGGTCGACGTCCACCACAAGATGACTCCGGAACGAGTAATCCGAGATTCGACTCGCGCGGTTTTGCTGACCGAATCGGATAATTGCTGGCTAAAAAAGCGCGGACCACTTTGTGACCCGCGCTTTCCATAACCAAGCGCCCGGCTGACCGCCATGTTATGTCACTGCGACGGCGGCAGGAAGACCTCCGACGGCGTTAGGAATTCGACGTTGGGAATTTCGGTCGTTACGCGAACGCGCTCGAACTTCCCTTTCTTTCCGCCGCCCTTAGCTTCAAATGTCAACAGATACTGATTGTTGAGGTGTTCGTGGATTTCGTCGAAGTAAGGCTTCAGAGAAACGGCCCGCTCGAAACCCAGGTAATACGATTCTGCGCCGGTCTCTTCGGACAGCCGGCTGAGGTTGCCTTGCGCGTTGAAAGTGCGGAAATACCCGCGACCGACATGGCCTGCGTCCGGATAATAGATCGTCCAGACGTTGACGTTTTCCTTCTGCGCGTGCTCGATGGTGGTATCGAGATCCGGATCGATGGGATCAAAGCCGCCGCGGAAATAGTCGATACCCGAAGTAATCATAATGATCGAACGCCGGTCACCACCCTTGTTCGGCCAGCGCTTCAGCCAATCCTGCAGCGCGAGATAGGGGCTCGAGAATGCCCCGGAGTCGCCCACCGGCATGCGCAAGGCTTTCACGGCCAGGGAGTGATCGTTCGTAAAGTCTTGGGCGACCATTGCTGCGCCATTGCGGTTGTAAGCAACCGCGATGTACGTGGAGGATGACTGCGCATTAATAAGGGCTTTCAGATCGTTCCACTGGTTGGCAACTTCGGAACTGAGCGAATCGTCGATCAATATGGCGAGAAAGAGCGATTCACCACGCGTCCAGTCAACTACCTGCATGCGTTCCTTACCTTGAAACACTTGGACGTCTTCTTTCTTAATGGGCGGCGGCGCGGCATTCTTCTTAGCGACCGCTGTGACGGTCACGGTTACGGCATGGCCCGCTGCCTGAGCAGGAACTGTGGCCATCAACTCTAGCCCTGCAATGGACGTGGCGAGAACCAGAAGTGCTCGCCTCGATAGATATTTCGTATTCATGTAATGGCTCCTTTTCTTGTCGCTGTTAATTAGATGCGGGACGGACGAAACCGCGTTATATCAAAGAGGGAAACAAAGACTTTGATCTGATCGTCAGAACCTAAGAACGAGCTTTCTGAGCACGCTTGCTCCCGGAGAAGGCCATGGTCGGCGCCAACGGCCGCAATCACGACAACACCTCCATTTTTCCTTTTTGGTTGCCCAGTTCGCAGACAGCACTTCTGCTTTCTGTGAGAGTCGCTCTCTCTTGCTTGTCTGGTGGATAGCTGTACTTCCGCAGAATGTTCTGCTTCTTTCGCAGCTGACCGCGATGAAGGTCGATTTAGCTAATTCATTTGGATCAAATGAGATCGGAGGAGATGGCGCGCCCGGGGAGATTCGAACTCCCGACACCCTGCTTCGAAGGTGCGCAGTACAAAACTCTAAGTGCCGCTTCTGGTGTCGCTTACGAGGGAACGCGTCACTTATCTCGCTCTTGAACTGGACCGAAGTTGGACTGAATTGGTCTGGTGCAGTGAAGCTAGCTGGCATTTCTAACGTAGCGTCGCGAAAACGCCCGGGTTCGTCCATCCTTATAGGGGTTGGCCATTTGGACGCGATGGAAGATCCTCTTATCAATCTGGTCCTTGATTACCGCGGCCCACACGCTCCAGAGTCAGTGCTTGCAGAGTCATGCTGCTATCGGCGTCTGATACAGGCCCCGACAATGCTTCCGCCATCGATACGAACTGAAACTCGCAGTTGACCGAGGTCCGTCAATGCTCGGTTCTGGCGTGCACCCGTCCAGCCCGGCATGCGCTCGATGGCCGTTATAGTGATGCTTGAAATCGAGTAGCTTCGTCTCCAAATCGGCCGTCGTCCAGAATAATGTGCGGTCCAGGTACTCTCGCCGAATGGTGCCGATTAACCTTTCCACGAACGGATGAGACAGGGGAACGTAGGGGACGGTCTTGATTTCTGTCACCTCTCGTATCCGCAGATTGGCTTGCCATTGGTGGAACCTATAGAGCGGATCGTTGTCGGAGCTGAGGTACTTCGGCATCCAGCATTGCCATCGAATGGCACGGTTGAACATCCGACAAAGTGCGACACCATCGACCGTTCCGGCATGGACGCCGAAGCCAATGATCCGGCGCGTGTATTGATCCATGACCACCAGGACCCAGTGGGTCCGCAAGGTTGCCGACTCGCACCTGAACAGATCCATACTCCAGAGGCTGTCCTTCATGTGGCCCAGGAAAGTCAGCCAGGAG
>DATNLZ010000071.1:0-2892 GCA_035602605.1 Candidatus Dormiibacterota bacterium
CTCCTGGCTGACTTTCCTGGGCCACATGAAGGACAGCCTCTGGAGTATGGATCTGTTCAGGTGCGAGTCGGCAACCTTGCGGACCCACTGGGTCCTGGTGGTCATGGATCAATACACGCGCCGGATCATTGGCTTCGGCGTACAAGCGGGAACCGTCGATGGTGTCGCACTTTGTCGGATGTTCAACCGCGCCATTCGATGGCAATGCGGGATGCCGAAGTACCTCAGCTCCGACAACGATCCGCTCTATAGGTTCCACCAATGGCAAGTCAATCTGCGGATACGAGAGGTGACAGAAATCAAGACCGTCCCCTACGTTCCCCTGTCTCATCCGTTCGTGGAAAGACTAATCGGCACTATTCGGCGAGAGTACCTGGACCGCACATTATTCTGGACGACGGCAGATTTGGAGACGAAGCTACTCGATTTCAAGCATTACTATAACGGCCATCGAGCGCATGCCGGGCTGGCCGGGCGCACGCCAGAACCGAGCATTGACGGACCTCGGTCAACTGTGACTTTCAGTTCGTATCGATGGCAGAAACATTGTCGGGGCCTGTATCAGACGCCGATAGCCGCATGACTCTGCAAGCACTGACTCTGGAGCGTGTGGGCGCGATAATCAAGGACCAGATTGATAAGAGGATCTTCCATCGCGTCCAAATGGCCAACCTCCATTGATTAACGCATGTATTTAAGAACCGTGGGCTTCCCAAAACCTTGGGGCGTGGAGGTGTAAAATGTCAGCGAAGTACCAATTCGCCATGAACACCTATTAATTCAAGTATCCGCACATGGACACTTGTACCACATTGTGGTAGTATCACAAGGTGATATTCATTGAGTCCCGGCCCTTCACCCGACGGCTCTACCAGCTCGGCGGCGCTGCCGACGAATTGCTGAGGACGATTCAAGGAGAGCTCATGAAGAAGCCGGACCGGGGCGACATGGTCCCTGGCCTCGGTGGTGTGCGCAAAGCACGTATTGCAAATCCCGGCCGTAGCAAGGGAAAACGTGGCGGCTACCGCTATTTGTACTTGTACCTGGAGAAGAGACAGCACATCCACTTGCTGATCTTGCTCGATAAGAACGAGCAGGAGAATGCCACAGAAGAGGAGCGCAAGCAGATGCGGGAGTGGGTCACACAGATCAAGAAAGCATCGGGGGGTTAAACATGGCTAAGAAAATCAAAGTGAACATCTTCAACGACATGAAGGAAGCCCTTCACGACGCAGCGGCCTACGAGCGCGGCGAGGTTGTGAACCTGCGCGTCACGCGTGTTCCGGCGCGGCCGAAACAAATTTCTCCTCGGGAAATTCGCCGCATCCGACAGGCGCTCAACGCCAGTCAGCCGCTTTTTGCTAGCTACTTGAACGTAAGCCCGAACGCCGTGCGGAGCTGGGAGCAAGGCACGCGTCGTCCGCGGCAAGCCGCGCTGAAACTTTTGACGATCGCTAGGAAAAACCCTAAGGCCCTGCTGGTGGCATGAGTGCAGTCACATTTCGTGCCAGCTCAAGTTGGAGTGAACCCGTAAACTGAGACAGCTTTTAGTACGCTGGATGCGACGTAACCTGTCTCGGCAATTACTTCCGTATTCGACTACATAGGAGTTGGGCGTTTTCTGCTACCTTTTCAGACTACAATCCTGATCCATTAGTAGCTCAAGAGGGAGGTTCTGGATGAATACCTCGGCAAGAATCCACTGGGTGCGCGTTTTGATCGGCGGATTTCTGGCAGAAGTATCTGTTTTTGCGGTCGTCATTCCTGTTTTTTTGTTATACGGCCAGCACGCTTTGCTCTATGCCGCGCCACCAGCGTCTCTAGTGATGTGTTTCTTGTTCGCTCTATGGGTCGGGCGAAGGGTCGATTCACGCTTCGTTTTGCACGGAATTCTGGTTGGAGTTGTTGCCACGCTTCTGTACGTCGGTTTGACTCTGGGCCGCCCCGAACCTTTGGCCTATCTCGTCGCTCATGTTTTGAAAATCCTCGGTGGTGCGGCAGGTGGTCTTGTCGCAGGACGCCAACGAAGGTCGACGATTACTGCCACGGCATATCCGGTAATGCTGCGAATCGGGCAAGTGAAATTACTACGGAGTTATCCGTTATCGGAAATAGCCTCGAAAAGGCGAGGTAAATGGGGCGGTTAGTCCCTATGCGCCTCTGCGCGTCTTGCGGCGAAGTGAGACTCGAAGGCTAGGCCCGTAAGGAGTAAACATCGCCTCCACGCGGCATCGACTTTCCCTTGTATGCATTTGTGAAGCGAACTCGGAATAGCCAGAAAATCATCAATATCAGTGGCAGGAAAGCCGGAATGAAGAGTACGTTTGTTTTGCGTAATGCCGCGGGGAATACTTGTTGCTGTCCGAGGAAAAAGGACCCTGAGGCGATGAACAGCGCAAAGCACATGCGCCGGAGATGCCGCGCGATACGTTGTGTGCCAGAAACCCCGCCGCGCACGAGCATGCGAACGTCACCCGCGGCAAAAAGTAGCGCCACGGAAGCAAAGGTGAAATAGGCCCCCGGGGGATATCCGCCTTTTGAGCCTGTCTGGCTATTCGCCGCTTCGAGGCCATAGATCGCCAGGGCAGCGCCGACCGCTAATGGCACCATAAGAGCACCCAAATCGAAAATCCGCGTTTCCCCGTCTCTGCGCCTGGCCGTCCACCATGCCGTTACCACCAGATAGAACGTTAGAATGCCCATCAGGCCGTTCAACGTTTGGTGTTTCATGAACCCCAGGTTGTCCCTACTAAAACCCCGTCGGCGCGAAAAAGCCGGCTGCGAAAACCGGAGCGTCTCTAAAAACTGCGCCGGGCTCAGCTCCACAAGAGCGTCGCTAGGGCATAGCGACCCGGGACTGTGAGGTGCAGACGCGGATTTGTCCAAGTCAAG
>DATNLZ010000115.1:0-2061 GCA_035602605.1 Candidatus Dormiibacterota bacterium
GCGCTTACATGAAATGCCAGAAATCCGAGCAACCAGAGAACAATTAAAACCAAGGCGATTAATCCAAGCATGTCTATATCTCCTTCTTTACTGAGCGGGAGAATCAAGCGAGTTCGAGTCGCGGAGAGAGCTGGTGTCCGCGGGGAGAAGAATTCCCACGCTGAATGAGTTTAGGAGTTTCGGTAGAGGTAAGTCTGTCCCTTTTGACACACTGGCGTTCGCCCTGGACCACCAACATGAAATGTGCGGGATCGGATTGATTGGCCTGGCACCGGAATTTGGCGGGTTACAGGGGCGGGCGGCGCTGATGTTTCGTTGGGCAGGTTGCTATCTCCCCTGGTCAGATGGCACACATCTATGGCACACTTGGTAAGCACATAATCAAGGTGAACTATGAAACGGAAGAGAACGCACATCCTCCTGCCGCAGGCTCTGATCCGGGAAATCGACAGGATGGTAGGCCCGCGCGGGCGTAGCGCCTTTCTGGTGGAAACCGCGCAAGAAGCGGTGAAGCGCAGAAAGCTACTGCAATTCCTGGAAAATGACGAACAGACTTGGAAAGACGGCGCTCATCCGGAGATGAGCGGCGGTTCGGCAGTGTGGGTTAAAAAGCTGCGTAAGGAAAGCGATGACCGCCGCGGCAAGGCACGTCGCCAAGGGAAGCGCGGCCGTTCACGAGCGTGAAGCTGCTTCTCGACACATCCGTTTTGATCGACGTTCTGCGCCGCCGAAATGGCCGGCGCGAACTGCTTGTCGAACTAGTGCGGGCGGGGCATACGCTCTCCACTACGGCCCTTAACATTGCGGAAGTGTACGCCGGGATGCGACTCGGCGAAATCGCCCCAACAGAAGCATTCCTTGGAGAACTGGAATGCCATGATTTGACCGGCTCTGGCGCACGGCTGGCCGGGAAGCTGAAAAATGAATGGAGGCAGAAAGGCCGCACGTTGACTCTTGCTGATACGGTGGTGGCGGCGATCGCCATGGATCGCAAATGCGTGTTGCTCACTGACAATCGCAAGGATTTCCCGATGCCCGAAGTGAAGCTGTACCCTCTGCCGGAGGGTTATTGACTTCCCCGAAATACAAGAATTGGTGCGACGGGCACCGGCCAAGCGCTCGGCCAGGTTGCCTGCTCCCCTATTGAAGTAACAAGACGTTTGCGCCCTTTTGACGCAACGCCTGATCGAAAGTGACAAGGTGAAGGTCGGCGGTTTCGGCAAAGGCGTAGAGATATGAGTCGGCCCAATCCTTAGTCGCAGGACGTTCGTCCTGGGTAAGCGCACGGAAACGCGCTTCGAGCGTGGAAGATTCCTCGACAAATGATACGCGGTCGTCTTGAATCCACCGGTCGTAGACTACCCAAGCTTCTGTCTGACTCAAGACTTTGTCCTCGCCCATGACAGCACCGGTGGTCAGTAGCCGCAATAGTCCGAGCTGGGTGAAGCCGCAAAAACAGACGTGTGAATCGTCCTCGAGCCGCTCGAACCAACCGCGTGCGTACGGATAGTGGATATGGCGCTGATAGGAGAGAGCGAGCCAGACGTTGATATCAGGGAAAAGAAATGATCTCGTAGATCTTGGCATTGTCGATGTCGAGCGTGCCTGGCTTCTTTGAGGGAACAAGCGGGAAAGTGACGCGCCGAGTGCGCTTTTTGGAGCGCGGGCGGAGTTCCACTTCAACGCCTCGAAGAATGAGTTCCTTTACCGAGCGCTTTTCGCGCGCCGCTTTAGACTTCAGCTCGCGGTAGAGCGCGTCGGGAATGTCGACGGTCGTGCGCATCCATTTATTGTGCCCTATTTATGGCTGAAAGTAAGTAGCCAAAACGAGGCGAGGACTCAGAGAAGGGAAAAAAACAAAAAGGGCCACTGAGTGATCAGTGGCCCTTCGTCACGCAAATTTTCGCTCTTACGACAACCCTCATACGATCTGCCAGAATCTGCCCGAATCTACCGTGACCTCAGCCGAAGCCGAAGAAGGGTACTGAGAGTAACTCGAAGCGTGCATCCCCGCGGCCCGTGAGAGCTTAGAGATGCAATGCGTGGCATGATCCGCACACC
>DATNLZ010000001.1:0-8610 GCA_035602605.1 Candidatus Dormiibacterota bacterium
ATCGGATGGGCCGTTGGCGGAATCGTGGAGAACTACCATATCTACAACAATTACGTTTACAACTTCGATCACGGCATCGCCTATGGCGTCGCATCTGGAACTCATGGGACAATCTCCATTCACAACAATCATTTTGGTTCCATGACGGCTTGGGACAATACCGCCAATTCCTACCACCACGACAGTATCCACATCTGGGGCGGCCAGCCGGCGGGGACTATTTCAGGCGTCTGGATTTACAATAACCTGTTTGATGGTGATCCGGGCCGTAACGTGAACGCATATGTCTTTTTGGAGCAAGCGGTCAGCAATGCGGTTGTTTTCAACAATGTCATGATTTCGCCTTCGAACCGGACTTTCCCAACGGAAATATGCCTTGGCAATAAGGGTAGTTCGATCTCGCAAAACAACCAGGCATTCAACAATACGATTCTTGGCGGCTCATACGCAGCGGGGACGGCACTCCAGAACTCATTGCAGAGTGGAACGATCGGCCCTGCGGCAATCAATAACATTATTCAGGGGCAAAACGTCGTCATCAATTATGGGAATAGCGCTGATACGAGCACGACACCCTGCAGCAGCCCTGGCGGGTCGGTCACGGGCTGCATTTTGAGCAATATGTATGAGGATGTCGCGGCGGCCGGTGGATCGTATAACGGATTTGGTTTCCACGGGACGAACGGAACCACGCTCGCATGGTGGAGAGCTGCGCTACCGGCCGGGACCGGACAAGATGCCGGCGCACAATTAATGTCGGCAGCGGCCATGAAACTCGATAGCACAGGGCACCCGATGTCCGGTTCGCCTGTGATCGGCACGGGCATGAACTTAACCTCTCTTTGCACGGGTCCTCTCGTTCCGTTGTGCAAGGATAAGGACGGGAATTCGCGGCCGGCGAGTGGTGTCTGGGATGTGGGCGCGTACAATTCCGGTGTAAATGGCAAGGGGCCGGCAGCTCCGAGCGGCTTGAACGCAATCGTGAATTAGGTCTCGCACGATTGCGGACCTCCCTGAAAGTTTCTTGGCGTTGATGATTCAGATGAGAACGCCGGACGATCTGCGTGTGCACGGTCATCATGGTTGGCAGGACAGGCATCGGTTTCTCAAGCATTCCCCTTAGCATCTTATGAGTCAAATCGCGTTGCCCTTCGTTGACGCGACGCTCCCGAATTTTCGACTGTCGAGGCGGATTCAGGTTTGTTTGACGGCGGGCCCTTATGCAGTTTTCCTTGCCACTTCCACTCGCCTGCTCGCTCTGAAGCACTCCCAGAAAGGGCAACAATCAAGATTTCTATGACCTTGAAAGAACCACATCGCCGGGGCCTTATTGCACGGAACAGCATTTTCAACTTACTCGGCCAGATTCTGCCCATGTTCATCGGGGTCGTGACGATCCCATACATCGTGAGGGGCCTCGGTACGGACGGATACGGCATTCTCTCGATTGCCTGGATGGTGCTGGGTTATTTCAGCGTGTTTGATCTAGGGCTCAGCCGGGCAACCGTCAAGTTTGTGGCCGAGCATCTGAGCCCTGACAAAATCGACAAAGTTCCTGAACTGGTGTGGACCTCGCTTGGTCTTCTGGTCCTGCTAGGGTGCGGCGGCGGCTTGCTTGTTGCAGCCCTTGTGCCCATGGCTGTGACTCACCTCTTCAAGATGCCTGCGTCCTTCATAGGCGAAGCCAGAACCGCACTGTTTATCCTGGCTGCTTCGATGCCCGTGATTCTGGGCAACGACGCTATTCGCGGAGTTTTGGAAGCCACTCAGCGGTTTGACCTAGTCAATTATGTCAAGGTGCCCGCCAGCATTTGCTTCTATCTCGCGGCGGCGTTGGCGATCCCGCTTGGGATTGGAGTTGTGGGAATCGTTTTACTCCTGGTTCTCATTCGATTTACGACTGCGGTAATCTATTTGGCTATCTGTTTCCGCATTATTCCTGGTCTTCGAACTAACCTCCGCGTTTCACGGGAAGCAATGGGCCCCCTCACGGTGTACGGCGGCTGGATCATGGTCTCTAACATGACGGGCCCGATTTTTGGGTACCTTGAACGTTTCCTGATCGCTTCGGCACTCTCCGTCAGCATGCTGACCTATTATTCCGCACCCTTCGACTTGGTTTCCAAAATCATCATTTTCCCCGCCAGCATCACCCCGGCTCTGTTCCCCTACTTCAGTTACCATGGAAGCAGAAGCGGCAAGGTCGTTTCTGACACTACATCGCGTTCACTTATGTATCTTCTCCTGGTAATGACTCCGATCATCGCTACTTTTGTCTTTTTTTCGCGGGATATTTTGCGACTTTGGATAGGGACGCAGTTTGCAAATCAGAGCTCCGCCGTTATGCAGATCATCGCACTCGTTTTCTTCCTGAACGCCTTGGCAATGGTTCCCTTTACTTCCGTGCAGGCGCTGGGCCGTCCTGATCTGAAAGCGATTCTGGACCTGATCGCCCTTCCCACTTACGCAATCGCTTGCTGGTGGCTCATGCGGCGAATGGGGATCAATGGAGCTGCGCTAGCGAAGCTGTTCATCACGCTCGTGGACCTCACTTTCCTTCTTGCATTTGCCCGGAGGCTCAAGGCGTTTTCTATTCGCGACTGCATCTCCGGCCCGCTCGGGAAGACCATCCTGCTCAGTGGCGGGGTGTTCTTTACGGCTTTTCTCATCGCATCTCTCCACGCAAAAGTAATCGTGTCCCTTCTGCTCCTGACCCTTTGCTTTGCGTTTTACGTCATTCTTTTTTGGTTCATGGCTGGGAGCGAAGATGACAAGATGATGATCCAAGGACTTTTTCAAGGATTCCTCGCCGGACGAGGGCGCAAGGAAGTCGGCGCTGCGATCCAAGTCAGCGAAACAGATGCTTGAGTTTGAGCGATGAGAATAACATTCGTAATGCCTTGCTATCCGTGGACACCGATGGGCGGCTTCCGCGTGGTTTACGAATATGCGAATAGACTGGCCGTCAGAGGACACCAGGTCACGGTGGTTCATCCAAGCCGCGTGAAGTATGCCCCCCAGGAATCATTGACGACCCGTCAGTGGATTCGAAAACAATTCAATTCGATGATCGAACTCTATTCAGAGCCGTCCGTCGATTGGCAGCACATCGACAATCGAGTGAAGATGCGTTTTGCGCGGGACACAGATACACGCCATATTCCGGATGGGGATGTGCTTTTTGCGACCGCGTGGCACACGGTTCGGTCCGTTCTCGAATGCCCTGCGGCAAAAGGCGAAAAGTTTTATCTGATTCAGGGGTACGAGGTTTGGCAATCGCCGAAGGATCAAATTGACGCGACCTGGCAAGCCCCGCTGCATAAAGTCGTGATATCGAAGTGGTTGCTTGAAATTGCCAAAGGGCTTAGGTGCCGCAACATTGCCTACATCCCGAATGCGATCGACCACCAACGCTATCGGGTTACCAAGCCGATCGAGGGCCGCCGCCAACAAGTAGCGATGCTTTTTTCCTTGACACAGATAAAGGGCTCCGCCGACGGAATCAAAGTTCTCACCATTGCAAAAGAAAAATACCCAGACTTGAAGGCAGTCCTGTTTGGCACGCCGCGTCGCCAAGCAGGGATTCCTAATTGGGTTGAGTATCACCAGAATCCGCCGCAGGAATTCATCGTAAACCAGATTTATAACAACTCCTCTGTCTTCCTCAGCCCCAGCTGGTTGGAAGGTTTCGCGCTTCCTCCCGCAGAGGCTGCCGCTTGCGGATGCGCAATCGCGGCGACAGATAGCGGTGGTATCCGAGATTTTATCGAAGACGGCGTGACTGGACTGCTTTCTGCACCCAAAGTCCCTGCGGCTCTTGCCGACAACCTCTGCCAGTTGCTCGAGAATGAGAATTTGCGCGTGCAGTTAGCCAAGGCATGTAACAGTTTAATCTCGCGTTTCAGCTGGGAGCAAAATACCGACAAACTCGAAACGCTTATCTGCAATGTAATCGAAGAGCGGCGACACGGAATGAAAATAGGCCCGGCGCAGCCCTATCTGGATGCGGTGTGAAAAACACCGTTGTCAGCGGAGCCGATAGTGCCTCCTGAAAATAATAAATTTGGCGGCGGCATTTCGGACACAGTCTTGCACCCGATCGTACTGGTGGCGATGCTCGTCACGGTCGTGCTGATTTTCGTGCTTCCCCGCAAGTACGTTGCAGGGCCCCTTCTCTTCTGCGTGTTTTTGACTCCACTGGGCCAGGAAGTATATCTGGGGGGCGGACACTTGTCAGTCTCGCGGATTCTGGTCATGGCCGGCTGTCTGCGGCTTTTAATCACCAGGCTCATGCAGAAGAACCGCCTTCTTGCGGGTGGATTCAATCCTGCAGATCGCGCGTTTTCGTTGTGCATTCTCTGCCAAGCATTCGGCTTTGTTTTTCATTTTCTACAGTCACAAGCGATCATCAATCAGATTGGATTTCTTTTGGATTTCCTCGCGGCTTATTTCCTGTTGAGAAGCCTGATCCAAGACGAAGCAGACATGCACCGGGTCATAAAGTGTTTCGCTTTCATTGCGGCGATTGTCGCAGTGGCCATGGTGATTGAACAGCTGAAAATGATCAATATCTTCGGATTGCTTGGAGGAGTTCGATCTGTCCCCGAAATCCGTGAGGGTAAAATTCGTTCACAAGGCGTCTTCCAGCACTCGATCTTGGCGGGCACGTTTGCGGCGACTTTGATGCCGTTATTTTTTCTGCTCTGGAAGAACGGAAAAGCAAAGCTCATCGCTGCCATTGGCATGCTGGGGGCATCTATCATGACCGTGACGGCGTGGTCCAGCACGCCTTTGCTGGCGTATGCGGCCGGGCTGCTGGGGGTTTCCCTTTGGCCCATTCGAACAAGGATGCGCCTCATGCGCTGGGGCGTTGTCTTTGCTCTGATTGGCTTGCAGCTTGTCATGAAAGCGCCCTTCTGGTTCCTGATTGCCCATATCGACTTGACGGGCGGATCTTCGGGTTATCATCGCACCATGCTCGTCGATCATTTCATCCGAAACTTCGGTGACTGGTGGCTCCTGGGAACAAAAGACACATCCATATGGGGCGATGACATGTGGGACGTGCAAAACCAGTTTGTGGCTGTGGGCGTGGCCGGTGGTTTGATCGCCCTCTTCGCTTTCATCGCCGTTATCTACCGCTGCTTCGGGAGGCTGGGAGAAGCAAGAAAAATCGTCGCCGGTGACAAAAAGCGGGAATGGCAGCTTTGGTTTCTCGGCTCCGCGGTCTTTGCCAACATCGTGGGCTTCTTCGGCGCTAACTATTTCGATCAATCGCGCGTTTCCTGGTTCGTGCTTCTGGCAGTGATTTCAGCCGTCACTGCCCCTATTTTGCAAGCGAGGCAAAGCGCAGAGGATCCAGCAGTTGCACTGCCGTTTAGTTTTTCCCAACCGGTATATTCACGGCCATCGGCAGAAGGTTCGAAGGCTCCTGATTCCTCTTACAAGAGCATAAGCCGATTCGAGCTGCGCACTCGCGATCGCCGGGCGATGCTGGTATCGTCCCACGCTGCTACCGTTAAACAATTGTCAGTCAAATTCTTGCCCGGAGGTAAAGGCGAGCAGTAAAGCCTATTTTCTAAGCCATTATGGGCACGACAGAGTCAAAATACGTACTCATTACCCCTGTTCGTGACGAAGAGGCCTACTTGCCGTTCACGATTCAGAGCGTAATTCACCAAACGGTGCGCCCGGAAGAATGGGTAATCGTGAACGACGGATCAAAAGATAAGACCGGGGAAATCATCGAAGAGTATTCTAGGCAATATCCCTGGATTCGTGCCGTTCACCGTCAGGATCGCGGCCATCGCAAGTGGGGCGCGGGAATTATCGAAGCTTTCTACGACGGCTTTCATGCGCTCACCTTCCAGAACTGGGCGTTCATGGGCAAGCTGGATGGGGATTTATCCTTCGAACCGAGCTACTTTGAAAGTGCGCTCAAGAAATTCAGAGACAACCCTCAGATTGGAATCGGCGGAGGAGTGCTCTATCACGTCCAGGACGGGCATAGGATTCCAGAACGCCATCCGATGTTTCACGTCCGTGGTGGCACAAAAATTTATCGCCGCTCCTGCTGGGAGGCGATGGGCGGCCTGTGGGTGGGACCTGGATCGGATACTCTGGACGATGTGAAGGCAAACATGCTGGGTTGGAAAACGCTGAGCTTTGCCGATCTGCAGATGAACCATCATAGGTGGACGGGAGCCGCCTATGGCCGCTGGGGCGGAATCGTCAAAGACGGAAAGACTGACTACGTCTCCGGATACCACCCGCTGTTCCTACTGGCAAAGCTTGTCGTACGCCTTTCAAGACGGCCCTATATCCTCGGTTCCTGCGCCCTACTCTACGGATACATGACAGCCTGGCTGGAAGATATCCCTCAGGTGGCTGATCCACAATTGATTGCTTATCTCCAGCGCCAGCAACTCGCCAAACTATGTGGCAGAGAGACGATCTGGAAGTAGCCGGGAAAAGTCATACGAAATGGACCTCTCCATCATCTATGTGAACTGGAACTCGTTCGCTTACCTTCGCGAGTCCATCGCCAGTGTGTATGAACACACGCACGGCATTTCCCTTGAGATCGTTGTAGTTGACAACGCCTCACCCGAAGGTGGCGTCGATGCTCTCCGGGAACGGTTTCCCGAAATCACCATCATCAAGAGCCCGGATAATATTGGTTTCGCAGGCGCCAACAATCTAGGATTTCGCCATTCTGTGGGCGATTACGTGCTTTTGTTCAATCCGGATACCAAGCTGATCGCACCTTCGATCAACATCATGCTAGAACACATTAAGACGCTACCCGATGCTGGCATTATCGGATGCAAACTTCTGAATACCGATCTTTCCGTTCAGCTCAGCTCCATCCAAAAGTTCCCGACTATCCTGAATCAGGTTGTGGATGCGGAATATCTGAGGTTGCGCTGGCCGCATTCGCCCTTCTGGGGAATCGCGCCACTTTTCTCAGATGACGTGAAACTGCTCAAGGTCGAGGTTATCCCCGGCGCCTGCATGCTGCTCCGGCGGGAAGTCTTCGCTGAAGTCGGAATGTTCAGTGAAGATTACTTCATGTACGCCGAAGACATCGATCTCAACTATAAGCTCAAGCGCGCCGGTTATACGAATTACTATGTCGGTGAAACAGCTATCGTCCATCACGGCGGAAGAAGCAGCTCACAGCAAAGGGTAAGCCATTGGGCAACCATCATGAAATACCGTGCGATGGTGCGCTATTTTCGAAAGACGCGAGGACGGTTTTATGAAGGACTTTATCGTATAGCCATTGGTTTCGCTGCAGTGGGACGCCTGGCTCTCCTCGCCTTGATGTTCCCCCTGGGGAATGTCGTGTGGGACAAGGAATCCCTGCGATTTTCTTCAGCCAAATGGAAAGCCGTTCTGAAATGGGCGTTGGGGCCGCAAGAACTGGCGATACAGAATCGATAAGATTCAGTTTTTGGAAATGAGGACCTTGTGTGCGGTATCTGCGGAAAACTGAGTTTTGATCGTGCGGCGAGCATCTCCCCCACGCTCTTGAAATCGATGGCAGACAGCATCCAACATCGCGGGCCGGACGATGAGGGATATTACACATCGGGGCCCGTTGGATTCGGGTTCCGGCGGCTCTCTATCATCGACCTGAACACGGGCCACCAGCCCATCTCCAACGAAGATGGCACGGTGTGGATCGTCTTTAATGGTGAGATCTACAACTATCAGGAGTTACGTCAGTATCTTCAAGCAAAAGGTCATGTTTTCAGGACGCAGACGGACACCGAAGTCATCGTTCATCTATACGAAGAGTTCGGGGAAAGCTGCGTCGAAAAGCTCCGAGGAATGTTCGCTTTCGCGATCTGGAACGAGAGGGACAAATCGCTATTTCTTGCGCGCGATCGCGTCGGCATCAAGCCTCTCTATTACTGGTCCTCTGAAAACGCGTTTGTTTTCGGCTCGGAGATCAAGGCCATTCTCGCCGACCCGGAAGTAAAGCTTGAAGTTGTGCCGGAAATGATCGACCGGTTTCTGACATTTTACTACGTTCCCGGTGAAGCCACGCTCTTCCGAAATATTTATAAGCTGGCTCCCGGCTCATGCATAACCGTCCGCGGCGGCAAGACGCACATTCGCCAATACTGGGATCTTCGTTTCTCACCGACCGAGCAGAGCTTCGAGGAAGCGGAGAAAAAGCTGCTCCATTTACTCGAAGAATCCGTACAGCTACACATGATTAGCGATGTACCCGTGGGATTCCTGTTGAGCGGAGGCGTGGACTCGACAGCGATGCTCGGTTTTGCCGTGGGAAAGACCGACCGGCCGCTCAACAGTTTTACGCTCGGATTTTCCGCTCCGGGCATCGCGGATGAGCGGCCCTTCGCACGGCTGGCGGCGGAACGATATGGATCCGAACACCATGAGATGACGATATCATCGAAAGAATTTGCGGATTTCCTGCCGAAGTTCGCATGGCACATGGAAGAACCGGTTTGCGAGCCCCAGGCGGTGGCTCTGTACTACGTCTCGCGACTTGCCAAGGATTACGTGAAGGTATTGATCTCCGGCGAGGGCGGAGACGAAGCTTTTGCCGGCTATCCCAATTACCGAAACCTTCTC
>DATNLZ010000012.1:0-39685 GCA_035602605.1 Candidatus Dormiibacterota bacterium
TCGGCAAAGGGAATAGCAGTACGTTGTCTTTGCCTTGGTGATTTCTTTCCTCATGATAGTGGGTTTCGTAGTGGCGCAACGCTCGCCGCAATGAGCCTCACCCAACAAGATCAGCTTCGCCAGGCATTCCTCCTTAACCGACCTTACCCAGCGTTCCGCATAGGCGTTCAGATTCGGACTTCTGGGCGGTAAGGCAAGGGTCTTCACGCTTCCTGCTTCGATCACCTGACGAAACGATGAGCAGTATTTGCTGTCGCGATCATGCAGTAGGTACCTGCGGTTGATCAGAAAACCAGAATCTTCCATCGTCACATTGCGCGCCATCTGTTCCATCCACCCTTGATCCGGATGACGTGTGACTCCCGCCAAGCATATCCTCCGGCTCTCCAAATGAATGAAAAACACGTAGTACGTAATCAACCCTCTTAGCGTAAGCACTTCCACCGTGAAGAAGTCGGTCGCCACCAATACCGCCATGTGAGCACGGATAAAGTCTTTCCAACTCGTTGCCTGCTTCCGCTTGGGAGCCGGTGGAATATCATGGCGGCGGAGAATATTGCCCACCGCCTGATCCGAGAGCCGGTGACCCAAGTTGGCCATGGCGCCCACGATCCGGTCATAGCCCCAGCCGGGATTTTCCTTCGCCATCTGCACCACCAACCGCTCGGTTTCCTCGTCAACTCTGGGCCGACCCCAGGATTTGCGAAACTTTGATCCGTCGAACTTGTTGGAGATGAGCTTTCGGTACCAGGCCAGCAGCGTATCCGGCTTCGCGACAGCCGCCAATTCTTCCAAGGCTTTCCGTCCGAGCCGGTGGGCGATCTCAGCCACCGTAGCTTTTTCGGCATCGGATAACAGCAACCTGCCTTTGATTTGGGCTCTCAGGATCCGGTTCTCTGCGGCCAGATATTCGTTCCTCAGTAGAAGTTCCTGGTCTACAGTTCCGGTGATGTAAGCAAGCATGCGAGCCCAAATCATTCCAGAGCCTCCCTAAACTTGATCGTCGAACCCGGATTGTACATGCTCTTGAGGTTTCAGAAAGCAGCTGTGCGAGGAAATTACGAGACCGGAAACTAAGCCTCTTCAATGCGTTTGAGATTCTTGACCAAGCGAAGGCCCCGCCGCTTCGATGGCCAGCAAGGAGCCCGAATTTGAACTTGTACGCGGAACGCTGGGTGAGGTCGGTCAAAGAAGAATGTCTGTCGAGGCTGATCCTGGCTGGAGAATCGTCGCTGCGGCGAGCGTTGCAGCAATATATCGTACATTACCACGAGAAGCGCAACCATCAGGGCAAAGAGAATCGGATCTTGTTTCCTTCGCGGCCGGAGGCAAGAAGGAACATGGGAGCAGTGCGGTGTCGAGATCGACTGGGCGGCCTGCTGAAGTATTACGAGAGGGAAGCGGCATAAAAGTCGACGGGACACCGGGCGATGGGCTCACAATCAGCATATATTAAGGATGCCGGGAATCTCCCCTGGCAAAAGACCTCCCGGGCCTGATTTATCATCAACGTGCGAAGAGCAATTTTGGCTCAGGGCAGCGACCGAGACGAGTTTTTTGACCATACGAGCCTCATGCATCTCGGCACCCGAGGTCTGTTCACCGATCGTGCCGCTGCGTCTGTACTGTCCCGGTGTCATGCCAAATTCGCGTTTAAAGACTCTGCTAAACGCTGGTGTTAACTCATAGATTAGATAAACTTTTGCATCCTAAATCGTGAGAATAACCTTAGCCAATTTTGAGGAACCCGTCGTGAGTTCTTCGAAAACATGCTGTCCATCCCATAGGGCTGCCTCGGACACAAATTTCTCAGCGGGAATTACCCCCCGCGCGATCCAGGAGAGAGCCTGATGGAACTCCGGCTTCGTGTAAGCGTACGAACCCCTGATACTCAGCTCGCGCAAAATAATTCGCTGGAAATCAATCTCGCACGTGCTGTCCGCTAAACCGACCACAACAACCGTTCCCCCCGAGGCAGTACAAGCGATGGTGTTCAGCTGAGAAGTTCTGACGCCCACCGCATCGACCGCAAAATCAACTCCTCGTCCTCCCGTCCACTCCAAAACCATCTCGACGGGGTCTTTCTCATTTGCGTTGATAGTCAAATCAGCACCCAGTTCCTTGATTTTTTCCAGACGATGAGGATTACGGTCAACCACGGCAACTAGGGAGGCTCCCATGTGTCGAACGGCAAGATAGGTCAGCAGGGCTATCCCTCCAGCACCATAAATGAGTCCCGTTTTCCCCGAGACATTTGAGCACTTTTCCAACACATGCAATCCAACGGCTAAGGGTTCTACCAGAGCACCAGCCGTATAGCTCAGACCAGACGGTAGAGCAATGATGCAATCTTCGGGGACCGAGACGTATTCGGCCATCGCCCCGTGGAAGTCTAGGCCAAAAAGCTTGCGGCTCGCGCAAAGTTGCTGGCAATTGCTGAGGCAGTATGCGCAGTGGCCGCACGTGACCAGGGGATACACGATCACTCGGTCGCCGGACTGGAACCCGGAAACCCCAGCTCCGGTTGCGACTATCTCTCCACTGAACTCATGACCCAGGACCAGAGGGGGGACTCTCCTCTTGCTATGCCCGGAAAACCCGTGAAGGTCCGAACCGCACACACCGACTGCTTTGATTCGGATAAGCGCTTCCTTCGATCCTACGGGCGGATCGGACAAATCTTGAACTTCGAGTCGGCGCGGTTGCGTGTATACCAGAGCCTTCACGGTCCCTCTCTTTGTACAAGTGCTCGATCCATAGGCTTCCTGCCCGCATGCCTCACTACCACTTGTTAGTTGCCCTTTGCCTATCTAGCGCCCTCGCGGTTAGTGGAGCCCGACCGAGCCCAGCCCTCACGCAGTCGGGCAGATCTTTCGGAGGGAGAAGTGATTCGTGAGCGAGCAAGATTATGGATGCAGCGTGCAGTCTGTTCGCCCGCTCTTCCTGCTGCCTGTTCAGACACATTCTCGGATCCGATCCCAATAACCCGCATGGTTACTGACGAGCTTTTGTCTGATGTCGAGCCGGCTAGTCTTTAGAATTCGATTTTTATTTCTGACCCGCTGTGGTGGATTTCAAGCCGATTCGTCTCGATATCGTATCGCCACCCATCCTTCCAGCGCGAGCCCTTGGACGCGACGGGCTGGAGCACCATGCCCGCTGCCCGTACGGATTTCGGGAAGCCCACTACGGTCAAGATGTCTTCGCTCCGGCCGATTGTCTGGTAACGCACTTGGCGCTCCTCGTATCGCACCCATCGCACATGGTTGCTGGTTTGCAGAATATGATTTTCATGACGAGGAGCGGTTTCGGGAATGTTGGCCATGATGCGCGCGAACTGGTCATTAAACTCCAGTATGAGCGGAATGCCGATTGCGTGATACCAAAAGCCTTGGCGCATCTTGCCGTCCGACATCACACCCCAGGTTACGGAGTTCGCAATCTCAACAGCAAGTTCTTTGTATTTCTGCTCCCCAGTCGCGTCCCAAAGTTCGGAGTACATCTCCGCCAGGCGGAGCTCGTGATGGGTGAGAGTCACCTGATAAGTACTCTGCTCGATCAGCCCGGGCACCCCTCGATGTAACCCCGGATACACGACCAGAGTCCGGTTCACCCAGTCCAGTACCGCCTTCGCTTGTGCGACATAGCCGGAATCCTCGGAACGATGGTCCAGAAGGTACATGGCAGTTTCAAGCGGGACCCACTGATCATAGGATTTCGCGCCGCTGGGGATATCGCCATAAAGGCCCATCCATAGGTTAGTCTTCAGGGGATTCTCCAACAACCAGCGGAATGCTTTGTTCCGCGGTTCCAAGTACCGAGTGTCTCCGGTCACCTCAGCCAATTGCTCAAAAAGCCAAACGTACCAGAGCTGGCTGCAGGTGTAGCCGTGCTCAACCTCCCCAGATTTCGGATTCACACGGAAGGGCCAACCGCCATCAGCACCTTGAAGTTTTTCAAGCGTTTTCGCGACGCGCACGGCGGCGTCCAAGTATTTCTTCTCGCCCGTCACCGCGGACAATTTCAAGTACGTCGTCGCCATGTAAGCGGACTTGTCCGGCTCCAACCCCCAACCCTGCGGCTTCCAGCTACCGTCTTGTTGCCAATTCACAACACTGGGTGGAAGATACGGAGCAGCAGCGTCCGCAGGCGTGCTGTTGGCGATGTCCCAATCCGCGAGCACCTGCGCCATCTTAATCGGTCGTTGATCGCCGTTGAATACGTAATAACGAATCGCACCGGAAATGAACAGAGCATGGTTGAAGGCGAATTCGCCGCCGACGTTCAGAAGCTTGTCATCGGAGGACGAGAAGTTCGTCAGGAGATAGGGCGGCAGATCGCGAATCGGCGCCGGTGCCTTCTCCTTGTCCACAATCTCATTAGATTCCAGCATCCAGTTGGTGTAGGACCGCATCGTCTCGGCGTACGATTGCCGCGGCAGCAGCCGGCCGTGCTTGTCGCGTTTTCCACGCTGGGAAGTAACGATGGCGCCGGGATCTGCGAGCCGGTCCACTTGGAGATCCTTGAATTCCAGTTCAACCTTGTTTACAAGCAAGCCGATCCTGCCCTTCGACAGGTCGGTCTGCCAGGTTTTGCCATGCGCGTAGTAAGGAGGAGGAGTACCCTCAAAGCTGTAGTCCATCACGTGCTTGCCGCCGAGCAGGCAGGAAACATCCACGCCGTGTACATCGGCTCTTAATTCGTGCCACTGCGTCGGATCAAACGATTTTGGCAGCCGAGATTGGTCCGCCGTTACCATCATCCCGGCGTCCAGCTGAGTCCTCAAGACCAAATAGGGACCACTCTTTTTTTGGCGCAACGCGAATACTATATAGTCACGACCATCCTTGAGATTCAGCGCCAGCCCGCCTTCGGAATCCAAGTCGGGGGCGCCTACGGTACGGAAATGCACGCTTGCGGAGTAATCCGTCAAATCTGGCTCACCGAATGCGAGCAGCGAAACGCCGCCGGACGGGGTCGCCCGCAACGTTCCACCGCCCGCACGCCACAGGCCGCCAAGTTGTTGGAAGTCCGCGGGCAATTCCTTTGCGAAATCAGCGCGGAGGAGAACCGCGGTCGATGTGCTTGTAGCTGCCGGCTCACCCAGGCCCTGGATCGGAGCAAACATCAGCAATGTGACGGCCAAGCGCAACTTCGAGTTCCGTCTCATTTGGTCTCCGGTTACTTAGTTCGTGGTACTCTCGCGAGGCGCCTCACTCGAGACGGCATAATCGCGTGCCAAGAAACCTCACTCCACATCTGAAACGCTTTCTCAACTGGAATATCGGAAGGCATTTTCAGTCCCGGCTGAACTCGAGCGCAGCGACGCCCAAAAGTCCGACAACCCCGCAGCGGGGCGCGACGGCGGACTAAGGGAACTCAAGAGTCCTTGGTTTGTGGTAAAAATACCGTATGGACTTTGGATCCAGTATCCCAGTACAGCTTGTAGTCTACAGCGTCTCCCCTTGTCAAGCGGATTGTCGCTGGTCGGCGCGAACTGTATAGATTACCGCCAGGACGGGTCATGCCGAACAAGATAGGACTCCACATGTGGGGATCGAGTAGGGCTTTGGCCTCCGCCCGTTTAGGGATTTGGCGGGGACGCCTCTGCTTAGGTGGGCCCGCTTGAAACCGAGAATAATCGCGAACTATCGCTGTAAGGTTGGAGAAAGTCCGCTGTGGCATCCGCGCGACAAATGCCTCTATTGGACTGATATTCTTACGGGGCGAATGTTCCGATACCATCCCACGACGGGCACGCACGAACAGTTCTATCAAGGCGAGAAGGTCGGTGGCTTTACGATCCAGACCGATGGAAGCCTCCTCCTGTTTATGGAACGCGGGACGATTAGGACGTGGAACAAGGGACAGTTGACAACCTGGATTGAGGGCATTGCTGAAGAGCACGAAACGCGGTTCAACGATGTCATTGCCGATCCTGCCGGACGAGTATTCTGCGGCACCATGCCCACTAAGGACCGCTTGGGACGACTGTATCGGCTGGATACAGACGCCAAACTTACAAAGCTCTTGGAGGGTATCGGATGCTCCAATGGGCTGGGATTCTCGCCAGACCGCAGAACTCTTTATTACACCGATTCGCCCGTTCGCAAAATCTACGCCTTCGACTATTGCCAACTGACCGGCGGAATATCCAATCAAAGGGTATTTGTTCAAACCGCACCAGAAGACGGTTATCCGGACGGGTTGACGGTGGACGGGAGGGGATTTGTCTGGTCGGCCCGTTGGGGCGGTGCTTGTGTAATTTGCTACTCGCCGGATGGGTTGGAAGAACGCAGGATCAATCTGCCTGCCCGATTCATAACCAGCCTTGCTTTCGGGGGTGATTCGCTCTCCGACATCTATATCACGAGCGCGCTAGGCGAGGAGGACCTGGATGAAAGTGCCGCGGCGGGTGCACTGTTCAGTGTGAATCTGGGTATTCGTGGCATTCCAGAATTTTTCTCCGGAGTGCACGTTTGAAGGTTGCTGCTTCAACAAAGGCAATTCCATTTTCACCATGCCGACTGTAGCGGAGTACATCAAGGGAACCCGACAGAGCTTGCATTTGGATGTGGTTGATCGTGGGATGCCAGGCCAACTCGCGCCTACGTCAGAGCCGATCTATGTTGAAAGTTGAAATCGCCTTCTATTTGGGCTTCTCCACACCGTCGCACAGCCGATCCCAGAGCAATCGTCCGAACTCGAACAGAGCGGTGCATGCGCAAAGCGCATCTTGCCTTATCTGTTTGCCTCGCGTACCCGGGTCGGGTAAGGGTTGCCTTCGTGAAAACCACCATGAAGTCGATGGGCTTGGGCAGGTTGAAAACCCCCTTCCACGCACCCCAGGCGAACGTTTTCTGCGAGCGCCTGATCGGAAGGTTCCGCCGCGAGTGTAGGCATTCCGGCGTTACCATCGTATTCCGCGTGATCACCGAGTGGTAACAAGCCCTGTTCTGGGCGGTCTGCATCACGAATACCGACTGGATGAGGGTGCAGCATGTAAAGTGGGCGAAAATTCAGAACGACGAGATTTTTTGCGGAACACAGGTACTGGAAACCGCAGAAACGCCAAGCGACCACTACCGCTTGGCGAGATTTCCGTACTCGGAGGTGGGTCGGTTCACCGGGCCTTGGAATCGGACTTTTGTTCTAGAGTTTCCAGAATACCCTGCATCGTTCCGTTGACATGCAACTGCAGAATCTCGCGGATCTGGGCAAGGTCATGTCTTTCGAGAGCATCAACCAATGCCTTGTGCTCTCGAGTCGACTTTTCGTGCCCTTTCCGGGTCTCGAGATAGCCAAACCGGAGGCGACGGATATCCCGCCATATTTTCTCAAGCATTTCCACCAAAATGCGATTTCCGGCCATAGCGCAAACGGTACGATGAAACTCCTCGTTCTTAAGCAGCAGCTTCGGGACGTCCTGGCGGGAGTGCAGATTGTCCATTTCCTCAATTAGTTCGTGAAGCTTTTTGGTGGTCTTTTTGTCGAGCGCGGCGGCACCCTTTTCCGCAGCATAACCCTCCAGGAGGTTGCGGAGCTCGAAGATTTCTTCGATCTTGCGACGTGGAATGGACGAGATGACAGCAGAGTTGTGTCGCACATACTGGACCAAGCCTTCGGCCTTCAGGCGCTGGATGGCTTCCCGTACTGGGGTTCGACTGACGCCTAGCCTCTTAGTTAGCCCTTCTTGCTTAATCCGCTCCCCTGGGCGAAGCTTGCCCTCAAGGATCTCTTTTTGTAGTAGTTCATGAACTTTGAGGGTCAGGTTCTTGTTATGAATTACTGTAGACATGAGAAATCCCGGAGACAAAATCCACGTCCACCCTAGCACAAGGCGAGTTGTTCAATCAAGGCTATGTTGCTGTTTTCAATGGGCGTACAGGAGCCCCAAAAGGCGCAGCAGAACAGCCCGAACCCGCACCAGGCTACACCGAAGGAAGGAGTACTTGGATTAGGTGTGAGACCGGAGCTGGCGGGAAGCCTACCCCGGTCACTGGCCGTGAGCGTCCCGACAGCCGAACTGCAAGGCAGCGAAATAACGTTCGTTGTTGAGTTGGTGCCTACATCCGGTATACCGTATCCAAAACGAGGTTCCGAGCGTGCGAGACGAGAGCAAGATTATGACGCGTATTTCAGGGATCGTGCTTTGCGCATACTTACTGCTGGCCGCGACAGCTTCGCCGCAGGCGCCGACAGTCTCCATCAGGCCACACAAGAATTCGAGGACTGTGGACGTAAATATTCGCGGCTACCCACGTGATACTTTCAGAATCGACTTGCCGGAAGTCGTCCACAAAGATGACCAATTCCTACTCGGCCCGGAAGCGGGCGGTTTTCAGGACAGCGACGTAAAGTGGTGGCGAGCGGGACCTCGCGCATGGCTAACTACATATACCAAGGTTGGTGTCGGCAAATACTCCATTTGGATGGAACCTCATGGAGACGAAATTGAGATGCGGTGGCTTGTGCAGAACCTGAGCCAGGCGGAGTGGCAGTACGTGGGCGCCACGGCGGACTTTTTCTTCGAGAAGGCACCGGACTTTATTGATCCCAATCTTGAACGGACGTACGTTCGGATCGGTGGAAAGTGGGTGGCCTTGAAGGCCACCGACCGCAGTGACGGTGTCTGGTCCCAACAATGGTATGTGCCAAAGGGCTATCGCCCCACAAAATTGATGGGAGGTAAACCCCACCCTAAAAATTCCTTCGGTCTGAGCCTGGATGAACCCGACAACGGCCTCGTGGCCGTTGTCTCGAAGGACGGGCGGATGGTCGTGGGCCAGGCGTTTTCGAAAGTTCAGTACATATGCCTTAATTCCCCTCATTGCGTCCATCCTGCCGTGCACCTCGGCGACATCCCTGCGGGCAAAGAAGCTTCAGCTCGCGGCAAGTTTTATTTTGTTACGGGATCTCTCGACGTTCTGTGGCAGCGCTACAGCAGAGACTTTCCCTAGGAACCAGGAGTGCTCTCGCTAGCACCGAGCAGTCAACCTGGGCGCCAGAGACCACGTGAAAATGTTGTCGCGTGGACTTCTAATCAGACGATTCAGAACGGGATAGCGATTCGGAACGAGGAGCAAAAAATGAAGCTAGGCTTCCTACCAGCCACATCCAGAGTTGTCGGTCAACCGGAGGAGAACGAATGCAGAAGCAGATCGTAAACCCGCGGGCGCTCAGTCCCGCGAATTCCACCTACAGCCAAGCGATAAAGGCAGGGGGCTTTCTGTTCGTGTCCGGCCAAATCGGCGTCACGCCTGCCACCGGAAAATTAGTCAGCGACGACATAGCCGAACAAACACGTCAGGCATTGGAGAACACGCGCGTGGTGCTGGAGTCCGCGGGATCATCCTTGAACAATGTGGTATCCGCCAGCCTTTTTCTCACCGAGTTCGGCGAGTTGGGGCGAGTCAACGCGGTCTACGCACAGTATTTCCAGACGGGTGGCCCCGCAAAGATGGCCTGTGGGGTAAGTGCACTGTACGGCGGGGCGAAAATTGAAATCCAGGTGATTGCCATCGTCTAAGCGGCTGATCAATTGTCCAGTACTTCTCGAAAAAGTCGCAGCAGGTTTCCACCGAGTATTTTGCGAACAGCCTCATCAGAATACCCGCGCATGACCAACGCGCGAACTAGATTCAAAATGTCGGCAGGGGACTCAAGACCGATAGGAAAGGACAGTTCCGTCTGCTCCGTGTTGCGCTTGAAATCGGAGGTGTTGGGCAAGTAATCAGGGCCAAGGGCAACGCAATCGATTCCTCCAATATTCACTATTGCGTCGATATGGGCCAGCAGCTCATCGATGGTTGCCTGCGGACGGAAGCGTCCGGTGATCATATGGGTCATGAAGTGGACGGCGAGAACGCCTCCCCGGTCAGCGACGGCACGGATCTCCTCTTCCGTGAGCGAAGGAATTCTGTGCGAGATCGACTTCAAAGTCGTGTGGGAATTCAGTACGGGGCGCGACGAGAGTTCTAGCACCTCGCGCATAGCAGGGCGGGAAATGTGAGTGATGTCGATAATCATGCCCAGGCGATTCATCTCCTGGACAACCTCCCTACCAAAAGCAGTGAGTTCCCGCCCTTCTTTGTCCGACTCACCCGCCGTAATCTGATTGTTGAAAGCCCACGACAACATAATGTGCCGCACGCCGAGATCGTAAAGAGATGGCAAATTGCTGAGCGTGTGCTCGACGATCTTACCGCCTTCTGCGCCTAGGAGCACCCCCACCCGGGATTCGCGCTTGGCGCGAAGCACATCCGCAGAATTGCGGATCAACATCAGGTTAGGATTGCTGTCAACTGCAGCAAGAACCTGGAGGTAGACCTCACGTGATTCCGAGAACCAGCCTTCAATCTGCGGAATCGACCGATGATACTCATCCGTCGTAGACGCGTAAATGCGAGCATCAACCACGGTCATAAGGATTCTGCCGGTGATCCCGCCGCGAACAAATTCCTCCACTCCCGCAGGGGGCAACCAGTGGTCGTGAGCGAACAAGATGAAAGATTCTTTGTGTAGCTGGCAGGCGCGCTCCTCCTGCTGTACATCCAGCATCATGCTTGGTCGCATTTACTTGGCTCCGTGCTGAGGGCGCAAAATCGCTTGATGCAGATCTCCGCCATGTGTTATAAACCTGGATCCAGTATCCCATACGGAAACCACGAAAGCAAGTGGCGAACAGCGATTCGGCCGGGGAACATTTGAAACAAACAGAGAACAGCGGGGGACGGGTGCGTTGGCTGATTGCGGCATTGTTGTTCGGCGAAACCGTCCTCAACTACCTGGACCTGCAGACGCTGTCGGTGGTTGCTCCCGAACTCACCAAGGCCATCGGTCTGACAAACGTACAGTATTCGCACATCGCCGAGGCATTTCAGATCGCCTATTTGTTTTCGTTTGTGGTGGGTGGTTGGATCATTGACAAACTTGGCGTTCGGCTCGGATTATTTCTTTCCATCGTTTGGTGGTCGCTCGCAGCAGCGGCGCACGGGTTCGCCCACTCGGCGCACGACTTTGTAATCTTTCGCGTGCTGCTGGGCATCGGATACCCGGGTGCTTACATGGCAGCTGCGAAGGCCGCCTCGGAGTGGTTTCCGCCGCAAGAACGTGGTTTTGTAACTGGCATATACAGCGGAGGGGCGACGGTCGGCGCCACTGTCGCCCCTCCACTGATTGCATGGCTAACGCTGGCCTACAGCTGGCGCGACGCATTTTTCGTTACGGGCGCGGCAGGATTGTTGTATGCCATCGTGTGGGTGCTGGTTTATCGGCAGCCATCGGAGCATCCATGGCTGCGGCAAGCCGAAAAACAGTACATCCTGTCCAACCGCCAAGACGATAAGACCCGAACTCCACCTCTAAACGAGATTCTTCCCTATTTGTTCCGCAATCGTTATTTCTGGGCAGTCGTGTTCGGGCGTATGATCGGCGACACACCCTGGATCTTCTACGTATTATGGATTCCCAAGTACCTGAGCGAGAGTAAGGGCCTCGACCTGCGCGCGATCGGTTACATTGCGTGGATTCCGTTTTTGTTCTCCGATATCGGAAGCTTAGCGGGTGGCTGGCTCTCTGGATGGTACATCCGTCATGGTCAAGAAGCGGTGCACGCGCGCTTGCGAGTCATGCGTGCCTGTGCGGCGGTCTCTTCTTTCACTTTTGCAATTTACTTCGTGCATTCCGTTGCAGGTGTCGTAGCGTTAATGTCCGTCATGATGCTGTGTGTGATGGGATGGATGATCAACCTCAGCACTGTGCCGGTAGATGCGTTCCCTCAGGAAGTAGTAGGAACCGCCGTGGGACTTACAACCGCCGGAGCGATCATCGGGCAACTGGCGTTCACATTCGCAATCGGTCACATCGTAGAGGCATATTCGTTCGGACCACTGTTCTTCATCATGTCAGCGCTTGCTCCGATTTCGTATGGCGTGATCCGCCTGATCCTACGCAAAACACCGGACTTCGCCTCATCCCCGGCAGATTGAATCGAACCGGATGATTAGAGCGTCTACCGCAGAGCTGCAAGCGGGGTCTGCAGCAGGCTGATGTTCCTTTCTGTTCCTGCGCGCGGATAACGGCCGTCCGTGTTTAGCTTGAGGGTGTGCCGCTGTCTGCCGATTTCCGCATGACCGAGAGCGACAACATCCAATTCCAGTGTCGCCTGGGACGGCGCATTCGCATTATGTACGCCTGTCCCACCGCCGAACGCGCATGCCGTTGAACTTCGTTCCGTGCCGCCGCCGGGACTGTGGAAAAGTCGGAAACGCGCAAAAAAAAAACCAAAACGGTGGTCGCAACCTTCAGGAGTCGATAGTGAATTCCTCGTCGCGAACGGCGGAATACGACGACCGACCTTGCCATCTCTTTATCTTAACGGCTCGGCCCGCGACAGCGCCGCCTTCTGTAAAGCATCGACGAGTTGGCTTACCGCCTGTTCGGTGCCGCCAAAAGGGATACGCACATGGTCAACATGGCTGAAGCAGGTTCCCGGGACTGCTGGGACTCCGAACTGCTCGAGCAATAGACGTGCGAATTCGCCGCGCTCGGCATCGACGCGTGAAACATCGAGAAACAAGAAGGGTCCGCCCTGCGGACGGAAGGCTGAGAACGGCTTGAGATCCCGAATGCCGTTGAAAAGCTGATTCCGACGCGCCTCGAACTGCCGTGAAATAGCCACCAACCAGTCGTCTGGATGCTGCAATACGGCCAACGCAACCCTTTGGTTAATATAGGGACAATGCAGTAAGGTCCATTCCAGCACCTTACGGAAGGAAGAAATCAGGGCTCGGTCGGCAACGAGGTAGCCCACTCGCCAGGTTGGAAGGGCGTAACTCTTCGTGAAGCTTTTCACCAGCACCGTGCGCCTGCGGCCCTCGGGATAGTCGAACGGGCTCACGTGCGGAAGTCCGTCATATACCATCCGGTCGTACGACTCGTCGGATAGCAAGAGAAGATCAAACTCCTCGGCCACTGCGATGAATTGCTCCACGTCTTCGCGCGAGTATACGTACCCAGTGGGATTTACCGGTGAACTCATCACCAATATCTTTGTGGCCGGCGACACACTCCTCCGAATTTTGTCGAAATCCAAGTGGTATCCGTTGTGCTCCTCCGTGCGAACTTCAACGACGCGCGCACCGGTTAGCGTTACGAGGCCCCCGAAAAAATAACAGGGGCTGATCAGCAAAACTTCATCCGCAGGTTGCAGAAGGGCCGTCATCACCACGTGTAATGCATGCATAGCGCCGCTGGTGATCAGGATTTCGCGTAGCGGATCGGGCCTGACGCCGTTTCGCTCCATCAAGACGTCAGCGAGAGCTTCGCGTAACTCGGGCAATCCGTTCGACGGCGGAAATTCCGTGGAGCACGCCGCCTCTCGCGCCACTTCGCAGATTTCAGCCGGCAGACCAACGACAGGATATCCATAGACCGGAATCACAGATCGGCCCTTATGTCGCAAGTCTTCAATGCTCAGTTCCAGTTCGCGACTACCAACCGCCTCCATGCGTTCGACAAGCGGATTAATGAACTGCCGTTGGGACTCACTCTGATCCGATTGCACGGCCCCACCTCTCGTAGATGTTAGGATTCAGGATCTCGAAAGAAGTCAAGTTCTCTGCGTTGTGCGACTCCCCCCAGCGAGCCAGTACGCTAAGGGCGAAAAACTACTTTGGTGAGCCCAGATTGCCGACTGGTTACAACCGGCGCAGGTTTAGTGGTGGCCGGTCGGCGGCCATTGACATCAGCGACGGCCAACAGTTCGCAGCTGCCGCGAGATAGGCCCTTAACGGCTTCCTCGCCGTGGGCCGGAGCGCTTCACCAACACAGGAAATACGCTCGTCCGTGCGCACTCTCACCAGCAGAAGGTTGGGCGATTCGGTTCTATCGTGAGCGTCTGTAATCCTCATTAGGCCGCACCCTTGCTCCGGACGGGAATCTGTAGATCGGCGCTGCTCTTCACCACCCCAAAATTCATATGCATTGTGCGCAACGCACTAACGTGTGCTTCCTCCGAGAACGCCGCACAGCAGTCCTCTAAGACGAATGCTTTGTAGGACAGGTCAACGGCAGTGCGCACCGCCGCTTCGACGCAGTTATTGGTTACCACCCCGGCAACGACGAGATATTCCCGTCTCAAATTTCGAAGGATCTGATCGAGATTGGTCGACAGGAATACATTCTGAGTCGTCTTATTCAGTACAATATCGCCCGGTTGCGGCGCAATGTCGTCGAGGATGTCGGCCTCCCGTGAAGATTCGGGCACCGCGAGGCCCCAACCACGGTAACGCAGGCAGAAATCGCTGCCGTCGCCTTTCGGCGAAACTACGCGACAGTAAATTACTTGTGAACCGGCGTTCCGAAAGCGCGGAATGATGTTCTGCAGACGTGGAACGACTTCGTTCTCCAGACGGCCGTAGTAGTAATCGATGACATCGGCCATCCCCAGTTCTTGTGCTCGCTTGCCGTACCCAAAGTCACGGTGCACCTGCAGGTAATGCATGTCGATGATCAGTAGGGCGGATTTTTCGATTTCGAGTTCAAACGCCGGAAGTACACCAACGATGCGCTGAAAATCTGTTATCCCCAATTTGAAGACCATAATTCCTCTTTTTTCTTTTTATGCCTGCGCTGTCCTTCCCCCATCAACGATGAGGGTTATTCCGGTCACATAGCGCGCCTCGTCAGACGCCAAAAACACGACCGCAGACGCCACGTCGGCAGGAACACCTGGCGCTTGCAGCGGTGTCAAGGAAGCAATGATGTCGAGATACTTCGCACGATCTTCGATGAAGACGTCATTGCCAGGGGTGTCAATCGCTCCCGGACAGACGGCATTTGCCCGGATGTGCTGACGGCCATAATCGAGCGCCAGAGACTTCGTGAGAGCAATCAATCCCGCCTTGGACACCGTGTAGGCAGCGAATTCGGGAAACGCTTCAATGCCCCCGATCGACGCGATGTTGACGATCGAGCCGCCGCCGCGTCGAATCAGCTGCGGGATGGCCGCCTTACACAGGAGATAAGCACTCTTAAGATTCACATCAAGGGTCTTATCCCAAACCTCTTCGGGAGTGTCGCCGATAGCCTTCTTGTTCATCCAGCCATACAGACCGGCATTATTCACCAGGATGTCGAGACCGCCAAAGCGTTCAATTGTGCTCGGGATGACGCCCTCTACCTGAGCCATATCGCTGAGGTCAACTCGGAGAAACTCGCCTTTCCCGCCTTGCTGTCGTACCTTCTCTACAACCTGCAATCCCCTGTCTTGGATATCGACTACGACGACGCATGCGCCTTCGCACGTAAACCGCAGCGCAATTGCTTCTCCAATGCCTGAAGCCGCGCCGGTCACGATCGCGATTTTCCCTTTTAATCGTCGCTGCTGGTCCATCATCGAACCTTGTACTTTGAAGTCGCTCAAAAGTCCAAGATCTTCGAGTTCGTAGTACTGATGATCGGAGTGGTCACCACCACCTCCACCCGGTCCGTAAACAGATAGGTTGCGGGTAGCCAACCAGACGAGCGTCAGCCCAACCGCCGATGTACTTAGGAACTAACTCGGCCACCAACACTCGTCCGGGAGCAGCCTGGAGATGCATGAACAAGTCCGCTACGCCAGTATGTTGCATCATTCGCGAACGCCGCGCGTGTCGGCCAGTTACGTTATTAGATTAGAGGCTTGCATAACCCCATTCCAGGTCAATGGAATCAATGCCTCAAGGGGGGTATGCAATACGTTCTAGTGACAAAGCCACCCATAAGCCCCAGGTAGCGCGCCTTACGTGCAGCAGCGTGGTTGATCATACGTGGTCCTCTACGTGTTCTTATAAGGCTATGGGCAACAAACTAAAATTCAATTCTCCCCTGAAGCATCATTGTGCGGGTCTCACCGTTGTATTGCCGCACTCGTTTACCAAACAATGGAGAATCCATATTGGTAACTGGTGTTGTCAAATTAGAGTGATTCAAAACATTGAACATAAGGAAGCCAAAACGGAACGTCGCCCCTTCCTGCCCAACAAACCATGGAATATGGAAGTTTCGGAAGAAAGATTGATGGACATTGAGTTGTCGCGGACCGTACCAGACGACGCCGCGGCCGACATTGCCGTAACGACCGGCAGGAACATGGGCCGTAAATGCATTGGGGTTGAATATGAACCCTTGCGCCACCTGGTCGGCCGTGGGAGCGATGGGCTGGCCAGTGTAGTCCGGTCGGCCGAAGAACGTGTTGGTATTGGGTGCGTCGTATCTCTGTCCCGCTGCATTGAGATAGGAACCTACTACACTCAAAGGCGGCGAAGTCTGCCAGTTGTAAGTGCCGGCGGTCTCCCAGCCTTGGACGATCTGGTTGAGCACTTTGCCCACCCCTGAGTCGCCGAACGCAAGGGCCCCCTTCCCAAATGGAAAATCGTAGATGTAGTTGACGGTTAGACGCGACGGCGGGATGGCGTTGCTGACCCCCCGATCTCGTTTCAAATTGAACGGATCCTCAGGAGAGCCGCTGGTTTCGCCTACGATTCCACCGGCATCATCTATCGTACGCGAGAAAACGTAGGTGACATCAAAATAGAGGTCTCGAGTAAATCGGCGACGAGCATTGAGGCGCAATGCATTGAAGTCGTAAGAGGCTCCGTTTTTCAGGCCGGTAACGCCTCCCAGCCGTGGAAATGGCAAGTTGCTTCGCCTAAACGGGGTCAGGCTCGGCGGCAGAGCATTGAGTGATGGTCTATAAGGCACGACGGAATGCTTGCCTTCATATTCGACAGTGAAAGCGTTTGCTCCCCACTGGTGATCCAAAGACAGGTTGTAGCTGTAATGTCTAGGATCGTCAATATGCTGATCAGAAGCAAAGAAGTTAATCAAAGGTCGCCCCGTACTCAGACCCTGATATGGATTGTCGAAAGTGATGACCGGAGCGGCACCCCTAGGAGGTTGAACGTCGGGAAAATCCGAAGTAGCTTGGTACGGTCCGCTGAGGAGCCTGCGGCCGACGCCAACCAGAGGCGTGTGATAGATTCCAAACCCACCCCGTATCACAGTGGAGGACAGGAGCCGGTATGCAGCTCCAACCCGAGGCTCCCAGTCGTTCTTCTGGCTATTGAGCAGTGATGACGGAAAACCAGCCTGTTGCGCAGTCACTATTGAAATCGGGAGAATGACGTTTGGTGGAATCTCGGTGATTGCTCTTTCCGAAGGAACAACAAGTCGGTTTGATGCAGGATCGAATAGAGATTCTAGGTCATGCGCGGAGCGGACCATCGGAAAGTAGTCGTACCGTAACCCGAGACTCAGGTTAAAGGATTTCGTGAGGGTAATATCATCTTGGATGTAAGCTCCGTACTCGTTGCGATTTCTAAAATCCGGAGGAGCCAGAGTCATACGCGACGCGGCGAACGGAAGTCCAAGTAGAAAATCGCCGAGGTCCGAGCCAGTCCAGCGACCGCTGAACCGAATGCACCCGAATTGGCATGTAAAGCCATTGCCTTGGCCGATCCCCGGCAGATTGGAGCCCTGTTCGTCGCGGCGAAAATCGATTCCCATTTGGATCGTATGTCGACCGCGACTGTACGAGACTTCATCTTTTAATTGGTATATGTACTCGTCGTTCTCCCCGAAGCCATAGCTTAAGGGAGTTGTGATACCAGTCTGTTGAAAAGTGATAAACGGAAACCCGTTGTCCTGATTCGCCGGAATTCCTGAAATGCCAAGCCTTTGGTTCCAGGCAGTTTGGGTTTGACCGAACAGCCCCGGCCCCATTGATGTGTGGTTACGAAAAACACCGAACATCGCATCGTTCAGCATTCGTGGACTAATCGTCGAAACGTGGTGAGCGGTAATCGTCTTTACGTCCACTATAAAGTAGTTCCCTCCGAAGCCCGGCAAAGTCGTTTGCGATCGGGCGGCCGGAAAATGGAAGCGACTGAAGCGCACATAGGAGTGTTGCTTATTGTTGAAGTAGTAGTCGCCACGAAAGTCGAGGTTGACCTCCTTGGACGGCGCAATATCGTTTTGTTGGAAGTTGTTGATAAACGGACTGGATTGGTTCAAGGTCGTTGGGTATGCACCGAGAACGGCCTTGGCGACCGGCGAGATTCGGTCAGCAGGAATTTTATTGTTGGGGAAGGGAAGGCCAGTGCGGGGGTCGCTGACGACAATCGGCTGACTGAACCGGGAAGCGGCCAAGAAAGTGGGGTCAAGAAATTCAGAGAGGTCTCCAGTGCGCATCTTTGCCGTTGGTACCGTCGCAAGGTTGCTCTCGAGCTGAACAAATCTGAATCCTTGATAGGAAAAGAAGAGAAACGCTTTGTCTTTGATAATCGGGCCGCCGACAGCGCCACCAAATTGGTGCAGCACGAACGGGTTTTTCTGACCGCTAATGCGATCTGTCGCGTTAAACACCTTGTTCCCGTGCTGGTACCACAGATCGCCATGCCATTTGTTCGTGCCAGATCTAATGACGCTTTCTATAGCTGCTTGTTGCGGATACTTCGCGGAAAAATCTGAGGTTGTGATCACGAGTGATTCGACCGAATCTTGATTGGGTCGTGCAAACCCGCGATTCCCGCCGATGATGTCGGCCTGGCCTTCGATGCGCATGCCGTCTTGGACTTCGGCATTTTGTCCCGACAACGTGCCACCGACCGAAAACCCAAAATTATTGAGGTCGGCATAACCGGTCAGCAGCTGGTTGTAAACATCAGGGTTTGTTTGGCCGCGGCTATTCGGCAGCGTCCAGGTTTCACGTGGCGTGATCTCGGCGAGCGTAGTGTTCGCATTTTCAGTGTTAATCTGCAGCGCGGCGCCAGTGGCCTCTACTTTCTCGGTAATTTGTCCGACCTGCAGCTGCGCATCTACGCGGACCTGCTGGCCGCCCGCCAGCTGTATGGCCTCGAAGACGAGGGTTTGAAAGCCCGTGTTTTGAACAGAAACCTGGTAATTCCCAGGGGTAAGCTTCAGTGCCTGATAGTATCCCGCAGAATCAGTTGTGATCGTCACCTGTACATTGGTGTCCGAGTTGCGAACCGCCACTGTCGCGCCACGCACAACCGCACCCGACTGGTCTGAAACATTTCCCACGATACTTCCCCAAGACGCCTGCGCGAACGTGGCTGGTGGCCCCGTGGCCGCACACACCATCATCAGACAAACGGCAATTGGCTTCATCGCGCGCATCCTCCTGCGGCTCAGCGCCGCGTATCCGTTAAACCGACAGGATTCTGTATCCGGGATCCGGTACTTGTCAAGTAGATTTTATCTTTATTTCATAGAAGGCTGAAGTTCGCTCACCAGCGACCCGGCGATATGGCTCGAGCTGCGCCCTTATTTCGTCACGGTCGCGAAAAAGACTGAGAAGGCAGGATCTCTCCGACCGGCAAACGCGCGGTCTTCGAAGCGCAGGGAGACAAGAAAGGAAAGCGAGTCGCGTCGCGGCCCGCTTTTCCGTCTTGACAATTCTGGATCCAGGATACACACTACCCACCATGTCAACCTCTCCAGTATCTGGCAGCCCAGTTGCGCTTCCTTTTTCGACGTCAGAATACGAGTCCCGCGTTCGAGCCACACAAGACCTGATGGAACGTGAACACTGGGATGCGCTGTTGGTTTATTCCAGCAGAATCTTCCCTGGTACAGTTCGCTACCTGACCGGCTATGAGACGCGCCTCGGAATTCATGACGCAGCGTATCTTCTCATCCTCTTGGAGGACGGCCCTCGGTTCACGCTTTTCAGCAATGCCAGCTGGGATCACCCCGAGGAGCAGACATGGGTTAAAGACATCGTTATCACGAGCAATTTTGGCTTAGAGATTGCTAGCCGACTGAAGGATCGCGATCTAGCCGTCGTGGGTTACAAATACCTCCCTGCTCCGGTGTACTGCGCACTGCAGCATCGTTTTCGGGATGTGAACATCGTTGACGCGACCGAGCCCGTGGTGCGGTTGCGCGCAATCAAGAGCCCTCGGGAAATCGAGATCTTGCGCTACTGTACTGAATTGACCGACAACGGCGGCCACGAATTCTTGAGAGCAGTGCGGCCAGGAGTAACCGAGCGCGCCGTTGCGGCAGACGTGGAGCGAGCCATCCGAGGCAGCGGATCAGACGAGTTTTCGTTCTCGACTCAGGTCGGCTGCGGCGAAAGGACCGCGCGTGTAGTGGTGTTTCCAACTGACCGGATCATTCAACAAGGCGACCCCGTCCAATTAGATTGTGGTGCGACTGCGCATGGCTATCGCGGAGACCTATCGCGCGTAGCCGTAGTAGGCCGGCCTACGGGTGATTACGAGCGCATGCTCGAGACGTGCGCGGAAATGTATTCACGTTGTGTAGAGGAGCTCAAACCTGGGGTTACGGCCGACCACATCGCGCACGTGGGCATTGATATTGCCAAGGCTCACCATCTCGATCAGTACCTGTACCGCTCACCTAACCACGAACCCGGGTTCATGGGACACGGCATCGGTTGTCACTACTCAGAATATCCCGAACTATACCCGGAAGATCACACCGTGCTGCGGGAGAACATGGTCCTGGTGATTGAGCCGATATTGATGCGGCCAGGAGTCGGTGGAGTGAAAATCGAGGACGCCGTGCTCGTAACCAAGCACGGTGCTCAGCGGGTGTCTTCATGCCCCATCAGGACCTGGAGTAGCAACTGACCCGGCACTGCGCTGGTCCGAATGAGACGGCTGGCCCACACTTATCTGCCACCGGAATATAGCAGCCGAATTTCGTAGTTCTTGCCTGCTACAGAGCCGCGCGCTCGATCAGTTGTTGCGGAGATGAATTACGACTTGTCCCTTTTCGTGACGGATGTGAATTACATGCGTAGAGCTATCATAAGCCCAGCCGGTTTTTTCTAGATGCTGTTGGCGCGGTAGTCTTTTACCTTCCCAGGTAACCATGGTCGGCGGCAAAGCAGCGATTGCCAAATCATCGCTGAACTCTGCCGTGGAATAGTTGATCTGGTCGGACTTGTAAGCAATGTTTTGAATATCGCTCGTGTAAGACAGTAGATGGGACTCGCCGGTCGGCGCGGTCTCGGGAATCATCGCCATGATGTCTGCAAACTGGTCGTTAAAAATCAATACCAATCCAATTCGGTATGCGTTGCGGCCCAGTCCAAGGCGCATTTTGCCATCCGACATGAGACACCAGGTAACCGAATTGGCAATTTGAATTGCAAGGTCGCGATCATTTACGTTTCCAGTAGCGTGCCACAATTTGGCATAGACATCGGCCAACCGTAGTTCGTGATGGGTTAGCACGACCCGATAAGCGGTTTGCTCCATTAGACCCGGTGTGCCCGGCGCCAATCCGGGATTCATAATTAAAGTACGGTTAACCCAGTCGAGAATTGACTTCGCGCTTGCGAGATATGTCGGATCGGCCTGACGGTGGTCCAACAGATACATAGCCGTCTCCAGGGGTACCCATTGATCATACGACTGAAGCCCCGTCTTCACGTCGCCATAAAAGCTGCGCCAGTCGTTTGTTTTGACGGGATTCTCAAGCAGCCAGCGCAGACTCGTTCGCGCAGCGGCCTTGTAATCCGCGTTGCCGGTCATCGAGGCCACCAGGTCATAAAACTCGGCGTACCAAAGAGCGCTTTCGGTATATCCGTACTTCACTTCCCCCGTCTTCGGATCGACCCGAAATGGCCAGCTTCCATCGGACCTCTGTAGCTTGCGCACTGTCGCGGCGATTTGCAGCGCTGCGGTCTTATATTTTTGCTCCCCAGTAGCAGCAGACAATTTCAGCAGCGACATTCCCATATAGGCGGATTTGTCCGGCTCAAGACCCCAATCTTGTCCTTGCCAAGTGCCGTCCGGCTGCCAGTTCACGGTGCTCGGTGGCAAGTGCGGAAGTGCCCAGTCCGCTGGTGTGCGGTTTGCCAGATGCCAATCGGCAACGCGCTGGGCCAGCTCGAGCGCTCGTCGGTCCCCGCTAAACACGTAGTACCGGACAGCTCCGGAGATCAACATCGAGTGATTAATCGCGAATTCCTGTATAAAGGCTCCCATGTTTGCCGTGTCGTCGGAATCTACCCAGCTCGTCAGTAGGTACGGCGGCAGTGTGCGAAGCGCCGGCGGTGCAGTGCTCACATCCACCGTAGCAGGGGAGTTGATCATCCACTCGGTGACTCGTCGCATGGTCTCGGCATACGACTGGCGTGCTAACAGTCGTCCTTGGGCGTCCCGGAGCGGGACTTGCGGCGTTATGATGTCATCGTACCGACTCTTCCGGGACATCACAAATCCGCTGAACTCGGCACCAGTATGGGTTGTATAGAGGCCTACCGCACCCGAACTGGGATCTTCGGGCCACGAAATCCCATCGTCGGTGTGTGCTGGGGAAGACACCCCGAGGAAGCTATAGGCGACCACGGGCTTGCCGTCCACATAGGCACGCAGGTTGGCACCAAACGTGTCCACCGACAATTCATGCCACTCGCGCAGATCGGTTACCAGTGCTACTTCGTCTCCGACCATCCCCGAGCCGGGATCAACTTGAATCCTGAGAACGGCATATGAACCGCCCTTCTTGAGCGAAAAGGAGCAGACCACGAAGTTCTTGGCATCGCGGAGATTCAACGCTAGGCCGGCTTCAGCGCCAGTTTCAGGATGCAAGATGCGCACACGCACCGTTGCCGTGTACGGCCGCTTCCATTGCGGCTGATACATAAGCGCTAATCCCGTCTGTGTGGCATCGTTTTGCGCGATCGTTCCATCGCTGGCGCTCCAATTGCCGCTGATCAACTTGGCGTCGGCAGGGAGCTCGGCAACGACACTGGGGCGATATAGCACTGTGGCAGGTTCTTGCGAGGCCGAAATCGATTCAAGCACAAGGATAAATACGCAGACGATCACGGTCGCGCTACACCGCCAAGAAAACGCAGCGGTCGACAATAGGAACCGATTTGTCAGCAACGACGGCCAGCCGCCTCGCTCCGCGGTGGCGAGCGACCTCGGAAGCGCATAGCGTTCGCGTTCCATCAGGTCTGGTGTTGCCCGAACGCAGGACTCGTATTCTGGCGTCGAAAACGGTAGCCCAACTGGGCTGCCATATAGCGGAGATGTTGACATGGTTGGTAGTGTGTATCCTGGATCCAGAATTGTCAAGCTGGAAAAGCGGGCCCACAAGACCTTGACATGCGGAGGAACGCTAGTATGATCTGGATCCAGTATCCACAGAGGTTTTGAAAGGATGACCTAATGTGCAAGCGCTCTCGCCTGTTGCCGGTCTTCATCCTGTTGTCCATATCGGCTCGCTGCTGGCCTGCCGAGCAACTCACATCACTCGGGAACCACGGCGTCCGCGTGGAAATCAACCGAGCAACCGGCGCGATCACGACAGTGACGAATCTGCTCACTTCTGAAAGTTACCGAACGAAGGCATCGGTGTTCGAGATCCAGACCAGTGCGGGCGCGGTGACGCCGAACCAATTGCAGCGGGTGTTTCCGATCGAGGACGGTCTTGAGTTCGATTACGCCTTCATCCGCGGCCGAGTCACGGTTCGATATCACGCCCCTACCGGCCAAGATTTCATCGAAAAGACTATCGCGATCACCAATGACAGCAACGAACCGATCACGATCTACACGGTAATTCCGGAGCGCATTGAGTTTCAGCCATCATTCGAGAATATTCACCCGCACTATGATCCCAGCCAGTATCGCTGGCTGATCAATCTGTTCCTGCGCGGCCAAAAAGGCGGGTTCTACTCTGGTATCGAGAATCCCGTCTATGAGTATTGGACAAAGGGATCGACGGAAAGCGCCTCGTGGTTGCAGCTGCATTTCGAAGCCAATGTTGTGCTTCCGCCGAGGGAGACATACACGAGCGAGCCATCATTTTTAGGGGCATTCCGCAAGGAGAAGGTTTATCTCTTCAAAGAACTTCGAAAGCTCAAGGAAGCGGTAAGCGCGCCGAAAGCGATCCCGTCGGCGATCAATTTCGATCAAGAAATCCTCGATTGGGGCGAGGTCTGGGGCATGCAGGATTTCATCCGCGCGATCGAACCACCGCACGAAAGCGAACGACCCGGTTTCTACGTGCGTGCTGTAGGTGAAGTCGGGGGCAGAAAGACCGGCAACCCTGAGGAAGACAAGAACGTCAACGGTTTTACAGCGTTCGGGCCCGCCAATGTAGCGGGGTCGAAGCGATTGCTGGACGAGGTGGCGGCTCTGGGCCACGTGCCGCACTTGGAATGGTCGACGGAGTGGTTCGGCAACGCCGGATACGGACGTCCCAGTGATAGATTCGAACTCGAAAACGCTGGCCCTGGTGACCCAATTCCAGTCAACCCGTACTGGCTTGAGGTGGTCAGGTACGGCTGGCAAAAAGGAATCAAAGCGGGGATCTTCGAAACCATACCACGCGACTTCGCCCGAAACAGAACGGAATGGAAAGTACTGAACAGCGACGGCACACCATGGACCTGGAGCAATGGTGCCAACACCGTCGACTCGCCAGTGAACTGCTGGGGCAACTCTGATTATGCGAACTGGCGCTTGGAAGTCACCGACCGAGCGATCAAGGATTACAAGCTCTACATGGTCGCTTGGGATTCGTTTGTACCCGCAGAGTGGGCATGGCTGGGGTTTCCGGTCATGAAAACCGCGTGTTACGCCCATAATCACAGCCATCCTCCCGGTGACATCCGCTACGCGATCTTCCGCAATGTAGTCGCCTTCACGGCGGAGTTGCAGCGCCGCAATCCGAGAGTTGCTCTTCGTGTTGCTTCCGGACTGACTACTGACTATCCGTGGGTCTTAAAAAATTCGATCGAGTATCACCCGGATATCTATGATGGAGAAACAGGCGCGTCCTATTGGACATCGTACAACTTCCGGTTTTTACCAATGTACAAATCTGGGGTTCAGCTAACAGCGCCATCACGCGCAGCGTTTGAGTACTTGCTGCTAAGATCCATAGCTTATTCTGATCACTTCATGTTCTGGCACGACACAGTTCCAATCGCTTTGGCAGACCGGGATTTTTGGGACCGATGGTTGACTTGGGCGGACAACAATATTGAGTACCTGCGAGTTGGTCGCACCTTGTTCCGCGAGCCGTGGGGCGACAATCTCGTATCATCTCTTCCACCGAATCTCGAAGGCGCACTACCCTATCCAAACGCAACGATCAATGGAACAGCCCATTGTGTTAAGGATCGCGGTTATCTGTTTTTGTTTAATCCCTCGCTGGGCTCGCGAATAGCTTCAATACCTATAAATCACTGGCTCGGATTGACCCAGGGAGAGAATTTTGGCATCCGCGTCTTGAATGTCCCTACACCGCAGGCCTATGGTCCCTATGCGCGCGGGCAAGAGCTGCGCATCGAAGTTCCTGCAGGAACGGCAATGGTGCTGCAAATAGAGCCCACAAACAGCGGACCAGGGTATCGCAAGCCTCGAGTCTCTCCTGTAGCCCCTGTAGACAAGGCCTTTTTCCACTGGAACGACATTCCCTGGAAAGAAATCGAAGCCACACCGTGAGTCCGAACACTGTGGTCCGCAAAAAATCCATCCGAGCCGTCTTGCTCCAAGTAACATTGTTATTTCTTGCTAGAAAGCTCTCCTGAGGGTGTCATATCGGACGGCGTTTTCGCGAACCACAACAGGGCGAGATGGTCGAAACGAAGGCGGGAGATCGAAAACTAGCAGAGGGGTTTGCACTCTTAAGAGACGCCAATTCAACGGCTTAGGTGAGATGAAGGCGTGCTTGCAAAGCAAGTGCTCTCCCAGCTGAGCTACACGCCCACGTACAACCATTTGATTTTAATGGATTTTTCTGAGGATGACCACCTGCTTCCCGTAACTGGTGCTTTCGCAAACCTGAGCTACACGCCGGTGTGGTGTAACCATCATCCTCCCAACAGCGTACGGAGACCTCTTCAATTGTTCCACCCGCGATTTTCAGCCCATGCGGTCCAACGAGAACGTTTTCGATAGGAAGTTCGAAGCCCAAAACCGATCTTGCGCTACCAGAGAAGCACGAGAGCGCCGAGGCTAGCTTCCCGCAGCGCCTGCGGCAAGGTGGTCTCTCCATTCCTGGAGAACCTTGTGCACCATCGAAATCGCGATCGATCCTTCCCCAACCGCCGACGCAACACGCTTCACATTGCCCGACCGTACATCCCCTACTGCAAACACTCCCGGACGACTGGCTTCGAGCAGATACGGTCGACGCGTCAACGGCCATTGTGCGGTCGTCAAATCCACCGGAACCAAGTCTACGCCCGTCTTGACGAATCCTCTTTCATCGAGCGCCAAACAGCCTGCAAGCCAGCCCGTGTTCGGGTTCGCTCCCATCATCAGGAAAACGTGCCGGATGTCGCGGGTCTTCAGGTCGCCAGTCTTATTGTTGCGGCACTGCACGTGATCCAGCCGGTCGGCTCCCTCCAGGGCAACGATCTCAGTGTCAGTGTGCAGCGTGATTGTTTTACTTTCTTCAATCCGGCGAATCAGATAGCGCGACATCGTGTCCGCCAGGCGCCCCGATCGGATCACCACGTGGACATGTTTCGCTGTCTGCGACAGAAATACAGCCGCTTGACCGGCGGCATTGCCCCCTCCAACAATGATCACCTCTTCGTCCCCGCACAATTGCGCCTCAAGGAATGTTGCCCCGTAGTACACGCCATTCCCTTCGAATCGTTGCAGGTTTTCGAGTGGGAGCTTGCGGTATTCGGCTCCGGTGGCGATGATCACCGTCCAGGCCGGCACAGTTGCGCCGCCTTCAATTTCGATAATATATGGATTGCGCCCGCAATCTAGGCGCGCCGCGCCGCGAGCGATCACTACCCTCGCGCCGAATTTTTGCGCTTGCGTGTAGGCCCGCCCGGCCAATTCCTGCCCCGAGATTCCCATCGGGAATCCCAGGTAGTTTTCGATTTTCGAACTGGAACCGGCCTGCCCCCCTGGAGCGTAGGTTTCGATGACCAGGACATCGAGCCCCTCCGAAGCGGCGTAAACCGCGGCCGCAAGTCCCGATGGTCCTGCGCCGACTACGACAATGTCGCGGACCTTGGTCAAATCGATTCCTTCGTTCCACCCAAGGCAGTCGGCTACCTGCTGATTTGTCGGATTGCGAAGTACGTTCTTTCCCCGGCAGATGACAATCGGCACATCACTGCCGGTCACTTGAAAGTGTTTGAGCATTTCCCGGACGCCGGAGCCAGATTCATCCTCAAGATCGACGTAAGAGTGCGGATATCCATTACGAGTCAGGAATTCCTTGATTCGCAGCGTGCCTGACGAATTATTCGTACCCAGGAGCACAGCGTCTCCCCACCCGTGAGCGATGAATTCCACCCGGCGCAGGATGAATGCGCGCATCAGGATCTCGCTCAGTTCGCTATCGGTTTGGATCAATTCCTGCAAACCCGACTGATCGACCTCGATGACCTCGCCAGCATCCCGCATCCGCGCGCGCACCAGGCTCCGCCGGCCCGATAAAATGCCCACTTCGCCGGAGAATTGTCCGGCTTGGTGCACGACGACGACCTCTTCACCGTTGGACGTGGGCCTCATGATTTCCAATGCCCCGGAAATAACCAGGAAGAAAGGAAGATTATTGTCGCCCGGCTCGACCAGCACCTCTCCGGCTTGGGCCTCGCGTTTCTTTCCGCGGGCCGAGATGCGAGCGATGTGACCCGCATTGAGGGTGGGGAAAATGTGCTCAAGTCTCTCGAACTGGGTTAGCTGGGAGTTTAAGTTTGTGTCCGACATGGCGGTACTTCCTCTCCAAACCTATGCCTGGGTTCTGTTTGCTCAGTTTGTCGAGACAGAGAGGTATCGGAATGCTTTCGAAGAAATGCCTCAAAGTCGGCAGCCCGATAAGCTCGGGACACGCATGTATCGCTCCTGTACCAAGGTGCGGTAACGCTCGTCCGGGGCATTACCGCCCAACAGGGGAGGGAGTCTGCGCGGGTACCGGCTCTCAATTTCTGTTACTCGGGTGCCGAACGCCTCAGCCCAGTGAAGGCGTGAGCCCGTATCGATCCGGTTGCTCACGATTATTTTTGTTCCATGCCTGGGCCATAGTTGGCTCAGTGGAGCTGAGAGGCGGATTTTTAGTTGCGCATAACTGTAAAACTCACCTCATCTGACTGGTAGACGCAAGAAGGCTGCCAAAGGTTTCCTGATGGATGAAAATATTTTGAGAAGCAACGACGACGAATCTTGTAGGGTAGTAGCTGGCTTGTGATCTCGTAGCGGGGTTCTGTACGGTGTTGTACGGTATTGAGCAAGAAATTTCATAGTTATTTTGCCGAGAATTCAGATTTCTTTTGATGCTGGACGCGTTGCGGCTTAGCACTTATTGCGGGATGCTATCTGCCAAGCTGGTGGAGACGGCTGTCATCAATGTAAAGTCTCCGTTTTGGCGCTGCGCGTCCACTTAGACGATTCGACGGTGGAAAACGGGCCACTGCGTGTGCTCCCTGGGACCCACAGGCAGGATGTCTTGAGCGACGAAGCAATCCAGGCGCTTGCGGCTACGTTGTCACCGGTCGACTGCTTGATTCCAAAGGGTGGAGTCGTGGCGATGAGACCAGATCGTCCAGGCATCTTCGAAATCGCAATCAGAAAGCCCATGTCGTGTACTACACATCGAATATGCGGCCTCTTGGGTCACCGAAGACGGGCTTGAACTGGCGGTGGCGTAACAGTGCTCAATCATCTGCCGTCTATAGGCTTGCAGCCAGCAAGTCGATATTATGGCGAGAATAGAGGAGGCCGTAAAAGCGCCAGAGAGAGAAGGATGGCAAGAACAGTAGAATTGGGCTCAATACCCATGCGAGGATCACGCTTTTCACCAATCAGAGCACGGCTCTGCCCGCAATCTTCACGTTGGTGAGCACCTATGAAATGCAGGCTCGCGGCGGTTCGGGCTTCCGAGCGATCCCATGACTTGCGGGAGTCGTTGCGCTGGTGGCGAGTTACATTCCCGCGCCGCGAGCGGCGCGAGTGGATCCGATCGTTGCGTTACGTTACGAATGATCCGCAACAATTGAAGTGCGCCTGATAATCCTCGAAGAAAGGCACTAGGGCTTTTTCTTTTTGAAGAGGTCGCCGAGAGCGTTTATGGCATCGGCGGGGCTTTGTCCCTGGACCGGTGCTTTAGTGGCGCCGACGGCGGTGCCGCCCACGCAACCGAGTTTGGACTTGAGCATATCGGCAGCGAGACCGCCGACGTCGGGAATGAATTTCGGATCAGACGTAGTGCCCTGAATCTGAAAAGGAATTTTCAGACCGCCGCCCCCGCACCCCGCGGCGCCGCCACCGCCGCCAGTAAACGAGCCGAGGAGCCCACCGAGTGCACCAGCCGCACTGTTTGCCGCGGCGCCTGCCGGGCCCGCCATGCTGCTCGCCTCCTTCGTGAGCGTGGCGAGCATTTTGAAATCGAGAACGTTCTTCGAGTTCACCGTGCCGGCACCGGTGAGATTCCCAATGGTTGGAAGGACCGCGAGGAAATTCTCGGCTTTGAGGCCGTCCGGCGCCATGCGGAGATTCGAGGTGAGCTTCTCGATGTTGAGATCCTTGCCCGATTTGATGCCCGCAAGCGCTGCGATGGAAGACATTTTTGAGCCGAGATCGAAGCCGGCAAGCTTCGCGCTGAGAAGGCCGACCGTGCCGGTGGTGACGAGTTTGTTGGTGGGACCCGAGAGAGTGAGATCGGTGTTGAGCGTGCCGCCTTCAAGCGAAGCACCCTTGGGAAGATGGATGCCCAGAGCGGGGAGAAAGGCTTCGAGATCCTTGGCGGGCATGTCTTTCCCTGCCAGCTTGATGTTGACGACGGTGGCTTCGCCCGAGGATTCGTAGGTGCCGTTGAGGCGCGCGGCGGCGCTCCCAATCTTGAGCGTAGAGGGATTGAGGACACCGGCATTTTTGCGGAGATTGTATTTGGTATTGAAATCGACGCTGAGGGGAACGCCGGCTGGCGAACCACCCGCGATGAACAGGGCTTTGGAAAGTTTGGCGTTGCCTTTGGTTTCCGCTTCGCCGCCTATTGATTCAAGCGTGCCGTCGAGATCGAGGAGGCCCCCGAGTCCCATCGAGGGATCGAGGAAACCCGTCGAGGCAAGATCCAAGGAAGTGACATTGAGCTTGGCGGAGAGCGGAGTCAGCGCCGTGTCGGCTTGATCGACAGGGCCGACAGTGCCGTCAAACTTGAACTTACCGCCGGAAGGCAGATCGGCGGTGACGGTGACCGGAAACTTCGATGTTATGGAAACGTCGGAGGCGGTTACGTCGACGTGGTCATAAGTGCTGCGCTTCTGCGAACTGGTGGAGCCGACAATGATGCTGCCGTTCTTGAGTTCGAGTTTCTTGATGGAAAGATCCGCGGGAGATTCTGACGACCTCTTGGATTTTGCAGCGGAGCCGCCCAGCGAAGAGTAGTTCCACGGGCCGGCGGCATTCCGAAGGAGGGTCACTTGCGGAGTGTCGATCGTCACGCCCGTGACGTTGAGGGTCTTCGAGAAAATCAGCGGCATGATTTCTACACCGACCTTCAGCGACTTGGCGGTGAGGAAAGGAGAAGAGCTGAATTTCGGATCGTCGCCGATGGAGAGGTTTTCGGCGGAGAGCGAGCCGCTGATCAGCGAGAGGCTCATGTTCCCGAGTTGCACTTTGCGGCCGAGCGCGACAGAAGCCTTTTCTTCGATGGTGGCGCGGAATTGATTGACGGGAATCAAGAACGGCACGATGAGTATCAAGACGATCAAAACGCCGACAACAATGAGGGTGATGCGGAGCTTGCCCTTCATGATGACCTCCAAAACGGCAGGAACGGGCGATCCGCCGGACGCAGAGGAGGCAGGATCGCACAATGATTAGATGCATAGGGGACGAGGACAGGTCTGTTCGATTGGGGACACCTTGTCTTTGGCAGATGCCGCCCGATGTTTTTGTAAAAAGATTGATGCGACAAGGGTTAGAGGACCTGCACAGGTAGCAAATACCTGCTTATGCAACAGCCAAGCGCATCGAGCTGTCATTGTTCAATCGATCGAGTGGCTTCGTTCCGACGAGAAGATTACATGGGTGAGTTAACTAGCTCCAGCTGTACCAAAACCCTATCCAATTGTGATTTCGGGGCTTACTTCGAGCGAGAAGCAGGTTCCCCAAAATTGTTGAGCGCTGGAGGCATCCGACGAAGGCTTCTCGGAGTTATGATCGCGGCCACTTATGTCCCTGGCTCCTGGCACAAAGCTTGGCCCCTATGAAATCGTGGCACCGCTCGGTGCAGGCGGAATGGGCGAAGTGTATCGTGCACGAGACACGCGGCTGGAGCGCGACGTAGCGATCAAAATTCTTCCTCCGCTGTTCTCCACTGATCCCGTTCGCAAGCAGCGCTTCGAGCGCGAAGCAAAAACCATCTCGAGTCTGAATCATCCAAACATTTGTACACTTCACGACGTCGGGCATCAAGACGGCATCGACTACCTCGTGATGGAGTGCGTGGAAGGCGAGACGCTGGCGAAGGGGCTGGAAAAAGGAGCGCTGCCGCTCGAACAGGTACTGAAGTACGGGATGCAGATTGCCGATGCGCTCGACAAAGCGCACCGCAGCGGTGTCGTTCACCGCGATCTGAAGCCGGGCAACATCATGCTCACGCCCGCGGGCACGAAGCTCCTGGACTTCGGCCTTGCCAAGCCTGCGGTGCCGCTGGCAGCTGCGGCAACGCTGACGGCTGCCGTGAAGCAATCGCCGGTTACCGAACAAGGCACCATCCTCGGCACGTTTCAATACATGTCGCCGGAGCAAATCGAAGGCAAAGAGCTGGACGCCCGCAGCGACATTTTTTCTCTAGGTGCAGTGCTGTACGAAATGCAGACAGGCCAACGCGCATTTCCAGGAAAGAGTCAGCTCAGTGTGGCATCGGCGATTCTCGAAAAAGAGCCAGCACCGATTAGCAGTGTGAAGCCGATGACACCACCGGCGCTGGACCACGCGGTTAAGAAATGCCTGGCAAAACTTCCCGATGAACGGTGGCAAAGCGCGGGTGACCTCGCGAGCGAGCTGAAGTGGATGGCGGAATCCTCATCATCCTCCGCCTCCGTCTCAGCCGCGTCCTCCGGGGCCAGCTTTCGCGGCCCGCTCGCCTGGAAAATCGCCGCGTTTGGCCTGTTCGCAATCGCGGCTTTCCTTGGCTACCTGCACTGGCGAGACGTCCAGTCCTCCTCGCAAACTCAGGTCGTGCGCGCGTTTATCAATGCGCCGGAGAAGACGCGGTTCAATTTCACCGGTGACACTGCCGGGCCAATGACGGTTTCTCCCGACGGAACGAGGCTGGTCTTTTCTGCCGGAGGTTTTCTCTGGGTGCGCTCCTTAAGTGAAACATCGCCACGGCGTCTCGAGGGTACGCAGGGTGCCACATTTCCTTTCTGGTCACCAGATGGTCGCTTTATCGGCTCCTCTGTCGACGGCAAATTGAAGATCATGGATATCTCCGGTGCCCCACCTGTCACGCTCTGCGATGCGCCCGACCTGCGTGGAGCGAGTTGGGGCGCCGATGGCACGATCCTTTGAGCCCGGCCCACGCACGGGAATTTCTCGAATCGCAGTTGCGGGGGGAACCGCCGTACCGGTGACGAAGCTCGAACCCACGCAACACACCACGCACCGATGGCCCAATTTCTTGCCCGATGGCAAGCATTTTCTATACACGGCCGCCGATCACAACGACCCGCGAGGTGCTGGTCTTCCAGGATGAGGTCGCCCGAAATATCGCGAATCAAGTCCAGATCAACTCTTAACGCAAGAGCAGATTCGTCTGGCCAGAGGGCGCCCAGTTGCACCCGAGACGTACGAAGCTTATTTCAAGGGTCGCTACGAACGGAATAAGTGGACTGAGGATGGTCTGAGGAAGAGTGTCCAATACTTCGAAGAAGCCCTCCAGAAAGACCCTGCTTACGCACCGGCCTGGGCTGGGTTGGCGGACGCTTACAGTCTTTTGGGTCTTTTTGACTTTTTGCCCCCGGCAGGTTGGAATAGAGCAGTCGAAACGGGCAGCTTCAAAAGCGCTCGAAGTTGATGAGACGCTCGCTGAAGCGCATTTCTTACTAGGGACGGCCAGGCTTTGGGAGTGGTCCTGGTCTGACGCAGAAAAGGAGTTTAAGCAAGCCATTGCGCTTGAGCCTAACAACACCATGGCTCATCAAGGATACGGATATCTTCTGAGAGCCCAGGGGCGGTTCGACGAAGCCATTGCGGAGATGAGAAATGCGTTGGAGCACGACCCGCTCACTGCGAGCAAGCAACAATCTTTGGGTGCTACGTTGTACTCGGCCGGGCGGTACGACGAAGCACTTCAGCAGTTTCGGGAAATACCTGACCCTGACGCAAACTCTGAGCGACGCCATCGTTGGATGTCTGCAATTTATGAGCGAAAAGGTATGCAGAGAGAGGCCATTGGTGAATTGCTGAGGGCACTCAGGCTTGCTGGCAAGAAGGAACTCGCCGTGTCGGTCGAACGAAAGTACCTTTCTTCAAATTACGCTGAGGCCAAGGAAGCGTTTCTACGGGGGATCTCCGAGAGACACAACGCCGAGCGAAGAATACTTCTTCACCACCGCTCGCACTTGAGATTGCGGCTGGCTATGCCTTGGTTGGAGAAAAGGACAGAGCATATGAATGGCTCGATAAGTCCTTTCGGCAGCGTGATGTATTGTTGAAGTACCTCAAAGTGGACGATCGTTTCGAAGCCCTCCGGCCCGACCCCCGGTTTCAAGACCTCGTTCACCGCATGGGCCTCTCGCCCTAAGCGTCGACGACGCCGGAGCCACGCGTCTTTGACTCGAATAATAGGGCTTCAACCGAGGAGCATGGCCCTCGCCTCTATGGCTCCGTCCACTACCCTTCTACGGGTACGATGAACCGGTAACCCCGGCGGGGCAGCGTCTCGATGTAGCGTGGGGGTTCGGCATCATCGCCCAGCGCCCCGCGGATCTTTTTGATGGCGAAGTTCAGACCCTGGTCACAATCCACAAAGGTCTCGCTTCCCCAGATTTGGTTTTGAACTCCTTCGCGACTCACGAGTTTGCCCGCGTGACTGGCGAGCAGCGCGAGGATTTTAAAGGGTTGGGGAGACCGATGGGGACGCCGTCTTTCCGTCTCTGCACCGCCTGCCGATTCTGCGCACTCCCTGAGTCGTCAGCCAAGGCAAGAGACTGTATTGCGCTCTAACTTGCCACAAGAGGGCCTCTGGCGCCTATTGCAGGCTAAGGAAGTCGACCGATATATCGATCATCCCCGTCGGGCGTTGTTGCGTTTGCCTACATTGGTTTCTTCGAGGGTTGAGGTTCATCTGGGCTGACAAAATTGATCACAAAGGGCGCTACTCCGTGCACCTGCAGAATCGTATCGCCCTTGCATTGCGCGAAGTGCCTCATTTGCGCCGTCACCGAGAAAAACCCGCCCGTTGGCACGTCTTTGAGCGCCGCGGCGTCCCATTTCGATCCCATCCCCACGGCGGCCGTGCCCCGGATCACCGTAACATTCTCCGTCGTCGGATGCCAGTGCGGTCCGATCTTGGCTCCGTCGGTACACGAGAGGCGCAGAGTATACGTACGCCCCGCCTTCATCGGATCGCCCTGGATGATAGCAACGCGCAATGTGCCGCCGATTTCAACCGACGACGTACCGACCATGGCAGCCGCTGGAATGTCGCCCCACTTTTCCGAACCCGGCTCCACAATCATCGAGCCGCTTGAAGCCCGCGCAGGAGTCTCTTTTGCAGGCTGCTTTGTCTGTGCGCCCGCGACCACGGGCAGTAATACGAAGGAAATCAACAAACCCGTTCGACGTATGGACATGCTTCCTCCTCGTTGAATTGGTTTGAGCCAGAATTTCCGATTTGGACCTCGGGCTTGTGTATCGTACGCTTCTCCTGCCCTGGACACAACGAACTTGCCACCAGAGCCACCGGAGCAGGCGCCAACAAGATCATGGCAGAGTTGGCCCACACGGCAATCGGCCCTAGCAGTGGCGGCCAACTCCCAATATGTTTGAATGAATAAGTCATGGAGTAGCGCTTGGCGTAAAAAAGCTGAACTCAGCGACCGCGCTGATTCAGATACAACCAAGGAGGCTCCCCCATGGAGACTATGTACGGAGATTCGCGAACGACGGCACACATTGCGCTATCGGAACCTGATGGTCCGCCAGGCGGTACAGATGAAGAACAAGATTGCTGCACTGCTGATGGAAGCCGGTGTGAGTTACAACAAACAGAAGCTCCACAAGGTCGGATACTTTCGTGAACTGCTGCCAACCAACCAGGACATCGATGAAGGGCTGAGAACCTGACGCTGTAGATCGAGCCCCTACGCGCGGGCTGCACGGTAACCGTGCACCAACACATGGACCGAACCTTGAGTCTCAGGTACGGGCCGCACCCCCTCGGTCGCTACGACGAGCGGGGCGGCCCGATCCTAAACCCGAAACTGGCGGTACGACAACCGGCCGTGGAAAAGACGCCTCGGCGGCTGCGGGAGATTCGCAAACACGTCGAGAATTAGCATCGCGACCGAGCATTTGTAACTGTCTTACGGATACGAGATGCTCATCGAATAGCGGCAGTGGTCACAATACTTACAAGCATAAAAGTTCCGTAATGAGAATACGGGCAAGCATGTCACTGAAGCCGGGGTAGGAATTTACATGGGTTTCTTATAAATTCCTGATCAAACTGTCCGCGCCTCTCGCCCTCTTATCGTGTAGACTCCCGTACCGTTAGCTGCTAAAGGAATCGATCTCGTTGGCAGGTTCGAGTGCGCAGCCCTTTGCGCTGAAACTGTGCGTGCCGCGCCGAAACTGCGCCAACTCAGCGCGAAGCGCGAGGATGTTCGCGAGAATAATTGTGACGCTGCGAGAATATCAACGATGCTGACTCCTCCGAGGAAACTCTTTTATGGCTGGTGGGTGGTGCTCACGGCGGCCATTGGACTGTTGCTCGGTTATGCGCCGATCTTCGTATTTTCATTCGGAGTTTTCGTCAAATCTTTCGTCAAGGAATTTCATTCGAGCCGGACGCAAATCTCTCTGGCATTTACTCTTGCCAACATAATGGTCAGCGTTGGCTGTCCGCTAGCCGGGCGGTTAGCGGATCGCTTTGACGCGCGGCGCGTGATTCTTCCAGCGACTCTGATCTTTAGCTTCCTTTTAATCTCCTTCCAGTTTGTTTCCACCAGCCTATGGCAGCTCTACCTTGTTTTCCTCGCGCTGGGGTTAGCCGGCAGCGCTACTGCCCCGGTGCCTTACCTTAGAGTGGTTTCCAATTGGTTTGACAGACGGCGAGGCCTCGCTCTGGGTCTCAGCATGGCCGGTTTAGGCACCGGCGCCATTGTAATGCCACCTGTCGCGCAGCGTCTAATCACTCTGTTTGGCTGGCGCTCCGCGTACGCGGCCCTGAGCATTTTAGGACTGACTGTGGCCATTCCGATGGTCGCCCTATTCCTGAAGGATAGCCCGGAGGAAAAAGGCTTGCTGCCGGATGGAGGTGTGGATTCCCACCTGCCGTCGGGAAAGTGGCCTGAGAAGCAGGGGCTGACGTGGGCAGAGGCGCGGGGGGGCAGCACCTTTTGGTGGATGTTGTGTGCGTTTTCACTGGTTGGCGCGAGCGTCCATGCCTGTGTGATTCATCTCGTTTCCCTGCTCACCGATCACGGCGTCACTAGCGAAAACGCAGCGCTCGCGAGTTCCGCGTTAGGCATCGCTCTGCTGCTGGGAAGAGTGGGCTCCGGCTACGTGCTCGATCGCTTCTTTGCACCCTATGTGGCGATATTCTTTTTCAGCGGAGTCGCGTGTGGACTTACCTTACTGTGGATCGGAGCAGGGGGTGCCTCGGCATTTGTCGGTGCGTCATTGGTAGGCCTGGGTATGGGCGCCGAGGGAGACTTGATTGCTTATTTCACTAGCCGCTATTTCGGGCTTCGGTCATTTGGTGAGATTTATGGCTATCTCTTTTCCGCGTTTACATTGTCCGGTGCGCTCGGCCCACTCTTGATGGCGATAGGTTTCGATCGTGCGGGTTCATATCGAGCGCCATTACTATTTTTTCTGATTGCTACAATCGCGGCGACCGTGTTGATGACGCGGCTTGGGGAGTATCGCTATCGTCCCGCTTAACGAATCCGGTTCTACCGCTTCGATGGAGGCAACGATGATGAAAGAAGGCACTGGGTTTCCGGCCAACGAAGGCGCGGAACGGATCCGTCAACTAGCGTGGGGTTATATTCCTGCGGCGCTTATTGGCGTGATTATCGAACTTGGGGTGCCCGATCTCGTCGCGAACGGCGCGAAGACAACTAGCGAAATTGCCGCGGCTGCGCACGCGAATGAAGATGCATTGTACCGCATGCTGCGGACTTTAGCGAGCTTCGGAGTATTCACGGAAACGAGCGGGCGGCGCTTTGCACTCACTTCCGCGGGCAATTGCCTGCGCAGCGACGTGCCCGGCTCGCTGCGCGGCTACGTTCGCTGGGTAACCAACGGACTTATTTTTCGAAGCTACGCCGAAGTGATGCATTCCGCGAAAACGGGCGAGAATGCTATGGAGTACGTCTTAGGAGAGTCGCTTTTCAGCCACCTGCAGACGAATCCAGAATTGTCGCAAACCTTCAATGATGGAATGACGAGCTTCAGCCAGCTCGTAAGCAAGGCAGTCCTCGAGGCATACGATTTCTCCGGAATTAAAGTTCTCGCTGATATCGGCGGCGGAGAGGGCGCCCTGCTGAGTTCCATCGTACAAAAATATCCGGCGATGCGCGGGTTGTTGCTCGAGCAAGCGCATGTTCTTGCAGGAGCCCACAAACGTTTCGCGCAATCGGGCCTCGCGGAGCGGTACAGCGCCGCCCCGGTTGATTTTTTCAAGGGTGTTCCGGCCGGAGCGGATGCCTACCTGATGAAAAGCATCCTCCATGATTGGGATGACGAGCGCGCCAGCGTGATTCTAAAAAATTGCCGCGAAGCGCTGCGCAATGTCGAAGGAGGGAAACTCATACTGGTAGAAGGAATCGTTCCGCCGGGAAATGATCCGCACATGGTGAAGATATCGGACATGCAGATGCTGGTGTTGGCGGGAGGGCGCGAACGCACGCGCGAAGAATTCCAGGCATTGCTGGAGGAAAGCGGATTTCTCCTGACCGCCGTTGTCCCCACGCAAACGTTTGTATCGGTGATCGAAGCAACGCCGCAATAGCCATTCGCGCCTTCGCAAGTCTGAAATGCGTGCGCTCTTGATGGTAGTAAAGACGATTCACCGGAAACGCTTCGCGCAACTGCTGGACAAAGCATCGAGGAGCAGGTTCTTCACCTGGGGGCGAATTTGTAGCTGCGAAAGCACCCCAATTCCGCACGTTTCAACAGGCTTCAGCAAGGAACCCACAAGCGATTTCCATTTTATTGTAAACCACTTTCGAGCGCAGGGCACTCCGATTCACACAAAACAAGAGCACTTTCGATCCAGGCAGGTGCTCTCCCAAACTGAGCTACCCCCCCCGGCGTGTAACCGTTTCTGCCAGGCCATTTGCAGGCGTTTCAAATTGACGGTATGCGCGCTTACCAGGCAGTGGACTCACAGCACTGCCGCGCTGGCAACTCTTTGGCTTATACTTCCGCTATGACACGCCTCATTCTGGCTACACTTGGGCTTTCACTGATTCTAGCCAATGCCGCAATCGCTCAGGTGAAAATCACTGTTCCCTCACAACAATACAAAGTGTATGAGGAGATTCATGCCAAGGTTGAAAACACGGGCAACCAGGCACTCACTTTCTGCGTTGAGTTCGGGCAGACATCCACGAAAGGAGGCGAGGTTGAGCGCACACCTTCACCCTTCTGGGTGCAGCGGAATGGCAATGGTAAGTGGGGCACTCTCATGATTGGCCCTGATGTAGGAAGCGCTAGAGCTGCCGTGGTGCTGGAAGCCGGTGAATCGAAGGAGTTCCCCTTCTGCTTGAACGATTCCGGAAGAATGCGACTCCGACTCAACTACTGGCGTGGCTCTATTCCGAAATTGGACTGCCATGCACCGCCGAAGGGAGTGAAGCTAGTGACCTCGGCCGTTTTTACCATCGAGTAGCCCGGATAACGATGCCCCGCGGCACCGTGTGTCACGACCAATCGCAAGTCTTCGCTGGTTTCGATGGCAACCACACTGTCGAGGCCTATATCAACCACCAGTGGCTGCCTGATTTGTCGAGGACTTGTGCTTGCTAATACCTGGCCCGCTCCCGTCGAAGAGAGGGGAGCCAAGGTCGATTATCAGGTAGCAGCACCTCCTGAAACGAGGAACGCCCAACTTGCACCGAGCGAAAATCGCTCAAAAAAGAGTGAGGATAGAAGGATGGCGACAGAGCCGGCTTGGCTCAAAGGCAGGAACTCACAGGAAGGAAGAAGAGAGACTTACTTGACACTCACCGGCCTTCTCATGAAAGGCATTTAGATCCACTTGGCTCGTGGCAGGCCCTGTCAGAAGCAGCTATTCCCCTGAGTTTCGTTCGTTCGTGCGTTCGTTGACTTGCCTGCTGCCACAACCTAAGATGAGCGCCAAATGCCTGATTCGCAGCCGTTGATCGGGCGCACCGTCTCCCACTACCGCATCCTGGAAAAGCTCGGAAGCGGCGGGATGGGCGTCGTCTACAAGGCTGAGGACACGCGGCTACATC
>DATNLZ010000014.1:0-67982 GCA_035602605.1 Candidatus Dormiibacterota bacterium
GGGGGACGTTTACCTGGACAAGCGCAACAAACACCAACTCACGCGAAACCTGGTTCATCGCTTGGAACGTCTAGGCTACAACGTGACCCTAGAACAGAAAGCGGCATAAACTCGGCGCACCAACCGAGATTTTCATGACAGAGGTTTTCCAGCCACTCCGGCGCGGCTGAGCCAAGACCCTGTAGCGCGACCTCGCCAACGCTTGGGATTGCAGTCAGGTCAACACGGGTCTGAGAATAGGGCATCCGTCAACCTGGAAGCCTCTAACAGTTCCTATCGTCCGCGCCGAGGATCCAATGAAGGACGAAGCTCCCCGAGTTCTTCGTGAGGGAGTCGGTGAACCGCCCGAACGATCAGGCCTTCCTGCCGTCCAGCGAGCCGCGTCGCTTCGCCGACGGGCCCTTACGGGTAAATTGAGATCGTCCAGATCATCTTCAGCGGCAGACCACGAACATAAAGATAGTCGGTCTCGATGTCAGGCACCCAGTTCTTGAAAAAATAAGTGTCGTAGTTAAACCATCCGAGAAAGTAGACTTCGTTGACGACTTGTCGCTGGGCAAGGAAACCGTCACCGAACACCTTGGCGTGAAAAGCGTTGAAATCCTCGCACAGGCCACTTCGTGACACAATGCCGTTCGAGAAGATCACCAAGTCCTCACGGCAGTTCACTCCCAGGCCACCGCCCTTGGCGAACCAGCTTTGACTTCCGCGACGGACGGTGAAGTCAAAGTCGATCTGCTCGGAGCGCGAGGCCGGGGGCGGCCCGATGGTCTGGTAGGTCACGACAACCGAGAAATCGCGCACGACCTCCTGCTGAAGCCATGACAGGGACTGGCGGTCTATTGAGATCACGAAGGAAAGGTTCGCCGTTTGTCCTGGCTGAAGCACGAAGCTGGAGGGGGCCATCGACACGCCCGGCGGCAGCGAAACGGGCTGGACGGTGCCCTGGACGGCCACGGGAGCATCGGACGCAAAGAGCGGCACCTGCACCGTCCGCGGTATCTGGGGGTTGTACGCTGGTTCGCTCACCACATCAAAGGAGGATTGAGGCGCGTCAAGCGTGATCTTGATGTCGCAGATCAGGCAAGGCGCGACCGTGCCCTTGAGCAGGGCCGCCGCCTGCCATTGAGCCGAGAGGGTGTCCCCGATGGTGAGCGAGTCCGAGATCTCGTCGCCCGGGATCGCGCTCCGATCAACCGGGAGGTCGATATCTATGTCAACGTCGTCGCCCGCGTTTACCGCGAGCACCCATGGAGATTGCGTGCGAGACACCGCCCGGCTCCGCTCCGTCCACAGCACATCGTCAGGCGATCCCGGCTCATTGACCGCCGGGCCGAGCACCCATCCGTCATAGCGGCGCATCCCGCGGATCCTGTACCGGCTGCCCGATGGGAGCGACGCTTCCGCCACGCCGTCGGCTGGCACGGTAACGTGCAGGACACGTCGTGAAGACCCGCCCGGCTGGATTCCGTGGAAGTCCAGCGCGTTAGGAAGGTCGGCCGGAGGGACACGGCCGGTCCCGCCATTGGTCAGAATCCGGCTCCAGAGGCTGCTTCGTGGCGGCCCGGACCCCGGATCAGGAGGCGGGGCGGTGAGGGTCCGGTAAAGCGCGTCAAGGTCCATCGCCAGCAAAGCCTGAAGCGCATTGCGTCCGACGAGGGGCTCGACCTCCTGCCGGTCCAGCTCGCCGCGTTTCACCTGCCGGCACAAATCGAGCAGATACAGCGGCTGATGCAGCCGAAGGTAACTTGGCGTCACCGGACCCTGGGGCTGGCTCATTCCATAGAAGGTCAGCGCATCAGTGGCCTGCTCCTGCGGAGAGGCCGCCGCACCCGCAGCCGTCATCAGGACAATACACGCAACTCCCACCGCAGACCACGATCGTGAACACACGTTCATGCGACCCTCCTGAAATGGGGATTTCCATTTTGCTGTCCGAATTGGCAGCGTAGGATTCTGCCCGGCGGCGGACAAGAGCGTCAAGTTAACCCGCGGTAAAGATTCGGTTAACAGCTAAGTCCTGTTGCAGCAATAGTTGCGGCCAAAGGTTAACAGCCGAGTACCGGTGCCGATCGGTGCTAGACTCTCGCGCTGGGCACGTTGTGGCAAATTCAACTGAGCACAAGAAGGTTTTTTGCTTCGCGATGTTCGAGGCCAATCCAGCCTCTGGAGAGACTCTCCGCTGACGGCGGCTTAACGCAGGTTTGAAGCGCTGGCTCGCGCGAGTCGGCCGGGTTTCAAAGCTCTGGTGCTCGCCGGTTCTCAGGAAGACTATCTTGACCTGGTTTACGCGACATGCTAGGTAAGCGCAACCCGTCCCTTTTACTGCAGTCTGTGCGGAAAGTGACCTGATCCCGAGACCAGCAAGAAATCAAGGAGCCACATGGAACCGATGAAACGCCAGTTCTATAGAATCCTCGGTGATAGAACGCCGAGCCGTTCCCGTAGAAAGTCACGCTATAAGCCCTACAGGGCTGTCATGTGGGCAGCATTGGGTCTATTGTTCCTTGCAACAGGACAACGACTGGCGCTGGCGCAGACGAGCTTCCAACATCCCGGCGTCTTGGTCAGCCGGGCGCAATTGGATTTTGTTAAGGCACAGGTGAATGCCCAGGATGATCCCATTTATTCCGCATTCCTGAAGGCGCAAAACAGCAGGTATGGGTCATTGACCTATGCGCCCCAGGGTCCGCCTCCGGGCGGAGTCGATACTCTCAGCCTGATTTCGGTTGCTCGGCAGAGGATGAGGATGGCAGCGCTGCCTACACTCAGGCCTTGTTGTATTGGATCACTGGCAACACCACATATGCGCAAAACGCTGTCACGATCCTGGACACCTACGGACGCAACTTGGTGGATTACACCAACTCCAACGCACCCTTGCAGGCGGGTTGGGGAGCCTCAAAATGGGCGCGCGCGGCAGAGATCATCCGCTACAGTAACGCTGGCTGGCCAGCAGACGATGCCCAAGCCTTCGGCACCATGATGAACAACGTCATTTTGCCGAAGATCATCAACGGCTCGGGCAGCAACGGCAATTGGGAACTGACCATGATTGAGGGCATGATCGGCATCGCCGTGTACAACGATGACACCAATCTATTCAACCAGGCGATCACCTTCTGGTATCAGCGCGTGCCCGCCTATTTTTACTACTTTCCTCTTGACGGGTCTAATCCGATGCCTGCTCCCCGGGGCTCGCCGAGTTGGTATGGGCAAGCGGTATTCAACGATTCCGTGAATGGCATAGCTCAGGAAACCTGTCGCGACTTTGGACACACCGAGTATGGCATCGCGGCGACGATGGCTGCAGCCGAGTCCGCCCGCATCCAGGGTGTGGACCTGTTTGGCTCAGAAAAGACGCGCTTGGAAGCAGGGCTGGAATTCCACGCCCACTATCTGTTGGGAAATCCCGTGCCGAGCTCGGTTTGCGGGGGAAGCGTAACTCTGGTTCAATATCCCACCTTTGAGATTGGTTACAACCACTATCACAATCGGCTGGGAGAAGCGCTGCCGGAGACCTTGAACTGGCTGAATTCCAACATTCGGGCCAAGTCTCTACCTGTTGACCACCACATGATGGTTTTTGAGACCCTGAGTCACGGCGCGGATGCGGACACAGTTACGCCAGAGCCAGATTTCTCGCTTGGGGCGACGCCAGTTCGCAGGCGGTGACCGTCGGCTCAAGCACCAGCTACAGCGTGACGGTCACGCCTTTCGGGGGCTTCAGGGGAACCGTTACCTTCAGAGAGCTTCCGGAGGAAGGGCGGCAAAGGCAACCCGCAGGGCGCGGGAGGAGAGTCGATTTTCACGGAGAGAGGCGGAAGAACCAGACCCATGAATCCACGAGGGTATGTGAAATAGGGTGTGTGCCGCTGTTATGGGTGGACTCTTGAATTAGCTGGGATTACAGTCACGTTTTACCCCGGCAAGATGAGAATTCCAAGCGTCGCAGGCAAACGGTATCATGATTCCGGGTGAGCAACACCACAGAAATAGTACGATCCTGATTTCGGAAATCGAGCCAGGTACGCCGAATGCTTTGATGGTGGGCAGTATCCGATTTGAACGGATGACCTTCCGGGTGTAAACCGGACGCTCTAACCGCTGAGCTAACCGCCCCGAGTGCATCGTACCGCAACCCTTCCTCATCGTCAAATGCGGCGCGTTCCTTGAACTTTCGGCGCGGAACGTTTACACTGCGTTTTGCATTTTTTTTGGAGAATTCATTGCTGATACAGCGCGATTATGTCGGATACATGGCTGCTGAAATTGTTAAGGGCCTGATCTCCTCTAAAATGATCGAGGTTAAGTCGCCTGAGGGACTCACGACTCGTATCCGGCATTGCATGATGGAAGAAATTACGGTTGAGGACCGGCTCAATGAAGACGTGCGCCAAATCCTCAGCCAGCATGCCGACGAGATGCGTCGCACCGGCGTGTCCTATCAGGAGATGTACAAGAAAGTGAAAGGCCAGCTGGCGCGCGACCGCAAGCTGATTCTGCGCTGAGAGCGATGCCAAAAACGCCGAGGGGTCTTCGAACCTCATGCGATTGAGCCGCGAAAAAATCGTTCGCCTTTCGCACCATATAACCGATGTGCTTGTCGCCGGCGACGACGTGGAATTTATCGAAGACCGCGACACCATTCGCCAGCAAATCGTTCAGATTCTTCAGACCGCGTTGAAAGAAGAAGAGAAGATTGACTCCGACGTGCGCAAAAAGATTGCCTCACAGAAAAAGGAAATTATCGAGGGCAGCGAGGAATGGGACATCCTCTTTCGCAAATATTATTCCGAAGAATTGAAGCGCATGGGCGTGCAGCATGTGACTTCAGATCGCCGCACCTAGCCTAGCCAAAATCTTCCCGAGAAAACCAAAGTATTCTTCACGTGCCGCTCGCTAAGGCACGTTGGATGGCGTTGTTGAGGGTCTTCTCGAAGGTTTGAGCGTTGAACCCGTCGGAGCGATACACAACGTTTCCGGCACGATCGAGGACGATCGTGGTAGGGAAAGAGCTGATATCCAGATGGCGATCGAGTCCATCTGCAAAAACCACGGTGGAACGAATCTTTTCGCGCTGCACATATGGCGGGACCCGGGATTCGTCTTCATCGGAGCTCGCGGCCAGGAAAATAACGTTGGCGTTGCCCTCATACTGGCGTCCGAGCTGGTCGAAGATTGGTTCCACGTCACGACATGGGCCACACCAGGTCGCCCAGAAATTCAGCACGACAACTTTTCCTTTTGCGTCGGCAAGCTTAACCGTCGGGAGCTGCTCCTGAACCTTCTCGGCGGATTTCTCGGTCACTACGCGGCGCAGCTCAAACTCGAGTGGTGCCTTCGCATTTTTATTGCGAATGGTTTTGGCGGGCTTGGCGAGCGACTGGTCATAGGCGGCGAGAACCTTCTCGCCGAGGCCGGCCTCGCTACCATGAACTTGCTTCCAAACATTTCCAAGTTTTCTGCGAGCCTCTGCGCGGTCAACGGGAATACCGTACTCGTCGGGAAGGACGAAAGCGGTAGCGTAGTTCTCAATGGCACGAGGAAAGTCGCGGCGCAACTCGGAAATTTCACCAAGCTTTTCGGCGGCAGGCGCGTTGGGCAATAGTTTGAAACTAGCTTCTAAATCCTGCGTGGCGGCGTCGTAATTACGCTTTTCTTTCCAAAGGCGGCCGCGAATCAAATAAACGCTCATGGTGACGCGCTTCTTATTTTCCTGCCATTCTTGCGCCGAGACGCGCGGAGACTTTGCGCTAATCGGTGATTTCTGCACTCGGTCGAGGACTCGGCCGGCATAGTCAATTGCACGACTGAGTCCGGCGTCGTTGCCGGCGTGTTCCAGAAGATCGATGGCCAGCAGAGTGATGGAAACATCTTCCGGATCGACAGAGACGATACGCTCGGCGTAGTTCATCGCGCGCGCGGAGTCGTGCAGCTGCATTGCGGACTCGACGATCGCTCGATAAATCTCGACTCTACGCGGCGTGTCCGGGAATCGCTTCAAATAGTCTTCAAGGTTGCGAACGAGAGCGGCGCGATCGTTTCCAGACTCTTCGATCATGTGACGAAGCTCCTGCTCGGCGTCGGGAGTTTTTTTGTCAGGAGCCTGTTTCGGGGCCGCTTGTTGTCGCGGCGGTTGCGATGGCTTAGCGCCGGTTGGAACCGTTGTCGATTCTTGCGGTGCAGTCGCGCGTTGCGGTGGAGCCTGTTGGGCTGGAGCCGCCTGCTGCTGCGAGGCAGCATGCGTGAGTGCGATAGGCGCCAAACAAGGCAGCACCATGGCTGGTGTGACGGCGAGGAGCAAGGCCACAGCAATCGCGGGTAGGCTCAAGGTTGCGTGCTTGAAGTTCACGAAGCTTCTCATGGTGTAGCGGAACGAATCTAGCATATGACAGCGCGGCTGAGAGTCGGAAATGTAAGGAAGCCATGAGTACGGCTTGGAGCAGATAAAACAGAACGTCTACCGGTACCTGATGGGGGAAACCTTCTCTGAGCGAGAACTGAGCATCCACGACATTTCAACCCACCTGTTTGGGGGCGCCGCCTGGGACCGAGTTTTATTGGGATTTCGCCGCGAAGTTCAGGAAGGACAGTTCGGCCGTCACGCTTTACGAGAGAGAAAAACCCGTGTATCGGAAGAAACAAGGCCGCTGGCATTCGGTGCACGTCCACTCTTCCTGCATGCGGTATTCCTTATGGTGTTGGAAGCGTAATGAGGACCTTGTTTCCGTTCAAGACGTACTGGAGTTGCACCTTGGCCTTGGCGTTTTTCTTGCGCGAGGGTGTGTAGGGAAAATAGACGTAGCCGGCTACGGGGGCCGAAGCTGCGCCTTCCGGCAGGCCCTTTTCGGAGAGCTCGGTTTCCATGGTGTCGCGATCACGAGGGGAAGAGCCGGAAGACCCGCCGGTCCGCACTGCAAAATCCACGCCGACCGTCGTATATACGCCTTTGTTGGGGCCGGGACCGGATGCGTATCCGACGCCGATGACGGGATATACGCTGATGTCGCGCTGGGACTCGGCGTCTTGTTGCAGCGCCGCGGCGACAACTTTGGGAGTGGAAGGATTGAGGGGCCTTTCAACGCCGTCGACAAGGAGAGAAAGATCAGTCAAGGAGATGTTCGCGGGTTTTTCTTTCTCGGGATAAAAGGCGAGTTCGACGATGAGGCAGCAGCGGTTGAGGTTAGAGACGAACTTGTCGCGCGCTTGCTGCGCGGTAAGGAGGTGAGCGCCAATGCCAATGGCGTCTCGCTGCGCGTGAGCCGCGTAGTGATTGGGGGAGGGACGCGGCGCGATTCCTTTTTGCCCGGCTGCGGAGAGCGATGCGGCGGAAGCGAGCGCTATGGCGATGCAGGTTGCGCGGTTCATGGCTTGCTCCCTTCTGCATCGGGCGTTTGGGTGGCTTTTGGGTCTGGAGTTTTGTCGCCGGAATTTTGTTTTATCTGGCTGGGTTCGAGGTTTGCGTGGATCTTCAGCGATTTTTCACTGAGGACGTAGATCCGCTGATGGAAGGCTTGACGGTCCATTGCAGAGACCGTCAGATCGTACGCGCCGCCCGGCAGCCACATGCTTTTCAGACGGAAAGCGCTGCCTGCATAGGCACCGTCAATATAGACGTCCGCGTCCTTCGGCTCGGCTGTGAGCTTGATCTCGCCTTTGTCGCTCGAGTAAGCGAGATTGGGTAGGAAAGCCGGGTAGCCGGGCCAGAAGGGTCCCCATGCGAGCGACGCATAGGGCCAGCCGAAGGGATAATAAGGGAAGGGTCCGTAGGGTCCATAGGGATAGAAATACGGACTAGAGAAGTGCGAGTATCCCGCGCCAAGGGTCATGCCCCCGAACCTGAAATTGGTGTGGTGCTTCTTTTTCGGGGTGTCTTTTGTGGTGCGCTGTGCGGGCAGTGGAGCCTGTTCTTTAGAGGCGGCACCTTGTTCGTCGATCGGGGATTTCTGTTGGGATGCGGCGGGTGCCGGCGTTGGCGGGAGTTGCGATTGCTTCTCTTGCAACTGCTGCTGAGGCTTGCGAGAGGCGGCCTGAGCGGGGACATGGCTCAGAAATGCTGCGCTCAGGAAAGGATAGGCCGCCAGGATCGCAACGAGAAAAAGCGTGCGGTTTCTCATCGGAGGCACCTCAATGGCGAGTTGGATTCGCCTTTGTGCAACGGAGTTGCCCGAGATCCTTAAACTAGCCACCTCCTGCTGCACGTTCTTGTGCTTCCCACGCCTATGGATAAGCGTGGGAAGCTGTGGTCAGTCCACTGCGGTACGTCGCCTAGAACAGGAAGCGAACCACGAGCTGCATGATACGAGGGTCGCGCGCACCGTTTACGGTGCCGAAGCCGTTGATGTTGTTCACGGTTCCATCGGGCTTGAACGGCAAATTTGTGACCGTGGAATCGGTGAAACTCTTGTAGTTAATGGTGCTATTGATACCACTGAATTGAGTATGGTTGAAGACGTTGAAGGCATCGGCGCGTAAATCGACCTTCATTGATTCCCGAATGGCGAAAGTCTTCTGAATCGACAGGTTGGTGTTGTTGATGCCAGGACTGCGCAGGTAGTTGGTCGGCGAATCCAGACCAATGCTAGGGGCCAGCGGTGGAGCAAACGCGGTAGGGAGCGGCGGTGGAGCAAACGCGGCGGGATTCAGCCGGTGATATTCGTCGCCGGAGACGCCGCTCAAGGGATTGCCGACAAGCTTGATACGCGCGGGTTCAGTGTAGGAGCCGGTCAGGTTGGTATTGCCCGTGTCCGGTATAGAGAAGCCCACGCCGAAGGGGCTGCCGCTCTGGAACATCGTTCCGCCCGAGATCTGCCAGCCATCGAAAAAAGCGTGGGCGAAGCTCGAGTGGAACATACCAGGGATTTCATAGGTATAGAAGATGTTAACCGTGTGGTGACGGTCAAAAGACAGTGGACCGTAATTTGCCAAGCGGGTGAGGTTGTCAATGCGGTGGTAGTTGCCACGATCACTGGTCGTACCGAGAGCGCGGCTCCAGGTCCAATTGAAACCGAAGAACAAGCTCCTGCCAATGCGTTTATTCAAACTGGTTTGGAGCGAGTTGTAATTCGAGGTGCCGCCAAACTGGTGCAGTGTAATATCCCCAAAACCAGGATCAGGCCGCAGGAAATTTGCATCTTTTGCGGCCGAGCCGAAGGGTTTCTTTGGATCGTTCGACTTCGTTGGATCCTGATTCTGCGGCAGGAAGGTAGCCCCATAAGGGATGGCATTGACGTTTAGCCGCTCGAGCTCATGCCGGTTCACTGAGCCGACATAGGCTGTATCCAAAACGAAATCGTAGGGCAACTTCGTTTGAATCCCGAAATGATAGCTGTAGGTGGTGGGAACCTCGCCGCCATAATCGAAGGCATTCAACCCCGCCGGCGCCAGCAGCACATTGTTAGAACTCACATCTTTGAGAAGACCATTGACCAACGTCGGAGACAGGGTCGTGGGAGGATTGGTCAGCATATCAAATACTTCATTGCCCTGAAACCGATCATAGAGAATGGCAGCACCGGCGCGCACGACGAGGTTTTGCTTTCCGGTCACATCGTAGGCAAAGCCGAGTCGCGGAGAATAATGCACCCCTCGATTCTTGATGAGGTACTTGCTGACGCCCTTGCCGGCCTGGGCAATCCCATTCAGTAAGTTACCGGAGCCGGGCACGATCTTTCCGATATCGGGGGCGGGAACAAACGTGCTCGTCACCGCGTCGTATCCGCACCTCGTTTCGCCGGGCTTACATCCCACGTTCGTGGGTACGTAGAGACGCACGGCTTGTTTTGGGTCGAAGCGTTCGGGTAAGAATGTCGAGGTCTGCAAAGCCTCATCGAATTGCGGCTGAATCAAATAGAAGCGCATGCCATAGTCGAGCGTGAGACGGCGGGTAAGTTTCCACTGATCCTGCAAATACCATTCGGTGTTCAGGTAGCGGTACTTGCCCGTGAAATAGCCGGAAGCCTGGTTGTAGCTGCTGAAAATGCCAAGAGCCATATTGGCGAAGCCGAAGCCAGTATCAAAGGGATTGCTGGCGTTGTCCGAAAAGTTGATATCGCCGCTGGAGGCTGCAAAGGACGTCTGATCTTTGCGGCTGCTCTGGACGTAAATACCGGCCTTGAATACGTGCTGTTTCCAGACTTTGGATACGTTATCAATCCAGTCCAGCGTGGAGTTGTAGTTGTAGAACGGGGCATTGTTCGTACCGAATTGCTGCTGATTGTTCATGCGTGAGCCAGCATATGCGAATCGTGGGATGAAGTCCTGCTGCACCGCGCTAGGGAAGAGCAGCGGGACGTTAATCCCAGTTTTGGCGCGCGTCAGTCCATCATTTACCGGATCAATATGAATGACGTTGTGCGCATAGCCGAAGGTAGCTTCATTGGTCATCGTGGGGTTGATGAGAGTGGTCACGCTAATGGCAAAACTCTTGCCGGGGCGGGTGTCGGTGATTGGGACTTTGGGGAAGCCGGAGCCCAGCACGAACGACCCATAGGCCGAGGTGACCGAATCCTTGTTGTCAAGATAGTGGCTAAACAACTTCCATTTCGGCGTGATGTTGTAGTCAATGCGAATCAGAGACTCGCGGCGCGGGTAAGAATCGGAAATCTGCGAGGAATAGTTGAAGTCTTTCCCACTGGCATTTGGCTCAGGATAAAACTTCAGGACGGCCATTCCAGGGACGTACTGGCGGCCGATGGGAATCACGCCGCCTGGAAAACAGCCGGTCTGGTTATCCTTGTTGCAAGGTTTGCCCAGCGTGTAATCGCGAATAAAAACTGGATCCCCGTTCTTATCCTTGCTGTTTGAAAAATTGCCAGCGCGTTCTGCTAATGTCGGGAATGTGGCATCACGACGACCCTGGGGCTTGAGTTGTCGCTGGAATTCCTGGCTCCAGAAAAAGAAGAGCTTGTTTTTGTCCTTGTTGAAGTGGCCGGGGATGTAGATGGGTCCGCCAATGTAGTACCCGGGATCATTGAACCGAAAAAGCTGACGTTTCAAGTTATCGCGATTGTTTTTCCAGTTGTTGGCGTTGAGGCCTTCGTGGCGATGATACAGATAGCCTCCGCCGTGGAACGCAGAAGATCCGCTCTTGGTGACCACGCTGATCTGAGCGCCGGCGGAACGGCCGTACTCGGCCTGATAGCTGCTGGTCAGGATTTTGAATTCCTGCACAGCTTCGAGGCTGATGGTGGCCATCTGGTCGCCGTTGTTGCCGGTGTCCACGTTTCCGATGCCGTTGAGAGTGAGCTGGTTGTGATCGAAGCGCTGGCCGTTCGCGGAGATATTGGCCAATCCGGCGTGCCCGCCTGTCGTGAGGTTAGCGGTGCTGACAACTCCGGTGGCCAGGCCGGCAAGCTGCAGATAACTGCGGCTGTTGACGGCGAGGTTCTCAATCTGCTTTGCTACGATCGCATCGGAGCGCTCGGAGCTTTCGGTATTGAGTTGTACAGCCTGAGCTGTGACCTGTACTGATTCGGTAAGGGCTCCAACTTCGAGAGTAACAATTCCAACGGTAATCTTATCGTTGGCTACGAGCGTAATATCTTTGCGCTCGATCCTTTTAAATCCAGGGGCCTCCACGGTAATGTCGTATCGGCCGGGCAGTAACTGCAGGAAGACGAAGCGGCCGCTGTCATCGGCCGTCTGAGTCAGCCTGGTGCCTTGTCGCTGCTCGACAAGGGTGACTGCGGCGCTCGGAACCGCAGCGTCCTGCGCATCGCGAACGCTGCCAGCGATGGAGCCGCTGCTGGTCTGAGCTACGAGCGGCGGCGCAGACAAGGCTGCGACTAGTAGAATGAGAATGACCGAGTAAAGCTTCGACGTCATGGTGTTCTCCTTTTTCTGCTAAGCGCCGTGGCACGTGCGCATGCCGCGAGAGCTATGTTGCATACCATGGTTACAGTGCCTGCTGCCCTTTGGAAATTCCCTCATGAGCGCAGCCCGCAGTAATTCGCCGTATCATTCTTCTAAATCTTCTAAAGTTTTTAGAAGGCACCACACTAAGAGTCCGATACCCCTGCAACCGCGTGGGAGAAAGATATTCCTTAAAGCTCGCCGATGTCAACGGCAAATACGGCAAATCGCGCGCCTGTCCTCAAATACATAACCCTGTGCCAACGGGCGATAGTTCGGTCCACTTAAGGTTTATCCCTGGTTTTAGGTTGGTACTACAACGGTTAGCCCGTCAGTTTGAAGGGTCGTTGCGGAGATTTCAGGTCTCGATTCGGGATGGATACTGAGGGAGGCTGCCCAGTTGGCTAATGGATGTGGATACTTCCGGATCCACTGTGAACTTCGATGCGCGCCGAGCCGGTGCCAATGCGGGCGCGCAACGCGTGGCGGCTCTGCTCTTCGACGACGATGGGAATTTGCGTGTTTATGGAACCACCGTGCACCGATGCGCTCAATCGGAAATTAGCGTTGGGGGGTACGCCCAGATTTACGCTTCCCGAGCCTGTGTCCAGTTCCCAGAAAGAATTAGGGGACGGATTGCCCTCTATGGTGAGCGAGCCGGAGCCTGTCCGAGCGCTCAGCGTATTGCCAGCACCACGGATATTGATTGAGCCGCTGCCAGTCTTTGCAGTAACGCGCCCAGACGGTTGAGCAATCGTGATCGTTCCAGAACCGGTTGTGGAGCGGATATCGCCATGGACATCGGTAAGATCAACGGACCCCGAACCTGAGGTAGCGCGCAGCTCACCTCCAATGGCGATCGCGCGAACCGCGCCACTTCCGGAAAACAGGTGCGCGTCGTCGTGAATGGACTCGGCGAAGAGATTGCCAGAGCCAGTTGTAAGCTTCGCGGGACCGCGGATCTTGCGAACAGTCTGATTTCCCGCGCCAACTGAAGACTCGACTTCAGTTTGTTCAGGCACTTCGATCGTGTAACTGATGGAAACGTTGCGAGTGGAATCATGATCTGCGCCGATGCGAATCGTGTTGCCGCTTTGTTCGATCGGAGGATGAGCGATAATTTCCGACAGACGGTCCTTCGAGCTCCACATCCAGTCGGAGATGCGAACTTCACCATGGATACGCACCTGTCCAGGGGCGCCTCCGGTGATCTGTACGCTGCCGGAGCCGTTGCTAACCTCGAGGTGTACAGCACCCGAAACGGCAAGTGTGCGGTCAAAACGGCCGGTTTCAGAGGCTGCGGCTGAGCGCGGGCCGGCAAACATGGTGCAAGCCAGAATTATGAATGCAATTTGTTGAACGAACTTTTGCATACTCCCTCCGATACCAGCGGTACAGCGGATCGCGTAAAAATACGTGCGCGACAATAGTTGGTACGATGATTTAGGAAGAAAAGTTCCGTAGGGGTTTATAGCGGCCGCGCACGGCAGACTATTTCTTGCTCGGCTTATGGATCGCGGCGTTGAGGGATCCCTGCCGGTAACCTTCGAGGTCCAGCGTGACATAGGTGAACCCTAGTTGCTTGAAACGCTGAGCCAGGGTCTCGGCCATTTCGAGTTTTAGAGCGCGAGGCAACTCGGCAGGGGCGATCTCAATGCGCGCAAGCTCTTCATGGTAGCGCACGCGAAATTGGAGGAAGCCCAATTCGCGAAGGATCGCTTCACCACGCTCGACGCGACTTAGATTTTCGATGGTCACGGGAGTCCCGTAGGGAATGCGTGACGCGAGGCAGGCGGAGGCAGGACGATCCCATGTAGGAAGCCCGGCCTGGCGAGAGAGCTCGCGAATCTCGGATTTATGGAGACGGGCATCCAGAAGTGGTGCCAGTACCTGGTGCTCGGCGGCAGCACGATGCCCGGGCCGGAAATCGGTCGTGTCATCTGCATTAATGCCGTAGGCGATAGCCGCGAAACCGCGCGCGGCGGCAATTCCGCTGAGTTGCGAAAACAGCTCCGATTTGCAGTGATAGCAGCGGTCTCGGCTGTTGGCGACATACAGGGGATTATCCAGCTCCAGAGTGTCGATGAATTCGTGAGCAATGCCGGCGTGGCGAAGGAAGCCTTCCACCTGCTCACGGTCATGTGCAGAAAAGCTTGCCGAAAGCGCGGTTACAGCCAGTACGCGCGGCCCCAAGACTTGCCGGGCAGCCCATGACAAATACGCCGAATCGGCTCCGCCGGAAAGTGCGACCAGTAACGTGCGCGGCTGCGCCAGTCGCTGGAAGAGAGTTTGTTGCTTGGCTTCGAGCGTGACGGGAGGTGACGAGGCTATGAGTGCGCACATTTTCCGTGCAAAGTATAACTCAGTCTGACGGCCAAAACAGAGAGAAAAGACACCAGAAACAAGGGCGCGAAGACTTTACTTGAAATCGAGCAGCACATCGACGGTGGCACGCGCAGGATCGGGGCGCAGCCAATGTCCGACTTCATCGTAATGCACGGGAAGTTCGCCAAAAAATTCGGAATGCTGCTTTTGCAGGTCCATAAGCAGAGCTTCGTATTTAGTACGATCAAAAACCGTGCCCGGGGGGATCGGCCAGCCCGCACGCAATCTTCGTTCCGCGGCAAGCGATAGTCCAGTAATGACCATCTCTCCCATGTGATATTGCGGACCCTCGGACACAGTGATGTCGTAGCGCACGATTGCCTTACTATCATCAAAGTGAATGTTAGACGGGAGCTTGGCGTCGATGTACCCGCGACGACCGTACTCGTCCTCGACGCGCTCCAGGGCTGCGTTAATGCTATTACCGCTGGCTAGCTCATTGGTTCTCAACGCCAACAAACCATCAAGCGATTCCGCAGTGAGGGCACGGTTTCCCGACCAGCGCGCGCCACCCCAATGGAACACCGGGCCGGGTTCAATCGGCACAATAACCTGCACTGTTTCAGGGGGCTTCGCAGGATTGCCGCTGAAGCGTACTTCTGGTTTGCGGAAGCGGGCCCGCAAGTGGCCTTGTTCAAGATAGATTGGGCGGACATGCTCGCTCAAAAAAAGACTGATGGCAAATCTGGAGAACGGTTTTCCAACCAGGGTGGCAAGATGTGCCTGGACCGAGCGCGATTGGGCGGCGAGCGCGTGGCCGAGTTCGATTCGTCCGATTGTGAGCCCGGCACCCTTGACTCGGAATTGCTGCACAGGTTCATCGGTCGCAGGGTCATTGATCAAATCATGTGCGACGCTCAAAGCTGGGTTCCGCAGAGCTAAGTAGTTTTGTAGTGCCGCGGAGATTTCATCAACCAGCGCCCCCTGTTGCGGAGCGCGTCCAACAAAAAGCGGCACGGACTTCTGGATGGCGTCGATCAATTCGGCGTCGGTATACCAGGGAATATTGTCAAAGGACACGGCGACCGAAGAGGCCTCGGCAACGTCGAACGTCACATCAAGATCCTCGCCGCGACTTTTAAAAGAATAATTGGCGGTAGAGAAGAGTCCCAGTTGAAGGAGGTGATCCGCGGCGGCCTGCAAGTCCTCCTTGGCGACGAAATCGCCCGCGTGCAATCTGGTCACAGTAAGGACCTGAACTTCGGGATAGGATTGCAACCCCTTAATTTTAATCGAGGTAATTTTGCCCTTCTTCGGTTGGCTGGCAGGGGCAAGCTGGGCTTGCGGCAATACCGCCAGTGAACAGAAGACCTGAACCAGTGCTGCAAGGCAGATGAGCATTGCGCGATTCATAGCAAGATGAATTGTACGCGAATTGCGCGTTGAAGGAACGCACCGCAGCCTTCGATCAACGGGCACCAAGCGACGGACTTATTCGACGGTGACGGACTTCGCGAGATTCCGCGGTTGGTCAACGTCGCAGCCGCGCCGCACAGCAATGTGATAGGCGAGCAACTGCAGCGGTACAATTTCAAGGATAGGAGACATCAGTTCCGGTGCAAAGGGAACTTCAATAATGTGGTCCGAGGCTTCCTTTGCAAGATGGTCATTCGGCGAGATCACCGAGATCACGATGCCATCCCGCGCCTTCACTTCCTTGATGTTGGAGACACTTTTCTCGTAGCGGGTCATTGACTCAGGATCAGTTTCATCGCGAGTGGCGAGCACAACCACAGGCAAATTCTCGTCAATGAGCGCATTGGGCCCATGTTTCATCTCGCCGGCCGGATAACCCTCGGCGTGAATGTACGAAATTTCTTTGAGCTTTAGCGCGCCCTCAAGAGCAATTGGGTAATGAATGCCGCGGCCGAGATAAAGGAAATCGGTATGCCTAAAAAATAGTTTAGCCAAGGATTCGTAGACGCCCTTTTCCTCCGCTTGCAGAATTGTCTCGAGTTTGTGAGGGATGCGGGTAAACTCCTGGAGCAAAAGCTTCGAGCTCTCTGACGTAATCTTCGCGCGAATTTCACCCAAATAAATAGCAAGCAGCAACAGGGCCGTGAGCTGCCCGGTGAATGCCTTTGTGGAGGCCACTCCGATTTCAGGTCCGGCGTGTGTGAGGATCGTGCCGGCGGCTTGACGGGTGATCATCGAGCCGACGACGTTGCAAATAGCGAGTGACTTCGAGCCTTTGGCCTTGGCTTCACGCTGCGCCGCCAAGGTGTCGGCCGTTTCGCCCGATTGGCTGATACAAATCGTGAGCGTACCGTCACTCATGATCGGGTCGCGGTAGCGAAACTCGCTGCCATAATCAACTTCGACAGGAATGCGGACCAGGTGCTCGAGCATAAACTTTCCGGCAAGCGCGGAGTGCCAACTCGTGCCACACGCGAGGATTTTGATTTGTTTAAAGTTGCGGAATTCATCTTCGGAAATGTCCATCTTGTCCAGAAAAACTTTGCCGCTCTCCAGGGACATGCGGCCGAGGATGGTGTCGCGAACGGCGCGCGGCTGCTCAAAGATTTCCTTGAGCATGAAATGCTTGTAGCCACCCTTTTCGGCCATGATCGGATCCCAGGTCACATGCTGGATGGGGCGCTCAACGGTGCGCCCTTGGTGGTCCACAACGCGAACACCTTGAGGAGTCAGCACCGCAATGTCACCATCATCGAGGAAGAAAATGTCGCGGGTGTGATGCAGCAGCGCCGGTATGTCGCTGGCGACAAAATATTCTCCTTGACCGATGCCGATGACCGAGGGAGGTCCATTGCGCGCCGCAACTATTTTGTTGGGATCTTTGGTGGATAGAATCGAAAGTGCGTATACGCCTTTGAGCAGCCGCACCGTCCTGCAAACCGCGTCCTCGAGCGGACCTCCGCTGGCCATAAACTTTTCTACCAGGTGTGCAACGACTTCGGTGTCCGTCTCGGTGGCAAACTTGTGGCCTTCGGCCTGTAGCTGGTGTTTTAAATCGACGTAATTTTCGATGATGCCGTTGTGCACCACGACGACTTCACCCTTGCAATCGCGATGGGGGTGGGCGTTTTCCTCCGTTGGGCGCCCGTGCGTGGCCCAGCGAGTATGTCCGATGCCATAAACTCCCTCGATCGGGGACTTAGCGATGAGCTCTTCGAGATTGCGAAGCTTTCCGGGTGCGCGGCGAATCTCCAATTTGCCGCTCGCTTGTACGACCGCAATACCGGCGGAGTCATAACCGCGGTATTCCAGGCGCTTGAGCCCATCGAGGATCAAAGGCACAACTTTTTTCGGACCGATATAACCCACTATACCGCACATCGTTTTAGACTCCTTGGTGCCAAATCCTTAGGTTAACACAGACGAGAGCGGCCTACCGGATGGTCATTACGTAAGCGGTAACAAAAACACCGGATCGCGCTAACCACGTGTCATTCGACTTATTCGACAAGCTCAAATCGAAATTCTTCAATCACGGGATTTGTCAGCACTTCGCGGGAGATACGCTCGATTTGATTCTGGGCGTCGTCGCGAGTCGCACCATTGAGCTCCAAAACAAAAAACTTTCCTTGCCGCACGTTCTTCACTGCAGCAAACCCGAGTCCAGCCAGGGCTTGCTGAATCGTTTTTCCCTGCGGATCGAGAACCGTGCTTTTCGGCATCACCCAAACATGTGCTTTCATAATTCCCTAGTATACCAAGTTCGCCCAAATGGTCCCTACCTGGATAGGTGTCGGTATTTCTCGCGGTCCTCGGGCGACAGGAATGCGTGCAAAAAGCTCATCCCCGCAATTTTCTCGAGCTCCGTTTGGCCAAGCCCCATCTTAGCGGCGGCGCAGTATTCCTGATCCAAGGAGGTATGGAACATAGCGGGGTCGTCGGTGGAGAGCAATACAACGATACCGCGACGATGAAACTCGGGTAGCGGGTGATCTTCCATTTGCGCCTTGGGGCGCCCGAGTTGCCGGGCAAGGGCACCGGTGCAAAGATTGCTCGTGGGGCAGATCTCCAGCGGGATTTTCGTTTCCGCCAGCAAGTCCATGAGGGCCTCATCACGGATAGCAGCAATGCCGTGTCCAATTCTCTCGGCACCGAGTATGTCCATGGCCGCACGAATTTCCTCCGGTCCTCCAACTTCGCCAGCGTGGACGAGCCGATGCATTCCCTGGGCTGCGACAAAATCATAAACACCGCGAAATTCGTGTGCGGGGAGGGAAAGTTCATCGCCTCCCATACCAAGCGCGACCACACCCTCCCCCTTCGCGGCGGCTGCCAGGCGCGCGACATCCATCGCCGCCGAAGAGCCAAATTGGCGGACGGCGTCGAAAATCCAGCGCAACCGGAGACCTAGCTGCTCAAACCCTTTTGCGACTTCGCGCAAAGCAGCGAAATTTGCCAAGGCGTCCTGCTTTCGCCACAGCATTACGCCAACGGAAAGCGTTACTTCTGCATAGACGACGTTCTGGGCGATTAATTCCTCGCAGAGCCGCTGGGTAATAAGCGCGAAATCGTTTGGCGTGCGCAGAAATGAAGTAACCCATTTAAATGCTTCTAGAAATCCGAGGAAGCCGGAATACCGATAACGGCTCAGCACTTCGGCTTCGGTGAGTTGAACGCTATGCCGCGCCGCAAGCTCGCAAGTTGTCGCCGGTGCAATAGCGCCCTCGAGGTGCAAATGGAGCTCGGCCTTAGGAAGATCGCGAAACTGTTGCGGGACACTCTGAGGAACATGTGGAAAGGGAGCGTCAGCCATTTCGGGGAATTATCGAGAAGGAACTTGCGGCTTGCCAGCGTTAATCCAAGATGTCATCCAGAAGGAGCCGACGTCGGTGGCGGCGTCTGAAAGCTGGCGAATTAAAATCGCTGCGCCCTGATTGTAAAAGCGATCGTAATACTCGTCGGTGTAGTTGTTGAGTCCTTTGCGGGCGCGTTTGTCGGCGAGCAAAATCGTTTCGAGCCAGCTATGCGCGCTCAAACAAGCTTCGAATGCCGTATCGGTGGGATCGTGGAGATAAACCGCATCATTCGGGTGCATCGGAAAAAATGACGAGAAACGATCAACGAGTACGGTGCCAAAGCGCTCGTTGACGCCAAGCTGGCCGGAAAGGTGTCCATCGAAATTCTCTGTGGTGTTGAAAGGATCGTGGGATTCCGCAACGAAGTGCGCCAGCAAGGCAGCCTCGAGCCTTGCTTGATCCCATTTCCCGCCTTTCATCGCGTTGGTGAGCCTCTCGCTAAACACGCCGATCTGCCAAGGTAGAACGCCGTTGGCTTCAATCTTGGCGCGAGTGAATTTAGCCACAGCCGCCCTGTAATCCCGCGGAAGTGAATCAAAAGGGAAACGGCCGTAGTGATCGAGAAACAAGATATGGTAGCGGCGCTCCAAAGTCGGATTGTGTTTGAGCGTAGCGAGTGGGTCGGCGCCATGCTGGAGGAAGAACTCACGGTTCCCTTCAAAAAATGCGCGGAGTTCAGGAGGCAGAGTATCAATGGCCTTGGTGACCACTAGCCTCTGACCATTCGCCCCCCAGGCAAGGGCACCCGCCGGCGCCAACAGTAACGCGGCTACGGCTAAGGATGCGGCGCGCGTCTTCGCCAAGGCAGATACGGTTATGCTTTGCCAGAATGACATCAGCGTCGTCCCTCGATACCTTGCGCCGCCCTCTCAAGGCGCAACGTGCTGCGCTTGCGGCTATAGCTAAAATAGATTATCAGACCAATGGCCAGCCAAGCGAAGAAGCGTATCCAATTCATGATGGGCAAGCCGGCCATCAGCAGCAAGCACGTCAGAATCGTAACAATGGGTGCGAGCAGACCCCCGGGTGCGCGAAAACTCCGCGGGCGATTCGGTTCGCGGTAGCGGAGAATCAGTACCCCGCAAGCCACCAGTGCGAAAGCAAACAGCGTACCAATATTGGAGAGATCGGCGAGTGTACCGATGTCCAGTAGTCCTGCGGGAATGCCCACGAGAAAACCGGCAATCCACGTGGAATAGTGCGGCGTGCGAAACTTGGTGTGTACCCGGCCGAATATCCCCGGTAGAAGACCGTCACGGGACATCGCGAACCACACGCGCGCCTGACCGAGCTGAAAAACCAGCAGCGAGGAAATCATCCCCATCAAAGCCCCCAACAAAACGACCAGGCGCACGGTGGTGAGATTAAGGCGCTTCAGCGTGTTAACGACCGGTGCGGCGTCGTCGAGCAACGTTTGCCACGGTACAAGTCCGGTAAGCACGACCACGACTGCGATGTAAAGCACCGTGCAAACAACCAGGGTCGCTATGATACCGATTGGCAGATCGCGCTGCGGATTCCTAGTTTCTTCCGCCGCCGTCGAAACCGAATCGAACCCGATGTATGTGAAGAAAATAATCGAGCCGCCCGTCAAAATTCCAGGCCAGCCATTGGGTACATAGGGATGCCAGTTAGCAGGATGAATGTAACGCGAAGCGAAGCCTACAAAAACAATGATGGCCATAATTTTCAGCAGCACCATCATATTATTGGTTTGGGCCGATTCGCGGATACCTCGAACCAAAACGATCGTCAAGAGCATTACGATCACAAATGCGGGCCAGTTGAAGCCAAAGTGCCATCCGGGGGGATAAAGAATGTTTCCCTGCAAATCAGACAATCCGCTTGGCAGGTATGCAGGCGAAATCCAGCGAAGATCTGGGTGGAACCCAAACCAATCAAACAGGCCGGCAACATGGGCGGAAAATCCGACGCTAACGGCCATGTTCGACACGGCGTATTCCAGAATCAGGTCCCAGCCGATGATCCAAGCGATAAGTTCGCCCATGGTGGCATACGTGTACGTATAGGCGCTGCCGGCAATTGGTATCATGGCGGCGAGCTCGGCATAGCAGAGCGCCGCAAATCCGCAAACGATCGCCACCAAAATGAAAGACAGCGCAATTGCCGGCCCAGCGCCAGGCCGACCGAATGAGGGCGACCGATAGATCAGATATTCAAGCAGAGGGGCGTTCAGAATTGATGAGCCTTGAAGTTTTTGCCCGGCAATTGCGGTCCCTACGACCGTAAAAATCCCCGAGCCAATCACCGCGCCAATTCCAAGCGAAGTCAGGCTCAGCCAGCCAAGCGACCGCTTGAGGCGCTTCTCAGGATTTTCCGCATCGGAAAGCAGTTTGTCGATGCTTTTGGTGCGGAATAGCTGTGAGTCCACCCGCGCATCTCCGCCTGCTTGCGCTGATCGCCAGTTACCAGCAGCTCGTAGAGACTGGCAAGCGCAAAGCTGCGCAACTTTACAACCTCAGGGCGTCGCACGCAAGAAAAGGACTGCCACCCTCACTTACTCGGACGGTCTTGGCAGCCACGTATCAGGCTGGCACCAGCTGCGCGTACTTTTCCACAAATTTCTTAGCTCCGTGCCCGGCAAAGCGGACCGTGAGTTTACGATCTTCCTCGTCTCCTTCCACGGCGATAACTGTTCCCACGCCGTAGTTCGGGTGGCGCACACGTTGCCCGATCAGCGGGTCGGACTGGCCGCTGCGCGGACGGACCCGCGGAGAACTCGGCGCACGGGAGGGCTTGGGAGCCAGCGAATCGCGCGAAGTCGTGTGTCGCACGCGACGCACGAATTCTTCCGGGGAATAAGAATATTCCGGATCTGGCTCGTAACGTCGCGTCTCTCCCGCATCCGCAAGCGAACCGGAAGAGGTTTCGATCAAATCGCCAGGAATTTCATTCAAAAATCGCGAGGGTTTGGAAGCCTTTAAACGCTGCTCGTCGCCGAAAACCCGGCGATAAACAGCGCGTGTTAGCGTCAACGTTTTCCTTGCGCGGGTCATGCCGACGTAGCACAGCCGCCGTTCCTCCTCGAGCCCCTCGGTACTATCGTTCGAGCGGCTATGCGGGAATAAACCGTCCTCCATTCCCGTGAGGAAAACGTGGTCGAACTCCAGCCCTTTGGCGTTATGCAAAGTCAACAGTGTAACTGCGGCTCGGTCGTCGTACATATCGGCGTCGCTCACGAGGGCCGCGCGATCCAGGAAATCAGTCAGGGACTCACCGGCCTCGGCGCCCTCGGCCATGGCATTCACCAATTCCTTTAAGTTCTCCGCGCGCGCTGCGTCTTCAGCGTTATTGCGCTGGCCGAGCATATCGAGATAGCCGGTTTTTTCCAGAACATGCCGCAGGAACTCGGACGGTGTCGAATGGGCTAGATCTTGCTGCAGCTCAAGAATCAATTCGCGAAAGCCTTTGAGCGGCGCGACCGCGCGCCCAGATGACTCTGAGGCAAGCATGTGTGCGATAGCTGCCCAAAGCGAAAACTGCCTGGCCCTGGCCGCCTCGTCGAGCGCTTCAATGGTGCTCTTGCCAATGCCACGGGGAGGCGTGTTAATGACGCGACGCAGGGCGATATCGTCATCGGGATAGAACGCTAGGCGCGCGTAGGACAGAGCATCTTTTACTTCGGCGCGCTGATAAAAACTGAATCCTCCCAGCAAGCGGTAGCGAATTCCCAATCGCCGGAATACTTCTTCAAACGCTCGCGATTGAAAATTTGTCCGGTAGGCCACGGCGTAGTGAACGGCCGAATCCTCACGGGAAAGCGACTGAATCATAGCGCCTACATACTCGGCCTCTTCCTGCGCGCCGCGGGCTTCAAAATATTTGAGCTTGGGTCCGTGACCTTCGACCGCGACGAGAGTTTTGCCCAGCCGCTTGGAGTTATTGCCCACTAGAGCAGCGGCCGCATCAAGGATCGGCTGCGTCGAGCGATAATTCTGTTCGAGACGAACGATTTTGGCACCGACGAAATCTTCGGCGAAGCGCAGAAGGATCCCGACATCGGCTCCACGCCAGCGATAAATGGATTGGTCCTCGTCGCCAACGACACACAGATTGCGCGTTGGACCTGTGAGCTCGCGGAGCAGATCATATTGCACGCGGTTGGTGTCCTGATATTCATCCACGTGAATATATCGGAAGCGCCGCTGCCAACTTTCGCGGACCTCGGCGGAATGCTTCAGCACTTCGACTGCGCGCAGCAGTAAATCGTCAAAATCCAACGCACTATTCTGCTTCAACATCTCCTGGTAAGAATGAAACACCTTGGCTATGGTGCGCTGCTCCTCGTTCTGCGCGTCGGACAAGAGATCCTCCGGCGTCTGTCCGTGATTCTTGGCGTGGCTAATGCGGCTGAGAATCACACGCGGAGGCCACACCCGCTCCTCAAGGTCCAGGCGTTTCAACGCCAGCTTGATCGTGGCGATCTGATCGTCATCGTCGAATATGGCGAAGTCGCGTCGCAATCCCAGTCGAGGCGCTTCGCGCCGGAGCAGCCGCGCGCATAACGAGTGAAATGTGGAGACCCACGGGTCGGCCGCCGGGAGGCCAGCGCGCACTAGAAGCGACGTAATTCGTTGCTTCATTTGCTCGGCAGCCTTATTCGTGAAGGTTACCGCAAGGATGGCTTCGCCGGGCACGCCCCGGGCAACAAAATTTGCAACGCGGTAGGTAATCGCGCGAGTCTTGCCCGTTCCTGCTCCGGCCAGGATGAGCAATGGTCCCTCGGCTGTTTCGACGGCTTCGCGTTGCTGCGGGTTTAGGTCATCAAGAAAATTCATCGGAGACAAATCCTCGGAGTGGTTCGCATGGGTGAGCCAATGATTCTATCCGAGAGCAACGACCTCAGCAAATCAGGTTGCAGAACACATTCCGCGGAAGCACCTTTCGCAACCGGGATGACTCGACAGTAGATTCACTGATGGCGGGGTGAAAGCTCGACTTCAAAATAGAAAATGTTCTTGTCTGACCCGATAAATTTAAGGTTAGGGACGTATAACCGCGACGAACGCAGTAGGTCAAAGTGTCCGTCAAGATCAAAGTACAAGAGGCCATGTACGGTCTTCTTCGGCGCAATGATTTCACTTGGCACCGCGGCGGACCGCAGGATGACAGCGACTTCTTCCCATTTTTTTTCGTGAGGTTTCTTCAGGCCTAACCCGGGCCAAGGAATCTTTGCCCGCGCTGAGCTCGGATCCTTCGCCCCGCCGGGGTATACAATTCGGTCGGCTACGGTATCTGGTTCGATAGCCTTCAATTTCTGACGCTGTCCCTCCGGAGATACCAGCAAGCGAATGGAATCCAAATCAACTTGTATGGGTTTGTCGGTCTCATTGCTAAAATAAACATCAATCGCTGCTATTCCCGCATCGAAGGGCGACTTTTTTTTGAACTGCACTTTGTATACCGCTGCATCGATCCAAGGATCGGCGGCTATCAATAAGCCTTCATGAGTTTCCTTCGCCGGCAGGCTTGCCGGATCTTTCTGCTGCGCGCTGCGCATGTCTTTCTGCAGGGCGATACTTGCGACGCCATCGGCTAAAAGCGCCCCTGCAAGAAGAACTCCGCACACAATATTTCTGCGCATGAGAGTATAGTACCGGGTTTCAAGGCTTCTGCGTAGACCCCCAGTTATTCGATGAATGGTGCAAGAGAAAGCTTGAAACCCAAAGCGTTGCGGTCGTAGTTGGTACAAGGAATTCATCACGAATGTATTTCCTCTACAGTTTTCTGACTGCTCTGGCCACGCTGATCTTGTCACCGTACTTGCTGATCAAAGGCTTGCGGCGGCAAAAATATTTGCGCAGCTTGTCGCAGCGTCTCGGCTCTCTTCCGTCGACCTGTCGCACATCAGGCCCGGATGGGGGCGCAATTTGGATTCATGCAGTTTCGGTCGGAGAGACGCTGGCCGCGCTTCCGCTCGCTCGCCAGCTTAAGCAGCATTTTCCTATGCGCCGCGTGGTCTTCTCCACTGCAACCGAAACAGGTCAGCGGCTCGCGCGTGAACGTCTGACCTTCGCTGATGCTGTTTTCTATTTCCCCCTGGACTGGACGTTCGCTGTGCGCCGTACGTTTCGCGCTGTGCATCCGGCTGTCGTTGTAATTCTCGAAACTGAAATCTGGCCTAATTTTCTGCGCTTTGCAGATCGTCAGGGTGTCCCGGTCGTCTTCGTGAATGGCCGCTTATCGGCTCGGTCTTTCCGCCGCTACCAGCGCGCATTGCGCTGGACCGGGTTTTTTCTCCGCCCCTTTTTGGCAGACGTCTTGAACCGCGCTTCGCTTTATTTGATGCAAACTAAAGAGGACGCGGAACGTCTGCTGGCCATTGGCGCCAAACCGGAAAAAGTCCTAGTGAGTGGGAACCTGAAATACGACCAGGAGTTGCCTTTAAATTCTGCCTTTATCGACTGGCTCGATTCCGAAGTGCGAAATCGCGAGCGCAGTCCAATCATCGTTGCGGGCAGTGTGGTCGCCAACGAGGAACCGCTCGTCTTGATTGCCTTCGGAATTTTGCAAGGGGAGTGGCGTCGCGCCCTGCTGGTTCTTGCTCCGCGCAAGCCCGAGCGATTCGATGTCGCCGCGAATTTTATTTCGGAATCCCAACGCAAGTTCCTCCGACGCACGGCCATCCCGCAGAATCAGGCCGCGCCGATCCCCGAGGATGTGAGCGTCTTACTGCTGGATACGGTTGGCGAACTCGCGGCGCTTTACCGAATTGCCGATGCCGTATTTGTTGGGGGTTCGCTGGTTCCTTCCGGCGGTCACAATATTCTCGAGCCGGCCGCATTTGGAAAAGCCCCAATCTTCGGCCCCTGGATGGAAAATTTTAGCCAGCTAGCGGCTGACTTTATCGCCGCCGGTGCCGCGAAGCAGGTGCATAGCCCCGAGGATCTGGGCGTCGCCTGGATCGAGCTCGTCAAGAACCGCGAAACGCGCGAGCAGATGGGAGCGGCAGCTCGCGTGCTTGTTGACAGCAGCCGTGGTGCCACGGCGCGCACTTTCGAGAAGGTCCGTCATTTTGTCGAGAAGACTTCTTCCGCTGAAAATGTCCCTGTCGGCGGGCAGTTGGGTGTTCCAGAGGCGCGCCAGGAACAGCGATGAATCTGCATCCCGTGCTACGCTGGGTTCTCTGGCCTCTCTCAATTGTTTATCGCGCCATAGCTAGACTTCGCGTTTGGTGTTACCGCTGCGGCTTGTACAAAAGCAAATCTCTCGAACAGCCAGTGATAAGTGTCGGAAACCTTACCGTGGGAGGCACGGGAAAAACTCCCATGGTGATCTGGTTGGCCGAGCGCGCGCTGGCCAAGGGCGGCCGTATAGCCATTTTGTCGAGGGGACACCACTCACGTCGCGGGCTCGCAGGATCACATGAACGGTCAAGCGATGAGGTACGTTTATTTCTCAGCCGCTTTGGTGACAGAGTTCCTGTTGGTGTGGACCGCGATCGATATGCGGCCGCCTTGCGCCTGAACGAAAGGCAGAAGGAAAGCAGAATTGACTGTTTTCTGCTCGATGATGGGTTTCAGCATTTGAAGTTGAAACGCGACGCCGATATTGTGCTAATTGACGCAACGAATCCTTTCGGCGCTGGTTTTCTCCTCCCGGCCGGCCCCTTACGCGAGCATGCCTCAGCACTATCTCGCGCGGATTTCGTGGTCATAACCCGCAGCGATCGCTCACCAGCCATAGAAAGCATTGTTCGCCGTCATTCGGCTGCGCCGATTTTTTATGCCCAGACGCGCTTGCGGGCGGTTGTCGAAAAGGATTGCCCACTGCCTGGAAGCAGCGTGGTGGAATTTAGATCGCGCCGTTATCTGGTCTTCTGCGGTATCGGTAATCCGCAGGCTTTTTGCGACGATCTGTCGCGATGGGGAATCCAGAGCCTGGGCAGCACTTTTTTCCGGGATCATCACCGGTATACGCAACCAGAAGCGGATCAGCTTGAGAGACTTGCTGTGGCCATGGGTGCAACCGCGCTGCTCTGCACCGAAAAAGACATTTTTAATCTCGATCGCGTCCAGTTCAGATTATTACCTGTGCATTTTTGTCAGATCGATTTGCAAATCAACGATGACGAGAGATTCCTGGCTTCACTAAGTAACGTGGTCATCAAGAGAGACGCTGCGACTGAAGCTGCCGTTGCTGAAGTATCGTCGCGACAGCCCGGGAAGGACCGCAGATGAACCTCCTTATCCGCGCGACCAATTGGGTTGGGGATGCGGTTATGTCCATTCCTGCGCTTGTCGCCGTTCGCCGCCGCTGGCCATCCGCGGAAATTTCCATTTTGGCGCGCCCCTGGGTCGCCGACCTGTATCGCGACCAGGGCCTCAGTGACCGCCTGATCGTCTACGATGCCCTTGGGAAGCATAGCGGATTTTCCGGCAGGGAAGCACTCGCCGCGGAATTGCGAAAGGAGAAGTTTGATGCCGCCATGCTTCTTCAAAATGCCTTCGACGCAGCATGGCTTGCTTGGCGCGCCCAAATACCGGAGCGTATCGGTTACGCGCGCGATGGGCGGCGACTGTTATTGACGCGCGCCATCGGTGTTCCGCGCCCCGGCGAAATCCCGCCCCACGAAAGCTATTACTATCTCGAGTTACTTCGCCGCGCTGGCTGGCTGGAGCAGAGTTCTGATCATGTTGCAGATGCTGAAACCAGTTCGCTGCGCGTTACGCAATCCTCTCTTGCGCTGGCGGAAGAAACTCTCGCTCGAGCGGGAACGCGCGCCCAGGCGCTGCGTATCGCGTTCGCTCCGGGCGCTGCGTACGGCTCCGCAAAGTGCTGGCCGGCCGAGCGCTTCGCTGCGCTGGCCGACCGTTTGATTGCCGACCTAAACGCTGATGTGATACTTTTCGGCACGTCCGCAGAGCGGAGTGTGACTGAGTCTATTTCTGCCGCGATGCGGCACCGTCCTGTGATGCTCGCCGGAGAAACTTGTATAGGGGAATTGCCGGCGCTGCTCGCTTCATGCCGCCTTTTTGTCGGAAATGATTCGGGGGCGATGCATGTCGCCGCCGCCGTTGGTTTGCCTGTGGTTGGAATCTTTGGGCCTACCGATCCAAACGGCACCGCTCCGATCACCGATACATTCGCGCTTGTTCAGGAACCTGTTTTTTGCAGTCCATGTTTTGTGCGACGCTGTCCGATTGATCATCGCTGTATGCTGCGGATAACCGTGGATAGGGTGGATGCCGCTGTGCGCCGATCGCTCGCCGACCGGAGTGTGAACGGTGGTTGAGGGCGGCTTGCGCCCGGCGGTTTTCCTCGACCGCGATGGCACTCTTTGCGAGGAGATGGGCTACTTAAATCACTTGAGCCGCCTGCGGATGTTTCCGTATGCCGCTGAGGCAGTTAGGCTGATCAACGATAAGAACGTCCCGGTCATCATTGTTACCAATCAATCCGGAGTTGCGCGCGGAATATTCCCAGAATCTTTGCTGAGGGAGGTGCATGATTCGATAAACGCGGAACTCGCGAGAGCCGGAGCAGGCGTAGAAGGTATCTACTATTGCGCGCACCGCTCGGAGGACAACTGTAACTGCCGCAAGCCGCGCCCCGGCTTGCTAGAAACCGCGGCGCGTGAACATCAACTCGACCTCACTCGTTCTTTTGTTGTGGGCGATCGGTACGCCGATATTGAGATGGCTCATCGCTCCGGCGCGCGCGCCATCCTTGTGCTAACAGGCTATGGGCGGGGAGAATATGAGTACCATGGCACAAGGTGGCCTCGCCAGCCTGAGTTTGTCGCCGAGGACTTAATGCAAGCCGCGGGGTGGATTATCAAACTTTTGCATAAGGAGCAGAAGTGAGCCGCGCGTGTGTTTCCCGCGCTTCTGAGCATGGCACTGTCGATCTGACGCGGCTTGCGGAAATCGTTGAAAGCTTCGCTGATCAGAGGGTCGCCCTCCTCGCCGATTTTGTCGCCGACGAATTTCAGTTTGGCGAAATCACACGTGTTTCCCGCGAAGCCCCCGTCCTGATCTTGCGACACCGTAAAACCCAAGTCCTTCCCGGCGGCGGGGCCAACGCCGCAAACAATTTAGCAGACATGGGAGCGCGAATTTTCCCTGTAAGCGTGGTGGGAGATGATGCTGCCGGCGATGCGCTACTGGATTATTTTCGCGCCAAACGGGTAAACACCGCGGGCATCTTGCATCTGCGGGGTTGGGCGACTCCTACGAAGACTCGCTTCCTTGCGCGCTGGGAGCACACGGTTCCGCAACAAGTTCTGCGCGTTGATCGTTTGCCTAGTGCGCCGCTGCCGCAGAAAGTACATGATGCGTTGCGCCGCAAGCTTATCTCCCTGCTTCGTCCGGGTATGGCGCTGCTGGTGTCTGATTACGGTTTGGGTGCGGTTACAGCGGAGCTTGTCAAAGACGCAGCTTCATCGCTTCCGAATCATCCGCTTATCACGCTTGACTCTCGGAACGCGCTTCATGATTTCCGCGGCGCCGGGATAACTGCCGCTACTCCGAACGAAGCCGAACTCGAATCCTTGCATCACACGATGATCGGCCAGGATCGCAAAGCGCTGGAGCGTTCCGGACGCCGCACACTGGATCGTTTGCGGCTTCGCGGTCTGGTGGTCACGCGCGGGAAAGATGGCATGGCTCTGTTCGAACGCGGCAGACGACCGCTCTTGCTGCCTATCTTCGGCAGTGACCAGGCCATTGACGTTACTGGCGCCGGCGATACGGTAATTGCCGCGCTCACGCTCGCTCTGGCTTCCGGCGCAACGTTCGTTGAAGCCGCGCATATCGCCAATATTGCCGGGGGCATCGTGGTCATGAAACGCGGCACGGCAACCGTGACGTCGCAGGAGTTGCTCGCCGCCATTCGCGGTGAAGCCACCGGCTCGGTTCCACAGCAATCCATAGGAACGCATCCGGCATGAACTCCCTTCCTCCGCCGCTCGACACGCGCACCAAAATCCTCAGCTGTGAGACTCTTGCGCAGCATCTGGCAGAACATCGCCTCCTCAACCATCGCGTGGTTCTCGCTAATGGCTGCTTTGATCTGCTCCACGTTGGGCATGTGCGTTATCTAGAGGCAGCGCGTTGCGAAGGAGACATTCTGGTTGTCGCCGTGAATTCCGATTCGAGTGTGCGCCCGCTGAAGGGCGACGGCAGGCCAATACTCCCACAACAAGCTCGAGCCAGGCTCGTCGCGGCTTTAGCTGCAGTCGCTTACGTGATTATTTTCGACGAGCCCAATGTTGAAACACTACTGGAGAATCTGCGGCCGGATGTTCACGCGAAAGGCACCGATTACTCGCAGGAAACTGTTCCTGAGCGAGCCACAGCCGCGCGACTGGGCATCCGTGTGGCGATTGTCGGCGACGAGAAAAGGCACTCGACCCGCGATCTTCTCGCGCGCCTCCGCGAAATTCCTCATGGCTAACGACCGCTTCCTCATCATCCGTCTGAGTTCTCTCGGTGACATCGTTCTTACTGCTCCTGCTGTGGCGATGCTGCGTGGATCATTTCCTGATGCCAGGATTGACTGGCTTATTGATAAAAAGTGGGCAGCGCTATTTTCAGGATGCACCGATTTCCACGAAGTGATCGAGATCGCCGGTTCCGCCGTCCACAATTTTATGTCCACAGTACAGCACCTTCGGAAGGCGCGTTATACGTGTGTGATCGATTTTCAGGGCCTCTACAAGTCCGCTTTGTTGGCATTTCTCTCAACCGCACCGCGGCGCATCGGCTTGGCGCGTGGATTTGCGCGAGAAGGTGGCGCCGCCATGTTCTATACCGAGCGAATCGTTCCATCTTGCGAACACATCGTTGACCAAAACCGAGCACTCGCGCGAGCAGCCGGCGCCGGTCCGGAGCGTTTCCCTCCTGGATTTCCCCGGCTTACGATTGCTCCCGAGGAAATTGTCCGTCGCACGGTCGGCTGCAGTCTAAAGCAGTTCTTCGTGATCAATGCAGGCGGGGGTTGGGGATCGAAATGCTGGCCCGCAGACCGCTACGGAATTCTGTGTCGTGAATTGGAGGCACGTTACGCTTTTCGCGCAGTTGTGAATTATGGTCCTGGCGAGCGCGCTCTTGCTGATTCTGTTGCCCGCGCCGCATCGCCCGCCGAGGTTGTTTTCTTTTGCGGAGAAATTCAGGAGCTTACGTCCTTGCTGGCGGGCGCAAAGTTCGTCGTCGCAGGAGATACTGGCCCACTGCATCTGGCAGTGGCCATGGGTACACCCGTTGTCGGACTGTATGGGGCTACTGATTGGGTTCGCAATGGGCCATACAACCGCGACGACATCATCGTTTGCAACGACCGCTTCGAGGGAATGATGCATCAGCGAGGGCACCAGCCGGCCGCTTCGATGCTCTCGATCACTGTGGAGCAGGTACTTGCAGCCGTCGCTCAGCGCTTGGAGAAAACGGCTTGAGCACCTCCGGTGAGCTCTTCATGCGCTGGCGCGTCCGGCTCGGCTATCCCGTGGCTGTTGCCGCGTTGTGGCTAGCGAAGCCTACGACACGGTCGATTTGTCTAGGTGCCGCGGTTGGCATCAGCGGTTTGCTGATACGCGCGGCTGCAGCCGGTTATTTGTACAAACACGAATCTCTTGCTACCGCCGGCCCCTACGCCTACACGCGCAATCCACTGTATTTAGGAAGCGCGTTACTTACCGCTGGATTTCTCATCGGCGTAAACTCATGGGGGGCGGCGCTGATTGTCGCCGTGTACTTTGCCCTTTTTTATCCGGTGGTAATGCATCGCGAGGAGCGGGAGCTCCATGCTCGTTACGCGGGTGCGTTCGAAGACTATCGGTGCAGGGTACCGCTGTTTTTCCCTCGCCTCCGGCCGGCACAATTGCCAAGCGCCGCCCATTCCTTCAAATTTTCCTGGGGCCAGTATCGCCACAATCGCGAATATCAAGCAGCGATGGGTTTGGTGTTCGCCATTGCGCTCTTGATCGCACTCATGCGTTGGCGCGCCTGAAAAATCAGGGCGCGGATGAGACGTTTCTCACAGCGATCTTTCACCGAAAGTCATCACCATGGTACAAAGCAGGTTATCTGCCCGCGGGCAATTTCATTCGCGTAACTTTAACTTCACAAACGATTCGATGTGATAGGTTTGGGGAAATAGATCAAATAAGTGGATTTCCGAAATCTCGTAGATACCAGAACCTGTTCCGGCGCTTTGCTCCGCTCGCTGGCCTGTGAATGCTGACAGATCGCGCGCCAGAGTTGATGGATCACAGGAAAGGTAGGCAATTTGGGCAGGCCGTAATTCCAGCAAGCGGGCAACAGCCTCAGGAGGCAATCCCGCGCGAGGTGGATCGAGCACCACAAAATCCGGCTTATGTCTCAGGTGTTTCACGTAAGCCGAAGCATCGGTCTGCACAGACTCGGCAGCAACGCTGTTTCCTTCCAAATTCATTTTGAGATCGCGCGTGGCGGCAAGATTTGCTTCCACCGCGACCACACGTTCGAACTGGCGCGCTAGCGGAATTGTAAACAGACCGACGCCCGCAAATAGATCCAGAGCGAAGGCGCCGCGAGTTTCGCCAGCCACTGCGCGCACCAGTTCCTCCATGAGAGACTGATTCACCTGAAAAAATGACAGGTGTCCCGCGCGATAGGAATTCTCGCCAACTCGGTAGGTGATGTATCCGGGTCCGATCAACTCAAATTGCTCACGGCTGCGATCGAGCAGGAGCAGTGACTCAAGAAAGGGAAGCAATCCGCGAAATATTTGCGCGAGCTCCTCAGGCGATGCGGGGAATTTATCAAAAGAGACATTCAGAAGAATCTTCTCGTCCGCAGAATCAGAGCTCGCCTCAATCTCGCTTATACCGACTGGAATCGCGCCATTTATCAACGCGCCGCGCAGAATTGCCAAAGTGTCCGCCAGACGCGAAGAAAGAATTGAGCACTCAGTAACCGGGCAAAGTGTCGACGAAGCGGCTTGAAAATATCCAATGTCCGAGCCACCGGCAATGGCTGGGCGAACCGCCCACTGCGCGCGACTTCGATAGCCAAACGGCGGCGATGGGTGCTTGACGATCGGCCCGTTCCATGGAATTCGCCCGATCCGCGAGAGCGTCTCGCGAAGTATGTCGCTCTTCACCCGCAATTGCTCGGCGTACGGAATATGTTGATAGTGACATCCGCCGCAGACCCCAAAATGAGGGCATGGCGGGATGCTTCGTTGCGGCGAAGGAGCCAACATTCGTTCCACTCGTCCACGCACAAATTTCTTTTTGCGTTGCATGGGTTGAACCGCTACCTCTTCGCCGGGAAGCACAAACGGTACGAAAACCGTTTGCCCCTCGTGGTGCGCGAGACCGTCGCCTCCGTACACAAGTTTTTCAATTCGTACGTCAATTGTAGTCATAGTTTTGTTGTGAACTCTGGTCCTAAAGCGCTGGCGCGGGTCAGCAATTTAGAGCATGTAGAAAAGGCTCAGTCGCGGCAAGCCAAACTCTTCGAACAGGCGTTTGTGGATGTACTGGCGCTCTACTTGCGCGAGTTGTGCGGAGGTCATTTTACGCCGGTATGGCGAAAGTTGCCGGTCCATTTCCCGGCGGATGCCGAGCAGTATATCTTCGCTTGCATACATGGTCGCTGCGGCCAAAAGCTTTTCTTCAAGGGATGTAAAACGGCGCTCGAGGTCTTCCAAATCTAGCCCGCCAGGCGAGTCGAGTAATGTCAGGGTTTCGGATAAATTCGCACTCACTTCGCGAACCGCCGGCGCTAGGGTCGGCTGGCGATTGCTGCATTTGACCGCAACGCAATCTAATTTCTCAATGTTACGGCGTACGTAGCTGCGCAACTCTTCGCGCGAGAACGTTTCCTGTGCTTCTCGCGCAGCTGGCTTTGCTTGAGGTCCGGTACCGGCCGCTGTTTCTTGCAATTCGTCGGCAACCTGGAGCACCGCATCCACGCAGTACGCGAGACTCTTGAGCGAGCGGCCTGAACCTGCACGTCGCGAACGTTGAAAACTTTCAAAGGCCCGGTCGATCCCCTTCAAAACTGCGGCCAGAGGGATCTCCGCCTTTTGCCACGACTCCATGATGGCCCAATCCAGCGGGGAAACAAGCAGGTGCGCCCCGCGTTTTTTCCAGAAGTACCCTTCAATTTCACTGAAGTAATTGAAATAATTCAGCGCTATCGGTGTTCCCGGCGGGCTCATCGGCGGGGCTTTCTGGAAACCACGGCCGGACCCGGAATCGCAGGAGAGGTCCGCATTTCGCCCGACGCTTTTGTCGGCTGCCCGGCAGGGTTGCGCTCCCAGACGATTCGCAAGCCCTCGAGAGTCAAAAATGCATCGATCGTTTCGATATGTTTCGACGCACCCCCGATTAATTCAGCTTGTCCGCCGGTAGCAATTACCTTCGTCGCCGGTCCTAATACCTGCTTCATGCGTTGCAGAATGCCATCGACAAGGTCGGTGTAGCCATAGAAAAGGCCGGCCTGCATTGATGCCGCGGTATTGGTTCCGATAATTTGCCCCGGATCTTTGATCTCCACTCGAAACAATCGGGCGGCTCGGCCGAACAGGGCTTCGGAGGAAATTCCGATGCCCGGAGCCAGCACGCCGCCAAGATATTCTCCCTGCGATGATACGGCATCAAAATTGATCGCTGTGCCAAAATCCACGATGACGCACGGCCCGCCATATTTCTCATATGCGGCAACACTGTTCACGATGCGGTCTGCCCCTACTTCCTGCGGGTTGTCGTATTGGATAGGCATTCCGGTTTTAATGCCAGGCTCGACGAAAAGCGCCTTGCGTTGGAAATATTGCTCGGCCATTCCCGCAAGTGTTCCGTTGAGAGGCGGGACCACGGAGCTGATGATCACGCCGCCGATTTCGCTCGGCTCTAGCCCAGCCAAAGTAAAAAGATTGCGCGTCAGAATTCCGTACTCGTCAACGGTCTGATCACGCGCGGTCGTCAGGCGCCAATGAGCGACAAGTTCTTTTTCTCGGAAAACGCCGAGAACCGTGTTCGTATTCCCGACGTCAATCGTCAACAACATCACAGCGCCTCAGCTACGTCGCCAGAGATCACCGTCTCTGTTCGTCCGTCTTCCCGCTTCACGCGCAGCAATCCGTTCGAAGCCAAGCCTGCCGTTGTTCCCGTAAATGTTTCGCGCGAATTCGCGATGCGTACGCGCTTGCCCAGCGCAAACGTTGAGACTTCGGCAAATCGGTCAAGAATTGCTTGCGGTCCATTCTCCAGAAACTGATTGTAGTAGCTCTCCAGCTTTCCCAGCAACTTCACCGCGAGCTCCAGCCGCGAATGGCTGCGACCGCTCTCCATGCGCAATGACGTCGCAATCTCCGAGAGGTTCTCTGGCATGCGCGCGTGATTCACGTTCAATCCAATACCGATAATCACAAACTGAACGCGCTCCGGTTCAGCATGCATTTCCGTGAGGATTCCACCAAGCTTTTTTCCATTCAGCAGTAAATCATTTGGCCAGCGCAAATCCGGTGTAATCCCAGCTTGCTCCTGTATCGCGTCGCGCACGGACAAGCCGGCGAGCAGTGTCAGTAGCGGGGCGTCGGCTGGCGAAATTCCCGGACGCATTAGCACGGTCATGTAGATTCCGCTCGCGCGCTCCGAATGCCACACTCGGCCTGCCCGCCCGCGACCAGCGGTTTGCTCCTCGGCGAGAACCACCGTCCCGTGCGGTTCGCCTTCGTGCCCCAATTGCAAAGCGACACGATTGGTCGAGTCAATTTTAAAGAAATGATAAATGTGCTTGCCAAACGTGGTATGGCGCAGGCTCCGGCGGAACAGGTTGGGGGCCAGCACATCGGGAGTTTTCTCGATGACGTAGCCAGTGCGCGCATGGCCTTTCACTTCTACACCAAGCGAGCGGAGGGTTTGTACCCAACGCCACACCGTGGAGCGGCTTACGCCGATTTCCTCGGCTATTTTCGCGCCACTGATCACGATCATAGGTTTGTCAGCTAGCAGCGCGAGCAGGGCGGCAATTCGACGGTCAGTGGTGCCGGCAATTGTTCGAAGTGGCATAAATGTGTGCGGCGCGCACATCCACGTGGCACGATTAAGATCCAGCCAGGGTTTGCGGAGTGTACTGATCGGCTGAATCGTTCGGCATGGTGCAGCTTACCCGGCTGCAATGTTTTCGACAAGCAGACTCAGATCCGCGGCGGGAACAGAATACGTCAAGGATCCCGAGGATAGAAAATCTGCGTTGGCTTGGGCATAAGCACGAGCATTGGCAAGAGTAATTCCGCCGGAAATCTCGATGATCACTTCCGAGCGGATGTGGCGTGTGATCTTAACGAGCCGCGCTGCCTCTGCCGGCGGTACATTGTCGAGCAATACATCGCTCGCACCTGCGGCCAGCGCGGCTCTTAGTTCGGTTTCATTGCGAACTTCAATCTGCACGGGCAGCACTTGTGCGCCTGGATCCGAGTGCGCGATTTCGTAGTCCGTCATTTCGCGAACAGAATCCGCTCTTGTTCGGGCATAGGCATGAGCACGGTCGAGCGCTTCATGCACTCCACCGGCCAGAGCGATGTGATTCTCTTTGATGAGGATTGCATCGTAAAGACCGAAACGATGATTCACTCCGCCTGCAACGCGCACCGCATATTTCTCGAGGGCGCGAAGCATCGGCGTCGTCTTGCGCGTATCGCGAATGCGTGTCCGTGTTCCAGCCAGCGCGTCTACAAACTTTCGCGTAAGAGTCGCGATGCCGCAAAGCCGTGCCAGAAAGTTCAGCGCGGTTCTCTCGCCAGAAAGAACCGCAGCAGCGCTCCCGCTGATTGTCGCAAGAGTTTCACCCGATGAAGCGACCGCGCCTTCGGGCTTCAAGGTGGAGAAAACAATTTTGGCATCAAGCGCGCGAAACACGCGGCCTGCAAGAGGCAAGCCAGCCACAACGAGTTCCTGCCTGGCGATAATGTTCGCGCGCGCAGTGGCTGCGGGAGAAACAATAGCGGCAACTGTTGCGTCGCCACCGGCAATGTCTTCTCGCAGCGCGCTGCGAATCAGCGTGGCCATTTGCGGCGAGTCCCAATTTATTTGCGGCGTCGCGTCAGCTGAGTTCATGGGAACGACAAACGTGCGAAGCCGATGCTTGCTAGGAGATCAGCCGGCATCGAAGGTCCAGCGTGTGGCCGTTTGCGTGAAGCCATGGTTTTCAAAGTCTTCGATGTGCCCGAACACCACGCGCGGTCGAATCACGGTTAGTGGATCGTTGTAAGGCTCCATGTCGAAATGGTATTTCTTACTGTATACATTCTTGAAACGCCGAACAGCAACGGAGCCGCTGATTATTTCCGCAACGCCCTCGAGCACGAGAACGCTGTCGGCGCGTTCCGGCGAGATGACGCAGCGCGGATTGATGGCCAGGTTTCTCGCCTTCCGAGATTTCGGGCCGGTCATAAAGCGGAACGACTCCTCGAGCCATACTCCCCAGATTGGGATCATGTGTGGAGCACCGTCTGGGCGCGCAGTTGCCAACCAATAGCGCCGGGCATTCTCCAGTAACTCGACAGCCCAGCTCCAGGGAAGGAGACCTTTGCCGCTCGCAGCATCCGCGATCCCATAGCCGGGCATGTACGGGCGGCTCACGCTGGGTTCCTTATTTTCGAATTTGCTGTTCATTTGTTGGATGAGGTCCGGACTCTTACTATGGAACCGCTTCACCGACCGACAGAATCACAATACCTGGCAAGCTAGCCCAGCGCACCCGCGGAGGCACCCGGATCGGATGGCCTGAGATTTTTCTCCAACTGCGCGAGTCTCGCTAGCACTTGCTGATATTCGGCGCTGCGTTCGGCCAGCGTAGTTTCGAGGTCGCGGACAATTTCGGCGGGCGCTCGGTTACGGAACGTCTGGTCGGCTAAGCGAGTGGTTTTGGACTGAACGTCACGCGCCAAACGCTCTCTCTCTTTGCGCAGCTTGGCAATTTCCGCGGGCAGGTCACGACCCTCATCAGCGGAAATACGCAGTTCGAATTTTGGAGTTGAGCGCACGGCTCCACTCGCAGTATCCAGGTGAGCCGTAGCAAATTGAATATTTGAGAGCGTTGCCAGACGAAGCACGGGCGCAAGATTGGCTTCGATAAGCTTGCGAGTTTCCTCCTCCGGCGTGAACAGCTCCGCGGCCACCCTGCGTTTGGATTCGAGTTTCATTTCTGCGCGAATATTCCTTGCCGCGACAATGATCTCTTGAAGCAGGGCGACTTGCTCTTCTGCAGGTTCCTGAATCCAAGAGGGCTGCGGGGCAGGGAATTGCTCCAGCGCGATGGACTTGGCCCCAGCCCTTTGCGGAAGCTTATGCCACAACTCCTCGGTTATAAATGGCATGAACGGATGCAGGAGCCGCAGCGCGGCATCGAACACTGCAAATAGATTTCGCCAGGCTGCTGTGGCAATGGAGCGATCGCTGTCGGACAGGTGCGGTTTCATCCACTCGATGTACCAATCGCAAAAGTCTCCCCAAAAAAAATGGTAGACCTGGTGGGCAGCTTCATGGAAGCGATACTGTTCCAATGAATCATTAACTTGCGCTGTAACATGCGCCAGCCGGGAAAAAATCCAACAGTTGATCAGCTTCAAATCGCCGCCGGCTGAATACGGCGCCGCAGCACGAATCTCCGGTGCGGCGAGCTGTTCGATCGATACGCCAGTGGCTTCGAATTTCTCCAGGTTGAGAAAGAGAAACCTCGCCGCATTCCAAATCTTGTTCGCGAAATTACGCGAGCTCTCAATTTTATCTTCGGTCCAAATCAGGTCTTTGCCCGGGGCAGCCATGAGGGCGAGCGTAAAGCGCATCGCGTCAGTACCGTATTTGCGATTGATATCGACTGGATCGATTCCGGTACCCTTGGACTTGGACATCTTCTGTCCGTCCGCAGTTCGCACGATAGCGTGCATGTACACATGGTGGAAGGGAACCTTGCCCGTGAATTTGAGTCCCATCATAATCATCCGCGCGACCCAGAAAAATATGATCTCGTATCCGGTAATGAGCAGGCTCGTTGGATAATATTTTCGAAGATCAGGCGTGTCATCAGGCCAGCCGAGCGTCGAGAAGGGCCAAAGCGCGGAGCTAAACCAAGTGTCCAGCACGTCAGGGTCCTGCTGGAGCTTACTGGAGCCACAGGTTGCGCACTTTGCGGGCGACTCGCGGGCAACAGTAATTTCGGCGCAATCTGCACAATGCCAGGCAGGAATACGGTGCCCCCACCACAGTTGCCGCGAGATACACCAGTCGCGGATGTTGCGCATCCACTCGAAATAAACCGTGCGCCTATTCTCGGGAATAATCTGAATCTCGCCACTTTCGACCACGGCAATTGCGGGCTCGACCAGCGGCTTCATTCTGCAGAACCACTGATTCGAGGCGCGCGGTTCTATCACGGTCATGCAGCGTTCGCACGTTCCGACGGCATGGGTGTGCTCGACGACGCGCTCGAGCAGCCCCTGCCCCTGCAAGTCTTCAACTACGCGTTTTCTGGCGGCAAAGCGATCGAGGCCGGAATAGGGGCCCGCTGCTGCGCTCATGTGCCCGTCATCGGTCATCACATCGAGCTCCGGAAGGTTGTGGCGCTTGCCCAATGCAAAGTCATTGGGATCATGCGCAGGCGTAACCTTCACTGCTCCGGTTCCGAATTCGCGGTCTACAAAGGTGTCGCTGACGATCGGAATCTCGCGGTTCATAAACGGAAGCCGGAGGCGCTTGCCAATGAGATGCTTGTAGCGTTCGTCCTCGGGATGAACGGCGACCCCCGTGTCACCGAGCATGGTTTCCGGGCGCGTGGTTGCGACGACCACGCTTTCACTTGAATCCACTACGGGATAGCGGATGTACCAGAGATTTCCGCGCCGTTCTTCGTGAATGGTTTCGAGATCGCTGATGGCCGTCTGGCACTGCGGGCACCAATTCACCATGTAGTGCGCGCGGTAGATGAGACCTTCTTCGTATAAGCGAACAAAGACTTCGGTTACCGCGCGAGAAAGTTCCGGCGAGAGAGTAAATCGCTCGCGGGTCCAGTCACAGCTTTCGCCGATTTGCCTCATCTGCTCGGTAATTGTTCCGCCAGATTCCTCTTTCCATTTCCAGACTCGCCGCTCAAATTCGTCGCGACCCAGCGTGCGGTAATCGATGCCCTGCTCGGCAAGCTTGCGCCCGACAACGCGCTGCGTCGAGATGCCGGCATGATCGGTTCCGGGGAGATAAAGCGTATTGAAACCGCGCATGCGGTGCCAGCGCGTCAGGATATCGATCTCCGTATGATCGAGCATGTGACCGATATGCAGCGATCCCGTCACGTTCGGTGGAGGAATAACGATGGAAAACACCGGTCCAGGGGCAGACGGGTCAGCGCGAAAGAGCTGCTGCTCAACCCAAGCGCGGGCCCAGTGCTGCTCGATTTGTTGCGGTTCGTAGGCCTTGGGGATTTCCCGTGTCATGTGCTCAGTGCTGTCCTTTACGTGTTGGACGATACTCTCTTAACGGTAGCAACGAATAAACGATTCACTATAAGCGGCGAAGGAGGAGATCGTCAATTCGCTGAGTTCCTGGTGGCCTCAGCGATACGCAACGGTCCGCTGGCCGCTACGCTAGCCGCTACGCTAGCCGCTACGCTAGGACTTCCCAGACGGGCCGTTGACACCGGGAGCGAGTACGCCCCGCTTTTGTAACCGTCCGCCTAAAATACGGCACGACCGCCGAAAGCTAAGTGTTGATTCTATGGACGTTTTGGGTGATTTTGTCGTGAGTGCGGACTGTAGAGGGCTTAAGACTTAAAGATGTCCCAGCGATCGCTACTATTTCTTTTCGAGTTCGCTACGGACAATGGCTTCGATGACCGGCTTGAGCAATTGCTGGGTCATGGATTGGAACGTTTCCGGATTCATGCGCGCCAAGACTTTGGCGACGATTGCCTCCAAATCCTGGGTTTTTGCTGAAGCTGGCGTGGCTGCTGAAGGCGATGTAACCGCTTCTTCATGCTGGTCCGGTGCTGCGACAAAAGTGCGGACTGCTCCGATCGGTTCCGGTTCTTCGGTCAAGCCATTGTCGCTATTTGGGGTTTCGACAACAGATTCAGCTAGGGCAGTCGCGGGGTGGGAGCTTTCAGCCGTGAACGAGCTCGCTTGAGGCGCTTCAGCTACATCTGCGATCTCTTCCATGATCGACCGTGCTGACTCGGCACCTGCAGGGAACAGTTGCTGAACTTGCTGGCTCATAGCAGCGTTATATGCGGGTGCGTTCTCGTCCGCGGTTTCGGCTTCCGGGGACCTAGGTTCTCTCGAGAAAGACGCGGAGGCTTCCGAGTGAGATGATGCAGGCTCATGCGCAGACGACTCTTCCGCTTCGTGCCCACCGGGCCAAGCGGAGGCAATGAGGCGGGCTGCCTGCCGGACCTGTTCCTCCCAGAGAGCAGGCAATTTAGTAGGAGGCGGAGTTATAACTGACTGCGAGTCAGCCGGCCTGGGCTCTGCCGAAACAGGGTCGGTCAATGGAGCGTCTGCCGGATCAGTCTCAGAGGAATGAGGTTCGACATTAGATGCTATAGCCGTACCGAAGTCAGTCGAAAGCTCTGCAAAAGCGCTCGGAGACTCTTGCAGCGAATCCTCGGCCAATTCCATGGGCGAAGGGGGTTTTTCTTCGATGAACAAACCGGGAAACGCGTCAGCCGTAAAAACGGCTTCGTAGTCGTTCTCGTTTGTCGGTTCAGAAACTTGTTTGTCTTCAACTGCAGGATCTGACTGCTGCACCCATTCAGAAGCCGTCTCGCGTCCCTGCTCAAGTGCGGGAACTTCCTCGCGCTGGGAGCTCTCCTGCGCTTTTGTTAAGGAACCTGCTTGAACCGAAGCTGGTTCTTGCTGCGGCTCGTCATGACGAGCAAAGACCTCGTGCGCGAGCTTCTCCTGAGGTTCCGAGAGGACCGCACTCACGGCTTCGACGTCGGGTTCAGGTAGCGCCGTGGTGGCATACCGACTACCTTCAGAAACTTGAGTGTCGTCTGCCAACAACTCATCAGGAACCGATTGCGCTCGCCACGACGTCTCCGGTGCCTCTTCCTCCTCAACCTCTTCTTCAGGAGTAACGCCCCAGTTGCGCGAATCACTGAGCTCTGGATGCGGCACGGGCGCGACGTAAGCTTCGGCCTCGGGTTCGATTTCCGTCGTCTCGGTTTCGAGCATGCTTCCAAAAGCCAAGGGTCTGTCGGCATCACCAAAGGAAACGGCAGCGGGCATCGATGGCAGCGGCTGTTCGACGGCGGCTTCGGTATACGCAACCGCGGCCATAACAGGCTGCGGCACAGAAACAGGCGCCGGGCGCCTGGTTTCGGCGGCACGAGCCAACGCAGACTTCACCATATTGATGAGTGGATCCGGCGGGATAAATGGCTTCTTCAAAACGCCGTCGGCGCCGACGCGTTGCGCTTCATGTTCGTCCAATGGATCGAACGCGCCCACCAGCAGAATCACGGGGATGTGCGAGTACTGCGGATCTTTTTTTACGAATTCACAAACTTCATACCCGTTCCTAACGGGCATGAAAATGTCGGCCAAGATGAGGTCCGGGTGCACATCCGGGATGCGGCGCACAGCGGCTTCGCCGTTGCCTACGGCGACAACGTCAATGCCGTGGTCCTTCAGCGCAAGGCCGACCATCTTTTGGATGTTGCTATTGTCGTCAGCAACTAGAATTGTTGCCACGTCCGACCCTCCGGCCAATCGCTGACAAGCTATAGCGATAGTGCCTCTCAAGTATTCGTAACATCGCATAGGGAGGGCGTCAACACGAACCGTGAGTGTGTGTGTCTAGCTGAAACAGGGTGCGCGGACAGCCGGATAGGCCTATCGAAGCGCGAAGGCTTAGATTGACCACGCAAGCAGGGAGGATATTCTTACATGCGGTAAGCCATGCCGCATACACACTAAATCCAGTGCGAACGGTATGCGCTTGGGGATGACTGTGAAAATCGCAAGTTCCGTGTTGCTGTTACCAGGGAACGATCTTGCGAAGGCCTTTTTTCTTTTTGCTGGTTGATTCCTTGTTTTTGTCGATGGGCTTGGATTTGTTCGCCACCCCAGCATCAGGAGACAGCGCAGTATTGATCGTAGTGGCGTCGGGTTTGGCCGCTGCGGGTGCGTCGCCGGCTGGGGGGGCAGTGACTGGTGGAGTGGCGGTTGCGGGGCCGGTATCCGCTGGGCTAGTTGCTGCAGGTTCGGTAGGTGAGCTTGGGCTGGCCGCGGAAGGGGCGCTGCCCGTGCCGGGCTGAACGGTCATAACAGCGCTAGTGCTCGCGCCCTCGCCACCGAGACCTGTGGTTCCGCCCGGCGTAAGGATCTCGCCGCCGGAAACGCTTGCGGGAGTCATGTTCGGGGCGCCGAGTTGCGCAGCGGTGGTCACATCGGGACGAGTCGTCAAGATGCCGGTTGCCTTGTGGAGTATCCCGCCGCCACGGCGCTCAATCTCGCGTTCTTTCTGCGCGCGCGCGAGCGCAACGGTATCGGGCTGCGGGATGGGGGCGCCAAACTCTTTCAGCTTATCCTTGGCGTTCGCGGCCATTGATGACAGTGGATATTCACGAACAATGCGCGCCCAATATTTTGCGGCGATTTCTTTGTGTTCGCTACGGGTATAAATATCGGCAAGCATCCAGTTGGCCTGGTCGGCGCGGCTATAAAGAGGGTAACGCTCGGTAAGCGTGGACAATCGTCCAGCGGCGGCTCGCAACGAGCCCTTGATGTAGTAATAGCGTCCAATACGGTAGTCGCCTTCGGCAAGGACCTCCTGGACATCGCGCAGGCGTTGCTCGGCGTCGGCACGCAGCTTGTCATCCGGATATTTCTGCAAAAAGGTCTGGAACTCTTCCTCAGCGAGCTTGGCTTCGCTGCGGTCGCGGTCCGGCTTTTCCATGCGACGATAATGGGTCATGGCGACTTGCAACTGCGCGTAGGTCGCTTCAGGAAGAAACGGGAAGAAGATAATAAAGTTTTTGTACTCTTCGACGGCTTGGGTCAGGCCCGTGGTGCCGCCTTCTTTGTAAAAAGAATCGGCAATCGCTAGCTTAGCCTTGGCGAGGTAATCGCTATCGGGATATGTGTTGATGAGAGTTTGCAGTGTGAGCCGGCCAACGGTGTGACGGCCATGCCGGATATCTTCCAGTGAGCGCTCATAAAGGACCTTGTCCGGTTCGGCACCGGAGGCCTGTTCCTGTCCATGCTTTTTCTTGCCGCCGAAGCAGCCGCTCAGCAGCAACACGCCTGCGAGCGGAAGCGCCAGCCAGCGGACCCGTATTCTTGTCTTGACCGATTTATTCACAGAGACTCCCCATTTTAGTTTTCGTCATACGCTGGGGCATTCAGACTTTTTGCAGGAGTGCTTCTGCAGCGATTTGCTGCAGGTTTTTGACTGCCGCGCCCGCGTCAGGGGTGTGAAACACCGATGTGCCAGCGACCAGAATCTCCGCGCCAGCGCGAACGACGTGGGCCACGGTGTCGGGCCCAATCCCCCCGTCCACTTCGATGCGGAAGCTATAATTGTATCGCGAACGCAAGTCCTTCAGCTGCTTAATTTTGGTGACGGCGTTGGAGATAAAAGATTGACCCCCAAACCCAGGATTTACCGACATCACCAGCACATAGTCCACTTTCTCAAGTACCTCGGTCAGGGCCGCAACCGGGGTCCCTGGATTAATCACTACGCCCGCCGCTCGGCCATGTTCGCGAATAAGATGCAGGATGCGATCGAGGTGCGGCGTGGCTTCCTGATGAACCGAGATCATGTCCGCACCCGCTTCCGCAAAAGCTTCAATGTAGCGGTCGGGATTCTCAATCATGAGATGCACATCGAGGGTCAGGCGGGTTGCCTTGCGTAATGACGCGACTACAGGGACCCCGATGGAGATATTGGGTACAAAATGGCCGTCCATCACATCGAGATGAAGCATGCGGGCGCCCCCGCGTTCTACAGCACGGATGGCATCGCCGAGAGACGCGAAATCAGCGGCTAAAACGGAGGGCGCTATCTCGACAGTGGTAGCTACCATGATTTCTCCGGAGATTCTAGCACATACAAGATGCAGGATTTAGCGCAAAGGTTAGAAAAGCGTCGATTGGCATTCTCACGCGATGCGGGGGGGGCAAAACGACGTGCGTACGTCGGGCCTGTTGCATCACCCCGCGCCGTTGGCGACGGTCAATTCGACTGGCATCGAAAGGCTGACTTTTGTTCCTGCAGGCGGATTCTGCGTCGTGATCGCGCCGTGAGGCCACTGCGAGGCAGGCTCGTATTTAATCTTGGGGTGCAGCACCACGCCGCTGAGACGGCGCTGCGCCTCAGCTTCGTTAAGGCCGACGAGATAAGGCATGACGTACGCCGGCTCACGGACGCCAGCTGAGACAAGAAGATCAACGCGAGGGCTGGAGGCGCTGCTGCCAGGGCGAGGATCTTGCATGGCCACGACGTCAGCAGGAAGATCCGGGATATACGGATTGGAGACTTCTCCGATTTGCAGGCGCGCGCGGAGCAGCTCAATGCGCGAAACGCGCAGGGACTTGCCTTCGAGACTCGGAATCGTGAGCTGACGCTGGCCAAGACTCAGGACTACGTGGGCTTGCTGGGAGACTTTCATCTGCATGCCGGGGGGAGGGCTTTGGCGCACGATGACATTGATAGGGAAATTGCTATAAACACGATCGGCCACGCGAAGCACCAGACCTTGCGAACGGAGTTGGCGATTGGCCTCGGTAACGTTTTTCCCGACTAGATTTGGAAGTGTCACTTCACGGCCATGGATGGCGAAGCGCATCGCCGTAATGGCGCTCAAAAAGGCTGCTGAAGCGAGGATAAACACCAGCAGCGCCATGCGCATCAACCATTCGAGCCGTTCCCGCAGCGTCACAGAATGATTCTCACTGCGGCGAGCCTATCATTGCGGTCACGGTGCAGCAACATTGCGTTTGGGTGCTGTTGCGACGTGTGAATGGTGCACGGCGGCATGCGCAAGTTCAGTTAACCGGATGGGAGGGTGATGGAGGCGGGTACTCCGGCAATTTATCTTTGCTGGTATCGGCCCGCTTGACCTCCAACTCATCAAAAAATATCGATGGGCTGATTACTGTACTGGGCACACCGCCCGGGCGATTGCTCACCAGAGCGTCATTTCCCGCGGCTGCGAGGTTGTTGCGGAGCGTGCGTACGTCAAGCTCATTGAAGACGGCTCCGCGGACCAGTTCTTCATGACCATCTTTTTCCCAAATGCGGTACAGAAGCCGAGGGGTAAGTCCGGTGCCGAGCGTTTCTACGAAATAGCCATAGGGGCGCCCTTGCTCGCGGCACATCTGAATCATGCGCTTCTTCAGCTCAGCGAGTGACGCGCTGCGTTCGGGCCTCACGATCAAATTGCCGATCACCGGAGCCGGTGGTGCTCCAAAAGAGGCCCGGCCGTGGCCATTCGATTCAGGGAAGTCGCGAATGGGTGCGCGGCTCAGCAGAAAACTTGTCAGCTTGCCTTTCTCGATCAGCGTGACCGGCAGAGCTTTAACTCCTTCGCTGTCGGTTTGGTAGCTTCCCACAAGACTATGTCCTTGGAACTCCTTCAAAGTCGGGTCATCGACAATCGTCAGGAAGTCCGGCAGTACACGGCTCTTGTAACTATTGGCAAAGGCGCCGGTAGTGCGCGCTGGTCGGCCAGGCGCGGGCTTACGTCCCAGGACGTTCGCGCCCACGAGGCCGGCAAAAACATCGTCAGCAGCATCGGCGTAGAAAATCACGGGGCCGCGGTATTCCTCCTCGACGATAGGGGCCTGCCGCAACTTCACCAGGGTTTCAAGCATTTTCACGGCGTCGGCCATTACTTGCGCATCCGATGGCAGTTCGGTGGGCCGGGCATACATGTAATAGGGACTTCGCTCCAGTCGCATTCCATCCGGAGCCTGCGTGGAGCCGGTAAGCGTAAGCGCATAGGTGGTATGGCCTTCGCGCGTCACCGTACCCTCGGAATTCACCAGGTATTCGTTGACCGCCGTGAACTTGAGTGAAGCATCGAGAGTTTGAACATCGGGATACTTACGGTACAGCCGAGTGGCATCCTCGAGAGTTTTTCGCCAGCGTTCCTGCGAGTATTCGAGCTTCACGAGCGCGCCAACCGATTGCAATGGCGTTGCCTTGGCAAAGTCGTCTACCGGCTGTTCGACCGAATATTGCTTGAGCATCGCCTGCTTTGAAGTGAGAGCCTCCGTAGCGGCCTTATAAGCCTGATCGGTAACCAGCCAAATGCGGTGGCGGAGCGAAAGCGGATCGTCGTCAAGCGGCATGATTTCGGCGTCGCCGGTACCCTCGCCAAAATAACTGTCTTCCTTGTAGTCACCGACGCGCACAACGGCGCGCAGGATGCGCACGTGAACCTTCTGGTCATCGCGGAGTGCGCCAAAGGCGGCGTCGGCCGAATAATCATCCACGTCGCTGAGGCGGTACTCGATGTAATAGGGAGCAGGAACATTGTCCATTTTCAGATTGGTTTTCGAGCGTTCGAGTTCGGCGAGCATTGCCTCCAGGAGGGGGTCACCTTGGACAGCCTTCCGTGCCGCCGATAGCGCCGCGGAAACCGGGGCGGGCACAGAAGGGTTGTCCGCAGCAATTCTGTCCACGGCTCCGAGAAAAAACGCTGAAAGAATGAGCGATGCAAAAAAATAACGTCGACAGAAACATTGATTCAAGTAGCTTTTCCTTTTCATCGTGGTTCCTTCACATCTAATGACGTCGATGCGGCTTTTGTCGCGGCCGGCAACGGTAAAGATTCAAAGCCGGGCGGCGGCAAAATCGGCGGACGAGTGTGAGAGTGAGCGCGCTTCTGCACTTCCATTTCGGAGAAAAGCATGGCCGGTGCCGAAGCGGAAACAGGTACGCTGCCAGATTCCGCGCCGCAGATTCCGTTGAAGACACGCTCAGTGTCGCCTGTTAACTGAATGCGCGTAAGTGCGGCAAGGGGCGTGCCAACGATATCGACGCCGCGAACCAACTCATCCGGCCTGCCGTCGGGATAGACGCGATAAACCATCACGGGCAAAACCTGAAATGCCTGCGGAAGCGCCCTTGTTGTCAGGGTGAATCCGCCCTGCACATCGTCAAAATATAATCCATAAGGTTTACCCTGTTTTTTGATTTCATCGACCAATCGTTGGCGCAGCTCAGATTCAGTGACTTTTTTCGTCGAAGTCACGAGCAAATTGCCTTGACGGCCCGTAGGCATGCGGCCAGGCTGGTTGCGGCCGTGTCCATTCGAGCTGCTGAAGCCGCGAATCGGCATGCGCGCCATCAGAAAATTCTTTAGAATCCCATCGTGAATTACTTCCACACGCCGCGAAGGAACGCCTTCGTCGTCATAGGCGTAGGCTCCAGCCAACTTTACCCCGCTAAGTTGTCGTAGCGTGGGGTCGTCTGCGACACTCAGGAAGTCCGGCAATACTTTTTGCCCTACCATCTTCGTGAACGTTTGTCCCTCTTGTTCGTCGCGCTGGCGGTGCCCCTCGAGGCGGTGTCCGAGCACTTCGTGAAAGAATACCGCGGCAGCCCGACCAGAAAGTATGGCGGGACCGTTGAATGGCTCAGCGACGGGAGCAACACGAAGATGGTGCAGATCGGCAGCCATCGTTTCAATTTTCGTCAAAATCTCGGCGTCGGACGGGAGCTCGTCAGCCTTTGGCGCTTGAAAAGTCTCGACGCGAATCAATTCCATGCCATCGTCGGCGCGCGTCGATGCCTCGATGACCATGCGCACCGACGCACTCGGCATGATCAACGCCGTTCCCTCGCTCGAAGCGTAATGGGAATTCGAGGTTTGCGCCTGAAAGTAGGCTCCCGAAGTATAAATTTCCGGATACTTTCGAAAGGCCATCGAATAGCGGCGAATTCTTTCTTCCCACGTTGGGCGATCCAAATCCAGTGGGGGTGGAGCCGCGCTGGCATGAGTCTGAGGCGGCTCTTTGGAGAAGTCCGGAGACTTATCCTCTTCTGCAGCGCGCACCGCAGAGTTGGTCTTGACGTTGAGGAATGCGGGGGCGGCGCGCCGGTATTCCTGATCGGTGAGCTGCCAAAAGACGCGAGCGAGGGCGTCGCGATCATCGCGAATGGGCACCAGTCCCGAGTTCATACCGGACTGCCGACTTTCGCCGTGGGTGTTGTCGAGTGCCGGGGAGCCAATGCGCATGGTCACGTCAGCCGCGCGGCGATGGCCTGTCGCATTAGTGATCAAGCTCCCATACGCACCGACGATGATAAGAGCATTGAGATCATGCACGGAATAGCCAATGAAATAAGGAGGGTTCTCGGCTTTGGCCAGCTCTTTGGTAGCCCGCGCCAGTTCCTGTTGCATCGTATCAAGGACAACATCACCGGACTCGGCCGGTGTGGCGGTTTGCGCGGTTGACGCTTCTGTGTCGTTGGCGCCGGCGGCGACCGGTAGCGTAGCAAGATTACAGGTTAGAGAAGAAATCAACAGCAACAGAAAGGAGGAAACAAGAAATCGTTTTTTCATATTGAATGGCTAAAGAAACTCACGCTCTCCATGGAAATTGTCAGCTAAGCGGTCGCGTCCAATCTGAGCAAAAACGGCAGAGCGCAGAGCAGTAGACTTCTAGTATGCCGCGAAGGATGAGGTCAGGCAAATTAAAATGTTAAAATGATGTCGTGAGTGCAATGTTTCTCCACACTGTTTGAGACGTTGCGTGCCGAAGGAGGTTAGCCAAAGCGTTCGTTTTGCAGCAGGCGAGCGCCATTTGCAAAATCGCGTGCCGCGATTCTTTTCCTTCCTTCCAATTGGACGCTTTCGAGCTCGAGAAAGTTTCTGCCACACTGCACAACTAATCTTTGGTCGTGCTCCATGACCGTACCAGGCCCCTCCGGAGTGCGCTCAATGGTTCCGGGTCGACCCCACAGATGACAAAGCTGTCCGCGGAAGGTGGTAAACGCTCCCGGCCATGGAGCGAATCCGCGGATACGCGCATAGATTTGTTCTGCGCTAAGCAACCAGTCGATCCTCCCATCTTCTTTCTTGAGAATGGGTGCGAGCGAAGCCTGCGCATGATCTTGCGGCTTGGGCGAAAGTTCGCCGTGTTCGAGCTTGCGCAGCGTCTCAGCGACCAATGGAGCTCCGGTCTCGGCCATCCGAACCGCCAGCTCCGGCGCCGTTTCATCTGAACCAATGGGCAACTCGACCTGCAGCAGCATGTCACCGGTATCGAGTCCTGCGTCGATGCGCATAGTCGTGAGGCCTGTGCGCGTTTCGCCGCTGGCGATGGCCCAATTGATCGGTGCCGCGCCGCGATATTTCGGCAGAAGCGACGCATGCAAGTTAATCCAGCCGAAGCGCGGTATCGCTAGCAGTCGCGCGGGAATGATTTGCCCATAGGCGACAATTACAACTACATCGGGTGCGACGCGCTGAAAAAACTGATAGGCTTCGTCGGAACGCGATTTTTGCGGCTGAAAAACTGGCAGCCCCGCCTCTAGCGCGACTTGTTTCACTGGGGAAGGGGCGAGATTCCCACCACGCCCGCGTGGCCGATCCGGCTGGGTGACTACGGCTTCGATGCGATGCTCGGGTTGGGAAAGAAGATGGCGCAGCGCGGGAACCGCGAACTCGGGCGTACCGCAGAAAACGATTCGCATGGCGCTCCGATGAACGCGGAAGTTACCACTCGGCGCGTTTGATCATCTTGCGGATTTTGCGTTTGATCAGATCGCGCTTGATCATGCTCAAGTGTTGGACAAAAAGAATTCCGTTCAGATGATCGATCTCGTGGCAAAAGGCGCGGCCCAGTAAGCCTTCACCGCGCATCTCGTAAGGTTGCCCCTTGATGTCTTGCGCACGAATGGTCACAAACTGCGGGCGAACCACCGACCCGCGGAAACCAGGTATCGAGAGGCAGCCTTCTTCCTCGCGGGCTTCACCTTCAGTGTGGATAATTTCCGGATTGGCGAGAACCAGTTTAGCCTCGGGATTTTTTCCGATGGTGACATCAATGACCGCCAGCCGTATACCTTTGCCGATCTGCGGAGCAGCGAGCCCAACACCTTGCGCAGCGTACATGGACTCAAACATATCAGCGCACAGCTTCTCGAGTCCGGCGTCAAAGTCGGTAATGGGATTTGTAGGGCGTTCGAGAATCGCTGAACCGTATTTCACGATAGGATAAATCATCGCTGCTCCGAGCTATCTGTCTTCGCCCGCGTATATGTTGAAGTCCACTCTCGAATGAAGAGCCTTTTAAAAAGCGTCCAACTGGCGCTGATACCCCGCGAAATTGCGTCGAGTCTCAGAAAGCGAGTCGCCGCCAAATTTTTGCAGAAATGCCGCAGCTAGAACAATTGCGGCCATCGCCTCTCCAGCCACGCCCGCGGCGGGAACGACACATATGTCGGAGCGCTCGTAAGCAGCCTTCACAGTTTTCTTGGTAACCAAATCAGCGGTCTCGAGGGCGCGCCGCAAGGTCGAAATAGGTTTCAAGTAGCCTCGCAGAACCACGTCTTCGCCGTTGGTGATTCCGCCTTCCAGTCCTCCCGCACGATTTGTGGACCGGCGGAAACGTTTCGTAGCGGCCTCATAATGAATCTCATCCTGAACCTCGGAGCCATAGGAAGTTGCGCTGGAAACGCCCGAGCCAATTTCGACGCCCTTGACTGCTTGAATGGACATCAGTGCTTGCGCCAGCTTTCCATCAAGCTTTTCGTCCCACTGCGCGTGACTGCCCAGACCAGGCACTACATCGTGCGCGACAACTTCAAAAATGCCGCCGACAGAATCACCAGCGCGCAGGGCAGTGTCGACCTCCGCTTTCATCTTTTGCTCGGTCGCGGCATCCACACAGCGCAGGGGTGAATCCCAATTCTTACAAACGGCTTGAATTTCATCCCAGCGGGCCGCGCGCTCAAGGCGCACCTTACCTGCAGCGATAACGTGACTCGCCACTTGGGTACCAAATTCGCGCAGTAGCAACTTAGCGATGGCCCCCGCAGCCACTCGCGCAGCCGTCTCCCGAGCGGAAGCTCGTTCGAGCACATAGCGCGCGTCGTGGAAATCAAATTTTAAAGCACCCGCGAGGTCGGCGTGCCCGGGTCTGGGCGCTGTGAGCGGTCGCTGCGCATCTTCGGCCCCGTCCACATCTTCAACCGGCAAGGCTTTCTGCCAATTTTGCCAATCGCGATTTTCAATGCGCAGCACGATAGGTGCGCCTAGCGTTTTTCCGTGGCGAATGCCGGACAGCGCTTCCACGTGGTCCTTCTCTATTTTTTGGCGCCCGCCTCGCCCGTAACCAAGCTGCCTGCGGTGCAATTCAGCATTAATGAAATCGAGGTCCACGGGCAGGGAAGCGGGCAGTCCGCTGACCCAGGCGATGAGAGCCTGACCGTGTGATTCTCCGGCGGTGACAAAACGAAGCATGGATCTGTAACGGAATGCGTCGCACGCACAACCATGCGGACGCATACCGAGCGCAAAACCTGAGATTGTAACGGAGCCATCGAAAGGCGTCCAGCCGAAGTGTTCGATTATCTGTTGGTAGGGGATTACAAATTCAAATGCGCTGGCTCTTCTTTGTTTATGATTGTTTGACGACGAAAGTGTTGGTCCACGCGCAATGCGAAATGCCTGAAATATCCTGGAACCTTGAAATACTTGACGCGCTGCAATTCGGACGATAGGCTTTCGTTCGTGCAGTGTCCGGTGCGCGCTACATCCATCTTTCCTTTGAGTTTACATGACCACAGCCGATCCTAAGCAACCAGCGGCATACGGTTTTGTAACCGAGGCTGCCAAGCGGAGTGTCGCTCATGTGCAGGACTACGTTCTGCTTAGCGCGCGCGCAGTGACCAATGTGCTGTCGCCTCCGTTTTATATTGGCGATCTATTTGAGCAGATGGATATCATCGGCGTGGGGTCCCTGCCGATCGTGCTGCTAACCGGGTTTTTTATCGGCGCGGTGATGGTTTTGCAAACTGCTTCGCAATTTGCGCGTTTTGGGCAGACCGCGCTCACCGGCGATGTCGTAGCCATTGGCCTCGTGCGCGAGCTCGGTCCGACAATTACCGGGCTGCTCGTCGCCGGCCGAGTCTCCTCCGGAATTGCTTCCGAGCTTGGCTCCATGCTGGTAACCGAGCAGATCGACGCGATGCGCGCGATGGGTACCGATCCGAGCCGCAAGCTGGTGATGCCACGTGTTGTCGCAACAATACTTATGCTCCCGTTGCTCACGGCGATGGCTGACTTTGTGGGATTGATTGGCGGATGGCTGGTAGCGGCGTCAACGCTGCGTCTTGGGGCTGTAGAATTCTGGACGCGCGCCCTTCACGCGCTTTCGTTCTCCGATATCATGCAAGGGATGAGCAAGCCCCTGTTCTTCGGTTTTATTCTGTCGACGGTAGGCTGCTACCAGGGTTTGAAGGTGCAGGGCGGAACGCAAGGAGTTGGTCGCGCGACCACCCAAGCGGTCGTGGTATCATCCGTGTTTATACTGGTTACGAACTTCTTCCTCACGCGTGTTATGTTGTTTTTGGCCGGAAAAGGCGTCTAGATTTTGTCTTGCGCGTGACTCTGGCAATTTGTGGCCAGCCTCTGACGTGCAAGCCACTTTACCCCTATAATCGATACTCACTATGGACAACTCGGCCGCTACCAAGCCGGTCATTGCGTTTGAAGAGGTGCGAATTGGCTTTGCAGAGGGAGAAGTCTTGCGCGGGCTCACCTTTGACGTGACTCAGAGTGAAACCAAGGTGCTGGCGGGCGAGAGCGGTACCGGAAAAACTCTTACCTTGAAACTTGCCGCAGGTCTGCTTCATCCGGATTCCGGCAAAATACTTGTTCTCGGACGAAATCTGGCGGAAATGACGGAGATCGAACTGCTGGAATTTCGCCGTCAGATTGGATTTGTGTTTCAAGAAGGGGCGCTGTTTGATTCGATGACGGTTGCGGATAACGTCGCATATCGCTTGCGTGAAGATGAGTTGGATGAAGAAGAAATTGAAGAGCGCGTTCGCGAGGCTTTGCGCTTTGTGGAGATGGAGAACGCCCTCGAGCAAGTGCCATCAGAGCTTTCAGGCGGAATGCGACGCCGGGTATCCATTGCTCGAGCGCTCGTCAGCCGACCGAAGATCGTTCTGTACGATTCGCCGACGGCCGGACTCGACCCGGTGACTTCGCAAACGATCATCACACTGATTCTGCGCTTGCGAGATACCCAGGGCGTGACGTCGTTGCTTTGCACGCACCGTTTGCAAGACGCTTTCGGCTTGGCCAATTTTCACTTCGATCCCCATAGCGATCGCGTGCTACCGGTTGGCAACAACGGTGCAATGCCCGGAAACGCCGCACCGCCCACGAACATTTTAGTTCTACGCCAGGGGACTGTTTATTTTCAGGGTGACCAAAAAGCGATGTTAGCGTCGCAGGACGAATACTTGAAGAGATTTTTAGTTCCAAAGGATGGGAAATAGGATTTCTTGTGATAGAGGAGGATGGTGATGGCTCAGCGCAAGCAATTAACTTGGACAGAGCTGCGCGTAGGGTTGTTTGTATTGGTGGGATTATTTGTTCTGACCGTCGGCATTTTCTATGTTACCGGCTCGGCGGGGATTTTGTCGCCCAAGTACCGACTAAAAACGTTTCTTCCCGAAGTCGAAGGATTAGAGGCTGGCGCTCCCGTGCGATTGGACGGAGTTGATATTGGAAATGTGGATGCGGTGCGCATCGCCCCGAGGGTCGGCGGAAAGGTGGTGGACCCGGAAAAAAGCATTGAAGTCATCATGCGAATAAAAAGAAGCGTACAAAATGAAATTCGCACAGATTCTTTCGCAACTTTGGTGACCGAAGGTTTACTGGGAAATCGCTACGTGAGTATTCATCGCGGTCTGACCGGGAAACCACTGGGAGATTGGGCGGAACTCGATGGCCACGAAGAAAAGGCCATGAAGCAAGTGGTGGAGCGCAGCGCCGATGTGCTGGCTAACCTCAACACGCTCTCAGCGCAAGTGAGCGACCTGATCGGCGGGGTGCAGCGCGGCAAAGGCACACTCGGCAAAATGCTCACCGATGAAACAGCTTACGTCCACTTCAACAGCATTCTTGCCCGGAGCGATCAGATCATGACCAACGTGCAGGCTGGTCAGGGCACGCTCGGAAAAATTGTGGCTTCCGATGAGGTTTACCAGAAAATGGATAAGGTTGTAGACCGCGTGGATACCCTGCTCGCCGACGTGCAGGCGCAAAAAGGAACTCTCGGGAAACTGATCTACGATCCGGACTTTTACGACAATGCCAAGCAAACCATCGAGAAGACCAACGCCATGGTGAGCGACGTGCAAGCCGGCAAAGGTACGCTCGGCAAGCTGGTCACCGATGACGCGCTGTACGCGCAACTCCGCGACAGCAGCGCGAACATCAAGGACATTACCGCCAAGCTGACCAAGAACGACAGTACCGGCGGTAAGTTGATCAACGACCCGCAGTTCTACGATAATTTGACGGGGGCCGCCGCTGACCTCCGTCTATTGCTCGGCGAGTTCCGCCAGAATCCCAAGAAATTCCTGCGCATCAAGCTCGCCATATTCTAAGGAACATTTGGGAAATAGCTCAGAGACAACAATCGCTTCAACACGTGAAGGAGCAGCCCCTATGGGTGGTAGGCTTCCTAGAAGTTGAGTTTTAAACCCAACTGGATAACGCGATTGGGCTCGCCGATGGCAATCACTGTTGCTGATGACGGCAGCGACGATGAAATGCAGCAGGTCTGTCCAAACCGCGTACTCTGTATGCTGTTTGATCCTGACGTTGCGTTCCGAGGATTTTCCCAATTGGCATGGTTTAAAACGTTGAAAAACTCGGCACGGAACTGTAACTTAATTCGCTCGGTCACACCGAAATTCTTCAACAACCCGGAATCCAGATTCCAGAAGTTCGGGCCCTGCGCGATATTACGGCCGTTGCCGTTCTGACCCGGAAGGGGGATGCAGAACGACGTCTGTGTCCCGGTGATGCTCACGCAATTAGGGTTTGGATCGGTGATCTTGGTGAGGGCGCCGGCCTCGTACACGACGGGTCCTTCGACTCCATTCACGAAATGAATGTGGCCCTTATCGAGCGGACCTCTGACTTGTGCGTAGCTCACATGCCCTCCGTTGCCGGTCAACGAACCGCTGGTGATGCTGTACGGCTCGCCGCTCTGGTAATTAAAGATACCCGTGAATGTCCAGCCGCCGATGACCTGATTGAGCCAGCCGGGGGTATCCGATGCAAACTTTTTCCCATGCCCGAACGGCAGCTCGAACAGCATATTCGCCAGCAGCACATGAGTGTTGTTGAAATCCGAGAGCGCCCGGTCCAACCGGAAATCATGGATGTCGGTGGGGGTGCGGCTGTTGCTAGTGCTCAAGGCACCACCTGTTGCTGCGCCCGTTGGATCCACCGACATGACATCAATCGACTTGCTGAACGTGTACGAGAACCCGAAATCCAGTCCCTGCTCAAACCGCCGACGAGCGGCGATAAACAATCCGTGGTAGTACGAGTCTCCGCCGGAATCCTGGAAAAAGATTTGGCCGAATTGCGCGTTCGGACGGAAAAAAGTTCCCTGAAACTTCTGCTGATCAGCGAAATTCGCAAAGGCGCCGATATTAAATGTATCGAAGTCTGAACGACGGTTGTTCAGGGCCGCGGTACCCCCCACCATATCGACCAGCAACTGTGGCGCCGGGCGGGGTCTACCATCCGAACACTTAGTCCCATCCGGGTCGCAACCCGCGCGCCTGTTGCTTACGCCAACGTTGAAAGCGTCGAGAAATCCCGGTCCGTTAATGGACACCTGATTTAGGTCGTATGCTCTGTACAAATGCGTCCCGCGCTTGCCGACGTAGCCGATTTCTCCTATGAAATGCAGAGGCAGCTCTCGCTGGATAGTGAGATCCCATTCGTGCACCGAAGGATTCTTAATGTTCGGGTCGAACGCTCCGACGGCGGCGGCAATATTCTGTGATTGTTTAGCCGCAAGCAGAGCCGCTGACGGCTTGGTGGTCGGGAGCGGCACAGAAACCGGAAAACCTTGGGATATGCGTTTGATCTGGCCACCGGAAAGGATGGCATCGCGCATGTCCGCACACCCGCTTGAAGAACTCACCGCCGGTTTACCGTTCGCGCCGGTGGTGATGTTGGTTTGGCAATTCAGCAGGAAGCCCGGCACCTTGCCGGCCATCGCGGTTACTTGAAACGTGGACAATGTATCGAACAACCACGCATAGCCGGCACGCACAGCTGTTTTTTTGTCCGGCGACCACGCAATGCTTACTCGGGGGCCGAGGGAACGCGCGCTATTGTTCTTGAACCACCGGTCGGATTTCACATACGTGACGTCACCTTGCGAACCGTCGGGGAAGACATTGGGAACCAGCGCCTGCTTGGCGTCGTAGGGAGGAGGGTTAAACTCCCAGCGCAAACCCGCATTGAGGGTCAGGTTGGGCTTGAGCTTCCACTCATCCTGAATATAAGAATTGTACTGGTGGGCGCGAGTGTAAACCGTCGCCGCCCTGGTGCTCGCGTATGTGTCACTACCGAAGTCGGCGAAGAACGCCTGCTGAATTCGATTAGGAATTCCTGCTAGCTCGACGATCGCTTGTTGCAGCCGGTTTGCATCGATCGAGTTTACGTCTTGGGTAGGATCCCCTTGGACGCTACGCGGGAAGTTAGCGAAAGCAGCTCCTTGTCCATTGGACCTGTTGAAACGCACCACCGGAGTCACGATGTTGCCCCCGAAAAACCCCCGGCTATCATTGTGTATATAGAAGCGGAAGTTGAAGCCGGTATGCAGGGTGTGAGCGCCATGGATCCAACTTAGGTTGTCCACAAATTGCGGTGTGGTAACCGCACGCTGCGTGTGGGGCGATACGCAATTGGGCGCATCCACGTTCTGGAACGAACCCGCAACACAATCGTCGGTCCATGGCGGGAGTTTGGTTGGATCTCCGAAGCTGGGGTTGGACTCCCCAAACGTAAATAGAAACGCGAAGCGATTGAATCCGAACGTGAAGTCATTGACCAGCGACGGTGTGAACATGTGGCGGTAGCTGATCGAGAGATTTTTTCCACTCCTATTTACTTCGCCGAGCGGTGGGAATCCGGGGAAAACCGATGGCCGGCTGTTCAGGAAGTCACCTTTGGTTGTGTCGAAGCGGTTCCACAGGTAGCGGACGAACATATTGTCGTTTGGTCCAAAGGTGTGGTCCACCCGGACCATGTAATGGGGTCCCTTGAATTGGGCGGGCGCGTTCCAGTTGAATGCGGCGGTGTTGAGGCTGTCTCCGAGCGCAAACCCGTTTGGAACCGGCAGGGTCTTGATAAGCGCAAGCACCTTTGCATCGGGACCTATGCCATTGGGATCGTTTGCAGAGTCGAACATATTATAGCTGTCGACGCAATTTGAGTGCTTGCCTGGAGCACACACCGCAATTCCCGGCATCAGATTGCCAGCGGCGTCTACCATACCCGGTGAATTGCGGGTAAAGGTCTTGCCGTCTGACCTGGTAACCGTGCCGCGAACGAATCGGAAGATACCCGAGCGTGCAAGAGCCGTGTAGGAAAGAGGCGCTCCGCCGGCAACGCCCACATTGGTGGCCGCGATGGGCTGAGTCTGCTTGATCAGATTGTTCTGAAAGCTGCCGAAGAAAAAAGTCTTATTTTTAATAATATGCCCGCCCACATCAAACCCGTATTCATGCAGCTTTAGATCCGGGCGTTGCTGGCGCTCATAGTTTGCAAACCACTCATTGGCGTTATAGGCGCTGTTACGATTGAAGTAAAAAACCGACCCATGCAGATCGTTGCCGCCAGCCCTAGTGGACACGATAACGTTTGCCCCGCTGTTGCGTCCATTTTCAGCCGTTGCACCAAGAGTGATGGTACGAAATTCCTGCACATTATCAGGATTCAATCTCTGCAGATTGCTTTGCGGATTGGGCACCGTAGATTCGTTCGCGTCAATCCCGTCGATGGTTACATTGTGTGCACGATCCCGCGATCCGAAAACATGCGTGCCGGAGCCGCTGCCGTTATTGGTACGCTGCACAACGCCGGGTTCCAAGGTTAGAAGGCTCAGCGGGTTGCGTCCATTTAAGGGTAAATTCTGAACCTGCTTAGTAGTTACCACGTCTCCAATCGCGGCGTTTGAGGTTTCGATACGCTCGTAGCCCGATTCGACCACTTGCACAGACTCGCCCGTGACCCCCACCTTCAACGTCACGTCCACAACGAGCGGCGTACCCACGGTCAATATGTTGTGCACGCTCGAGTAAGTCTGGAACCCTGGCTGAGTTACAGTGACGGTATAGGGGCCAGGCGTTAGAGAGGCGAACGAATAATTGCCCGTGCCTGTTGTGGTTCCGGCGTAGTTTACGCCAGTCTCTTCGTTCTTGGCCTCGATTTTGGCATTGGCCACCACCGCGCCCGACGGGTCGGTGACCAGGCCGGTAATGGTGGACGTGCTTGTTTGCGCGATAACCGATACTGCCGCCAGCAAGGCGACAACAATTCCACGCACTACAGATTTCTTAATCACACCCGCACCCCCCGTGTCTAGTTAGCACAAAGCGCAAGTCAGCGGCGCTCCCAGGGATGGAAACGCTAGCGAACCGGCGCAGCACGAATAATATTGTATCTTTAATACTTCAGTAAGCGCGCTTCGTCAACAGCGAGATGGAGCGGCTTCTCGCGATGGCGCAGCTAGCACCTGTTGCAGAAGTAATCCTGAAGATAGGAGTGCGGCCCAACGACTACGTGCGTCTGTCACGAGAAATCTCTGCCGAGCTACCCGAACGTTTCATGTTGGCAACGCTTGTAACACAATTTTAATCATTCCAGAGTACAATCATTGATTCTTATGCCTGAAGAAACCAAAAAAGTCCCAGAAACGAGCGAATTCGCTGTTGCCGCTACGCCGCGGAAAATGGCGCGGCCGATGCCCGGACGTACCTACCCAGGCGCGCTGATCGTAGTCGAAGGCACCGATGGCTCGGGAAAAAGTACCCAACTCCATCTCCTGAAGCGCTGGCTGGAAATTGGCGGCTACCGGCTGCACTTCACGGAATGGAACTCCTCTCCACTGGTAAAATCCGCGACCAAGCGGGGGAAAAAGCGCAGGCTTCTTACGCCGGTGACTTTCTCGCTTTTGCATGCCGCCGATTTTGCCGATCGCTGCGAGCGGCAAATTATGCCGCTGCTCCAGGGCAACTATCTGGTGCTCGCCGATCGCTATGTCTACACCGCGTTTGCTCGCGACTCTGCGCGCGGATGCTCGCCGCGCTGGCTGCGCAATCTTTATCGCTTCGCTCCGGTTCCAGATCTCACGTTTTATTTTCGTGCCCCGCTCGAAGTTGCCGTTGACCGCATCCTGAGCGGCAGACCAAAATTGAAATATTACGAAGCGGGGATGGACCTGGCTCTTTCTTACGATCGCGCCGAAAGCTTCCGGGTTTTTCAGGGCATGATCCTCGACCAATATGACAAGATGGCCGAGACCGATAACTTTGTCGTTCTGGACGGCACCATACCTCTCAATCAACTTCAAAAACAGATGCGGGAGATCGTTGCCTCGCGTATCGATTTGAAGCGCTTCGCGCCCACACATCAATGAGCCCGCGCAAAAACAAAGACTCTTCGAAGGTTGCCACAGTCGCATCGAGCACGATGGCCCCTTCGGCTCGCACCACCCCCATTTCAGCTCCGAGAAAAGCGGAACGCCTGCCGGTCGCGGAAACCATCGCCGACACCAACCGTTATTTTTTTGGCGAGGCGCTGGTCGGAATCAATCCGGCCGAGCTTACCGGAACGCTGATTGTCGTCGAAGGAATGGATGGTTCCGGACGCTCTACGCAGATCACGCTTTTGCAGGAGTGGCTCGAGTCCGAAGGTTTTGCTGTGCAAACCACGGGGTTATCGCGTTCCGATCTGGTGGGGAAAGATATTGATGATTTGATGGCCAAAAATGCCGTGACACGACTGACCCTCGCGCTCATGTACGCCACAGATTTTTTCGATCAAATCGAACATCGCATCGTTCCTGCGCTACGGTCGGGGATGGTGATTCTTGCCGATCGATTTATTTACACTCTGATTGCGCGCGGTGCGGTTCGGGGCATCAATCGCGAATATTTGCTCGGTTTGTATGCGATGGCGTTGCGCCCGGACCTCACCTTTTGGCTCAACGTCCGGCCGGAAACGGCGTTCGCACGTGAATTTAAGAAATCGCAGGCCATCAGCTATTGGGAATCCGGCCGAGATATGTCTCTTTCCAATGATTTGTTTCGTTCCTTCATCCGCTACCAGACGATGATCAAGAAAGAATTCGATTTCATGGCTAAACGCCACAACTTTCTCGAGCTCGACGGAGAAGCCGGCGTTCCAGAGGTCAATAAACAATTGCGGCAGCGCATCGGCGAGCACTTGGGTATCCGTTCGACCAAATACACGCCCTCCAACGCGCTTGCGCATTTGTGGCGTTGAAACGTCTCCTTGGCTGACCCGGTTCACATTGCGGCGATCGACGCAGGCACGAACGCGCTGCGCTTTGCTATTGCGCGGGCGCACTCACCTCTCGATGTGGAAAACCTGTTGGCCGAGAGGTGTCCGGTGCGGCTGGGTGAAAATGTTTTTACGACCCAACGCTTTAGCGAAGAAACGCTCGCCGGTGCGGCCAAAGCGTTTCGTGAATTTCGTCAAAAGATGGATGAGTTCGGCGTCAGTGCATATCGCGCCGTGGCTACCAGCGCCGCGCGAGAGGCGCGCAATCGCGCCAAGCTCGTCGCACGTGTGCGGCGCGCCGCGGGAATCCGGCTCGAAATCATCAGCGAATTGGAGGAGTCTCGGCTGTGCCGAACCGCAGTTCTAGACGCACTCGGCCACGAGCTGAACCCGCGCCTGATCATTGACCTCGGCGGAGGCAGCCTGGAACTCAGCGTCATGCGCGATAATGCTCCCCCGCAGTGCGTCCAGATTCCGGTGGGCGCGGTTCGTTTGATGGAGAGTCTTGGTATTCGCGGCGCCATGCGTCCAGTGCAAGTCGAGCAGGTTCGCCGCTACGTACGCGCGCTTCTCGAATCCCGAATGCCCCAACGCCCCAGCTTTTCTGAAGGTGTAGCGGTCGCCTGCGGCGGCAACGCAGAAAGTCTCGCGCAAGTTGCGGCGGGTCCGCGCGAAAAAGGACTTCGCGCGCTCGATGTGTCACTGCTTCGCGCTCGGCTCGCGGAAATCGTCGAACGCGACGTGCGCGAGCGCATGAAGGCTTTTGGAGTGCGCCGCGACCGTGCCGACGTCATGGGCGTCGCAGCCGTAATTTTTATTGCCTTGGGACGTTATTTGAATATTCGCCAGATGCTGATTCCCGGGGTGGGAGTTCGCGACGGCGTACTGCACGAGCTTGCCCAAAAGCAGTTCGCGCGCCAACGCGAGCCGCGGTACGATGCCGCTTCGCGAGAACTGCTGGATTCTGTGCGCCGATTTGGGAGACGACTGGACCCGGACCAGCGCCACGCCGAGCATGTTCGCGAACTCGCTCGCTCGCTGTTCGATGAGCTGCGGCCGATTCACGGTTTGTCGCACGAATTGCGCGTGTTGCTGGAAGCGGCGGCGTTGCTTCATGACATCGGACACCTCGTTAGTCACAAAGGTCATCACAAACACGGCGAGTATTTGGTGCGGAATGCAGATATTTCCGGCCTGGAAGGACCACGCCGCGATATAGTCGCAAGCCTGGTCCGTTACCATAACCGCAAGTCCGAGCCCGCGCGCCATCATCCAAGTTATGCTGCGTTAGGCTCGGTCGCCCGAAACCACGTTCGGCGTTTGGCAGCGCTACTACGTATTGCCGAAGCACTTGACCGCACTCATCAACAAAACATCACGCGCATTGAAGCTGGTTTCAAACGCGGCGAAGTGGGCCTGCGCATAACTGCGCGCGGCAATGTGGCCGAAGGTTTGCTTGACGCTCAACGGAGTGCAGATTTGTTCGAAAGCGAGTTTGGAGTGCGGATGTTTATCAGGCAGGCGACTCCTACCAAGCGCGTGGCCTAGTCCTTAGAAGGAAGATTTCTAAGGGGAGAAACAATCCCAAGGAGATCGTGTTGATGCACCTTTATATTGTGCGCCACGGAGCGGCGATTGATCGCGAAGATCCGGTGTGCCCGCCGGATCCGGAGCGCTATCTTACCAAGGAGGGAATTGCGAAGACGCGCGAAGTGGCCCGCGGAATTAGACGGCTTGGCATCCAACCCGATCGTCTAATCTCCAGCCCGTACGTTCGTGCCATGCAAACGTCTTCGATCTTTGCCAAGGTATTCGATTTCCCGACCGATAATATTCTGACCAGCGATGCTCTTCTGCCCGAAGCCGATCCTTCACGAATTTTTCGCGAGCTGGAAAACCTAGACAAATCCGTCGAGACATTTTGCTTTGGGCATGGCCCAAATGTCGACGGCGTCGTGGCTCGCGCCCTGGACCTCTCCCAACCAATCACTTCTCTGAAAAAGGCTGGCATTGCCTGCATTGAGCTTGAAAGGATCTTGCCACCGGCGGGAATTTTGCTCTGGCTCGCCTCTCCCAAAATTCTGCGCAGCATCGGTCACTGAAGCTTGCGGCAATGCGAAACCGCGCTGTAGGGATCTAAAGCTAGAGCCGCTCAAACCTGGACAGGATGGCCACTGCAGTGAACGACAGGGGCAACTCGGTTCTGGCCCAGGCGAAGCTGGGTCGGATGATGACGAGTTCTCCGGAATCCTATTGCCCGCAACCGGCTAAAGAAGCGTAAGATGACCTTCCCCGAGGAAGTCAGCATCGCATGGCCACAGCGGTTATAACAACGAAGGCCAAGGAAAGGCGCAGCGGCCTCTCCTACTGGATGGATCGCGTCCTTAGGGAAACCGAGCGCGTCGCTACCCAATTTGATGTCGATTCTGTTCATGACCTGCGAGTAGCCCTCCGCCGTTGCCGTACGATGGCCGATGCGCTGGCTGAAATTGATCCCGACCCCTTTTGGAGGGCCCCTTCCTGGAAGGCCATGAAACGCGCAGGACGCAAACTGTTTCGGCGCCTTGGCGATCTCCGCAACGTGCACGTGATGGTGGCGCTTGTGAAGGGCCTGGCTCCGGAAGCTGACCCAATTCGCGGCAGAATTCTAGAAACGCTCGCAGATGAGGAAGAGCGATGCCGTGTGACGGCCGCGAGTGCGCTCAGTGGCTTCGACGCCAGAAAATGGAAAAGTTGGCGCGGCACGCTTAGACAACGCGCCTCGCTGGTGCGTCCGGACGGACTGGTGGCCCAAGCGCTTGCGCTCGAACGACTCATCGATGCGCGAACCCTGCACGACCATGCCAGGCATCATCGCAGTGCGGCGGCGTTCCATGAATTGCGAGTGGGAATTAAACGATTTCGCTATGTTGTCGAAAACTTTCTTCCCCATCGCCATGAAGACTGGGGCCAAGACTTAAAGCGTCTGCAAGATTTATTAGGGGATGTCCACGATCTCGATGAGCTATGGAAGTATGTGATGAAGTTACAGCCTCCGTTGAGTGCGGAGGAACGCTCACGATGGAGCCAGGCGATCAAAACAGCGCGCTCCGAAAAACTCGACGAATATCGCATGCGAATCGTCGAAAAGAATAAGAACGCGCCGATTTCGCTGTGGAATGTCTGGGCTCGCGGGCTTCCCCAGCAAGCGCGCGTCCAATCGGCAGCCCTTGCAAGGTTGCGTGCGACCGCGAGAGCGCTTGATCCGGACTTTCTTGAGTCCAGGCGTCTTGGCGAATTCGCACTGGAGCTTTTTGATGCGCTTCGCTCCGCAAATATTTCACCGGTGTTCAATTTTCCCGACTCTCGCCGGCTGTTTCGCGCGGCCGCTACCCTGCGAGGCGTGGGAAAAAACATGGGGCCGAAAGCGAACCACAAGGCTGCGAGAAAAATTATTCGTAAATTGGTGCCACCCCCGGGGTGGACCGCAAATGAAATGACTCGCCTAGGCGCGATCGTGCGGTACCAGCGGGGCGCCGAGCCTTTAGAAACTCGCGGGTATTTTGAGTCCATTGATCCAGCCGAGCGCGATCAAATCTTATGGCTTGCCGGGACACTGCGATTGGCCCTCGCGCTAGGCACGGGGGGGCCGGCAGAAATCTCGGTAGCCGGCGTAGAAAAGACCACGGAGACCGCGGCCATTGTGATTCGTGTACGCGGGTATGTCGAATCGCCGAAAAGTGCCGCGCGACTCGTCGCCAGAAAGCATATGCTGGAGTCCATGGTGCGCCGCCCCATTCTGATTGAGCATGACACGCTGTCTGGGCTACGAAACGGGCTTACGGAGCAGAGTTAGCGGGGCACGCCGTGACCTGCCCAACCGCGATGTACTTATGAGGTGATCGGCATGCCGTTACCCAAGAAGTTGCGAAACACGATGGGACAAATTGCGCCAAAGGCATACTTGCTGACGCTCATCCTGGCACTGATGCCGATGATGCTAGTGGCGTGGTTGCCTGCCCGAACTGCCCGCGCACAGTCAACCATGTCCCAACCGGGTGACTCTAGCACGACGAGCGAACTGACCGTTTTGCTGCGCGAGTTCTTGGATAAAGCCGGGCGAGGCGATCGGGTGATATTTGAAAGGTTTTTTGCTGACGATGTAATTTACACACGTTCGAGCGGCATCGTAACGAATAAGGCGGACATTCTGCGAGGAATGGAGAAGCAAAAATCCATAGAAGAAAGCAACACTCGCTATTCTGCCGAAGACATCGTAATCCACGAATATGGTGATACCGCCGTTGTCGCATTCCGCCTGGTCGCTGAGACACAGCACCCGGGCGACAAACCTGAACTGGTGACTTACCGCAACACGGGAACATTTCTTCGCCGCCAGGGAGTCTGGCAAGTTGTGGCGTGGCAGTCAACAAAAGCAGCGAGTTCAATCCAGAAGCGAATCGCTGAAAGCGCCAACGAGTCAGCTTCCGGCCGTCGCTAACCCAACTTTCTCAGTTGGGCGCCTCTGAGCCTGTTAAGTGCCTTGGAATCAGTGGAGGCTATTAAAAGGTCTCCACCACAAATAGCCTCCTACCGGATGGTTGGTACCTCGATTTCGTAGCTCTGTTTTTGCCCGACCAGACGCGGTGGCGGCTGGCTCGGCAACTGCAGTTTCAGCTTCTCGATGAGCAATTTCGTGTCGAGAGAAGGCTGTGTGTAGCGCGGCAGAATCAACCATCGTTGATCAACCGTGGGAATCCAGACATCGATCATTTTGATTTCCGCCAACTTTTCCAACACCGCGGCCGGTGTCAACCCCGGGGCGTGCAGCAACAGACGCTGTTTTAGCGTCACTTGCAAGCAGTAAGCGAGAAAAGCGATCAGAATGTGCGCGTCGGCGCGATGCTCCAGTTGATGGCGGATCGGGCGGATGCAAAGTTCGCTTTTGAGCGATTTAAATACCGATTCGATCTGGGTCAACTGCACGTAGCGCGTCCACAGCACGCTGGGATCCCCGGCGGTAAGGTTGGAGCGCAGCAAGTAGTGTCCGTCGCGCCATTCCGCTTCTTGGAGCTTTTTCTGATCCACACGAAACTGGAACGTCTCCCGTGTCACTGGCTGGTCTTCCCCGGGCACTTGCAGGTGCACGAAAGGGAACGCGCGGCCCGCTGCCGATTTCGCGGCGCCCAAGCGCATCAACAACTGGTCGCGTGAGGGAAGATTTCGGCGCATGGCACGGAGTTTTTTGAGCAAGCGGGCCAGACGCTTGCGTCGCATGGCGGTCTCTTTGGCTCTTCTTCCTTCGCTCTTGGCCAACACATAGAGTTCGCTGTCCTGCTCAAACAGTTTTACTTCCACCGACTCTCTGACCTTCTGCCAGGGTAGATCGAGCCACTTCTTTTCATACTGTTGGATCTTGCCTTTGGGCGTTCCCACCAGATAGAAAATCTCGCGTGCCGGGTCCCGCATCTCCTGCAATATCTCCTCGGTCGGAATGCCACGATCCATCACCCACATGCGTTTTGCTTTCCCATAGGTTTTCTCAATGTGGTCCAGAAAACCGCCGAGTGTGGTGCGACCACTGGTATTGCCGTCCATCACTTCGTAGGCCAACGGGAAACCATCGGTGGTGATCACCAGCGCAATCACCAACTGCAAACAATCCGTCCGTCGATCGGAACTGTGACCGTACTTGGCTTTGGGGTTCTCTTCCATTGCACCTTCAAAGTACGTGCTGGTCAGATCGTAGAGCAGCACTTCGAATTCCGCCTTAAACAGATCGGCCCACTTCTGGCGCAGCCATAGAAAGAGATCTTGCTTGTGCTCCAGCACGCGATCCAGGCAGCGATACAAGCGGTTTTTCTCCGCCACGGCGAAATCTGTCCCCAGCAGTGCATCCATGGCGGTGGTCAGATACCACTGGTGATGTACACGAAACTCGCTGCCCGGATCCAGCAACTGGCTCACCACCAGTAGTTGCAATACTTTTTCCCAAGGAACTTCTTCCCGTGTTCCGGCAAGGCGCGCATCCCAAAACTCATCGAGGCCCAGTTGCTGCCACAACTGACATCCGAGCCAGCAGCTACCGAACAGGCGAGGGCGCCGCAGTTCGAGGCCGCTCAGTTTTACTTGCAGACTGTCGACCGCATCGGCGGGAATCTCGCGGTCGTCGGGAAACAAACTCAAGTTCGCATACTCTTGCTGTTGTTCATCAAACACCGACAACGACTTGCGCCAGGCCGCTTGTTGTTGATCGTTGATTTCGCCGAGGTAGAGAACCGTTCGCTGCACCGTTTTGTCAGAGGCGATGCGATGGTTTTCTACGATGCTGAAGTAGCGATGCTCTTTGCCGTCTTTTTTGCGATTGTTGCTGCGCAGAAACATGCTGACGGCAGATTGCCAGAAGTCCGGTGGCTAAGGGAAGACACTTGGTCTCCACTCAACCGTTTTT